>CAZSBH010000026.1:0-47626 GCA_964604845.1 uncultured Spirochaetaceae bacterium
CCGTACTCCTACCGCCACATGAACGGCTACGGCAGTCACACCTACAGCCTGATCAACGCAAAGGATGAGCGGTTCTGGGTCAAGTTCCACCTCAAGACCCAACAGGGAATCAAGAACCTCACTGACGAGGAGGCTGAGGCAATCGTCGGCAAGGATCGGGAGAGCCATCAACGCGACCTGTTCGAGAGCATCGAGAAGGGCGACTTTCCCAAGTGGAACATGAAAATCCAGGTGGTGCCGGAGAAGGATGCCGCCAAGTTCCCATTCAATCCTTTCGACCTGACCAAGGTATGGCCGCACGAAGACTACCCGCTCATTGACGTGGGGGTGCTCGAGCTGAATAAAAATCCCGAAAACTACTTCGCTGAGGTCGAGCAGGCTGCCTTCAATCCCGCTAACATCGTGCCCGGCATCGGCTTTTCCCCCGACAAGATGCTGCAGGGCAGGCTCTTCTCCTACGGTGACGCTCAGCGCTATCGCCTGGGGGTTAATCACCACCTGATTCCGGTTAACCGTGCTCGCTGCCCGGTCCATGGCTACCATCGTGACGGCCAAATGCGGTCGGACGATAACTACGGCGGGACCCTAGGTTATGAGCCCAACAGCTACGGTGAATGGCAGGAACAACCCGATTTCCGCGAGCCTCCACTCAAGCTCGAAGGTGCGGCCGACCATTGGAGCCACCGCGAAGACGACGATGACTACTACTCCCAACCCGGTGCTCTGTTTCGAATGATGGATGCAAAGCAACAAAAGGCTCTCTTTGAAAACACGGCGCGCGCTATGGGAGACTCGCCCAAGGAGATCAAGATACGCCATATCGGCAACTGCATGAAAGCCGACCCAGCTTACGGTGAGGGTGTTGCCAATGCGCTGGGCATCTCGATGAGCGAGATTCCCAAATAGACTCATGTCAGCTGATCGTTTGCCACGGGGGAGTATGCAATATATCTATTGAGTAAGAGCGATTTTCTCTCAACCCGGTTCAGCCGAAAACAAACTACCGGCTGAGAAACTCACTCAGAATAGGCTGGAGCTTTTTTCTGGACGTGGACAGATCCCCCTGCTCAAAAAAGCAGATATTCCGTTTTCCTTTTAGTTCTTGCGGGTCGGTGGGCTTCAGCCCCAGCCCTTTGGTTTCCAGGTGAGCGATAACCTCTTCCCTCAAGCCCCGGTCCGGAGAATACACCGTCAGTTCTCTATGGAATTCAGGATCGGTAGAGGCATTCATAGCTACCAGGAGATCCAGACCTCTCTCTTTCAGATAGGAGGCAAATCCCGCGGTAATATCGGGATCTTTTTCGATCCAAGCCTTCAGCGACAAGAGCACAGAGGCGATGCCGCACTTGACCGAGCCCACCTGCCACTCCTTGTAGTCTTTGCGCAGCAGATCGTAGGTCTCCAAAGGTGAGAGGTTGAACTTTTCAAACTGCAGTTTGTCGAACAGAGCTTTCTGCTCCAGCCCGGTATGTGTCAGTAAAAGTCTGACGATCTTCTCGTCCTTCGGTGTGGCCCGCTTGGCCTCGGGATCCAGATTGATTGTATCCAGTAGAATAGCGCCTAGGAGCAGCTTCCCTGTGCCTTCATCGATGAGTTCCGGTTTGTCCTGTATGATTCTTTCTGCAATCAGGGACGCGGTGGATCCTACCGGTTCTATGGTTCGGGACTCAACCCATGGATACAAACCCACATCATCATGGTGATCGAGGATCGCTTCTACCAAGGATTGGTGCCTGCCCTGAGAAGGAGCCAGCTTATTGTGGTCAACCAGGGTCAGGCGGAGCCGATTTGTTTCCTGAAGGCGATCCAGATCAACTTCGCCGGAAAATAGGAGATTTCCAAGTTCAATGCCGGTCGCATGAAAGAGGTACACCGCTTCTGTTCTGAGCTTGAAATCAGCTCTCGGGATGTTGATGAGCGGCAAAAACACATGACCTTTTTTATCAGCAAGGCCCTGGCCGGCGTAGTAGGCGTACATCACCGAGGAGGCCATTGAATCCAGATCGGAGGCTTCATTCCCCAGTACGAAATGTTGGATGTGCTCAGAGTCGAGGACTTTTTTCTTCTCGGCCAGGTAGGTATTCAGCGATTCAATTTGTTCAGACATATCGCCATTCTAAGGATTCAGAGATCTTTCTGTCCCTCTTGCAAGAATAGTAGAAAAAGAGGATTTGCGACAGGGACAAAGAGCTTCGGCCGGTTCAGTCGATCCATGAACCAGGTCAGGCGATTTTCCAGGCCTTTACGGTAGCGGTTTCTGCAGGTGATTTTCTGGCGAGGAGCCCTCTGCTAGCTCGATTCGCTCATCGATTTTTGTCAGATGTAGTAAGCTGCGAATTTTCTCCGAACAGCCGGCAAGTACCAGTGATCTTCGGCTAATTTGCAGATCCATATTCAGCATGTACAACTTGCCGAGGATTTTGTGATCCATATGGGTCAACTCGGCACAGTCTATCGTTACTTTGTGATAGGGAGCCCGCATCACCTCTTTGAATGTTTTCTCGGCCTGCTCCGGAGAAACGTTTTGGGTCAGAGTTACGAGAACCTCATCCTTCGAGATCTCATGGACGGATATCATACTGCGATTTTCGCGTAGTGCATGGTAGAAAAGAATCAGTGTTATTCTTATTTCACGGTTCAAAAATCCTGAGTAAAGGGGTTGTGTCGTGAGCTTATCCCGGCCGACTGCACTGCTTCTGTGATCCCCATCACTCCCTACCGGGAAAAGAGGCGTTTCGCTTTCTCCGAGAGCTCGTATATCCGGTTGAGAATAGCCGTTGAAATCCGCTGGTATTCCTCCGGGGACAATTCGCGATCGAAAAAAGATTGGAAGTGCATCGGCTTGCCGATCACAAATCCGTAGTTACAGCGAAAGCGGGGGAAAAAGGAATTAACAGTGTACCGCCTGTTCTGGTACGTGTAATGCACTTCCTTCATGACGATATCCTGCTCGGCTATCCAGGCTCCAACCGGGATCACCGTAGCGCGGCCGGCAAGGGCAAGGCGAGCGACTCCCTTGCGAGCCCTGGCCTTCACACTTGGGGAGGTGCGTTCGCCCTCCGGCGCTATCAGCACCGACTCCCCTCTATCGAGAACGTATAAGGCATCCTGGATTGTTTGGCTCGATTTTTCATCCCGATAGAGAACAATCTGGTTGCCTAAACGGAAAATGATGCGGGGAACAAGAAAAGACCAAACCTGCTCCTCGACCAGGGTGTGCACAAAGGTTTTGTTGGTAAATGCAAGGATCGGAAAGGCGTCCCAAACCGTAGGATGGTTCACTGCAAACACCTTGGGCCCTGGTGGCAGGTCTTCCTCCACGCGATGCCGTATCTTGAGGTAAAAGCGGATGAACGCTTTCAGGCAAAATCTTAGAGCGTAGACGAAGACCGGGGGATACAGGGTCATGCGGTTTTCCTGGAATTGCGGGTGACTAGTAGAATGACCGGCAGGACGACCAGTGTGCTGGCACAGGCTGCGGAGAGTGTAACGACCACGAGGATCCCGAAATAGACGATCGGTCGGAAACTAGCCAGAGACAATACGAGAAGACCACCGACAATGGATACGGTGGTCAGGAGAATAGGTCGTCCGGTCACCACCATAGTTTGCTTCACCGCCATTTGCTTGTCGCCGGCTTGCTCTCTAAGGTGTATTCTATAGTGAAGCAGGAAGTGGATTGCATCATCTACACCCACTCCAATCGCCACAGCTGATACCATTATTGTCGTCATATCAAGTGGTATTCCAAGTATACCCATTAGCATAAAATTGAACATAATCCCCATTATCAGCGGCACAATTGCGAGGACACCATACTGTAAGGAGCGGAAGGCCACCGTGGTGATTACCAGTACCAGCGCAATTGAAATGAGCATCGACTTCGCTAAGCTTTGCCGCAGCAGATCTGAAAGAGTAAGATATTGCAGGCCCATGCCCCAGATTTCCGCGTGGATATCTGGAGGCAATGAGTTGGCTATCTCTGTCTCAATCCCGTCGAGTAGATTCCTAAGTCCATTCTCATCGATGAACTTCTGCGTCTTACTGTTGTACACTCGAAAGGAGAGGACCAGCTGTGAAAAATCTTCATTGCTCAAATTCGCCACCCCAAGACTATCAGACTTATCTCCCGCCAGGACCTTCATAAATCTAGACAGTAGAATCACGGGTCCTCGTGTCTGAGGTATTTCATTCGTGCCGTACATCACGTGACTCAGAAATCGAAGATACGAGGTAAATGAGAGTGAATAAGATATGTCAGGAATAGACCTGAGACCAAGCTCGAGCTTTGACACCTTTGCAAGGTTTTCGGGCTGGAGAAAATACCCTGGAGCGGAATCCGGTGCCGTCAAGGTAACGCTGATTTCGTCAAACCCACCGAGCTTGCTCGTAAGGAAATACATGTCTTGTACTACTTTTTCCGCTTGAGGAAAATATCCTATCGTGTCGGTGTTGGTGCTAATTCTAGGAACTACAATACAGAAGGTTACGACAACAAGCAGAAGGCTGCCGATAATATACAGTTTTCTTCTGATTACAAACGTTCCCAACCTGTCCATATTTCGAGCAAGCAAGCCCGAACGCACACGACGGATCTGGGCTTCTTTTGGAGGAGCTAAATGTGATAGTAGTGCGGGAAAGAAGAACAGGGACAATAGAGCGCAGGATACGATGCCGAAGCCCGCGGAAAGAGCAAACTCTCGAGTTTGTCGTATGCTTGTAGCCAAGAGACCTAAAAAACCTACAATTGTCGTGCCGGCTGCCATCATGATCGTTCTATTGACGGTTTCTACAACATCGACTATCCAGTAACGGTCTTTGTGTTCTTTGCCGCCACTTCTGTAGTACTCATTCAGAATATGTATGCTGTATGAACTCCCCAATGTTAAGACGAGGGGTGGTGTAATGATATTTACTATCGTCAGGGAGTACCCGAGAACAGACATGAACCCCAGACTCCACAGTGTACCTATCGCAATCACTATGAATGGAAGCAGCGCACCTCTGATAGTGCGAAACCCGAAGAAGTAAAACACGAGGATGATAAGGGCTGACAGACTAAAAAGTCTTACCAGATCACGGGATAGATACTCTCCGGTTTTGTCGACAAAGGGAATGGAGCCGCTTAGGTAATATGTATAGTAACCGTCGAGGCTCGATACGATCTCGGTCACTTCGTCCATAAGGCTGGAAAAATCGTCGATTTCACCTGCAGGGAAAATAGCGTTTAGTACCGTTCCATCTTTCGATACAACCAGATTTTCCGCATAGGGTGTACCGATCAGTCGTTGTTTGAACAGAGACAACTCTTCGTCCGTACTCGGTGCTTTCTGCTCAGGAGCTATCGGCACAACAGTCAACCTGGTGCCCCGTTTTTCAAAGGTCATCAGATTGAAGGGGCTGATCCCCGGTTCCAATTCCGGAAGTCCTTCCAGTTCTTTGAGTACCCGATAGAAAACCGATAGCTTGGAAATATCAAAGGGATCTTGACTCTCAACTGCAAGTACCAAATATTCGCCGGAGATTCCCTTTTTTTGGTGCTTCGCCATAAGCTGTCTGATCTCCGCGTTTTCGGGAATCAGACTTTCAACGTCGGGATCAACTCTTAGCTTGAGGGAAAAATAACCGAAAAACAGGGTCAGGACGGCAATAACGATGAATACTAGAACAGAATAGCGACAAGTGATGGAAAAAATCCGTCGAATCAAAGGTGTCACAACGGAAAAAGTAAACGCAGCAGGTTACCGTTGTCAAGGCAGAGTGACTATGCCTTCCAACGGTTTGTACAAATGTTTGAAGGCAGTCTTGGTTTGCTGTTGAGATACCTTGCGGGGAAGGGTCAAGACTACCTGTGTCCTTGCTTGACAGCAGATCGGAATATTTATAGGCTCTTGCTGAGGAAGGCAGGTGCATGAAGCTGTTTCTAACCGGCGGAACGGGCTTTGCCGGTAATGTATTGCTCGATTTGCTTCCTCAAACGGTTCACTATTCGAGCATAACTGTTTTTGTCCTTCCCCACGATCCGCGTGAAGCGAGTATCCGAGGCAGGCAGATCCGTAATCTCAACGTTGTCCACGGTGATATTGCCAATCCGGAGGATGTTGACGAAGCGATGGAGGGCCACACCCACGTTATTCATCTGGCCGGCTTGATATCCTACTGGAGCAGTGAGCGGGAGGCATTGATTCGAGTCAATGAGAGAGGTGTGGAGAACGTGGTGAATGCATGTATACGCCACCATGTGCAGAGACTCATCCATGTATCATCGGTAGGAGCGATAGGTTTTTTCCGCGACGGACGGTTGGCCGATGAGGACACGGAGTTCAACTGGCCGAAGGGCTTCCTTTACATGACCAGCAAGTACGCCGGACAACAGGTGGTAGACAGAGCGATACGGGAGAGAGGCCTGAAAGCGATAATTCTCAATCCCGCCTCTCTCATGGGGCCCGGCGATCCGATTGGGTCCACACCCCATAATCAACTCTACAGCAGCATCTACAATAAGACTCTGTTCGGTTGTTTTTCCGGGGGTCTGGCGGTCACGGATGTGCGGGATCTTGTAAAAGTCCTCATCAAAGCTCTAACAACCGGCAGAGTGGGAGAGAAATACCTCGTCGTGGGATGCAATGTGAAGTACACAGAGGTGGTCAGGGCGATCGGTGAATACTTTAACAGACGAGTATATCCCTTCCGGGTCCCCGCCTTTCTCCTATCCCTGGTCGGCAAGGCAATGGAGCTTGTGAGCACGCTTACCGGGAAGAGACCCCTTCTCACCTATTCATACGGCAGATTGAGCGGTTGGTTCACGTACTATTCCAACAGCAAGAGCAGGCAAGCCTTTCAACACGAGTATCTACCCTTTGAAAAGACGATCGCCGACGGCTGCAGGTATTTTCTAGAGCAGTACTGTTGACATGAGAAAGCTGTCATTGAGCGGGCGGAAAGTGCTCATAACCGGAGCGGCCAGGGGATTGGGAAGGCAGTTAGCCATTCACCTGGCCACGCAAGAAGGGGCCAGCCTCGTTCTTGTGGGCAGGAATCTAGCGGGTTTGAACAACCTGGTAGAAGAAATCAGCTCGCGCTGTTTCGTCGAGACAAGGATCATGGTGAAGGATCTGCTCGCCGAGCACAGCGCCCAGAGTCTTTACGACGAGCTGAAGGACGACGATATTTACGGTTTGGTGAACAATGCCGGTTTGACCTACTATGGGGAAAGCGATGCCTCCCACATCGATCTGTTCAGATCGATTATCAATCTGGATTTTCGCCTTGTCGTCGAGTTGAGCTTATTGTTCTTGTCCAAATTCAAGGCCGCGGGAGAAGGATTCATTCTGAACGTCACCAGCCTGGCCTCCTTTGCACCGATCCCGTATCAAGCCGTGTATGCCGCGGCCAAGGGAGCAGCTCAAAGCTTCACCGAATGTCTCTACCAGGAGAATCGTGACTGCCCCGTATTCATTTCCACCTTCGCTCCGTCGGGTATTGTCACGGATATGATCCGCAAATCCGGATTGACTTTGCACATGGAGAGGCACAGGTATTTCTACCTCACCACGGAGAGTGCAGCCAGGGCGGTTATTAGAGGATTGAAGCGGGGGAAACGCCTGATCATCCCTGGGTTTATCAACAGGCTGATTTATGTATTCATGAACGTCCTGCCAAGACACATCCTGGTTAGACTGGCGGGGAAAATCTACAGCTACGAGAAGTACCGTACATCGGGTATAGGGAAAGATTAACGATGGGTTGCGTATTGATAACCGGTGCCAATGGGTTCATAGGCTCCCACCTCTGCGACGCCTTTTTCGCCGAAGGTTACAACGTATATGGACTTGTACGCAGGACTTCAGATTTGCGTTTCTTAAAGAACTCTCAGGTCAATCTGATTTACGGCGATCTGACGGAAATCGAAGAAATTCCGCTCCCCGAATCGCTGGATGTGATCGTTCACGCCGCCGCACTGGTCTCCGACACTGCTTCCCGGCAACGGTGCAAAGCGGAGATTTTTGACATCACGGTAAACCTTGTCGAGTGGGCAGTGCGCAACTGTCCAGGGCTTAGAAAGTTCATCTATATTTCTACGGCTATCGTTAACGGCTACTGTGGCGATAACATCTCCGACTCTAATCCCGGGAAACCGGCGGAGTACGTGCCCTACCACTACATGAAGAAAAGGACAGAAGCCTATCTGTTCAAACAATTCCGGCAGTCCGGATTCCCCTTGGTTATCCTGCGGCCTGGGGATGTGTACGGACCAAGGGACAGAACTTCCTGTGAGCCGATGCTGAAAGCCGCGGAAAAAAATGTCCCCCTGATCGTGGGCAGGGGGGATAAAAAATTCGGATTCTGTTATCCCGACAACCTCTGCAGAGCGGCACTTGCCGCCGTTGATCGGCCCGGAACAAACGGCCAGGCTTATACTATAACCAATGCAGTATTGCCAACCTGGCGGGATTTTTTCGGCGCGCTGCGGGAGGGAGTCGGAAAGCCTCAGCGCGTGTACCTTCCGGTATCGATCATCATGGGCGCCGCCTTACTTCTGGAGTTGATCAAGCGTCTATTCCCGGGGTTCAAGCCTTCCATTAATTATTACAGGATCCGGCGTATTACCACCCAGACCACCTACGATCTGTCCAAAACCTACAGGGATCTTGACTACGATCCGGACGATAACTATATCAGCCAATTCAGGGCGATTGTAGATTGGTACAAGCAGGAAAGGGCGGAACTACTGGCAACCAACGAGCGGGATGGAAAACTGTGACAGATTTGAAAGAATCATTACTCTGCAACTCTATTGCTCCGACCTCCATGCAGATCGTGTTTCCCTATATCGCGGTAGCCCTTACAGCGCTGATCACCGTCTTCCACCATTCCGGACTCAAGCGCCGCTTTGGAGATGCAAAGGGCATGTGGCTGTATTTTGTGTTGTTTTTCCTGTCGTTTGTCGCAGTGCCGACACTCATCATTGTCGTGGTAGAGCCCAATCCACTGCAGGTGCTGTCCAATCTCGGGGCAGATCCGGGGAACTATAAAGTTGGAGTTCTGCTGATGCTTCTTGCCTTCCCCATTACCGTACTTGTCGGCCACCTAGCTGCGAACACAGCTGAAATGAATGAGTGGTATCCCTTTTCCAAAGAAGTCTGTGCCCGTGACGGTGCCTTCGCTGCCTACGAACTGGGCTACATCCTGTTGTACTACAGCGCCTGGGAGTTTCTTTATAGAGGGGTATTGTTTTTCCCCCTGTTGAACGGCTTCGGGTTCCTGCCGGCAATGGCGATTACCACGGCTCTGTCGACGCTGCATCACATTGGCCATCCGAAACCCGAAATTGTGGGAGCGGTTGTCGCAGGTGTTTTATTCGGCTTTGTCGCGCTGCTCACCCGTTCTATAATTTATCCAATCGCCATTCATGCGATGGTAGGTGTGAGCGTTGATACCTTTATCTACCAGAGGAACTACCGGGGAAGCTCCGGTCGCTGAACCGATCTCCCATTACCTTCCGAAGATAGAAATCGAGGCAGGTCTCGATGGCATAGTCCAGGGTATGTTTCGGAAGATAACCGAGTTCTCTGCTTGCTTTGGCATGGCTGAATCTATGGGTAGCGCTTCCGGATAATACCAAACCTTCGCTGAACTGGCCGTCGATGGACAAGAGCCTCATTACTCTTGCAAGCGTGTGGCAAACGGGTGCAGGGACGGCGAAAAATCTGTCAAAAACAGCCCGATTATACCGGGTTCTGGCGACCTCTGCGATCAGTTTCATGAAATCTTTGTAGCTCAGATTTTCCTTTTCTTTGCCGGTAATGATATAGGAATGTCCGGGTTTTCCCCGCAAATACGAGAGCCAGATTCCCTCAGCCACGTCCTCAGCGGAGACGAAAGAGGTGCCGCCGGGCAGAGTGAATTTCAGTCTGCCTGTATATGTCAGATACACCAGTCTGGTGATCGAAAAACCTATATCCCCCCGGCCAACCGCGGTTCCGGGAAGAACAACGGTCACCGGAAGATCAAATTTCCTGTAATAGTCCGTCGCCATTTCGTAGGCTGCCAGTTTGGAATCGAAATAGGGCACCCGGGAGCTGTTGAGGAAGCCGTAGTCGCTGTGAATCGAAGCCTCAACTGCGGCAAGTGCTTGGCCTCGATCGCGAAAGGAAATCGGATTTCCGGGGTTTTTGTAGATCCCGTTAGTTTCGTCGGCCAGACAGGAATCGACTCCGACTGTCCCCAGTACACTGATCGAGGAAATGTAGACCAGTTTTCGAATGTCGTTGTGAATCACCGAATCGAAGATATTCTTGGCTCCGAGTACATTCACATCCCAGGTCCTCCGGGCCTGTTTCCGCGAGTAATCCACCACTCCGGCCAGATGAAACAGGACGTCGAGGTCTCTCGTTTTTGACAAAACGTCTATTTTGCTTGTTACGTCGAGATGCTCGTAGGGCAGATTCAAGTGATCGGTTAGCGGATTCTTTCTCCGATTGGAATAGAATGGAACGACTTCAAGATCCCCCAGTCCCGTCTCGTAGAGGTATCTGACCAGATTTGCTCCCAGAAAGCCTACCGAGCCGGTGATGCCCGCTCTCAAACTACTGCCCCTCTTGTAAAAACTCTTCTTCCGCAAAATGAAGGCCTAGCGGAGAGATTGGTGATCCTGCGTACCGTTAGCATTATCGGTGGTCCGATTGTCATTGAAATATAGGTCATATTCTTATTTGCCGTCTACAGGATTTGCAGGACTACCCCCGCCTGAGGTAAAGTGAGGATGGAGGTGCGATCAATGATTCTCGGTGTGATGTCTGATTCCCATGACCATCTGGACAATATCGCTAGGGCCGTACAGGAGTTCACAGACAGAAAGATCGCCGCCCTGATTCATGGGGGGGATCTTTGTTCTCCCTTCGTCTTCAGGCAGCTGGTGAAGCTCAAGACCTTTTGCCCCCGTATGTATGCGGTGTTCGGCAACAATGACGGAGATCGTGTATTGTTGACCGAGAAGGGCGCGGGTTTTTGTACGTTTCGTGACGGCGCCATGACCCTGGAGTTGGGGGGGCGGCGCATCGCGCTCATGCACTACCCCGATGTGGCGGAGAGCCTGCACAGAAGCGGGGATTTCGATCTGGTGATCTACGGTCACAGCCATCAGGTGCGGGTGGAGGGCAGGGAACGGGTTCTGCTCAATCCCGGAACCTGTTCCGGATATCTTGCCGACAGGGCGACGATTGCCGCGGTAAATCTGGATACTCTCGGAGTCGAGCTGATCGATCTTGCCTGAGGCTCCAGGGTGAATATTCGATTATGTATTGAGTCGATCTGCAAGGCTTGAACACGGCGACTAGATGGGACGACCTGCGTCTTGGATTCCCCGCTCGGCTTCTTGGAACGACGCGATCATGGAAGCGAGACTCGGATCGAGCCAAATTTTGCTCTTTCCCAAGTCCGCGGGAGAACGTGAAGCCGTCAAGATCAGGACTGACCGCAGGGTGTTTTCGAGGCGATCGAGATAACGCACAACCGCCTCCGCACCTCCGGACACGACCTCCCGAATCAGGGGTAGTGCCAATCCGGCGGAATGGGCTCCCAGCGCAATGGACTTGGCCACATCGAGACCGGTTCTCAAGCCCCCCGAGGCGAGGATCTTTCCGCCGTGCTGCTTCAGACAAGCGAGAAGGATTGCGGTTGGGATGCCCCAGTCGGCAAACTCCTCTGCCTCGCCCCGTTCATCTTCCGGGACGCGGTAGGCTTCGACAGTCATCCAGTTAGTCCCCCCGGCTCCGGCCACATCAACGTAGGCAACACCGCTGTCTATGAGCTTTCGAACCCTCTGCGGGCGGATCCCGAAACCCGTTTCTTTGACGATGATCGGCAACGGAGCTCCGTCGCAGAGTCGTCGGATCGAATCCATGATGCCCCGAAAGTCTCGATCTCCTTCGGGTTGAAAGAGCTCCTGACCGGGATTCAGATGTACGACCAGGCTGTCCACCTCGAGTTTTTTGACAAGCTCAAACAATCGTTCGTGTTCTTCATCCCTGATCTGCACACCCCCGATATTCGCCAGAACGGGGACATCAGGGGCGAGGGCTTTGAGATGGAAGTGTTCGAACAGCTCGGGATGATCGAAGAGGATGCGGATCGAACCCATACCTACGGCGTACCTCTTCTCCTGGGCTGCCTTGGCCAGCTCGCGATTGGCGAAGAACCCCTTCTCCGATCCACCGGTCATACAGGAGATAAATATCGGTGCGTTTACCCGCTGTCCCAGAAAATCAACGGTCAGATCGATTTCGTCTTCGCCAAGCTCGGGTAGGGCATCATGGATGAAATGGACACCTTCGAAACCGGTGCTGTTTCCTTCAACGGAGAACCGGGACGCGTCGGCGCAGATCGACAGGTGTTTCTCTTTGCGAAATCCAATCCCGGAGGTCTGCCGAGTAGGCGTACTCACGATATCCATCCTCCCGTATACCCGAAAGATAAAACGTTTCAGGGGGAACCGCAACATCTTTCAGCATCAATTCGTAGGTGTTCTTGTCGTAGGGGCCCTCTGTCCAGCGCAGATACTCTGAAAAATCGGCCCGCCGGGCCGAGCTAAAGATCGCGTCGAAGTTCCAATTACGGATTACCTCCGGCGCGCTTTCAGCCACTTTGGCCGATATCACGATCATCGTGTTGCCCGATCCGTAGGAGGCCAGCAGCATCCGCTTACCTACAATGTTTTCCCCCAGCTCCCGGTATCTGTCGTGCAGCAGGGAAGCGAGGAAGAAGTACATGCTGCCGGAATAGATATTGCCGATGACCGAAAGAGGATCCACACCGCTGTAGAAGCCCCGTTCTTCGAGGAAATCACGGATCTGTTCATCCCCGAGGTTGAGGTGACGCTGCAGGAGAACCTGCATCGCCGTTTCCGGCATATTTCTGAATGGCGTGTGCAGGACGAAAAAATCCGTCGATTCCAGCGCTTCCGAGGGCAGTTCTCCAATCCTCTGAGCATGGTCCAGGAAGGCCTCGTTCAGATTTGCCCAGTACTGCTCCATAGAGTAGCGTCCCTTCACCTTCGCTGTGGAGGAGCACAACGGGCGGAAGAAATCGTCCACGTCCCGCGAGCACAATCCGATGGTAGAAAGATCCAGCTCGAGCAACCGGGGAGCGGTCTCGATCAGCAGGGCGATTGCGCCGGCTCCCTGAGTGACTTCGGCGGTGGTTTCGGTTTCGTAGTGGGCGATGTCCGAGGCGATGACCAGACCGGATTCCGCGGACCGGTTGCTCATTCCTAAAAGACTCCCCACGCTCAACATCGAGAGAGTCGCTCCGGCGCAGGCATGCTGTACCTGAAAACTCGATAGGGATTCGGGAACCTCTACACCGGCTCGCTGCAGCATGCCCTGAACAAAGGCGGACAAGGGCTTGCTGTGATCCAGTCCTGTTTCCGTACCCACGACCAGATGTCGGAGATTCGAGAGCGCAACGGCGTCCTTGTCCTTGAGGAGCCCGTAGGCCGCTTGGGCGGCCATCGTGGCTGAATCCTCCCAGACGCTGGGAAAGCGAATTGCCTTCTGTCCGGTCACTCGCAGGGCACGGTCGAGATGACGAGCCAATTTCGGATTGCTCGCCGAACGTTCCTCGATCAGCACATCCAGATCGAGTTTTGCCTGAGGTACATAGATGTTTATGTCGCTGATTCCAATCTTTTTATTGCTTGTCATCCTTCACCCACCTTAGCATTCCTACAATAAGCGATTGACGAAAATTATGCCATATCATGAGAAAAATAACACATTATGTGTAAGGAGTCCAGGATAATTGGCCAAAAATTCTTCAGATATTTCAATATGTGTTACTTAATGCAATCTTCGATCGCGATCCAAAGGAGGATTGCGCTGTATTCGTCCGGCGGAAAATTTTGTTTTGACAAGATTTTCAGCTGTCCTCATACTATTACCGAATGAAGGGGGAGATGGTGAACAAGAAGGCAGTTGTGATCGGCGCCGGGGTCGGCGGCTTGGCATCGGCGGCACTTCTGGCCAATCAGGGCTGGCAAGTAACTGTTCTGGAGAGAAATGATTCCGTCGGCGGGCGGGCCCGCCTATGGAAGGAAAGAGGATTCCAGTTCGACATGGGGCCCTCCTGGTACCTGATGCCCGAGGTGTTCGAGAACTTCTTCGCCCTCTTTGGCCGGACCCGGGAGCAGTACTACGAGCTGCAGGAGTTGTCCCCCTACTATCGGGTGTTCTTCAGCCCCGAGGAGAGAGTCGATGTAACCACGGACAAAGACCAGGTTCTCGACCTTTTCGAAAGCTTCGAGCCCGGAGGGGCGGAAAAGCTCAAGACCTATCTCAGCCGGGCCCAGTACAAATACGAAGTGGCGATGAAGGAGTTTCTGTACAAGAATTACGGATCTGTGTTCGACTTCCTAACCGCTCGCATGCTGATCGAGGGCTCCCGCCTGAATGTGTTCGGCAGATTGGATCGATCGGTGCGGCGTTTCTTCACGGACCGGCGGGCTCGGCAGATTCTCGAGTATGCGATGGTCTTTCTGGGTACCAGCCCCCAGGCAGCACCGGCCCTGTACTCGATCATGAGTCATGTGGATCTGAACCTCGGTGTACACTACCCGATCGGAGGGCTGGCGGCTGTCGCAGCCGCGATTGGCCGGCTGGCGGAGGAACGGGGAGCAAGGATCCTGACAGATTCGAATGTCGAGAAGGTCCTCGTCGACGCAGGTCGAGCGAAACGGGTGGTTACCGCTCAGGCCGAGTTCGAGGCGGATGCGGTTTTGGTCAATGCGGACTATGCTTTCGCCGAAACCAACCTGCTCGAACCGGCGTATAGAACCCTGCCGGCGTCCTATTGGAGGCGAAAGGTGTTCGCCCCCTCGATGTTCATCCTCTACCTCGGATTAAAGAAGAGTCTCAAAGCCGTGGTCCACCACAACCTCTACTTCGCCGAGGATTGGAACGAACACTTCGACACGATCTTTAAGGTCCCCTCGTGGCCTCAGGAGCCCTGCTTCTACCTGAGTTGTATTTCTAAAACCGATCCGGATATGGCTCCGAAGAATCATGAGAACGTTTTTATCCTTGTTCCGGTGGCCCCTGGTCTGGATGACAATGAGATGTTTCGAGAGCAGTACGCCGAGCAGATGATCGATCATGTGGAGAAGATCATTGGCGAGGAGATCCGCTCCTCCATCGTGGTTCGCCGGATCTTTTCTCATCGGGATTTCATCTCCGACTACAATGCCTACAGAGGCACTGCGTTGGGATTGTCCCATACCTTGAGCCAGACCGCTTTCTTCCGTCCCCCGTTTCGCAGCAAAAAAGTTGGAAATCTGTACTATGCCGGTCAATACACCCACCCGGGGGTCGGTGTGCCCATGGTCCTGATCGCGGCTCAAGTGGCAACAGGGCTGATGGCAGGAGGGATACCGTGAGTCTGGAAGAGATCCATTACACCACCTTCAAGCAGGGCAGCAGGACCTACTTCAACTCGAGCCTGTTTTTCCCTCGGAAGATTCGGCGGGATGTATTCGCCCTCTACGGTTTCGTTCGGATCGCGGACAACTTTGTGGACAGTGTTCCCCAAGACCCGGAGGGTTTCTACCGGTTCAAGGATGCCTATCACAAAGCATTGCAGGGCGAGGCTATCGGGGATCCGATCATCGATGCCTTTGTCGAGCTCGGCCGGCGAAAAGCTTTCGAACCCGCGTGGACCGAAGCATTCCTCCGCTCGATGGAACTGGATTTGAGCAAAAAAGAGTACAACAGCCTCGAGGAGACCCTCGAATACATCTACGGATCCGCAGAGGTGATCGGGCTGTACATGGCCAAAGTCATGGACCTGCCAGCCGACGCTCATCCCCACGCGGAGAGGCTGGGCCGGGCCATGCAGTACATCAATTTCATCCGGGACATAGAGGAGGATCGCACATTTGGACGACGGTACCTTCCCCTGAAAGGCACACCCCTCAAGGCTCTGGACAGAGCCTATGTGCAGGATCATCCCGAGGAGTTCCGGGAGTTTCTCCGGCATCACCTGGCCAAGTACAAGATTTGGCAGCAGGAGGCGGAACGGGGATTCCGTTATATTCCCCGCCGCTATCTGATCCCGATCAAGACGGCCTCGGATATGTACAACTGGACGGCCCGAAGGATCGAGGAAGATCCGATGCTCGTATTCCAGGGCAAAGTCAAACCTTCAAAGTTTCGGATTTGGTTGGCCGTTCTGACCAACGCCTTGGGAGCCGGCTGAACATGAACCTCTACCTGTGGATCCTCGTGGGAATCGCCGCCGTTCCACTCGTGCTTTCCTTTGATCGCAGGGTGCACTATGTCAGCCGCTGGCCTGCGGTTTTTGCCGCCGCGGCGATCGTCGGCACCGCCTACATCGGGTGGGACATCCTGAAGACCGCCGCCGACGTGTGGGGCTTCAACGAACGCTACTCCGGATCGCTGAAGATCCTCGGGCTGCCCCTTCCTGAAATCCTCTTCTTCGCTGTCGTTCCCTTCAGCTGTCTGTTCATCTTCGAAGTGGTGAAGGCCTATTTCAAGGAGCGGAGCTCGAAGATCCCCCGCTGGATCTGGTTTGTTCTGGCCGCCCTGCTCGTCGTCCTATCGGTGATCTTCCGAAGGCAGGCCTACACCCTTACGGTTCTTTTATCAGTAGCTCTGTTCTTTGTTCTGGCGGCGGCGCTTCAGCCGGATCTTCTCAACAGCAGGCAGTTCTGGCTGGCCATGCTTCTGACCTATGTCCCCTTCTTGATTTTCAACGGCCTGCTGACGGGGATCCCGATCGTCGTCTACAACGATGCGGAGAACTGGGGGATTCGGGTCTACACGATTCCTCTCGAAGACTTCTTCTACAGCCTATCCCTGTTGGGTTTCAACATCCTGGTCTACCTTCCTCTCCGGCGCCGTCTGGAGACCAGGCGTGGCTGAAGCACGGGTAGCGGTGGTCGGGGCCGGGCTGGGCGGCCTTTCCGCGGCGATACGCTTGGCCCATGCAGGCTATCGGGTTGATCTGTACGATCAGCAGTCGATGGTCGGCGGCAAGGCGGGCACTGAAACACAAGGGGGCTTTCGCTTCGATACCGGGCCTTCCCTGCTGACTATGCCCCATGTGTTCCAGCAGCTCTTCGAGGAAGTAGGGCAGAGGCTGGAGGACCACCTCCGGTTCATCCCGCTGGCTCCGATCTGCCACTATTTTTTCCCTGACGGGACCCGCCTCTGCAGCTACAGCGATATCGAGCGCTTCGGCGGGGAGATCACCGCCAAGACCCTGGACAACGGGCAGACCCTATACAGGTACCTGGCCCATGGAAAGAAGATATATGAGAATACGGCGGAGCTGTTTCTCTGGAACAGTCTGCGCGAACTTTCCTCGTATTTCAGGCTCTTTGCTTGGAAGAGCCTTCTCGCCCTCGGAAAGATAGATGCCTTTCGCAGCATGGACGCGGCTAATCGATCCTTCTTCAAGGATCCCCGCATGGTCCAGCTGTTCAACAGATATGCGACCTACAATGGGTCCGATCCCTACAAGGTCCCGGCGACGCTGAATATTATTCCCTATGTTGAATACGGCCTGGGCGGATACGCGGTAGAGGGGGGGATCTATGCCATTCCGTCTGCTCTGAGCGGGCTGGCGAAGAAGCAGGGGGTAAGGCTGATCCTCGGAACCAGGGTGGAGCAGATCCTCGTTGCAAACCGTGAAATTCGCGGCATTCGGGCCGCCGGGGAACGCCTGGATTACGATATCGTGGTATCCAACGCCGATGTCCTGCGAACATACGAAGATCTTCTCGAAGATCCTGAAGCCCCGCTCTCCAGACGATACAAGTCTCTCGAACCCTCCTCCTCCGGTTTGGTTTTTTTCTGGGGCATGAAGGATTCCTTTCCCGAGTTGGGGGTGAATAATATCTTCTTCTCCGAGGATTATCCCCGGGAGTTCCGTGAGCTGTTCGTCGAGAAGGTCTGCCCGAACGAGCCGACTGTATATGTAAACATCACTTCCAAGGTGACCCCGCAGGACGCACCGGCGGGCGGGGAGAACTGGTTCGTATTGATCAATGCGCCCTGTAACGTGGGACAGGATTGGCAGAGGGAGGTTGCCGCCAGCCGAAGCCGCATCCTGTTGCGTCTGGAGCAGGGTTTGCGCCGGTCTGTGGAAGGTCCCATTTCCACCGAGCAGGTCATGACCCCGGCGGATATCGAAGGCAACACCGGAAGCCGGTTGGGAAGCTTGTACGGGATCTCCTCCAACACCTCGATGGCTGCTTTCCTTCGACATCCAAACCGCAGCCGACGATACCGGGGGCTGTACTTCTGCGGGGGTAGCGTGCATCCGGGGGGAGGGATGCCACTGGCTATCCTGTCGGGGAAAATTGTTGCTGATCTGATTCAAAGTCATGAGGGAGACAACGGATGAGGGGGAAGAACAGATGAATAGAAGGGAGTTGATCGTCGCCGTTTGTTTATCCCTTTTTTTTCTTGTGGGTTTCGTCGGACATTCCCTTGAGATCACCCTGCCCTGGATGCTTCGCCTTACTCCCTACACTCTGGTTGTCTGTGGGTTGATCGCGCTGCTGCCCGTGCTGCTGGAAAGTGACAAGAGGGTGCTCCTCTGGGGGCTGATCCTGTTCGTGTCGACTTTTTTTCTGGAGGCACTGGGTACAGCTGCGGGGAAGATCTTCGGACCCTACACCTACGGGGGGACTCTCGGCTTGAAAGTGCTCGATGTACCGCTGGTCATCGCCTTTAACTGGTTCCTCGTCATTCTCGGATCGTTGAGCCTGGCCCAGTTGATTTTTCGAAGAAAGCTCCTTGCGGCGTTCCTGACGGCCGCCTTGGCTGTCGGTTTCGATTTCCTCCTCGAGCCTACGGCGATTCGCCTCGATTACTGGACCTGGCACGCTCCGGGTATCCCGCTGCAAAACTATGCGGCCTGGTTTCTCATTGCCCTGGCCGCCGCCCTGTGCTACGTGTATTTCAAGCTGTCGGTGAAGACCCGGCTGCCAGCCGTCTATTTTCTTATTCAGCTGGGTTTTTTCGCCGCTCTTAGGATATTCCCCCCGGCCGTGTAGATACCCCTCCACCTCCTCGACTATTCCCTGGTAAGGACGGGGTAAATCCTCTACACTGAGCTCGGAATGAGCTTCAATCCCCTTCCCGAAAAATTCCGCAAACTCGATTTCGAGGAGCGGAGGGATCTTATCCGCTCCGCCTACGCTCCCGAGGAAGAGGAGTGGAGGGCAATCTCCGCGGATTCCGATCTATACAGCATCTCCGATATCATGGTTGAATCGGCGATCGGCTCCGTTCCCATCCCCCTCGGCATCGCTTCCGGTTTCCTCATCGATGGGCAGGAGGTGAACATCCCCATGGCCGTTGAAGAACCTTCGGTGATCGCCGCGGCCTCCTTGGCCGCCAAGATCAT
This sequence comes from uncultured Spirochaetaceae bacterium, assembly GCA_964604845.1. Classification (GTDB taxonomy): domain Bacteria; phylum Spirochaetota; class Spirochaetia; order SZUA-6; family DRHE01; genus JAFGQJ01. The sequence goes on from CAZSBH010000026.1 coordinate 19,429, forward strand.
CCGTCAGGGCGGCGGTCTTTCGACCTGGGCCGAGGACTCGGTCATGACGGCGCAGATCTTCCTTGAAGATGCCCCCGAGGGAGTGGAGAGCAGGCTGCGCCGGAACGAGGGACGTCTCGCTGCTCTGGTTGATTCCGCCCAACCCGGAATGAAGGCGAGAGGTGGAGGGTACCGAGGCATCGAGGTAACCCGCCTGCCCGAAAGCGGGGTTGTCGTTGTGAGCTTAAGGATCGATGTCCGTGATGCGATGGGAGCCAATGCCCTGAACACGGCAGCAGAGAGCCTGAAGCCCGAGATGGAGCGGCTGAGCGGCGGTAAGGCTTTGATGTGCATCCTCAGCAATGCCGCCCGGCAGCGACGAGCCGGCGCTCGTTTTGCGCTGCCCGTTTCCAGGCTGGCCCCTCTCGGCCCACAAGGGATGAACGGACAGGAGGTGGCCAGAAGGCTCGTTCTGGCATCCCGGATTGCTCAGGAGGATGAACAGAGGGCGATCACCCACAACAAGGGCATCATGAACGGAATCAGCGCCTTGGTACTGGCCACGATGAATGATACACGCGCCGTGGAAGCGGCTGCCCACGCCTGGGCGGGACGGTCGGGCCGCTATCGGTCCTTGAGCTCCTTCACCGTAGAGGAGCAAAAACTCATAGGAGCGATCGAGCTTCCCCTGGCAGTGGGGAGTCTGGGCGGGGCCGTCAATTTTCATCCCGCCAGTCGTTTGGCTCTGCGCATCCTCGGTTTCCCGGGTGCTCAGAGGTTGTCCCGGGTCGCCGCGGCTCTGGGTTTGGCTCAGAACTTCGCCGCCGTATTAGCTCTGGTAACGGGGGGAATTCAACGGGGACACATGAAGTATCATGCCGCCCGGCTGGCATTTTCCGCCGGGGCCCGGGGGGAAGAGGTTCGTAAGGTGGCGGATGCTCTGGCCGAAGGATCGAGTTATCGGATGGAAGAAGCGAAACGCCTCCTCGAGCAGCTCCGTCGGGAGAAAGATGGATGAGCATGGAGGTGTTTTGCCGGGCCTCGCCGAGTCTGGCCTTGGTCAAATACTGGGGAAAGAAGAGCTCCCGTGAAAATCTCCCGGCGACTCCCAGCCTGGCCGTTACCCTCGGCGGGGTAACCACGGAGACCAGGGTCAGACCTTCTGAAAAAGATGCGATTTCTATCAACGGCGAACCCCAGGATATCCGCCGTTTTCTCCCTCTTTTCACAAAGCTCCGGCGGGTTGTGGGAAAGAGGGTGTACTTTCGGGTGGAGACCGTGAATGATTTTCCCTCCTCAGCCGGTCTGGCCAGCAGCTCTTCCGGGTTTGCCGCCCTGACCGTTGCCTGCGCCCGGGTTCTGGATCTGGACCTTGCTCCGGAGGAATTGTCCGCCCTGGCCCGAATCGGCAGCGCCTCGGCCGCCCGTTCTCTGTTCGGCGGCTTTACCCTGCTGCCCGCCGGCGGCTATGCGGCCAAGCAGCTGTACGGACCCGGGCATTGGCCGGAGTTCCGCATCCTCATCGCCCTGGTCAGCCGCAAAGCCAAACCGATCTCCTCCCGTACGGCCATGGAGGCGACCCGAGACACCTCCCCGTACTACCGAGCCTGGCTTCGGAATGCCGCTGAGCTGCTCGAACCGGCTCTGCACGCCCTGGAACACCGGGATATCGAGGGTCTGGGCGCGGTTGCCCGGCTCAGCTACAGCCGGATGCATGCGGCCCTGCTGGCCTCCAGCCCACCGGTGCTCTATTGGTTGCCCACGACGGTGGCGGTGATCCGTGAGTGCCAACGCTTGAGAGAGGAGGGTTTACAAGCATGGGAGACCCTTGATGCGGGTCCCCAGGTCAAGATCCTCTGCCTGGAACCGGATGTCGAAAAGATCAGCCGGCGTCTGACCGGTCTGGACCCATCTGTGAAGCTGATGGTCGCCTTCCCGGGTCAGGGACCCAGTTGCGATACCCGGGAGCTGTGATGCGGCTCACCGTGCCTGGAAATCTCCTGATTCTGGGGGAGTATGCCGTTACCGAGGAGGGCGGTCTGGGTTTGGCCCTGGCGGTTGACCGGAGGGTTGTCGTTGAGCTGGCTCCGGCATCGACGTTGATCGTCGAGGGGAGTTGGGGCAGCGGCAGCCTCAGGTGGACAACGGAGTCGGCCGATGGAAGCCCGCTGATTTCCGCTATCGTTGAAACCTGGCGCGAGCATCTCGCCGAACAGAGCGGCGGCAAAGACCCGGAGGGGGCGCACATTTCCGTCGATTCCTCCTCCTTCTTCACAGGGGGAAGGAAGAGCGGTTTCGGTTCCAGCGCCGCGGTAACCGTGGCGCTGACCTGCGCACTTCTCCACCATTCAGGATCCCGGGGCCGGGAGCTCATCCGGCGTGCCTCCCGCCTTGCCCTCTCGGCCCATCGCCGCTCCCAGGGTGGCAAAGGCAGCGGCTATGACATCTACGCCTCCCTCTACGGCGGATTCGGCCGCTTCGTCGGGGGGGAGGAACCTTCCTGGCAATCGCTTCAGCTGCCGTGGCTTCCTCCACTGTTTGTGTTTCACGGCACCGCAAGTGTGTCCACGCCGAACTCCATAACGTTCTACGAGCGGTGGAAGCGCAGCAATCCTCGGGCTTTGCGGAGGCATCTGAAGGAATCGAACAGATCCGTGCAGGCCTTTCTCGATGCACAGAACTGGTCCCAAGGCCGGCGCTACTTCGCAGCCCTGAAAAACCTGGGACTCCGGTTGGGCGAACAGATCGGCGTATCCGCCGATATTTCGGCGCCCCGGGGTTTGCGGCAGGAGCTGTACAAGGCTTTGGGAGCGGGAAACGAAGTGGCTGTCTATATAGGCGAGACTCCGCCCGACCACCCGGCTCTTGAACCTGCTACCTTATCCGCAGGGGGAGTACAATGGCATACCTAGGCGCGGGGAGGGGGAAGCTGCTTCTTTTCGGGGAACACGCCGCGGTGTACGGTTATCCCGCCGTGGGCCTGTCTCTGGAAACAGCCCTGCGGGTGCAGCTGCAGCCGGGGCGCAGAAGCGGGTGGAAGGTCGAGGGAGTAGAAGCGGAGGATTGTGGGAAGATCCTTGAGGTCCTCGCGCTCCTCGAAAAAATCTCCTCTTCGGGGCATGGGCGGGGTGGGGGAACGGTTCGAATCGAGTCGGAGATCCCCAGGGGCCTGGGTTTCGGCTCCTCCGCAGCCCTATGTGTGGCTCTATCCGCCGCCGTTGCTTCTTGGCGTGGAGAGGAAGATCAGCGTCGGATATGGGAATGGGCCCATCGGGGCGAGAAGCTTTTTCACGGCACACCTTCAGGCATCGATACGGGACTGGCTCTGCTGGGCGGATTGTACAGTTTCCGTCCCAATCCTCCGGAACTCCCCGCAGCTGAAAACTTGAAAGGAGTAGCCCTGCACCTGGTGGTAGGGGCTGTTCCCCGGAGGGAGAATGCGGGCGCTTTGATCGGTGGGCTCCGGGACAAGATGCTCGGGGGAGATGAGAACACGAGTATGACAGTCGAGGGACTGGGCAAATTGGCCGAGAGAGCAGGGGAGATCCTGCGGGGCCGGCGAGAGCTCAGCGGAGGGGAGTCGGCCCCGGAGATACTGGGAGAACTGGCCCGGGAAGCACAGGAGTATCTCAGCCGACTCGGCTTGAATACCCCGGAACTGGTCCGGCTGCTCGAGCAGGGTACGGCCCAGGGAGCCCTGGGAGGCAAGCTAAGCGGCGCCGGGGGAGGTGGGGCGTTCTTCCTGATCTATCCTGATCGTGAGACCGCCGGCAGCGGGGCTAGGGCATTGCGAGATCTGGCAACGGCGGATACCCTCTTCCCTCTATCCTGGGTTCCATCTCCTCAATCTCCTACCTCACAGATGTCTTGTAGCGGTTGATGGAGTTCAAATAGGCCCGGGCGCTGGCCTCGACGATATCGGTGGATGCTCCCCGACCGATGTATCGTCCCCCGTTGATCTCCACACTCACGGATACTTCACCGATCGCCTGCCGTCCCGGGGTTATGGCATGAACGTTGTACTCGAGGAGTTTTGCCGAAATGCCGACGGCCCGGTCGATGGCGTTGATCATCGCATCGACCGGTCCGTCTCCTGTGGCGGCCTCTTCCAGGATCTGATCCTCGGTTTTGATCCGTACCGTGGCGGTGGGGACCGCTACGTTCCCGGACTGAAAGTTGTAATAGGACAGCTCGTAGGTATCCAGGTGCTCGCCGATCTGATCGCGGACGATCACGTACAGGTCGTCGTCGTAAACCTCTTTCTTGCGGTCCGCCAGATCTAGAAAGTGCTGATACGCCTTGTCCAGGTTCTCATCGGACAGGATCAGACCCAGTTCTTCGAGGCGCCGGCGGAACCCGTGCTTTCCCGAGTGTCTGCCCAAAACCAGGGTGCTGGCCTCGCGGCCCACGTCCTCCGGCGTCATGATCTCGTAGGTCGCCCGGTGTTTGATTACTCCGTCCTGATGGATCCCAGATTCGTGGGCAAAAGCGTTCTCCCCCACGATCGGTTTGTTTCTGGGGATGGGAAAGCCTATGATATTGCTCAACAGCCTGGAGGACTGATAGATCTGATGGGTGTCGATCCTTGTGGTATACGGCATCAGATCCTGACGGACTTTGAGGGCCATAACGAACTCTTCCAGAGAGGCGTTCCCAGCCCGTTCCCCGATGCCGTTAACCGTGACCTCCACCTGGCGGGCGCCGTTTTTCACGGCCGCGATGGAGTTGGCCACGGCCAGACCGAGGTCGTTGTGACAGTGCACCGACAACACCGCTTTGTCGATGTTGGGAACCCCCTCCATGATATTACGGATGAAGGCACCGAACTCCTCGGGAATGGAGTAGCCGACGGTGTCGGGGATATTGATCGTGTTGGCTCCGGCTTCGATCACCCTCTCCACCAGACGGCAGAGGAAGGCCAGCTCGCTGCGGGTGGCGTCTTCCGGCGAAAACTCCACCTCGTCGACCCTTTGACGAGCCCAGCGAACCGCCTTGCAGGCCATCTCCAGTACATCCTCCGGTTCTTTCTTGAGTTTGTGCTTCATGTGGATCGGTGAGCTGGCGATGAAGGTGTGAATACGCTTGCGTTCGGCATCCTTGATCGACTGGTAGGCTGCCTCCAGATCCTTGTCGACGGCGCGGGCAAGGGCGGTAATCGCCGGACCTTTCACCTTGTCGGCGATAATTTTGCAGGCATCGAACTGCCTGGGGGATGATACGGGAAAACCCGCTTCGATCGCATCCACCCCGAGTCGAGCCAGCTGGATCGCTACTTCGAACTTCTGCTCGATGCTCATCGAGGCTCCCGGGGACTGTTCCCCGTCCCGCAGGGTTGTGTCAAAGATATAAATCTGTTCCATTGCTTAATAATTTCCTTTCGTTAATACGATCCCTTAGGCTATGGTAATCTTGAAATCATCGTTCAGCTTCTCCGAGGCGCCTTTTCTCTGCCGAACCGGCTCCGTCGCCTGCTTCTTTCCCCTTTCCATGGAAATGAGTCCGCTGCGGGCGATTTCCCGGATCGAGTAGGGTTGGAGCACGGCGGCGAAGTTGTCGATCTTCTCGGACGAACCGGTAACTTCCAGTACCATTGAGTCTATTCCGACATCCAGCACCCTGGCGCGAAACACGTCGGCCACCTGAAAGATCTCTCCCCGCTGGTTGGGTTTTGCCCGCACCTTGATCAGGGCCAGCTCTCTGTTCAGGGAGGCAAGGGCGCTCAAGTCGTTGACTTTGATCACATCGATCAGCTTGTTCAGCTGCTTTTTGATCTGGTCGATGACGTTGTCGTCTCCCTTACAGACCAGTGTGATTCTAGAAATCTGAGGGTCTGTAGTTACTCCGGCGGTAATGCTTTCCAGATTGTAGCCGCGGCCCGCGAACAGACCGGCGATTCGTGAAAGCACACCCTGGTGGTTCTCTACCAGCATTGAAAATACGTGGGTCATCCTTGCCTCCCTTCGGAGAACATCATTTCGGAGATCCCTGCTCCGGGAGCGACCATCGGAAAGACATTGAACTCCCTCTCCACGATGAAATCGATAAATATGGGTCGGTCTTTAATTCTACCGGCCTCGGTCAGAGCGGGCTTGATGTCTTTTTCCTCGAACACGCGCATGCCCACGGCTCCGTAGGCTTCGGCGAGCTTGACGAAATCCGGGAGATAAACCGGGCAGTGATCGCTTGGGCCCTTGCACTGGGGCGGGCAGTCGGCGCCTGTCATCAGGCAGGTTGAGGAGTAGCGTTTGTCGAAAAAAAGTTCCTGCCACTGCCGTACCATCCCCAAATAGCCATTGTTGAGAATGGCCACGATCACCGGCAGGTTATTGTGTACGGCTGTAGCCAGCTCCTGGATGTTCATCTGTATCGATCCGTCGCCGGCGATATCGATGACCCGTTTGTCCGGATTGGCGAACTGAGCGCCTATGGCGGCGGGAAAACCGTAGCCCATGGTTCCCAATCCCCCGGATGTAAGCAGGCTTCGGGGGTGCCGGAAGGTGAAAAACTGAGAGGTCCACATTTGATTTTGCCCCACCTCTGTGGCGATGATCGCATCGGGAAAAACTTCGCAGATCGTCAGGATCACCCTATCGGGGCGCAGGCGTCCGGGTTTTCCCCGCGCCGCGTTCCTCGCCCCCCCTGCAGTAGCTTTGTTCGCTTTTGATGCTTCAGTGCCTCCGCCCACGCGCACTTCAAGGGGATGCTCCTCTTTCCACTTGTTGATCTGCTCGATCCAATCGCTGATTTTCGGTGCTTCGAGCAGCGGTAGGAGCTGCTCCAACACCAGGCGCGCGTCACCGACGATGGGAACCTCTACGGGCACGTTCCGGGAGATCGACACCGGGTCCTGATCGATATGAACGATCTTGGCTTCCGGGGCGAACTTGGACAGCTCTCCGGTGGCCCGATCGTCGAATCGGTTTCCGATTCCGAACAGGAGGTCGGCGCCGGTGACGGCCATGTTGGCAGCGTAGGTACCGTGCATCCCAAGCATACCGAGGCAGAGGGGGTCATCGCCCGGGAGCGCCCCGATGCCCATCAGGGAATGAACAACAGGAACTTTGGTCTTCTTGACGGCTTTGCGAAAAATCTCGACGGCTTCGGCGATGTGAATACCCCCGCCGACGTAGAACAGCGGTCTTTTCGCTCTTTTAAGCTCCATCGCTGCCTTCTTGATCTGGTTGGGATGGCCTTTCAGCACCGGATTGTATCCGCGGATGCTGACCCTGGCCGGGTACTCGTCGTCTCCTTTTTCGAGGATGACATCCTTGGGCAGGTCGACAAGAACCGGTCCCGGGCGTCCCGAGTTGGCGATGGTGAAGGCCTCTTTCAGAACGCGGCCCAGGTCCTTGCGATCCAGAACCAGATAGTTGTGCTTGGTAATCGGCCGGGTGATCCCGACGATATCCGCTTCCTGAAAAGCGTCGTTCCCGATCATGGAGCGGGAGACCTGGCCGGTGAAGCAGACGATCGGCACCGAATCGAAGTTGGCCGTGGCGATCCCCGTAACCGTGTTGGTAGCCCCGGGTCCACTGGTGACCAGGCAGACCCCGGTTTTGCCCGTGGAGCGGGCGTAGCCGTCGGCGGCGTGCACTGCTCCCTGTTCGTGACGGGTTAGGATAACTTGGATCTCCGTTTCGGAGAACAGGGCGTCGAAGACGGGGATGACCACGCCGCCCGGAAATCCGAACAAGTGCCTGACGCCCTCCGCTTTGAGGGCTTTAACAAACAGTTCAGCTCCGTTTATCTTCATCATTCCCCCTTGAATTATTAATTTTTCGTATCGCCCCGTGAGCGGCGGAGGTGACGTTCTGAGAATAGCTGTCCAGAAAAGGACTTCCGCTCTGCTTGCTGACGGGACTGAAAGCGGCCTTGCGCTTTTCCAGCTCCGCTTCAGGTAGAAGCAGATCGAGGCCCAAGCCCATCCCGGCGATCGATTCGCGACTGGGCAGGCTGAAGCGCATCCCCGGATGTCCCATAGCCAAGCCGTCGCAGACGCCGATGGTGCCGAACTCCGCCGGAACACCTCCGGCAGACCAGACCCCCTCCTTGACCTTCTCGGCGACCTGTCTCAAGTGCACGTGTCCCGGAATCAGCTCGCTGAAGGGATTGGCGACACCGATCAGAGGTTTTTCCAGGTTTGTTTTGTCCCAGCCCATTGCGTAGAGAAGGCTCCGATGGGGAGCGCGCTCCGTTCCTTTGGTTACTACCCTGCTGTTTCGGTCCTTGCTCACACTTTACTCCTTATCATCCGGTCGCGAGGTGCGGGCTCAAGGTCCACCTGATACCGGCACTTTCCTCCCGGTTCGCCCATTTCCGCCGGGTCCGGTTTGTGCGCCCTGCCGGCGGCACTTAAAAAAAAACCGTTTTCCAGGAAGGAAAACGGTTTATTTCCGTTTATGATCGCTTCACCCTCCTGGGTTTGCTGCACGGGCTGTAAGGATGAGGACGATGGTTAGGATGGTAATAATCGAACTGCCCTGAGCATGTACCCGGGAGTCTTTGAAATACATGACTATCCTTTACCGTAAACTCTCTTTTTTGTCAATATTGTGGTAGTTTTTTTCTCTCTACTACCCGAAACGCTCCTGAGATGGTATTGTTTGAACTGTGATCAGTAGAAGAGGTCTGACGAGCTTGGTCGTCAACAGATCCACAACCCTGTTTGTCCTGGTGGCGGCCCTGTTCCTGATTCCCATGGAGTTGATCGGACAGTCGACGCCGGTCTTAACGGACTGGCAGTGTTCCTTCACAGCCACGGAAAGCGACACTCCGCCTCAGACCGGTTGGCTGCCCTGCCGGATTCCCGGAAGTTTCGATTCGTTCGCACGAGATCGAGAGGGATATCTCTGGCTGCGAACAGAAATTCGCAGAGCCGGGCCATCCGTGCTTATTCTTCCTCCCCTTGGTTTCTCTGCAAGGGTGTATCTGGATGGAGAAATTGTGGGAACCGGCGGAGCCGGTATCTTCCGCGGCAGCGGTGTCACGGCTCCCACCCTCCTCGCCAGGGCTTACACGCTCCCCTTCTCGGTAGACCAATCGGCCGGCGGCATGGGGAGTTTGTATGTCCGCATTCGGCACTTTCACTCCTCCTGGCTCGACGGCACAGTCGAAGTTATACCGGCGGAAACCATCGGGTTGCGGGTTTTAACCAAGAATATCCCGAGGGCCGGTATCAGTGCCGTTATCATGCTGTTCCTGCTGTTCATGTTTTTTTTCACACTTTATGAATTTGTTCTGGAAAAGAGACTGTACGACCTGTACCTGAGCTTGAGCAGCCTGTTCCTGTCTGCTTCCGTGTTCTTGACCCTGATACTCGGAGAAGCTCTACCTGCTGTCATGGTTCTGCGACTGTACCCCGTGCTGCTTTCCGCCGCAACCTTCCTTCTGCTTCTGGCCTGTGGTGATCTTCTACGAGCTCTAAAATGGCGTGTTTTGGTCGCAGTCAGTGCGCCCCTGGCGGTTATCGGAATCGCCGCGTCGTTGATCGGGGGAACCGAGAATCTGCTCCCGTGGAGGTCGGTCCAGACGAGCTGCCTCGCGGCGAGTATGATCTTCGGGGCGCTGCTTTCCGGATTGAGCCTGAAGAAGCGGCCGGCGGAGGGGGTGTCATTGCTCTTGCTGTTTGTCGGTCCGACCGCGGCATCCGTATATCCGCTGCTCCAGCCGGCCGAATATTCCTGGCTTTTCCAGCCAAACATCTGCTTTCTGGCTGTACTTGCGGTCATGATCACCTGGATCATGGTTTTGGACCGCTGCGAACGGAACCGGCGGTCCTCTTCAACGACGCGCGAACTGGTGGACCGGGTGGAGTCGGATTGGGATCTGGTGGTGCGCCTGAAGGAGGGCAAGAGCCGGCTGGAGAGCGGGAATCTGGAGAGCATGGTTTTAGCCAACCGTTTGGTTGAAAGTGCCCAAAAGCAAGCCTTTTCCATCGGACAGATCATGGGTTCGATAGAGGAGGGAGCCCGGGCGGAGAAACAGGTTGTGGAAAAAGAGGGACAGATTCTCCATTTGACCGCCGAGGTTGACTCGAGAATCGGAGATTTCAACGAACAAATCCGGAGGGCTCTGACCGAGTTGGAGGAGCTGCGGGAAAAATCCATCACCATCACCAAGGCGGTTTCTCAGATCATCGGTATCGCCGACAAAACCAATATGCTCTCTCTCAACGCCTCCATCGAGGCTTCCAAAGCGGGGGAAGCGGGGCGGGGATTTGCCGTGGTCGCGCAGCAGATACGAAAGCTGGCCGATGTGACCCGTACGGTTTCTGATCAGGTAAATACATTGATGCGGGAATCAAACCAGGCTGTGGCAACAAATGTGCAGATGGCCCAGGGCATGGTTCAGGGGTACAGGGAGATCATGGAGCAGAGCGAGAGGATCCGCCAATGGGTCGAGGCGAATACCGAAGCTATGGAAGAGGTCACAAAATCGCACAAGGAGATCCAGGATGGGGTGGCCGGGGTTGACCGCACCATACGCACGATACTGGAAGTATCCAGGGATCTACGGGAGATGACCAACAACCTGGCCAAGACGTTCTCCTGGTTCGATGAAGTGCTCAAAACCGGGGGCCTCGAGGCCGAAGCCCAGACCCCATCCCTGCCGGAACCTGAAGTCTCCGGACAGGAAGGTGAGGCGGCGCAGATTGAAGCAGCGGGAGAGATATCCGAGGAAGAAGAATCGGAGGAGGCGGTAGAGCTGATAGAAGCGCTGGAGGCAGAGGAAGAGGAACCCGCGGAGCTGGACGAAATTTTTCTATCGGAGGACGTGGAGGAGTTGGGAGTCACCGTTGATGTCCTCGAATCGACAGAAGAGCCGGACTATGAACATGCTCCCCCGGAGGGCGGAGAGTCTACGGAAGAACCGCATCTCGTCCCGCTGGAGGACGTTGAAGATTTAGAGCCTGTGGATGATGACATCGAAGAACTGGAGGAGGTCCAACCGGATTAAGTTCCGGGTGAGCCGATCAGACAGAACCACTCGCCTTCCGCAGCCAATTCATCGCCGACAAACGCCTTTCCGCTCTGTTTAAGTGTCTTCGGGCTTACCCGGAGATTTTTGATGACCATTTTCACCTCATCCCCAGGTCGTACCTGGCGGCGGAACTTGACCTTGTCCACAGTTGCGAGAAAGAACAGGGCGTCTTTATCCACCTTTCCGGTCAAGCGGATGCCGGCTCCCCCGCACTGGGCCATGGTTTCTATTAAAATGACCCCGGGGACGACCGGATAGTCCGGAAAGTGGCCTCGAAAGAAGAAATCCTTCTCCGTAAACTTACGGTAGCCGATGACTCCCTCGTCGTCATACTTTTCGATTTTATCCACAAATAGGAAGGGTTCCCGATGCGGAAGCAGCTCTTCGATTTGAAACATGATTCGCTCCTTTAGATAATCCCCACCTGCTTGCCCGCCTTCTTGCATATCTCCAGGACCTGATCCAATTCCTCGTCTGTATGGCTGGCCATATAGGAGGTGCGTATGATCGATCGGTCCGGAGGAACCGCGGGGCTGACCACAGGATTGGCGTACACTCCGTTGTCGAAAAGTACCTTCCAAAAGGTAAAGGTTTTTTCGTTGTCTCCAATCATGAGAGGAATTATCGGTGTCTCCGTCCCCCCTACATCGAAGCCCAGAGCCTTGAACTCCCGTATCATTGCGGTAGCAATAGTCTGCAACCGCTTTGTATGTTTCGGTTCTTTCTCCATTATCTCTAGGGTCGCCATGACCGCTGCGATCATCGGCGGCGGCATGCTTGCTGTAAATATCAGCGGCCGGGCGAAGTGTTTGATGTAGTCGATTACCCCCTCTTTTCCCGCCACAAAGCCGCCGATGGCTCCGAAGGATTTTGAAAAGGTGCCCATGACCAGGTCTGCGCATTTCCCCAGCCCGTAGTGCTCTTCGGTCCCCCTGCCGGTGGAGCCGATAACTCCGAGGGCGTGAGCCTCGTCCAGGTAAATCCGGGTTTTGTACTTGTCAGCAATCCTCTTCATCTCGGGGAGCTTAACAATATCTCCCTCCATACTGAACACCCCGTCGGTTACAATCATTTTGGCCTCCTCCTCAGGAAGAGGGGCCAGGGCTTTTTCAAGAGCTTCGGGGGTGTTGTGCTGGTAGCGGTGCAGCTTGATGGTACCTCCGGAAAGACCGGTGGAGAGCATGATTCCATCGACGATTGAAGCGTGGTTGAAGCGGTCGCTCAGGATGTGATCCCGTCTGCCCAAGATGGCGGAGATCGAGCCTAAATTGGCGAGATACCCCGTCGTAAAACACAGAGCGGCCTCGCGCCCGACAAAACGGGCCAGATGATGCTCGAGTTCTTCGTGAAGTGCAAAAGTACCGTTGATCAATCGGGACCCTGAACAGGTGGTTCCAAATTTTTCGATGGCTTTCTTGGCAGCTTCCTGTACACGCGGGTCCTGGGCCAGACCGAGGTAGTTGTTCGATCCGCACATGATCACCTCGCGGCCTTTCATCTTTACCTTGCTGCCCCAGTTCTCCTCGATGGGAATGAAGTAAGGGTAGTACCCGCTCTCTCTGGCGGCTTGTGCTTCCTTGAAACCATAGCATTTGTCGAAAATATCCATAACGCTCCAGAATATTTAGGTTAAATTGTGAACGATTATTATTGCACTCAATCGTTGCCGTGTAAAGAGAGAAAACGGTATCCCGTCAGGAGCGGGGTCAGATTCCCTGATAGGTGAACCAGAATGTAAATAATCCCGTTGGATTGAGCACACCGGCGACGGTCACCGCGGCCAATGCGAGGAACAGGAGGAAGAAGGCTGCCCGTCCCGGTAGCAGGGGGAAACGGTTCGTGGTACGTGCTTCCCGGAAATAGGAGATGCCGATCAGTACGGCGGGCACAAGAAAGACAGCGGTGAACACCAGCCGCACCTGCCACGGACTGGACGCGTTCCAACCCTGCAGCCCGCCGGACAGGCGGAAGAGAAAAATGTTGAAGCGCTGAAGACGCCCCAGAGCGATGAGAAGACCTATGAACACGAGAAAGACACCGCTTACGATCCGCAACGTGTCGAAATGGCCCTTCATGCGTTCTCGCTGCCTTAGAAACTGGGAGAAGAATAGTCCCGCCAGAACAAAGGGCAGACCCAGCCCGAGGGAATACACCGCCAGGAGCAGCGTACCCTGTAAAATCTGCCCGCTGCTTCCGGCCAGAAAAAGGATCGAGGCCAAAATCGGTCCGACGCAGGGTGTCCATCCGGCGCCGAAGGCCATGCCGAGCAGAAGCGCCCCGGCGGAGCCCGTCGGGGAGGAACGCATGTGGAGTCTCTTTTCAAAGTTCAGGAACTTCCAAAAGTTGAAGACAAAGTTCAGGCCCAGAAGGATCACCAGGCTCCCGGCAACGATGTTCACGATTTGCGTAGCCCCGGTCAGGAAACCTCCTGTGCTGCTGAACAGCACGCCCAGAAGAATGAACACCACGGAAAAACCGAGCACGAACAGGACGGTCCGGCGGAACACCCTCGATCGCAACCTTCGCTTGTCCCCCAGCTCCTGAACGGACACTCCCCCCACCAGCGACAGATATGAAGGGATCAGCGGCAGGACACAGGGGGACAGGAAGGAGAGCACTCCGGCGGCAAAGGCTATTACAATGTTTATATTCCCGGACATCATGGCAGTAGATCCCGTACCAGGGAAATTATTTCAGAAGTAAACCAATCCCGGGTTCCCACCATCCTTCCCAGGATGTAGCCCTGGGGATCGATGATGTACGTCGTGGGGATCGCCCGGACACTGTAGGCCGCTCCGACCCTACCGTCCGTATCCAGCAGCACCGGGAAACTCATCCCGATGTTTTCCACAAAGCCGGCGACCTCAGTCCCCGCCTCCTGGCTGTTGACAGCGATGATGGCGAAGGCCTCGTTCCCAAGTTCCAGGTACAGCTCCTCCATGGAGGGAATCTCCGCGCGGCAGGGGCCGCACCAGGTTGCCCAGAAATTGAGAAAAACCACCTTTCCGGCGTAGGCACCCAAGTTTTGCTCCTGTCCGGACAGATCCTTGAGGCTGAAGTCCACCGCCGGTAGATCCGCCGTTGGAGTTTGAAAGCCCAGGCTGCTCAGCCTCTTGCCCAGAGCGGTTTCGGGGGCGGAAGCCTCCGGGGGGGCGGCGGTCTGATCGACCGGCGATTCAGATTCTTGCCCGGATTTTCCGGAACCGCAGCTTGCCAGGATTACGGTCAACATAGGAATCAAAAATATATATTTTTTCATATATATCAGTATACCACTCCTTCGGATATTATAATGCCCTCAGGGTCGAACCGGCAAGCCGGAGTCCACGAAAAGGGTGGCCACGAGTACCGTTGCGTTGTACAGCCCGTGGGCGATTGCCAGGGGGTGAATGTTCTTGAGTCGAACAAAAAGAATGGAAAAATACAGTCCCTGAACAGCCGCAACTGCAAAGCCTGCCAGTCCCTGGTACACATGCCCGCTGGCAAAAAGAAGTGTGCTCATCCCGATTCCTGCTGCAACCGGCAGGGAGAGCCGGGAAAATCGGGTCAACAGGTAGGAGCGGAAGAACAGCTCTTCCCGATAACCGGTGACCAGGCAGAAAAGAAGCACCACGGGAATGAGTCGGGGATCCCTGAGTTTCCAGCGAAACCCTTCGGAGAACACCGCCTCCGCCCCCCAGGGGAGAAGGGCAAGGATGAGTCCTATAATCAGGAGCAGGGCAAATATACCGGCAAAGATCACCAGGGCATACAGGAGATCTACAGGCCGCGGGGGGAGCAGGCCGAAAGAGGCCCAGTTGTCCCTAAAGGTCTCTCCGGAGCTCTCGGCACGGAGTCGGAGAACGTAGAGAAGCAGCAGGATCTGCGGAACCGCCATGATCAAAAACTGCAGCATGTACGGCCCCAGGCTTTTCGTATTCTGGATTACGTCCTGGTCAGGCCAGAGATATCCGGGCAGGTAGAAGACCAGGAAGAGCAGAACAATCTCGAGGATGTTTTTTTTCACCGGGGATATGGGAATTGGAGGTTCTCCTCTCTTTTTAATACAACCAGCCGCATTCCTCGACGTCGAAACACGTGTATTTATTACATTAAGTATATCAGATTGCTATCGATAATGAAATTATGTGGTGGATAGTACTTCTCGTTGCCGCCGTCATACCGATCGCGATATTTGTCTACCTGCGGGTTGTCGGCCACGGCAGTTTCCCCTGGATTCAGTTCTACACGAAAGGAAAAGAATCGGGTTTTAGCTTTCGTGAAGTGGGGCTTCTGCGAAAAATAGCCGTCGAAACCCAAATCGAAAATCCCACCGCCCTTTTTTGGAGTATCAAGCAGCTAAACAGATCGATCAAGGAGATGATCATCAAGCTCCGCTCCAGGAATCTTCTGGATGATGAGGAATCGAATCGTCTGCTTGCGAAGTTGTACGACCTGCGCAAACGGGTTGAGTTCGATCTGCCCCGCTACAGGTTGGGGCTGAAAACGTCACGAGATATAGTGCCCCGTCAGCGGATGCGGGTTACCCTGCCCGGTGCGGGCCCATTCGCCACCATGGTGATCGAAAACCGTCCCAAATACCTCGCTCTTTCTCGCCCCCAGGGTCCGGGTCTGCCCGAAGGTTTTACGTGGAAGGGGCAGCAGATCGGTCTTCACTTCTGGCGCGCTGAAGACGCAGGCTATTTCGTGCGGACAAAAGTGATCAACGACTTCATCGGACAGAAATATCCGATCATCCACGTCGCCCACGCAGACGATGTCACCCGCAGTCAGCAGAGACGATCGATCCGGGCGAAGACCAATTTACCGGCTACGGTATATCCTCTCAAGTCGATCCAGGAGGCGAACGAGCTGGAGGAGAGCGCAAGGGGCTTGCGCTGCCGTCTCATGGATATCTCGGAGGACGGTGCCTGTCTGATGATAGGCGGCCGTACGAAAGCGGGATTACCGATCAAGGTCCAGTTCGCGCTTGCCGATCGAATCGTAGTGATGTGCGGATTGGTAAAGGGAGTCAACTACGATCAGAAGAAAAACCTCTCTCTCCTGCATCTGCAGGCAGTCCCCCTGAGCATGAAAGCCTGCAACCATATTCTGACCTACGTGTACAATATATTTAGTGAACAGGAACCGGCCAAGGTTCAACCCGAAGGCAAGGTTCAATCTGAATCTACCGTGTGAAGCTTCATCACGTTTGTGCCCCCGCTTTTTGCGGCGGGGATCCCTGCAGAAATGACCACCAGGTCGCCTTTTCGGGCATACCCTTTCCCGATCAGGATCCGATCTCCTGCGGCGGTGGTTTTTAAGAAATCTTTTTCGAACTTCGGAATCAAAAGGGCTTCTATCCCCCAGACCAGGGACAGTCGATGAAAGGTAGCTTCCACAGGAGTGAGGGCAAGGATCGGTGTGCAGGGACGGTACATCGAGATCAACCGGGCAGTTGTTCCGGAGATCGTTTGGGCTACGATACAGCGGGCATTGAGACGTTCAGCGGTCTGGCAGACCGAGTGAGCGACTGCAAGCTGGGTGGAGTATACGTTCTGCTGCTCCTCCGCCCGCACCCAACCGCGGTCGAGGCCGAGATTTTCTTCTACATGGTCGGCGATGCGGCGCATCATACGTACGGAATCGACCGGGTAGGCTCCGACCGCCGTCTCGCCGGAGAGCATGATTGCATCGGAGCCGTCATAGATTGCGTTGGCCACGTCGGTTACCTCGGCACGGGTGGGCAGAGGATTGCGGATCATGCTGTCGAGCATCTGGGTGGCTGTGATGACGGGCACCCCGATCAGATTTGCCTTTCGGATGGCGGTTTTCTGATATACCGGAATCATAGATATGTCCGCTTCGATCCCCAGGTCACCCCTGGCAACCATGATGCCGTCGCTGGCCGCGATAATAGAATCCAGATTCTGCAGGGCGGAGGCCCGTTCCAGCTTGGCGATCACCCCAGGCGCTGATTTTGATGCTTCCACAGCTTCCCGAACGGCTTCCAGGTCGGCGGCGGTCTGCACGAAGGACAGAGCGACAAAATCCACGCCCTGGGCAAGTCCAAAGCGCAGGTCCTCCAGGTCCTTCTCCGTCGGTGCTCCGAGACTTAGGATGAGGTCGGGGAAATTAACGCCCTTGTGGGAGTACAGGCGTCCCCCATGGAGGACCCGGCACTCCAGGCATCCTCCTCTGTGACGCTCGACTTTCAGCTCGAGCAGCCCATCGTCCAGGAGTACCCTGGAGCTTTCAGGAACGTCCTGCAATAGGGCGGGGTAGTTGACGGGAATCGGTTCTCCCTCCTCATACGCACGATGTTCCTTGTCGGATCTCAAGCGAATCGTATCCCCTTCGGGTAGTGCTACTCCCTCCTGGGGCAGCTGACCGACTCTGATCTTGGGGCCGCCGAGATCCTGAAGGATCCCGAGGTTCTTTCCTGTTTTCGCCCGAAGGTCCTTGATCATTTTGATGATCTTGCCGTTGGAATCATGGGTGCCGTGGGAGAAGTTGATCCTGGCTACGTTCATACCTGCTTCCGCCAGAGCGCGCAATACCTCCGGTGAAGAGGAAGCAGGTCCGATCGTGCATACGATTTTCGTTTTCTTGGTCATCGAGCTTGAGGCATTATAGCGGAAATGCGCACGCAGTTCAAAGGCAAAAGAATTTACCGCGACCGGGGTATATCATTGATTTAGGTCAAGATTATCGTATAGAATAGTCGGTAACTATCCGTGGTCTCGAGGAGTGGGAGAATGAAAATATTACGCTGGATAGCGGTGTTCCTGGGATTATTACTACTTGTATCTAGTCTATGGGCTCAGGAACCTACGGATCTGCTTCGATCTTTTTCCCGGAATTTTGCCATCGCCAGTCTTGATGTGAAAATGCAGATCATTCAGGACGCCGGGAACAGTGGTTATTCCGGATTGGGGCCTCTGTACCGGCAGGCAATTGACTATGTGATGGACAACTTCAGCCTTGTTGACACCGACCAACGCTTTCGACAGCTTGCTATTTTGGCCGTCGACCAGCTCGGGTCTGCCGGATTTACCGAGGGCAAGTATTCAGTTTGGAAGCTTTTCGACACCGACGAGGATACGGGAGTGCGCATCAGCTGCCTCAACGCTCTTGCCACACTGGCCCGGGGGGATGAGGAGATCATCGGCTACGTGAACATGTGGTTCCAGCGCCAGAATACGGTGTTCCAATCCGGCAGGATCCCGGACGTGTACGTCATTTCGGCGGCAGTCCGGGCGCTGGGAGAGCTTAGAGACCAGAGCTCCTTCCCCGTGCTGTTCACTACAATGACCGTGGGTTACACGGACGACATTGTCCGATCGGCCAGGGAAAATCTGTTCCGCTTGGAGGGGGAGCTCAAAGACAGCATGATCGGGATCCTGAAGGAAAGCGATCTGGCGGAGAAAAAACTCGCCTTGGAGATATCTCTGGCGACCGATCGTCTCAGCGAGAAGGATAAGGGAGAGATCGCCCAGTTTGCAATGGATGTGGGCCTGCACACCGCGGCTGTGGACAATCCTTCCCGGCAGATCGCTCGAGACATCCGCTATATCGCGGCGGTGGCACTCGGGCAACGAAAGTGGGCCAGTGCCACGGACTTGGTCGTCGAGCACTTCGATGCGGTTCTGTCGGAATACGATCGCGGAGTGACGGACAAACGCCGGGTGGTCGAAGCGATCGACTGTCTCGGCGCATTGGGCACTCACGAGGCGGCGGTACGACTGACCCAGTACCTGGTGCTTCTCAACTCCTACACCGAAAGATTGAAGGAGTTTGACAATACCATCGTGCTGGCCGTGATAAAGAATCTCGGCAGCCTTGGGGACAAGTCCGCCTTTGATGATCTGCTGTATGCCCAGTATCTCAGCTATTCAAGCGAAGTCAAGAAAGCCGCTAGGGATGCCCTGGAAAACCTGAAGTGGTAGTTCCGTACCCGTATTCATCACCCCGATGAGTCGGGGTAGTTTCTCTTACCTTTTCCTCTTCGCCCTTTCTCTGTGGACAACCCTATTCTCCTCCCAAACCGTTTCCGGATGGACCTTCCCGGCATTCGGACTTGTTTTGCTTGCCCTTGCTGTCACGGTCTTTCCTGTTGAGGATCTCCGCTGGAAACGGTGGAGTCTTGTATTCGGGTTTCTCGGTTTGGGTGTCCTGATCGGCGGATTCAGAGCGCCGGTTGCTGCTATCCCGGTTGGCCGGATCCAGCCTCCGAGGTTGTTCCTGGGGCCGACGGCCTATACGGGAATCCCGCTGGATCGGGTTGGGGAGTTGCACGGGATATTGAGCGGGGACAGTACGGCCGTACCCCGGTCCTCCGGGGTGCTGACCCGCTACCCGGTGAAGCTCGAGCAGGTAGCGGGTCGGACAGGGGAGCTGCGGGGCTCCGCCGGGGGGGAGCTCCTGGTATGGGTTCGCGACGGAGAGATGATGTTCAAAGGTCAGGAGATCATTGTGGAGGCCGAACCCGCGCCCAGTCGATCCCCCGGTCGATTCGCCTACGAGTGCTGGGCGGATCGGGACCACATCCAGGCGGGGGGATTCCGCCGGCCCGTTGATGCGCTTCGGGGAGGGTTTTTTTCCGAGGTCCAGGCTCGTATCCGAAATCTCGAGTCCCCTGTCGCGGCCCTGCTGTCAGCACTCCTGCTCGGACGGAGGGAGGAGCTGCAGAACTCTTTGTACCGGCAGTTTCGTGACAGCGGCAGTCTTCACCTGCTGGCTCTTTCCGGCCTTCACCTCGGGGTTCTGTATGTTTTCCTCTCTGTCCTGCTTCGCATCATTCACGACCGACGGGTAAGAGGTGTGACGGCTTCGGCTCTTCTCCTTGTCTACGTCTTTCTCGTAGGTTGGCGTCCATCCCTCGAACGGGCCCTGGTGATGCTCCTGATGGCCAGTTTCGGCTATGTGCTCGATCGGGAGCTGCATCCGTTGAACCTTCTCTGCCTGGCGGCCGCGATCCTCCTGGTTCTACATCCGTACTATGCCTTTGATCTATCCTTTCAGCTCTCCTTCCTCTCTCTGTTGGCGATCCTGCTCCTCGGACCGTACTTGTATCGGCTTTGGCAACCCTATCTCCCGAAGGTGATCGGGTGGCCTTTGGCCATTTCCATGAGCGCTCAGTTCGGCACTGCTCCCCTCGTGTTATTTCATTTTGGCGCTGTCCATCCCGTCGGAGTCGTGGCGGCTCTGGTATTGATCCCCCTTATAACCCTCTTTCTCGGTGCCGGTCTGCTCTTCCTGGGATTGAGCGTCCTGCCGGTTCACATGAGCACCTGGCTGGGAGAGGGGCTGATTCTGCTGTACAGGTCGATCACCTTTTTCCTCCGGATCTCTGCTCGCCTGCCCGCCCTGCATCTGCAGTGGAGAACCCTGTATTGGGGTATCCTGGCTGTGCCTCTCATTCCATTCCTGCTCGAGCTTCCGGTGAAGAGGAGCAACCGGATATGTTGAATTACAATTCTCCTTCCGAAATCCGTCGTGTGCTGGAACAGCTGGGTGTGCGGTTGCAGAAGCGATGGGGGCAGAATTTCCTCGTCAATCGTGGCGCCCGGGAGGCAATCGTGTCGCTGGTTGCCCCGGAAGCGGGGGATCATTTATGGGAGATCGGCCCCGGGTTGGGAACGCTGACCGTGCTCCTGTTGCCCGAAGTTCGCTCTGTCGCGGCATTCGAAATCGATAGGGGACTGGTCGCCTATTTGAGGGAACACTTCGGCGATCGGAACAACTTAAGCCTCGTTGCCGGAGATGTGCTGAAAACCTGGAGATCCTATCTAAGGGAGAACGGGACTCCGGATAAGATCGTAGGAAATCTCCCCTTCAGTTGCGCCTCGGCCCTGATCGCGTCACTGGCTGAAAATCGCGTCCTTTCAAAAAGGATGGTTTTTACGGTACAGCGGGAGCTGGCGGAGCGCATGCGCGCAAAACCTGGGAACAAGAATTACTCTTCCTTTTCGGTTCTCTGTCAGACCGTGTATCGCATCAGCGAGCGTATGCAGCTCAAGCCGGGATCCTTCTTTCCCGCCCCGGAAGCCTATTCAGCAGTGGTGGTTCTTGAGCCGAATCGGGAGGTGGAAGGTGTACCGGATTGGAGTTTTTTCCTGGCATGTCTGCGGATGCTCTTTCAGAGCAGACGGAAGACCATGAGAAACAACCTGCTGGCGGGCGGGATCGCCAGCAGGGATCGAGCCGACAGGTTGGACGGGATTTTTCAGAAACTGGGCATCGATCCGGGACTGCGCAGTGAAAGGCTTTCCCCTGAAGCGTTGATGGAGCTGACCCAGCACTTGGCCGCGGAGCTACAGGATCTTTAGCTGTTTTAGAACCTCGATTAAGGCCTTCCTGTTCTCCGCGCTCATCGGACACATGGGCAGCCTGTAGACCTCTTCCACGTAGCCTATCAGAGCCATGGTCGCCTTGATAGGAATCGGGTTGGTCTCGAGGAAGATGGCCTTGAAGAGGGGAAGCAACTCGTAGTGCAGTTTCCTGGCCCGATCCCAGTCTCCCTTCAATGCCGTATGGGTGAGATCCTTCATGCGGTCCGGAACGGCATTGCTTGCCACTGAAATTACACCTTTACCCCCGAGAGCCATGAGGGGGTAGGTGAGATTATCGTCTCCGGAAAGCACGTTGAAATCCTTTGGTTTGTTCGCGATCAGGTCCATCATCTGGGAAATGTTGCCGCTGGCCTCTTTCACGGCAACGATGTTTTTATGTTGGGCCAATTTGAGCATGACCGGATTCTCTATATTTTTCCCGGCCCGCCCGGGGATGTTGTATACGACCATCGGCAGGTCAACCGCATCGGCTATGGCGCTGAAATGCCTGAAGAATCCTTCCCCCGTTGGTTTGTTGTAGTAGGGTGCAACCTGTAGGCTGGCGGTCGCACCGATCTGTTTGGCCTTCTCCGTCATGTGGATCGCCTTATCCGTGCAATTCGATCCGGTACCGGCGATCACGGGGACCCTGCCCCCGGTTTGTTCGACGACGATGCGGATCACCCGTTCGGTTTCTTCGGGGCTGAGCGTTGGACTTTCTCCGGTTGTACCCACAGGAACCAGCCCGTCGATTCCCTGTTCGATCTGGAAGTCGACGAGTTTCCGCAGAGCTTGCTCGTCAAGCTTCCCGTCCTTGGCGAACGGGGTGATCAGTGCCGTAAAGACTCCTTCGAACATTCTCGTCCTCCTTTTCCCTTTCCGGGAACGTTTTGCTTGCCCGCAGTAGGTCTGCAGGCAAACAGCATACAATTTGAAACGGGAGAGGATCAAGGGTTGTTCTTGCTTTGAAAGCACCCATCTGCTACTATGCTCGAAAACCGAGAGGAGGGTGTCATGGTTCGGATGATAATCCACGGATGTTTCGGACGCATGGGCCGGGTGTTGACGGCGACCGCTGCTGCCGCATCGGATATAGAGATAGTCGCCGGGATCGATGTGACGGAGACCGAGGTGAAACCGGACTTCCCCGTGTTTCCTTATCTCGAGGAGTGTACGGCTGCCGCTGATGTAGTTGTGGATTTCTCTTCCCCCAAAGCTATACCCTCTCTGCTGAAAGGGGTGGAGAAGAAAAAATTGCCTCTGATCATTGCCACCACGGGACATACTCCGGAAGACAAAGCCTCGATAGTCGAAAAATCCAAATCTATTCCCGTCTTTGTGTCCGCCAACATGTCCCTCGGTGTCAATCTGGTCTGCGAATTGGCCCAGAAAGCAGCCTCGGTTCTCGGCGGGAGCTTCGATATCGAGATCATTGAAAAACATCATAATCAGAAAAAAGACTCTCCTTCCGGTACCGCCCTGCTGCTGGCCGACGGGATCAACGAGGTTTTTCAAAATAAAAAGCATTTTGTGTTCGGTCGTCACGGATCGGATGAGCTGCGGCAATCGCCGGACCTGGGCATCCATGCAGTACGGGGTGGAACCATCGTGGGCGATCATGAGATTTTATTCGCCGGGAAGGACGAGCTGGTGGAGCTCCGCCACTCCACCGCTTCCCGGCAGGTATTCGCCCAGGGAGCGCTTGAGGCCGCCCGCTACATCCTGGGAAAACCTCCGGGGCTGTACAGTATGAAAGAGATGATTACCGCTGCCAGCGCAGTTACCCGCCTGTTCGTCAGCAACGAGGAAGTACTGGTTTCCCTCTACCATGTTGCTCTGGATCCGAAAACCATCACGGGTATCTTCGAACAGATCGGTCGGGGCAATGTTACGATCGACATGATCAGCCAGACAGCCCCGGTTGATGGAGAGGTGAACATCTCTTTCACGGTGTTTAAAAGAGACATCGAGAAAACATCCGAACTCCTGAAAACATTTCAGAGCTCGATGAAAAACCTGGAGGTCAAGGTAACCGACCAGATCACAAAGATCGCGGTTGAAGGACCGGGAATGGAAACTCAGTCCGGCGTGGCTGCGCGGGTGTTCGGAACGCTGGCGGAGGCGGATATTCTGGTACAGACCGTATCGACCTCGGAGACGAAGATCGCCCTGATCATTTCGGAAAAGGATGAGGGCAGAGCCGTTGCGGCGATCAAGGCGACCTTTGACCTCTAGACCTGTTTCTCCGCCGCAGAGGGATATCGGCATCTACGGTCTGGGGCGTTTCGGCTTCTTTTATGCAGAGCTGCTTGCCCGCTTCTGTACCGTGAAGGCGTGTTCGCGCAACCCCCGGGCC
Source organism: uncultured Spirochaetaceae bacterium (assembly GCA_964604845.1). Classification (GTDB taxonomy): domain Bacteria; phylum Spirochaetota; class Spirochaetia; order SZUA-6; family DRHE01; genus JAFGQJ01. The sequence continues at coordinate 43,057 of CAZSBH010000026.1, forward strand.
GAGGTCCCCGTACGGGTCGAGAGGGTCACGGAAGCACAACTATGCGAGCTTCCGGTGGTCATCCTCTGCGTGGCGATCTCGGGGGTTCAGGAAGTGCTGCAGCGGCTGGCGCCGCGCCTCAAACCGGGTACGTTGGTCATGGACACTTGTTCGGTGAAGGTTCTACCGGCGGCGTGGATGGACAGCCTCCTTCCTCCCGACATTAAGATCCTGGCTACCCATCCGATGTTCGGTCCCGATTCGGCTCAGGGCGGTATCGAGGGATTGCCTATGATCCTGCATCCGGTGCGCCTGTCTTCCTCGGAGTTGGGGCTGTGGCGGAGTTTCTTCGAAGGCATAGGCTTGTCCGTACAGGCAATGGATCCCGGGGAGCACGATCGGGAAGCCGCCCTCACTCAAGGGTTGACCCATTATCTCGGCCGGGTGCTGGCCCAGTTGGAACTGCGCCCGTCGCGGATCGCTTCTCTGGGGTATCAAAAGCTACTGGAGATCATCGAACAGACCTGCAATGATTCCTGGCAGCTTTTCTTCGATCTTCAGCAGTACAATCCTTACACGAGAGACATGCGAAATCGTCTGGCTGCTTCCCTATCGGAGGTGAAGAACCGACTCGACGAACACGAGCCGTCTTGAGATCTGTCACGGCAGCGGGAGAGTGTTGACACTGCCAAGGGGCTTTCGATACCATTTCAATTCAAAGAGGAATACAGATGAGGGATGTACGAATCAATCAGGTTGACGAGAACGAAATAGATACGGTATTGGCGGAGGACATCGATTTTTCCGGAGTTCTCACCTTCACGAAACCCTTGATGATCAAGGGTAACTTTACAGGGGAGATCAAGGCCTCCTCGGATCTTTATATCGGGGAAAAGGCCTTCGTAAAGGCGAAAATCGAGGCTGACTGTGTTTCGGCAAAAGGAAGGATCGAGGGTGATGTTGTTGCCCGCTCTCGGGTAGAATTTTTTTCTACCGCCTCGGTGCAGGGAGACCTCACCACCCCCGACCTTGTCATGGAGAGTGGCTGCAAGTACAACGGTAAATGCTCGATGAACGAGGGTAAAAATGCGAACTAGCGTGCTCATCGTTTTAGCCCTACTGGTGGTCAGCCCAATCTCGGTCTCGGCCCAGGACAAACTCGATGCTGTCGAGTTGTATAGAACCGGAGACTACGCGGGAGCGATCGAGGTTTGTCGCAAAGAGCTCGAGGAGATGCCGAACCGCATGGACGCCCACGCCGTGTTGGGATGGAGCCTTTTGAAACTGAGACGCTACCAGGAAGGCCTGGAAGCCAGCCAGGCGGCGTTCCAGATCTCCCGCTATGATCCGCGCATCATCGAGACCGCAGGGGAGGCTCTGTTCTATCTGGGCCGGCAGGTCGAAGCCCTCAGGTACTTTGAAGAATACGCCGCGATCTCTCCGACCGGGGGAAGGATCGATTCCGTGTACTATTTCATGGGGGAGATATTCATCCAGCAGGGTAAATACAATAATGCCGATATTGCTCTGTCCACGGCTCTGTACCACTCCCCGAATGTGGCGGATTGGTGGGCCCGTTTGGGTTATGCCAGGGAGAAAGGCGGAGATTTTCAGTGGTCCCTGGAGGCCTACAACAAGGCGCTGGCCTTGAATCCGAATCTTGTAGACGCGGTCAGAGGAAGATCCCGGGTGCAGCAGCAGCTTTGATCGAGGGATGAGAGCCTCGCTGTACACCTTCGGGTGCAAACTGAATCAATACGAAACCGAAGCCCTGGCTTCTGAGTTCAGAGGTCAGGGTTTTTCCCTCGTTTCTCCGGATGAAGCTGCGGAGGTCTATATAATCAACACCTGCACCGTGACATCGAAGAGCGAGCAGAAGGCCCGGCGCTTGATCCGAAAGATCTCAAGGCAACGACCTCGTTCACTTCTGATCGTCACCGGGTGCTACGCTCAGCTCAACCGTGACGATCTTGCAGGTCTCGGGGAGAATGTTCGGGTTGTATCCCAGGAAGATAAGGCTGGATTGATCGAGCTGCCCGCGCGCCTGAAGCAGAGAAACGGGACAGCTGAGGGCGCCTCCGCTAGGGGCGCCTCCGCTAGGGGTGCGACAGCGGCGGGCGCGCCGGCCGAGGGCGCGACAGTCCCCATCGACCTATCTGGGGTGGTGGGAGATCCATTCCGATTTCGAGTGAACCGATTCAGCTACCACTCCCGGGCTTTCCTCAAGGTGCAGGACGGCTGTGACTACCGCTGCTCCTACTGCCGGGTGCCTCTGGCCAGAGGCAAATCGGTGAGCATCGATCCGGAGGAGGCGGTCAACCGGGCGAGGGAGATGGAGCAGAGGGGCTACCGGGAGGCTGTGCTGACCGGTGTGAACCTGACGGCCTATCGATACGGGGAGATCGGGCTTCCGGGACTTCTGTCGAGATTGCTCGGCGGTACGCAGCGGTTGCGCCTTCGTCTGTCTTCTCTTGAGCCGGAGATGATCGACCCGGAACTGGCGGAAGTCTTCAGGGATCGCCGGATCTGCCCCCACTTCCATATTCCCATCCAGTCCGGTTCAGACACGGTCCTCCTCGGGATGAGGCGGAGGTACCGGGCCAACCAGATCCTTCGGGCTGTAGAGTTGCTGCGTGAAGCAAAGCAGGACCCCTTCCTTGCCGCTGATATCATCGCCGGCTTTCCCGGCGAGACGGAACGAGATTTCCTCGCCTCGTATCGACTGGTCGAGACACTGAAGCTTAGCAAGCTACACGTCTTTCCCTTTTCCCCCAGACCCGGCACAGCTGCCGAGCATATGCCGGATCATGTGCCGGAGCGCATCCGGGACGAAAGGGTGGGAAAACTGCTGTCCTTGTCCGAATCTCTGCACGGGCTCTACACCGGCAGGTGGTTGGGGAAGAGGGTGGAGGTGGTATTGGAGCGGAAACGATCCCAAACCGACTCGGGGAGCTGGCAGGGATTGAGCGAGAACTATCTAAAGGTGCTTGTTCAGGGAGTTCCCGATCAGCTGGGAACACCGGGGATTATGGCGGAAGCTATGATCGAACAGGCCGGGAGTCCCTGTCGCGGTCGTTTCACCGGAATTGTGTAGTTTTGTTTTTTCACCCGTCTTGCTCGAATACGACACCCCACGCAAAGCTTCAGGATGCCGGCAGAAATCCGAGACCAGCTCGGCATGGGGCGGGAAACCGCCGCGTATTGACAATGACAGGAGCCATTGTTACATTAGCCATGTTCTTTCTCCGGGCCGCTAGCTCAGTTGGCAGAGCAACAGCCTTTTAAGCTGTGGGTCGCCGGTTCGATCCCGGCGCGGCTCAAAACAATATGTACAGTAGAATTAGAAAAAAAGCTCCACAATGGAGCCTTTTTTATTTACGGATGTCCTTTATCAATGACCCGGAAGCTGCGGTCGAGCAACTCAGGCAGGAAGAGGAGGAAAGGACAAGGCTCGTTGACTTGGATTCCATCTAAGAGATGATGAGTTATCTTACATAGTTTGTTACCAGAAGCGTTGAATTTGCATAGAAGCGGTTGATTGTACTAAAATTTAAGAAACATCCCGTCTTACACCTTGGGGAATTCAATTAGCCAGAGGGAACTAAAAGATGAAAAGAAGAAAGTCTATCTTTAGTAGTGTTCTTGTTCTAATGGCAGCGGTTCTAATAGTAAGTTGTGCTACGACGCCGCCTTATGCGGCCAAAGAAGATGAGGAAATCTTTGGTACTTGGACCAACACAAGCTATAGCTATTCTATGAGCAGAGGCAAAGACGACAGCTATCGTATGGCAGTTTATGCTCAGAAGATAATCACTAAACCGGATAATACCTATGAGATATATGGTAGCGTAAACGACATGGTCCATCAGATAGTATTCCAATACACGATAACAGATCGATGGGCAGATTCTGATGGTAATATTTGGTACAAAATTATTACTAAATATAAAACTGAATATGTGGAGCAAACTCGTTATGGATTGGACAAGATAAGTAATTCAGGGCGTACTTGGGAATATGTCGGGTCTCCGGACGATTACCCAACCAAAATAGACCCGAATCATCCCGAGTATCGTAAATATTACCGCCAGGAAGAATAGGTGTAGTTTCGGGACGGTAGTCTATCTATTTACTGGATCTGTCCGATTCACACTTCCGATCTGGACTATAGTGCCCGTCTGGATGAATCATTCGCCTTGGCATCAGTTTCGGGTCGACTTCTCCATCAGCATCGATCGTAACGAATCTGATGTTCTCAAAGTCACCTGGACCGAACTCAAGCGGTGATTGATCCACCTCACCGATCGTGAAGATAACATTTACATTCTCAGACCACGAGACTGGTCTTCACATGTATATGTCGTAATAAAATAGATACCTCGAAAGCTAATTTATTCGAGAGTATGTTTGGCGTCCTACTTGCGATAAAAACACGACTGATACTCAACCGGATCCCATTTTAGCGGGTAGTCACCCTCAGACCAGAGGAGGCTCCAGTCCATTTTTTGGAGATCGAGCTTTGACAACTCATAGACCGTTGTATCCGAATCATTATAATGGATTTCATCCTTGAACCAGAGCCAACTTTCGG
>CAZSBH010000027.1:0-14455 GCA_964604845.1 uncultured Spirochaetaceae bacterium
CGAGATCGGCAAGAACATCGTCAAGCTGATGCTTCAGGCCGGCTTCTTCGAGGTCAAGGACATTGGGGTGGACTCGGATCCCATGATCTTTATCAAAGAAGCGGAGAGCTACGGGGCGGACATCATCGGAGCTTCCTCGCTGATGACCACCACCATGCCCCACCAGAAGGAGATGATCGACATCCTCAAAGATCAGGGCAAACGGGATAAGTACAAGGTGGTGATCGGCGGAGCACCCACCACCGTAGAATGGGCCGAGGAGATCGGTGCCGACCTGTACGCACCGGATGCCGGTTCCGCCGCCAAATTGTTATCCGGCTTGTTGAAGAAATAGAAGAGAGGAGGAATCGACTATGAGCAATCCATACAGACTGTGGGAAATCCAGGGCCGCTCCAATACCGGCCCCTTTTGTGATGAAGATGACTTCCTGCCCAAGATCTTCGCACCCAAGCTGAGGGAGGTCGTCAAGAAGTACGAAATCAAGTACGATCCCAAGACGCCCGTTCCAGCGGACGACAAGATGGCCGACCGGATCTGGCAGGCCGGCTGGGAGCTGTTCCGGGAGGTGGGGCTGTACAACACCGACACCCACCGGATCATCAAGCTCTCCGACGAGGAGATCACCGAAGCGTTGTACGCGACCTCGGATCGTTACTGGGTGGGCGCGGGCAAGGATGCGGTGCTCTGGAAGCACAGGAGCGTAGAGGACACCGAGCCTCCCTTCTGCATCTACTCACCGGACTGCACCTGTTCGGAGGAGCTGTTCTACTCCTACTGCCTGGCTTTCCTGAAAGAACCCCTGCTGGACGGCTTCTGCGCCCCGATCCTGGAGGAGTCCATGGGTCAGCTGATCCGCTCGGCCAGTCCCTTCGAGATCAACGGCTGTACCGAGCACATCTACAAGATGCGCCTGGCCGCCAAGCAGGTCGGACGACCGGGCACGTTTTTCGTGGCCGTGGGAACGGCTGAGCACGACACAGGCCAGATCGCCGTCTCCAACAACGAGTGGGGAGTCAGAACCACCGACTCCCGCATCATCGGGACCCTGACCGAATTCAAGACCGCCGACACTCTGCTCAACCGGGCTGTGCACTGTGCCCAGTACGGCTGCTACTCCGGCAACCTGACCGGACCGATCTACGGCGGTTGGTGCGGAGGATCGGAAGGCGTGGCCGTGACCCTGGTGGCCTACAGCCTCAATGGCCTCTGTATCTACGGAGCCCAGTACAACCAGCACTTCCCCTTCCACCTCAACTGGGGATCCAACACCACCCGGGAGCTGCTGTGGCCGATCTCCATGGCCGGTCAGGCCATGGCCCGCAACAGCAAGCTGCTGTACACCTCTAACGGCTTCGCCAACGCCGGGCCCATGACCGAGATGCTCTTCTACGAGACCGCCTGCCACGCCCTGGTCAGTGTCGTGACCGGCTGGCACCTCTGGGAGATGGCCTCCACCCGCAACAAGTTCCGCAACCGCGCAACTCCGCTGGAGGCCCGTCTGGGCATGGAGGTGGGCCACGCGGTGGCCCGCCAGGGCATGACCCGGGGCCAGGCCAACGAGATCGCCCTCAAGCTGCTGTCCAAGTACGAGGCCAACGCCGGGGACGCTCCCAAGGGTATGGAGTACCAGGAGTGCTACGATGTGGCTAAGGCCAACCCGACCCAGGAGCACTACGACATGTACCGCAAGGTCAAGGACGAGGTGGCCAAGCTCGGGGTCGAGTTTCCCTACTAGATCGGACCGATTCGCGGGACGACCCACGGATTGATTCAAGGCGCTGTGCTCCGTTTTGGGGCGCGGCGCCTCATCCTGAATAGAGGAAACACGAACACCATGCATGCGTATTTGGATTGTATTCCCTGTATGTTTCGCCAGGCCCTGGAGATAGCCCGTCTGAGCGGGCTCGCCGAAGCCGACCAGAAGGAGCTCCTCTATCACGTGGCGGAGCGGCTGCCATCGATGCCACTGGAATCTTCACCCCCGGAGCTTACCCGGACGCTTTTCCGTATGGTTATCGAGACGATCGGCAGCGCCGATCCTTACCTGGAAATACGTCGGGAAAGCAATCAATATGCCGAGCTGTTCTATCCAGAGTTGAAGCGAACGGGCCCGGGCTTCTAAAACGCCCCTGTTGACATCGGCTGCGCGGTAGGGGATGTCGTGCTCCTGCCGCCTCGATTTGCCTGAGCGTCGCCGAGAATAGCTGAACGCAAAACGCGAAACCGATCGGTTTGACACCCCCGGCAATCCCGACTATACTGGTCGGCAATACCACGGGAAAGGTAAAAAACCGGTGTCTAAACCATTTTCAGAGGAGGTACAATATGAAAAGGAAAAGGACAATTGTGCTTTTCATATCTCTTTTATTGTCCGTTGGTCTGATCTGGGCCGGCGGCGGCAAGGGGGAAGCACCGGCGGCAGAGACTGCCAAAGAGGGTAAGTACGGAGGCATTCTGAGGAAGGCCTTCTTTGCCCCCACCAGCCTCGATCCGGCCTTCACCGCTTCGATTACCGACGATGAGATCGCCCGCTTCTGGGGGGATTTTCTGGTCTATGTCGACGAAGGTTTGATTCCCGATCAGAGCCGCAGCCTGGCGGAAAAATGGGCTGTCAGCGCCGACGGTCTGACCTGGACCTTCACTCTCCGCAAGGGAGTGAAGTTCCACAACGGCGAGGAGCTCAGCTCCAAGGATGTGAAATTCACCTTCGACCGTCTCCGGGATCCTGAAATAGGAGCGGCGACTGTGGCTATCTATGCCGGTATTGACAGTATTGAGACTCCGGACGATTACACGGTGGTTTTTAAACTGAAACAGCCGAATCCCGATCTTCTCACCGACCTGGGAGATTATCATTCACCCATCCTTTGGAGTGGAATCAAAGATCCACAGGCCGAACAGATTGGTACCGGCGCGTTCATCGTGAATACCTACCTGCCCGAGGACCGTATGACCTTCAAGCGCAATCCCAACTACTGGCGGAAGGATGCCGAAGGCAATCAGCTTCCCTATGTCGATGGGATGGAGTATCTGTTTCTGGCCGAACCTTCGGCTCAGGTCGAAGCGCTGCGGGGTGGACAGGTGGACTATTTGATCTATCTCCCCTCGGAGTATGTGAAAACCGTTGAAGACGATCCCAACCTCGTTGTATACCAGAAGCCCTCGAATACCCACTATGTGGTTCACATGCGCAGCGACCGTAAACCCTTCGGCGACGTTCGGGTCCGTCAGGCTTTCCGGGCGGCGATCGATCGTAAGGCGATTCTCGACGGAGCCTTCGAAGGCTTGGGAGTGACCGGCCGGGATACTCCCTTCGGTCCCGCCTACGCCGATTTTTACCTGGATATTCCGGAGCTGCCCCGGGACCTGACAAAAGCCAAGAGGCTTCTTTCAGACGCCGGTTATGCATCCGGTCTGACCATCACCCTAACCGCACAGCAAGCCTCTCCGGTGCCGGCCATGGCCACCATTCTGAAGGAACAGTTGGCCGAGGCGGGCGTCACCGTCGATATTCAGCTCGTACCTCCGGACGTTTACTACGGCGCGGACAACCTGTGGCTGGAGGCGGACTTCTCCATCACCGACTGGGGAGCCCGGGCTGCACCGCAGAACTACATGGACCTGGCCTACACCTGCGACGCCAAGTGGAACGAGAGCCACTGGTGTGATGCCGAAGTAGACGAGTTGGCCGCCCAGGCCGCGGTCGATGCGGACCGAGCCAAAAGGGCTGAAATCTACAAGGAGATCCAACGGATCATGATCGACCGCGGTCCCGTTTTGGTACCGTTCTTCAACAACAGCCTGTGGGGGGCCAGCAAGAAGCTAAAAGGGATCGTGCCAACCGGCTACCTGGGTACGGCGGTGGACCTGGCAGTGGTGTATTTCGAGGACTAGTCAAAGCTAAAACTGTCCCCTCCCGTTGGATGTCGGCGGGAGGGGATTTACATTATTCTGTGGTAGGTACTCAGATCACGGCAGCAAGAAAATCAAGAGGACTCGCCGCCGGTTGGCGCCGTCTCAGGCGCTACCCCGCCACTCTCCTCGGTTTTTTCATCGTAGGGTTCTTCCTCCTGATGGCCGTGATCGGTCCACTGGTTGCTCCCTACGGGTACTCCGATCAAGAACTCTCCGAACGCTTCCAACCACCCTCCGGACAGCACTTTCTTGGCACCGACAGGTTCGGCCGGGACGTGTTCAGCCGAATTTTGGTCGGCAGCCGCGACGTCTACATCGTGGCCGGCTCGGGCGCTGTGGTCGCCGTTTTACTTGGATTGACACTGGGTTTGATCTCGGGGTATTTCGGCGGGCTGGTGGATGAGATCCTCATGCGCCTGATCGATGTGCTGCTGGCAATCCCGCCGCTTCTCCTGGCCATGATCATCCTGTTCACTCTGGGTCCATCACGGATCAACGTGATCCTCGTTGTCGGATTCCTCTATATCCCGATGGTATCCAGGGTCGTACGCAGCGTTGTGCTGGATCTGAAGACCCGACAGTTCGTCGAAGCGGCCAAGCTGCGGGGAGAGAGCAGTCTCTACGTCATGTTCCGGGAGATCTTTCCCAATGTTCTGCCGCCTCTGGCGGTCGAAGCATCGATGCGTTTTTCCTATGCCATCTTCCTGGTGGCATCTCTGGGATTCCTGGGCCTGGGCGTCCAGCCCCCCTCTCCGGACTGGGGGCTGATGGTCGGGGAAGCCCGCAACTACTTCAGCCAGGCTCAGTGGGCTCTCCTGGCGCCGGCAGGGGCCATTGCCCTTCTCGTGGTCGGAGTCGGTTTCATGAGCGACGGTCTGCGTCGTATGCTTCTTCCCGGGGGGGTCAGCAAATGAGGGATAGATCCAGGGGAACCGCGGGTAATCCCCCGCACCGGAAGTTGCATTTCGACGGAGAGGCCTCAGGTTTGGAGGTTCGGGATCTCACCGTCACCTACGGAACCGAAGCGGGTCCCCTCGATACGGTCCGAAACGTATCCCTCGATATTGCCCCGGGGGAGATCTACGGCCTGGTTGGGGAATCGGGTTCAGGCAAGACCACTCTGGCCCGAGCCGTGGTTCGCTATCTGCCAAGCAATGGACGCATCAAAGGCGGGAGCCTCCGCTTGGATGGAGTCGATCTTCTGGAGTTGACGAAGGCTGAGGTGCGGCGTGTCTGGGGATCCGACATCACGATGGTGCATCAGGATCCCAACACCTCGGTGAATCCCTCGATGCCGGTGGGCGAGCAGATCGCGGAGATGGCTCGCGTCCATCTGGACATGCCCAGGGCCCGGGCCCGGCGCAAGGCCATCGAGATGCTGACCAAGGTGCGGATGTCCGATCCCGCTACAGTAGCCAGGCGCTATGCTCACCAGCTCAGCGGCGGTCAGCTGCAGCGGGTGTTGATCGCCATCGCGCTAACAACCAATCCCCGGCTTCTGATCATGGATGAGCCGACCACCGCCCTGGACGTTACCACCGAGGCGGTGATTCTGGATCTGGTCCGGGATCTGCTCTCGGAGTATCAAACCGCTGTTCTGTACATCACCCATAACCTGGGGGTCGTGGCCCGGCTTTGTCACCGAGTGGGGGTAATCTATGCAGGTGAAATGATGGAACAGGGGCCGCTTCGCGGGGTCTTCAAGGAGATGCTCCATCCCTACACCCTCGGTCTGTTGGGTTCGGTTCCTCGGGTCGATGTGGACAAACGGGATATCGTGCTCAACACGATCCCGGGCTACATCCCTCAACCGGACAGCCTTCCTGCCGGTTGCATCTTCGCTCCGCGCTGCCGGGGTGCTGAAGATGCCTGCCGAGCAGTCCGGCCCCTGCTGGTCTCCGACGACGGGGGGACCGGTCATTTAACCGCTTGCCGGCGCTGGCAGGCACTCCGGAGGGCGCCGGAAGAGTTTGCCACGACCCAAAAGAAAAAGGATTTTGTCGAACCGACCACCGGCGATGTCGTGCTGGAGGCGTCCCGTGTCAAGAAATATTTCCCAGTGTCCCGGGTGAAACTGTCGGATGTGCTGCGGGGCCGGCGCCCGATGGTCCGAGCCGTGGATGACATCTCGGTACGGGTGCGCAAGAGCTTCACGATGGGCATTGTCGGCGAGAGCGGCTGCGGCAAGACCACTCTGGCTCGCTGCGTCGCCGGTCTGGAAAAGGCGACCTCCGGAGAGATCCTGCTGGAGCAGATTAAGCTGCCCAGCACGGTTGCCAAGCGTCCGGCGGATCTGTTGAAGAAGATCCAGATGGTTTTTCAAAACCCCGATGCCTCTCTAAACCCGCATCACACCGTGGGGGCAAGTGTTGCCCGTCCCCTGGTTCTGTTGCGGCACCTGTCAAAAGGGCAGATCGAAGAACGGGTGCGGGAGCTGTTCCAAGCTGTGAATCTTCCCAGGGACTACATTGCCCGGCTGCCCCACGAGCTGAGCGGGGGCGAAAAGCAGAGAGTGGCCATCGCCAGGGCTTTCGCCACCGATCCGGTCCTGATGATCTGCGACGAACCTATATCCTCCCTGGACGTATCCGTGCAGGCTTCTCTGATGAACCTGCTGGCGGAGCTGCAGGACACCAAGGGCACATCCTATCTGTTCATCTCCCACGACCTGGCCGCGGTGCGCCATCTTTCCGACTGGATCGCCGTGATCTACCTCGGCCGGTTGTGGGAGATCGGTTCCGCCCTGGAGGTATTCACACCGCCGCAGCATCCCTATACCGAAGCGCTGCTTTCGGCTCTTCCGATCCCCGATCCGGATGCCAAGCAGAACCGTATCCGCCTGCACGGTAATGTCCCCAGCGCCGTGAATATTCCCTCCGGTTGCCGCTTCCATCCCCGCTGTCCCAGGAAAATCGGAGAGATCTGCGAGAAAGAGGAACCGCCCTGGCAGGAGCACAGGCGTTGGCACCGGATCTGCTGTCACATCCCGGTGGAAGAGCTGATCGAGAAGCAGAAAGGGGGTGGGAGGTGAGGATCCTGTGACGATCTATTTGCTGCGGCGTGTCGGATTCATTCTTCTGACCCTTTTCCTGGCCTCGATCATCATCTTTGCCGCCACTCAAGCGCTGCCCGGAGATGTGGCTCAGGTGATGCTTGGCCAGTTCGCTACGGAACAGGCGCTGGCCAATCTGCGGGAGGAACTGGGGCTCAACCGGCCGGCCTACCAGCAGTACTTCGGTTGGCTGGGCCGCTTCATCACCGGAGACTGGGGCAACTCCATGGTCAGCCGCCAGCCCGTCCGTCCGTTGATAGCAGCCCGAATCCGCAACTCCGCTATGTTGGCGTTGATGGCCCTGACGTTCTACGTTCCTCTCGGAATCCTCTTCGGGGTGATCGCCGCCCTCAACCGGGAGAAACCCCTCGATCAGATTATTTCGGGATTCTCCATGGCCTTCGTCGGCTTGCCCGAGTTTGTAACCGGGTTGCTGTTGATCAGCGCCTTTGCCTTTGCCCTGGCCGTGCTTCCGGCCAATTCCTCCATCGCGCCGAACACCTCCTTCCGGGAGGCTTTTCCGTCTTTGATACTGCCAGCCATTACCGTCAGCCTGACCAGCCTGGGTTACGTGACGCGGATGACCCGAGCCGGCACCATAGATATTCTGAACACCGACTATGTGCGGGCAGCCGAGCTCAAGGGTCTGCCCCGCGCCCAGGTGTTGATGCGGCACGTCCTGCGCAACTCCCTGTTGCCCACGGTCACCGTGGTAGCCATGGGCATCGGTTATCTTATCGGCGGGCTGATCATCACCGAGGCTGTGTTCGGCTATCCAGGCCTGGGGCGGCTGCTCGTCTACGGGATCCAGCGGCGCGACGTGATCCTGATTCAAGCCTGCAGCATGGTCGTAGTTACGGTGTACAGCCTTTCCAACCTGTTCGCAGATATCCTGTATTCGATTCTCAACCCGCGGATCCGCTACCGCTAAAACGCTATGGATGGAGACCGCCTGGCCGCCCGCTTCATCGTAGAAACCACCTGGGATACTCTGCCTGCGGCGGTACAGAAAAAGGCTACAGAGCTACAAGAATTGCACCATCCGGTCCGGCGTGAGTCCCTGCGATCAGTACGAAAATGAGCCCTTCGCCCAGAGCGGGGAATTATTCAAGAAGAATGCCGAGTTTCTCGAGCAGGCCCGCAAGGCGGGAGTGATCATCACCGGCACCTGTGCTCCCTATTTGACCGGTTGGCTGCCGGTCCGGGGGGAGCATTTTGTCACCACCAAGTCCGGGGTTACCGTGATGGGCAATTCGATCTGGGGGGCCATGGGCAACCCCAACGGGATCGAAGCGGCCTTCTGGTCGGCGATCTGAGGACGAACGCCTAAATGGGGTAATCATGTGGAGGAGAATCGGGCGGGGACCCATGTGGTGGAGGTACAAACCGAGGTGGCCAGCCTCCTGGAGTGGGACCTTCTCGGACGGTCCGTGGGGGTGCCCCTGCCCACGCGGGCCGTACCGGTGATCTCGGGGCGATTCGGCGGCGTCACCTTTCAGAAGCTCCGGCATCTGTGCACGACAGCCTCAAGCAGGCCGGGTCCATCAAATCGGAGACGAGCAAACCGGTGTATTTCGGGGATGTGTATCGCTGCATCGGCGCGGCCCGGGTGGCGGGCGCAGCACCGCTGGGCCTTCCGTGGGGCTGCAAATCCACGGTCTCGATCGTCGAAATTAAACATTCCTATTGCATTAAATGGACAAATTTGTCATCTTATTACTATGAAATGGGAAGAATTGCTCGATCTTCTTAACGGAGAGCCGATCTTTCACTCCTCCGTGTTGCTTTCGGGAGTTGAAGCCCAGGCCGATGTTCGGCGGCAGCTTGCCCGTTGGGTCGGAGCTGGTCGGTTGCTGAAGCTCCGGCGGAGCGTGTATGTCCTTGCCAGGCCGTACCGCTTAAAAGAGCCCGATCCTTTTGTCGTAGCCAATCGGTTGAAGGGAGCTTCCTACGTGAGCTTTCAATCGGCGCTGGCGCACTACGGCTGCATTCCCGAGCACGTACCCACCGTTACCAGTGCTACAACCGGCAGACCGGAAACCCTCCACACACCTTTTGGGGCGTTTGTTTACCGGCACATCCAAACACGGCTTTTTTTTGGCTTCACCTCGATAACAGTTTCAGGGGACAGTAATGCCTTCGTAGCCAGGCCGGAAAAGGCGCTTCTCGATCTTACCTACCTGTCGCCATGCGGAGATTCTTCAGAATATATACAAGAGCTTAGACTGCAGAACTTGGTTTCCTTCGACGCTCTAAATTTGCTCGAGTTTGCCCAGCGAACCGGTTCCGCCAAGCTGCTGCGCGTAGCTGAGCGAGTAAAATACTTGATCGCAGAGGAAGAGAACCAGTGAAGGATTACGTTACCCAATTCCTGGCGAAATCCGCCACGATGACATCAAGACGCCTGTTGCTGCGGGAGTACCTTCAGGCACGTATTCTCGAAGGCCTGCAAGAACAGGGAATGTTTCGGTACCTGGCCTTCCTGGGCGGTACAGCGCTGCGCTTCCTGTTCCAGCTCCCGCGATTCTCCGACGACCTGGATTTCTCTACCATCCGCCCCGATCCCGAACTCACCCTCGGCAAGACCGTACAGAAAATCCGAAAGAGATTCGAAGCCGAGGGCTACGCAGTGGCTACCAAGGAAACGGAAGGGATCGTCGTTTCCTGCTTCATCCGTTTCCCGGGTCTGCTGTACGAAGTAGGATTATCCCCGTTTCCCGATGAGGTTATCGCCATCAAGGTGGAAGTCGACACCAATCCCCCCGGTGGAGCAGGTACCGAAACGACCCTGATCCGTCGCCATGTATTGCTGAACCTCTTCCACTACGATCGCTCTTCCCTCCTGGCTGGGAAACTGCACGCGCTACTCTCACGCCGCTACACAAAGGGCAGAGATCTCTATGACCTGATGTGGTATCTGACGGATCCGAATTGGCCTGAGCCCAACTTGGAATTACTTAACAGCGCCTTGAGACAAACCGATTGGAAAGGACCGCCCCTCGAAAGCCGAACCTGGAGGGGTATTGTAGAGGAGAGAGTGAGAGAACTCGATTGGGCAATAGCCGTGAACGACGTTCGTCCATTCCTGGAAAGACCGTCGGAGGCATCACTTCTAACGTTCGAAAATCTGCAGCAACTGCTCCATCGGTAGCACACAACCACGAAGCGCCGCGTTCGCAGCCTTCCTGTACATCGAGCGGCCAATTGGTAACGGTATGCAGGGGGAGGACTAGGAGGCCAGCTTCTTCAACTCTTCGACCACCGGATATTTGAGCTGGATTTCTCCTGCCTTGCGGGCGTCGGTGGCCTTGTCATGACCCCGGTCGCCGGGGATGGAGACTTCCCCTCTACCTTCAGCGGGGATCTGGCGGCGGATCTCTCCGCACATTTCAGCTACCTCTTTCTTGAAGCGGTCGGGGTCGGTGAAGCCGGTGATATCAATAGCGCAAACCAGACCGCCGTACTCCGGAGGATTCCAGCCGGGGGTCTGCCGGGTGCTCAGCATGTTGCGCACCAGGGATCCTGTGGGAAGGCCGCGTCGGTCCACCGCTGCGCCTTGGGGAAGGGGCAGGCCTTTCTCCTTGGAGTTCTTGATCTGAAAAAAAGGAATTTCGGTCATGGCCATATCCAGGATAATCGGCTTGTCCGCCGTCGGGATGGCGTAGGCTACCGGCAGGGTTCCGAACACCCCCGGGTCCCGCCGTTGAACATGGTGATACCGATCAGATTTCGCCGGGCCAGACCTTCGGACCAGGGAGTCAGGGTAATAACGGCCGATGAGTTGCGGAAACCCACGGCGGCCATTCCGTTCTTGCGGGCCCGGCGCTCCAGCTCGTCGTGGATGTATTTGATCTTGAGGGCAGGCGCAAGTTCATTGAAATCCAGAAGCAGCACGCTTTCCTTGTCGACCTCTACCTTGAGTTTGCGTCCCCCCGCTTCAGCCCAAACCTTGAGATCAGCAACCGTATCCTCCAGAGGGTTCATCCGCGGCGCTTTCCTTAAATGTGTTTCAAGAATGAGGTCGGCAAAGTAGGCAGCTTCTTCTTCGGAGACCAGCTTGGCGGCTGCGGTCTTCAAGTGTTCCTCGATCACCTCGATCTTCACTTTCATGGTGTCTCCCTGGTTTCAGGTCTTCCCGCGTCAGCAGCTCCTCCCGATTCTCCCTGCTCCGCTTTGCTCACCTGGCAGAGCAGGGCCTTGTACACAGGAAAGCCGGACAGGGGGTCCCGGTTATCGTGATCGGTCAACTCGTTGGCATTGCACTGCTTCCAGGCCGGAGCTGCAAGATAGCCGCCCCCGTGGGCGTCCGCCTCCACAACGCCGGGAAGGATATTCTCGGTAACGTGAGCCGTGTAGGTAACACGACCCCGGGGGGTGGCCACAACGACTTTATCACCTTCAACGATGCTTCGCGGCTCTGCGTCCCCTGGATGGATCCGGACGACGGGTTGAGGGTAACGTTTTACCAGGCTGGGCACATGATGGTGCTGGGAGTTGAAGAAGACCTTGTTCCGGGAACCGGAGTTGAATACGAGGGGGTAGCGCTGCGTCAGCTTCGGGGAGCCGAGGGGACCTTCGGCGGGAGGGGAAAACACGGGCAGAGAGGCATAGCCGTAGCGCTGTAGGATTGTCGAGGCGATCTCGTACTTGCTGCTGGGGGTATCAAAGCCCGGCTTGCCGTTCGGACGAAGCAGTCCCTTCTCCCACTTTCGATACTGCATCGGCGCATGGGGTAGCTCGATCCCCTCGGGGTGGCGGCGAAGCTCCTCCAGACCCAACCCTGTTCCCTCGAAGGCCCACTCGACCATTTCGTCGACGTTGCGCGGGTACAGGTGCCCATAGCCCAGCTTGTTTGCCAGGGCGATGGCGATGTCCCGCAGCACGTCAGCGGTGTGGTCAAGCGCCTCGTCCCAGCTGATGCGCGAAAGTTGCCGCGTTCCCCTGGGACCGGTTCCCCGCTGGGGGTACAACAACCGCTGGGGGGAGTAGACGATATCGTGTACCCGGGTGATCCGTCGGCAGGTGATTCCGTGGGGATGGTTCGGTCGAGGGGGCAGTCGCTGAATCTTCCCGTCTTCCAGATGTATCCGTACCGCGCAGGCGGAGCCGCAGATACCGCAGTGGCCGTCGACGATCCCGTCTCGAACGGGCTGTCTGATCCAATCGCTTTCATGCTCCTGCATCTGAGAATCACCCATGAATCCAATGACGGTTCACGTAGGCGTCGATCTCGGCTTCCAGGCCCGGATCCATGGCCGGCTGTTCGTAGGAATCGATCAGCTGAATCGCCTTTTCATGGGCAAGGTGCACGGCTTTTTTTCGCCCGGCTGCATTCCACTGTTCATAGGTGAGGGACTGGAAGATGCTGTCGACGAAAAACTCAGAGCGGAAATGCTCCAGAGTGTGGGGGTGTTCTATGTAGCGACCTCCCGGTCCAACCTCGGCGATCACCTCCACGGCGAGTTTTTCCCGGTTTGGCTCCATGGGGGTCAGGTATCGTCTGGCCTGGGCGATCAACTCCGCATCCAGAACGGCCTTGGCCAGTGAAGCTCCAACGCAGCTCCCTAAAAGCCCGCAGGAAGGCAGGAAATTCGGGCCGTTTTGAAGGACCGAGAGCATGTGAAGCATGGCCTGAGCCCCGGCCTGGAAATCGCAGGCGGGGGCGTCGGTAATCCCCGAGCCGCCTCTGCAGGCAAGCCCGTAGTCCCGAGCCATCTGGACGCCGGCGCGTCCGGTCAGCCGGGCTTCCGCCGGGCCATTCCCTCTCTGCTCGTGCCGTAAGCCGTGGCGATGAGGTCGATGTGATGCCGGCCGACTAAGAGGTAGGGCTTGTCCACGTACTTCAGCATCGTCTGCCAAAGCCATAGATGGACATTGTCGGAATCTACTTCCCGGGGATAGACCAGGGGCCCCCAGTGTTCCAGCTCATCCATCGACTGGCACAGCTTGGAGGAGGCGATCACATCCTCCTTGGTACCTCTTTGGAAGGATCCGTCCGGCTGTACGATGTTCACCGCGCCTCTACCCATCCCAAAGGAGACCACACCCGGCTCCATGGTGATGTTGTGCTTCGGGTTGCGGGCCAGGATGGTGAAACGTTTGGGAATGCTTTCAAGAGCCCGGTAGATTTGCGCCTCGGTGAAGTACACCCGCTGCTCCTCGATCCGAAACCCGTGCTTCTTGAAGATCCCGAAGGCATTTTCCGAGACAAAGCATACCCTCGTGTTTGAAAGAACCTCCAGCGTGGCCTTGTGGATTGCTGAGATGCCTTGAGGGGAGAGGGGGTACTGGGGTCCCTGCGCAGATGGGGCCTCATTTGCCGTAGCCGATGTTCGGGGAAGCAAACCGTTCATACATTACCCTCCTGGGTGGCTATGTCCTTGTGGATTCAATGCCCAGGATGTAATCCACCTCGTCGGCCAGGGAAATCGTCAAGGGTGTACCGCCGGCCTGCCCGTCGAACAGGCAGCTGTCCGAGTGTCCCGCGTAGCCTCAGGTGGGAAGCTCGTAGTAGCGGCCCAAATCCGCGATCCCCAGCCGGGCCAGCTGGAACTCAGGGGCTCCATAGACGCTCATAGACGTCCTCATGTCCAGGTGATGAAGTCCGCTGCCGAATACGAAGGGAGATCCGGTGCGCTTCAGCTGGTGGATGACCAGCCCGCTCAAGACCTCAGCCGCCACCGCCGCTGCCGCCGCCACGATCCGGCCACAGTCCTGCCCGTCGTCGCAGACGAAGACGATGGGTTTCTGGCAGTTCTGGATCGCTGTGGCGAACTGTTTTCGGTAGGCATTGCCCGGATAATCAGAAGGAATGCCGGTTGACATCAGAAAGGACAGCTCGGGCAGAAAATCGGCCAGCTGCAGCACGGCCCGCATGTCCGCAAGGGTGAAGGGTCTGTGCTCGCTCTTCCGGGGATCGAGAAAGTTGGGACAATCCGAACCCGGCCCGAAGTTGACCGTGCGCTCCTGCAACGCTGCGCCGATACCGTTGCTTCCCCTGCGACACAGAACTACCCGGGAGGGAGGTTGCCGAAGCGCCCACTCTACCAGGGATGGCGGGATAAAGACGCGGTTTTCCTCCAGCACCACACAGTCCGCTTCGGCGAGCAGGCGTAGGGCTTCCTCGTGGAAGACGCGTACACCTGTCCGGCGGAGAATCTCCAGAGCTGCCTGGTGGATCTGTTCACACTGTGGCCTGTCCAGGAAACTCATTTGGGGTTTGATCATTTGGAAACACGCTCAAGACTCACGTATGGTTAGTAAACCGGTTTCCCCGCTTTTCTCGTATCGAGCGACGGTATAGCGATAGCTCCTAGGGTTGTCAAACTCAATGATTCCGCATAGTGCAATCCCGATTTACGCTTTTTCGAACTGAACGAGCAGATGCATTTGACATCCTTCCCGATCTGATCTATAATCGCTATTGCGTAAAGCGAAACGGCGTTGCATAATTAGCGACAATACGATAGGTGCGTCTGGCTGTGACA
>CAZSBH010000027.1:14465-46620 GCA_964604845.1 uncultured Spirochaetaceae bacterium
CATAATTAGCGACAGCAAGGCAGATGCACTGGTGTGTGCTTTGGTTTGTCAAGCGGGGTTTCGAGGGACCCGAATTCCGCCTCTCGGAGTGGACGTATGCGGCTACGGATGTTGAGCGAGGAACAGACCAAGAAGATCTATCAGGCATCCCTTCAGATTCTCCGGGAGATCGGAATGGATGTCCGGGATGGGGACACGAGAAAACGGCTCCTGCGGGAAGGCTGCCGGGAAGCGGAGGATGAGTACATTCTCTTTCCCGAAGATCTGGTAGCCCGCTGTGTATCCACTATTCCGAATCGTTTCACTCTGTACGATCGCAACGGCACTCTCACCGTGGACACCTGCGATAGGGTTCCTCACTTCGCTCCGGGATTGAACTGCATCACCCTTTACGACCACAGGACCGGTTCCCACCGCGAGTGTCTGCTCAAAGATGTTCGGGAGGCAGCCCGTGTCTGTGATCGGCTGGAGAACTTCGACATGGCCAGCGGATTGGGAAACCCGAGCGATGTAGAGCCGTCGAAGCAGGCCTTGGAGACGGTGAAGGCGATCGTAGGCGAATCCGCCAAACCTCTGCCTTTCATCGCTCACGACGAGGTGGAGGACGAGGAAATCTGGAGCTACCTGGCCGATGTCGCCGGAGGATGGGATGCCCTGGAGGAAAAACCTTTCGCCCTCGACCTGACCGGTCCGTACTCACCTCTTGAGCTGGGAGAGGAAGCCTGCAGGCGTCTGCGCCACGCGGCCCGCCGCCGCCTGCCCGCGGTCTGCTATCCGGCCATGATCCCCGGTACAACCGGTCCGGTTACCCTGGACGGAGCGATCGCACAATCTTCTGCGGAAATCCTGGCCGGACTGGTGGTCCATCAGCTCGAGCAACCAGGGGCTCCGGTGATCACCGCTTCGTCGATCCTGCCGATGGACATGCGTAGCGGCGGGATCGCCTATGGCTCGCCGGAGTACATGATGGTCGGTATTGGAGCCGTGGACTTATTCGATGACCTGGGCGTCCCCACCTGGATCGGAGCGGGTTGCTCCGATGCCCATATCGTCGATGCTCAGGCTGCCGCCGAGGCCGGGATGAGCCTGTACTTGGCTTCTTTGGCCGGCACCTCCTTCATCCACAATCTGGGCTTTCTGTCCGCGGGCAAGAACGGATCGCTGGAGATGCTCGTTCTGGCCGATGAGTTGGCCGGGGGAGTAAAGCGTTTTACCGGCGGAATCGAGGTGAGCGATGAGTCCCTGGGTGTGGAAGTAACCCGTCGGGCAGCTAAGGACCATTCTTTTATCATGGATGACCACACCCTTCAGCACATGAGTGCGGCGATGTGGGAACCGAAGCTGTTCCGGCGCACATCCCTCGAAGGCTGGACCGGCAGCGGGTCCACACCGCTTCAGAATCGGATCCGGGAAAAACTCGATGATCTTCTGCAGGAATAGAATACCGGGATTATGAGCCTGTCACGGGCTTAGCAGTTGGAGAGAAGAGGAGTACAAAAGCGATGCTGATCGTCGGAGAAAGGATCAACACGTTCAAGAAACGGGTAATGCGGGCGTACGAAGAAAAGGACGTTGAATACATTCGCGGCGAAGCGCTGCGCCAGGCCGAGGCGGGAGCCCAGGTCATCGACGTCAACGCCGGTTCGGATATCGACGTGGAGCCGGATAATATGATGTGGGCCGTTGAGGTCATCCAGGAAGCTTTGGATTTGCCTCTGTGCATCGACAGTCCCAATCCGGCCACGATCCAGGCGGGGTTTAAGGCTTGCAAAGACAAGCAGAGGGCCTGGGCCAACTCGATTACCCTGGAGAAGGAGAGGGTCGACAACATCCTGCCCCTGGTCAGGGAGTATCAGTGCCCGGTAGTCGCCCTGTGTCGCGATGAATCAGGTGTTGCTCAGTCCGCCGCCGACCGGGTTGAGGTGGCCAAGAAAATCGTAAATTTGCTCGATCAGTATGGAATCGCGCTGGAAAACCTCTACCTCGATCCCATGATCGAGCCCCTGAGCGTGCGCGGCGACGGAGGACTGATGTCCCTGCACACCTTAGAGGGACTCAAGAAAGAACTGCCGGATATTAAAACGATCATTTCCCTCAGCGGGATTTCATTCGGCCTGCCGGAACGAAAGCTGCTGCATCGTTCCTTCATGCCCATGCTGATGTACGCGGGCTTGGATGCGGTTTTTCTCGATCCCCTCGACACTTTATTGATGCACAGCCTAACTGCCGCAGAGGCTCTCCTCGATCAGGACGAGTTCTGTATGAGCTATATAACGGCGAGCAGAGAGGGAAAGCTGACGCCATGAAGCAGGTGAGTATTGCCGCTCTTCACAAGAAAAAGGAGAGGGGCGAGAAGATCACGGTTCTTACCGCCTACGACTACCCCTTCAGCCGACTTGCCGACGAAGCGGGCATCGACTGTCTATTGGTGAGCGATGTGCTCGGGCAGGTTGGTTTGGGCTACGAGTCGACAGTGCCCGTCACCCTCGAGGAAATGATCCACCACACCAAGGCGGTGCTCCGGGGTGCGTCCAGAGCCCTCGTACTGGCAAAGATGCCCTTCTTGTCCGCAGCCGGAGATTTCCAGAGAGTGCTCGAGTCCGCTGAACATCTGGTCAAGGAAGCGGGGGCCCGGGGTCTGGAGGTCGAGGGCGGTCCGGAGATTCTTCCCGTGGTGGCGGGGCTCGTGCAAGCGGGAATCCCCGTCATGCCCCATATCGGCGCCACGGCTCAAGCGTACCTGCGCACCGGCACCTTTAAGGTGCAGGGCACCGAAGCCGCCGCAGCCAAGGGGCTCCTCGATCTTGCCCAGGAGCTTCAAGAGGTGGGGGCCTTCGCCGTCATGTTGGAGTGTGTACCTGCCGAAGTGGCCGAGACAATGAGTCACATCTTGAAGATCCCGGTCATCGGGATCGGATCCGGTGTACACTGTGACGGGCAGATTTTGGTTGCCCAGGACCTGCTCGGCCTGTTCGACCGTTTTGTGCCCAAGTTCGTGAAAGTGTACCGGCAGCTCAGCAAGGAGGTCCTGGAGGCTTTTCGGGAATTCCGGGAAGAGGTGGAGAGTGGAGCGTTTCCCGCTTCCGGACACAGCTATCCTATGGAGGCAGAGCAGAGAGATCGCTTGCAGGGCTTGCTGGAGGACTCAGCTCGGTGATGCACAGACTTTGCTCTAAGGGTTGAAATCGAACATGGCCATTCCGGTGAATCGAGCCGTAGCCGCTATTCCCTACGGAGATCGGAAGAGGATCCTGGAATTGTGCAAAGGCCGGGAGAATTTGATCGATCTCATGACCGGGAATCCGTATCAAGAGATGCCCGAGTGGATTCGCCGCAGAACAATCGAGCTGTTCAGTTCCGGACCGATGCGCTACACCCACTACTGGGGTATGCCGGAGCTGAGACAGCGGTTGGCTGAGAAGCTCCAAGCCGAATGCGGCATCGACGCGGATCCTGAAAACGAGGTCCTGGTTACCCACGGCGTGCAGGAGGCCCTGTACGTGGTGATGCGCACCCTGCTGCGGCCGGGAGAGCAGGTCCTGATCCCCACGCCCCACTACGCCAACTATCTGCTGAATACCGTGGCTTGCGGAGCCGAACCGGTGTTTGTTCCCTTGAGAGAGACGAACGGCTTTCTGCCCGATGTGGGCGAGCTGGAAGAGGCGCTCACCGAGAAGACCCGGCTCATCATCTTTTCCAATCCCAACAATCCGTTGGGCATCACTTGGCCCGACAGCACGGTCCAAGAGCTTGCCCAGTTTGCCCGAAAGCATGATCTGCTGGTCGTGGTCGACGAGATCTATCGTGATTTCACAGCACCCCGCCCGCCGCTGAGCATCGCCTCGCTGCCAGGGATGAAGCAGCGGACCTTCACGCTCCAGGGTTTCTCCAAGAGCTACTTCATGATGGGTATGAGGATCGGATATCTGGTCGGTCCGGAGGAGGTGATGTTTCACATCAGGCAGCTGCACTACCTGATCATGCTCTCCCCGTCGCGAATTGCCCAGTATGCCGCCCTGGCCGCACTGGACTGTCCCCGCGAAACTGTGGAAGAGATGCATCGGGAATATCGAGAAAAATTGCGGATACTCTACGAGGGGGTCTCCGGCATTCCAGGGGTGAGCTGTGTCAGGCCGAACGGTTCCTTCTACGTGTTTCCGAATTTTTCCTGCTTCGGGTTGACCTCGATGGATCTGGCCGCAAAACTGATCGAGGAGGCAGCAATCATGACCCTTCCCGGAACCGAGTTTGGACCAATAGGTGAGGGCTACTTGCGCCTGTCGGTGGTCTCGGACCGGGATCGGGTGGAGGAAGGGGTGGAGCGGTTGCGGCGATTTGCCCAAAGGAGGAGCAAACATCGTGGGCGGTAGAAATGTGGCTGATCGAAACGAGTTCCTCGAAAAGGCATTCGGCATACTGGAGACGCTGCGCTCGATTCGCCGGGACATCCACCAGCACCCCGAGTTGGGGATGCAGGAAACCCGCACCGCGGCTCTGATTGCCGGGCACCTCGAGAAGTTGGGGATCGAAGTGGAAACCGGGGTCGCCGGGACCGGGGTGGTCGGGCTTCTGCGCGGCGGGGGAGCGGGAAAAACCATCGCCCTTCGCGCCGATATCGACGCCCTGCCCATGCAGGACCGGAACAGAGAGTCCTACGTATCTCAGAATCAGGGGGTGGCTCACTCCTGTGGTCATGACGCCCACACGGCGATCCAGCTGGGGGCGGCCATGCTGCTGAGTGAGAAGAAAGATACCCTTTCCGGAAACGTCAAGTTCATCTTCCAGCCGAGCGAGGACACCCTTCCCGGGGGCGCGGTACCCATGATCGAGGAAGGGGTGCTGGATCGTCCCAAGGTGGATGCCATCTTCTCCCTGCACCTATATCCTCAGTTCGAGCAGGGGAGCGTCGCGGTCAAACCCGGACAGGCCAGCACCTCCTCCACCAGTTTCACCCTGACCATTCACGGTACCGGGGGCCATGTCGGTATGCCGCACAAGGTTCTCAATCCGGTGCTGATGGCGGCCCTGGTCATGACCAGCACCCAGAGCATGCTGCCGAAGAACCTCGCTCCCGGAGAACCGCTGATCTTCGAGTTTGCCTCCATCCACGGCGGTACGGTGGGCAACATCGTACCCCCTGAGGTGGTTCTGAAAGGGGGAATCCGGGTTTCCTCTCCCGAGCTGCTGGAGCAGATGATCCGGCGCTTTGATGCCCTGATCAAAGGCATTGTGGAATCGGTGGGAGGAAGCTACAGCCTGGAGATGGAGATGGGCTACCCCACGATTATCAATGATCGGCAGCTGGTCTCTCTATGGAAAGAGGCGGCGAAGAAAGTTGTTGGAGAGCAGCGGGTGATCGAATACGACAGGATCATGACCGGAGGGGATGACGCCGCCTATTTCCAGCAGCGGGTTCCCGGGGTGTATTGGTGGCTGGGCATCTTGAATGAGGAGGAGGGCTATACCCAACCCCTGCACAGCCCTGACTTCGATTTCAACGAGGAGGTGCTGGCCATCGGCGCGGCGGTTCAAGCCCAGGCAGTTGCAGACTTCCTCGAAAAGAGATAGCGGCGGCGTTGGAGGCGGAACGAAAATGAGGGTGAGTGGCGAGGCCGGAGTGAAAAGGTCAGGATTGACAGGCTAAAGATGCATATTTATACTTTGAGGCCGAGGCGAAGCACCGAGGTCTCTAGCAGCGAACGTCAATGAGTGAAGAAATAAAAGTAAGAGTCTCACCCCTGCGCTGGTTAAGGCAGCGGATTTTTCTATTTCGCCACCCCTGGACAGACATCATCGAATATGTAGCCCTGATAGCCCTGATCATCTGGCTGATGTGGATGAGTACGGCCCGTCTGGGCTACTACTGGCAGTGGTTCCGGGTTCCCAAGTATCTGTTTCAGATCAAACAGGGGAAACTGGTCGTCGGCCAGTTGATAAAGGGATTGTTCTTCACCTTTCGGATCTCCGGAGTCAGCCTGGTGCTGGCTTTCGTAGCGGGCCTAACCACCGCCCTGGTCAGACTGTCCGGTTCTTTTATGGGCCGGATTCTCTCCAGGGTCTACCTCGAAACGATCCGCAACACGCCGTTGATCGTTCAGATCTATCTCATGTACTTCGTGATCGGCCCGATTCTCGGACTCGGTCGCTTCGGTTCGGCGGTGCTGGCCTTGACGTTGTTCGAAGGTGCCTACATGTCGGAGATCTTTCGCGCCGGCATCGTCTCTCTGCACAAAGGGCAGTGGGAAGCGGCCCACAGTCTGGGACTGAGCGGTTTCTACATCTACAGGGACGTGATCCTTCCCCAGGCGGTTCGCCGGATCCTGCCCCCCTTGACCGGTCAGGTCATCACGCTGATCAAAAACTCGGCCCTGGTCAGCATCGTGTCGTTGAGCGATCTGGCTTTGAACGCCAAGATCATCGCCGCGGATACCTTCCTGACCTTCGAGATCTGGTTTACCGCCGCGGCGATCTATCTGGTGATTACCGTAGCGCTCTCTACGGTGGCTTATTATCTGGAGAAACGATTCAAAATCCTGACCTGAGGGACAAGAGGATGAGCGAAAAAGAGCTGGGCGAACATATTATCACGATCGATAGTGTCAGCAAGGCATTTATCGGGGGAGTCCAGGCCGTCAAGGATTTCTCGGCCAAGATCCGCCGCCGGGAAGTCGTTGTGATCATGGGTCCTTCCGGATCGGGCAAGTCGACTCTGCTGCGCTGTCTCAACGGCCTGGAGGAGGCGGACAGCGGCACCATCATAGTGGACAACATTCCTCTGGACGACAACAGGAAGCATCGCCTGGAGATCCGTAAAGAGGTGGGCATGGTGTTTCAGTCCTTCAACCTCTTTCCGCATCTCACTTCGCTGGAAAACGTGAATCTGGCCCAGATCCGGGTCCGCAAGAAGAGTCAGAAAGAGGCGACCAAGTTCAGCATGGAGCTTCTGAACAAAGTAGGGATCGCAGAGAAGGCGGGCAACTATCCGGCCCAGCTGTCGGGGGGGCAGCAGCAACGGGTGGCCATCGCCCGGGCCCTGGCCATGATGCCCAAGGTGATGCTGTTCGACGAGCCCACCAGCGCCCTGGACCCGGAGATGATCAACGAAGTACTCGATGTAATGAAGAACCTGGCTACGGAAGGTATGACCATGGTGGTCGTGACCCACGAGATGGGTTTCGCCCGGGAGGTCAGTGATTGGGTGATCTTCATGGATGAAGGACAGATCGTGGAAACCGGAACCGCGGAACATTTTTTCAAGAATCCTCAGGAGGATCGTACCAAGCTCTTCCTGAGTCAAATCTTATAACAGAACAGGAAGGAGGTGTGAAATCGGTATGAACAAGGAATCTAACCACTCTACAAAATCCAGAAGAAAGGAGAAGGATATGAAAAAGAGTGTGTTCAAGGTATTGGTAGCCCTCGTGATAATCGCGGGGGTGGTCGGCCTGCTGGTCACCTGTGCCCAGGGGCCCAAGGAAGAGGCGGAGGTCGTAAAGGAGAACCTCATCGACCGCATCGTCAAGCGGGGTGTCTTGAAAGTAGGCCTGGATATCTTCGTGCCCTGGTCGTTCAAAGACAAGGACGGCAACATGGTCGGCTTTGAAGTCGACGTCGCCACTAAACTGGCCGAGGATATGGGTGTCGAGGTGGAGTTCGTGCCCACCGAGTGGTCCGGGATCATCCCCGCCCTGCTCACCGGGAAGTTCGACGTGATAATCGGCGGAATGGGGATTACCACCGAAAGAGCTTTGAAGGTCAACTACTCGATCCCCTACGAGTACAGCGGTATGGACTGTGTGGCCAGTTACGCTATGCTTCCAGGCGCGGACAGCCTGGAGGATCTGAACAAGGAGAACATCATCATAGCAGTGCGCATGGGTGGAACTCCAACGGCGGCGGCGAAAAAGTTTACTCCAAAAGCCCAGCTGCACCAGTTCGACAGCGACGAGGCGGTCATTCAGGACGTGCTCAACGGCAATGCCCACGCGGCGTTCTCCTCCTCGCCCAAGCCCGCGTACTGGGCGGCGGATTACGCCGACAAGGTCTACAGACCCCTCAAGGGTGAGCTGTTCACCAAAGAACCTTCCGGTTTCGTCGTTCTCAAAGGGGATCCGGATACGTTGTTCTTCTTCAACGCCTGGATCAGAGACAACGAGGACTGGCTGAAGGACAGATCCGACTACTGGTACGGAACCAAGGATTGGGAATATCTGCTGCCGGAGTAAAGGTTAGCAATCGTATTCTCAACGATCGAATCAAACCGCCCGCCGACACCGGCGGGCGGTGAGATTCACTTGGAGTCAGGATCTTGATAGCCAAGAGCGTCCGCTTTCGACCCATTGATGTGGTCATCGTTTTTCTCGTTATCGTCTTGGGTGTGTACGTATACTGGCGTATCGCCTACGGGCTGGAATACAGGGGGGACTGGTCGGTAATCCCCCGCTTCCTGGTCCGGCGCGACGCGGAGACGGGAAGGCCGGTAGCCAACTTCCTGTTGATCGGCCTAATAACCACCTTGAAGCTGTCGATCTGGGCTGCCCTGTTGGCCACGATCGCCGGCTTTATCATGGGATTGTTCCGGACAAGCAAGAACCTGTTCCTTCGTATGGTGGGACGGACCTACGTTGAGCTGATCAGGAACCTGCCTCCTCTGGTCTTGATCTATATCTTCTACTTTTTTGTGGTTGACCAGATCATGCCGCTACTGGGTTTAGAGACTTTCATTCGCAGCCGTCCGGAAAATGTCAAAGCCATACTGGCTGTTTTCTTCGCTCAGGAATCGCTGTTCGTTCAGTTTATTTCCGGCGTATTTACCATTGCCTTTTTTGAGGGTGCTTATATCACCGAAATCGTGCGCTCGGGGATCGAATCGATTGAGCGGGGACAGAACGAGGCCGCCTATTCCCTCGGTCTGTCCTGGTTCGATAAGATGCGCTTCATCATCATGCCCCAGGCTATCAGGCGGGTGCTTCCCCCCCTGGCGAACGAGTTCATCAACACGATCAAATACTCGTCCCTTGCTTCAGTCGTATCGATCCAGGAGCTGACCTACATGGGCAAACAGGTTCAGGTCGCCACCCGCTTTATCTTCGAACCCTGGATCACCGTGGCCGTTATGTACCTGACACTCACCTTGAGCCTCTCTCTTGCCGTCAGCCGCCTCGAAAAGAGAATGAGCCGCAGCGACTGACGGATTTATCCTCACTTGAGCCTGTATAGGATACAGCCCCTGATCCTACTGGAGCCGGTCGAGGCCGTACCAGTCAGAGTCGAACAGCTCGACTGACAGGATTGTGTGCCATGTCATTGGGTATCATTCTGGCTGTTGCTGCGGCTGTCCTGATTCTGCACTGATGTTGGAGGAGACGAAGTCTATGAAATGTACCCGGAGCTTCCTTGCGAACTCCGAGATCGGCGAGCTGGCCGACAAGACAGCGGGATTCTTGTCGGATCGAGGCGTAGAGGTACACCATGAGGGCATGTGCAAGAAATTGAAGCGCTTGGGCGCGGAGATCGATACTACGACCGGCAGCGTTCGTTTTCCTAGAGAGCTTCAGGAGCAAGCCTTGAAGAGGGTGCCCCGAAACTTCTCGCTCGCTTGGTGCATTTCGCACACAGCACCGGATCATGGTGGGAGCAGCGGTCCGGTTCTGCCGATTCCCCACCCAGCCGGTGGTTTCTACGTCTGTACGGGTACAGGTGCCCGGGGGTATCTGGATCCCGAGACGGGAAAGTACCGGCCGTTAACAATTGAGGATGTACACAGTTGGGGTCGACTCGTCGGGGCCATGGAGAATGTCGACCTGTGTGCCTTTCCCACTCCGACGGACGCCCCGCCTGCAACTGTGGATGTCCACTCCCTCAATGCCCTGCTGAAAAGCACGACCAAACATGTCTGGATCCAACCGCACACAGAACAAACTCTCCCGTATCTGTTCGAACTGTGTGCCGCCAGAGCCGGCGGCCAAGAGAATCTCAAAGACCGTCCGCTGGCCAGCGTCATCGCCTGCGCCCTGACGCCCTTCCGCTTCAAGCCGATGGATATCGAGGTGATCCTCCAAGCCTGTGAATACGGACTGCCGGTTCACGCTTCGAGTCTGCCTGTGATCGGGGGCACTTCCCCGATCACGACTGTCGGCACTGTCTTGACCGCCGCCATCGAGGTGCTGGCCATGGTCATCATGGTTCAGCTCATCAAACCCGGTCATCCGGTGTTCGCTTTGGCCACGGCCCTGGGCATGGATATGATGACCGGTCGAGCGGTCAAAGCCTGCCCCGAAGCCATGCAGGCCAACGCGGTCAGTGCCCAGTTTCTCACCGAGGCTTATGGGCTGCCCGTGCATACGGCGGGGTTGACCAGCGACACCTTCGACGCAGACGGCCAGGCGATGGTTGAGCACAGCCTCTACGGCCTCATGGTTGCTGCAGCGGGGGCGGCCATACTCGGACGGGCGGGGGAGCTGGAGGCGGCCAAGACCTTCAGTCCCGTTCAGCTGCTCGTGGATGACGAGATTGCCGCGGCACTGCGGAGGCTGCGGGAGCTCCAGGTCGGGCTTACTCTTGAAGAGCAGTCCACTGCCTGGAAGGACATTTTGGCTGTAGCCCCCGGAGGACACTTCCTGGAAACGGCGCACACCCTTCGTCACTGCCGGGAAGCCTTCCGGCCCGAACTGTTTTCCAGGCAATCGAGAGACGCATGGGAGTCAGGGGGCAGGGAAACACTGGTCGATCGGGCCGGGGATCGCTGCCGCGGGCTCCTTGCAGGCGCTGAAGAACCGGAAATT
This sequence comes from uncultured Spirochaetaceae bacterium, assembly GCA_964604845.1. Classification (GTDB taxonomy): domain Bacteria; phylum Spirochaetota; class Spirochaetia; order SZUA-6; family DRHE01; genus JAFGQJ01. Next base: position 25,250 of record CAZSBH010000027.1, read on the forward strand.
CCCGGAGCCAGGATTGAGGAGATGGAGCGAATCGTTGCCGAGGCGGATCGGATCCTGGCCACGCAGGAGTGATACGGATGAGTGAGCATTTGATCTGGGGGGTGCCTTCATTCTGGATGGAACGCTTTCCCCTATACTACGGACGACACCGGGGTTGTTTCGAGAGAAGGGGAATCGACCTCGAGATTCGCTATTTCTGGGGCGGGCCCGAGTTGGCTGATGGTGTTGCTCGTGGCGAGGTATGGATCGGTGAGATGGGCCTGCCGCCGTTCCTCAAAGCCTATTCCGACGGACTTCCCGTCCGGGTGATCGGCTCCAGCATGATCCAGAAACTGGACCACTATCTGGTATCCCGACCGGAAGTCACGAGGATGAAGCATTTGAAGGGCCGCCGGATCGGGATCCTCTCTTCCGGCAGCTGTGACGATTACTTTGCCCGCTCCATGTTGAGAGCTTCGGGGTTGGACCCGGATGGGGATGTGGAGCTCGTGCCCCTGGGAACAGCCTACGGGAAGATCGCCTGTTTTTCTCCATCCTCTCGACCGGATCTACCCAGCGTGGACGCGGGTTTTCTGGTCGAGCCTTTCGTAGCTGTCGGAGAACGGTTGGGCTGGGTTCGGATTCTGGCGGTGGTGCGGGACTATTTCCCCAGTTATCAGTGGGGAATCATCCTGGCTCGTGTCGATGAACTGGCTCGGAACCATGAATTGATCCGCAGGGCTGTGGATGGCTTTCGGGAGTCTTGCCGGAGGATTCTTGAAGACACGGAGGATGCGGTGATTTTCGGCGCCCAGGTTTTTCGGATTCCGAAAGACGATTTTCGCCGAGCTCTGCTGCGGGACCTCGAGCGCTGGGAGATCGACGCACGGCTAGATATCGAAGGGATGAAAAATTGTCTCCGGGTACAGCAGGAGATGGGCTCCGTGACCGACGATCTGCAGCTCGATGGGATGATCCAGCAGTTCTGACATAGGTCCTATCGATTCCTTTTGTATACGGATTGTTGATATACATTGAAATAGCTATTATAATAAGGTATACGAATAGGTGTTTAAATGAGGACAATTCAACTGACCATTGACGAGGACCTGGTGACAAAAGTAGACCGTGTTGTGAAATCCCAAGGTACAACGCGTTCAGCATTTATACGTCGTTTGCTGAGGGATGCTCTTCGAGAAATTCGAGAAGCTGAGCTGGATCGAAAACACAGACAGGGATACGCGATGTTTCCTGTTAGTCCTGACGAGTTCAGTATCCCGGAATCGGATCAGGCTTGGGGTGAAGAATGAAGCGCGGAGAGGTCCGATGGTATAAGTTTCGGGTTCCAGACAAACGGCGTCCGGTTCTCATTCTGACGAGAAATCCAGCAATTGAATATTTAGGTGAGTTGACCGTTGCACCTATCACGTCGACGATTCGTGACATACCGTCTGAGGTTGTTCTGGATCTGGAGGATGGGATGCCAAAGAGCTGTGCGGTCAATTTAGACCATATTCAGACAATACCTAAAGGCAAAGTCGGCTCATTGATTACGACGGCGAGCCGGCCCAAGATGGCTCAGGTCTATAAGGCTCTATGCTTTGCCCTGGGATTTTCAGCTGATACAGATCAACGCATCAGATGAATCCGGAATATCTCCTCTGAACCACGGCCTGATAGACGGTATTGACAGTAGCGCTTGTCTCCTCTTGCCTTGCCTTCCATTCTTTCCTCCTTTCAGCTCGAAGCCGCTTCAAAGGTCGGGATGATATCATCCCAGGGCATCATCGGTTCGATCCAGTAGTGCAGACGCCCCGTGTAGCGGATCAGCTCCTCGAGGAGTTCCTGAAGTTCCGCTTTGGAGCTTGATTTCTGCACCTCCCGGGTGGCTTCCCGGAGAAGCTCTGTCGTGTCCCGCATATTCGTCATCCTGAAGTAGGACACGTACAGATCGAGCAGGTTTTTGGCGATGAGCTTCAAGGTGTTCAGGTCCGCATCGGATCCCAGCAAGGTTGTTCGGAGGGTCAGGAGGGTGTTGCGGGAGGCCACGGTCTCCTCCCAGGCGTAAAGGGTGGGAAAGAAGGACGAGCCCCACGAGTCTGTGAATCCCTTCGATTTGTCCAGTGCCTCGGCGATCTCCCGGGGCTTGTTGGTCCACATTTCCTTCCGGGCCGAACGAAGCTTTTCGATGAATGATTTCCCCTGCTTGTTTTTCTTCGTGGGTGTGTACGGGTTTCCCGGTTCGTAGATTTCCATCTCGGCGCCCTGCTGCTTCTTGCACTTCCGGGCTTCTCTCTGGATGCCTTCCAGATTTTCGGTGATTCTGCCGATCCAGCTGCACGGGCCCAAACCGGGAAGGTCTTCGCAGAAGATGCAGACATTCTGCGATCCCGGTACGAAACAAACATTTCCCGGCTTTTGAGCGGTGACCTCGTTTTCACCCCCCGTGTCCACGAAAAAGGGAACCCTCATCATGATTTCCAATCCCGCCACCTTGGCAATGATTGCCATACTTTTCAAGGGAAGGGATTCGACCAGTTTTCGGCAAGTTTTTGGCGCCTTGTCTTCGAACAGGATGAAGGAGGCAACCTCATCACCAACGCGGAGCTTAAACTCTTTTACCATTCCAGTTCTCCTTTGTGTTGAAAGATGTATTTTTTTCCTGAAGCCAGGCTGACCGCTGCTTCAGGCGGTTGAGCGGACTACTGAGCCGACGGCCTTCGTTTCCATCAAGCGGATCCGCCTTCACGTTCCGCTCGTTCGAGCTGGACCGGTACGGAGGTGAGCAGCGGAAAGCCGCTGATCGGATCGGCGATTCCGTCGAAGGTGAGGCGGTTCACATTTCCTTGCCCCTCCCAACCGTGGGTGATCTGCACCAGCCCCGGTAGGATCTCCTCCACCCCCAGGATCTTTGCCGGCAGGACGATCGAGCCGGTTTCCGAACCCACCCGTACCGGATCGCCCTCCCGAACCCCCAGAGCGGCAGCGTCCGCCGGGTGAAGCTCGATCTCGGCTTGTGGGTGGAGGCGCCGGAACCGGGGGATGTTCCGGTAGCGGGAGTGCAGATACACCCGCTTGCGGGCACCGCTGATCAACAGGTATGGAAAACCCTCCGAGGGGTTTCGAGCATAGTGAGGTTCCTCGTAGATCGGCAGTGCAGAATAGCCGAGATCCTTCAGGTACCGGGAGCTGAATTCGAACTTTCCCGAAGGAGTTGCCAGACCCACGCTACGGTACTTTTCGAAGTGAACCGGTTTGTACTCCCCGCCCTCGGGGTGCTTTTCCAGCTGCTCCGGGGCAATCCCGGTCGGCTCGAGGAGCCAGCGGTTGACCTCCTCTTCTGTTTGCCAGGGGAAGTATTCGGCTCCAAAGCCCGATCTGTGGGCCAGATCCCGCCAAAACGAATACTCATCGAGGACTCCGGGAATTTGCAGGACTCTTCGTGACAGGGAGACCCACTGGTAGTGGGCGTAGATGTGCAGCTCGGAGCGCTCGATGAATGAAGCCGCAGGCAGCACGTAGTCGGCCAGTGCCGCGGTTTCGCTAAGAAAGAGCTCGCGGACCACGAGCAGATCAAGCCCGGCGAAGGCCTCGGCGACCTTGGCGGTGTTGGGATTGGTATTCACGGGATTTCCGCCGGCCACGATCAAGGCTCGTAGCGGATACGGTCCGTTGCCAAGCATGGCCTCAACGGCTTTCATGGTGTTGCACTCTTTATAGAAGTCGTAGAGCACCGGGTAGTCCACCGCCCCGATCGGTTCTTCCTCCAGCAATGGCAGCTCCTCGTAGAGGGTGAGGGATCGTTCCCCCAGAGCCTCGGGCCAGGGGTCCCCTCCTCTACGGTCTATGGCTCCCATCAAGCCGCCCAGACAGGCGATGGCCCGTACTGCGTTCACTCCGTTTTCCTGGTGCTCGAGGGAAACCCCTACGTAGTTGATCGTTTGGGGCAAACCGGTGCTGACCAGGCGCCCGCATTCTTCGATCTGATCCGAGGACAGGCCGGTTTTCCCGGCCGCAACATCAGTCGTGAATCTCCGGGCGTAGCTCGCCGCTTCATCGAAGCCGACGCTGTGCCGGGAGATGAATTCCTTGTCGTAGCGGCCGGTTTCGATGAGCTGCTGCATCAAGCCCCAGGCCAAGGCCCCGTCGGTACCGGGCATCGGCCGCAGGTGGAGATCCGCCTTGCGGGAGATCTCCGTGATCCGTGGATCGATAACGATCAGCTTGGCCCCCCGGCGCTGCGCCTCGTCGATCAGATGCATGAAGGTGAAATGAGACACCGGCGGATTGGTGCCCCAGAGGAGGATGCAGCGGGCGTTGCGGAAATCCGGGCAGGCGTTCCAGTATCCCTGAACCAGCCGGTAGGCGATGTAGCGGCTGACATAGCAGAGGGAGTTCACCGAGAGGAAGTTCGGACTGCCCAGGGCGTGGAGAAATCGCCGGGGGTACATCTCCTGCTGGGCGAAGCCCAGAGCTTCGCCGTGCCAGGCGGCGATGGAGCGCCTGCCGTACTTATCCCCGATAGCGGCCAACCTGTCGGTGATCTCCGCCATCGCCTGGTCCAGGGAGATCTCTTCGAAGGAGCCGCTTCGGTTCCTCTTGAGAGCTTTGAGCAGGCGCTCCGGATGGTAGACCGTGTCGATGGCGGCCGGTCCTTTTGGACAGAGTCGGCCCCGGTTCTGGGGGTGGGCCTTCATCCCTGTGATCTTCGCGATCCGGCCGTTCTCCACAACCGCCTCGATCCCGCAGCGCATGTCGCACTGTCTGCAGATGGTGGGAATCGTTCCGTTGTCGATCACGGTTCGACCGTGCACTGGATACCTCCGGTTTCGCTCCAGGTGTTGGTTGCCTTTTCCCTTTATCCCAGGATAGCCTCTAGTTTTTGTTTGATCGTCCCCTCCAGCGGTTCAGGTGCGTGGGTTTTTAAGATTTCCTCAACTCTCCTCTGAGTCCGTCGGCGAAGGGTCATGCCGTCTTCGGCCAGCCATCCGTCGAAGTGGTTGCGGTTGAACAGGCGGGGATACCAGGTTTCCTTGTAGTGGTTCACCGTGTGCTCGCTGGACAGGTAATTTCCCTCAGGACCGAGCTCGGCGATCAGGTCCACGGCCAAGGTTTCCTCGTTCACCTCGATACCCTGACAGTAGTGGCGGATGTAGCTGATGAGTTCATCGCAGATCGCCAGCATCTCCAGGGAATAGCTCTTGCCGCTTTCCATATATCCTACGTCGTGGATCAGATTCGCTCCACCCAAGGTTTCGAACAGCAGGGTTAGGGAGGCTTCCGCCGCGGCCTGTTCGTCGGGCAGTTTGGAGTCGCTGGATCCGCCGAGGCCGAAGATCGGCAGACCGTAATAGGATCCCATGGCCGTGCGTGCTCCGTAGCTTTCCGGCCCTGTATACGCCCCTGTTGTGGTGCGCATGTCGAACACATCACCGTAGCCGCCGCTGTGGATGATTGGAGCACCTTCACGTTTCAATTGAGCCAGGACCAGCCCGACCAGCTCTCCCGCATTGGCCAGGGCTACGGCGCCGGCGCTGGTCACCGGTCCGCTCGCTCCCCGCAGAACCATCGGGGTGTAGGTGGTCGGTAATCCCTTGTCAGCGAGGAACAGCAGTTTCTGCAGGGAATCCACATTATGTCGCAGGGGCGCGGTGACGTTTATGTAGCAGCAGCTGTAGGGCTTTTTCTCATGGATCTCCGCGCCCCCTGCAACGATTTCCGCTGCCTGGACCACATCCAGGCAGCTGTGGAAATCATTGGTTACGAACATGATCGGTTTGGTGCTGTTCTCGATCATGGAGCGCATCTGGAGGTGATTTGCCGCGTCCGTGGGAACATCAGAAGGAAGAACCGCGGACATGAGGAAGTCAATGTTGGGTAGGGCATCAGCCAGGCGGATGGCTTCGTTCACATCCTGCAGGGTCGCTTGACGTCGCTCGCCTGTCCGGTGGTCCAGGATGAACAGGCAGTCGGATCCCAATCCATAATAGATCCGCCCCGGCTCAAGGGGCATAACCGGTTCGGCATTGCGGTTATGGAGTACGATTCGTTTCGGAGCAACCGAAAGGGCCCATTCCACCTGTTTCGACGCAATATGGAAGGTGCCGCTATCACCTACCGTCGCGCCTGCTTTGCGTAAGAGGGCGGCAGATTGTTCATCGTCGATCAACGCCCCGACCCGTTCCAGGATTTCCAGGCTGGCTGAATGGATTTTATCCGCTTGAGCCCGGGAAAGATAGGTCAGATTCGGGATGTGCCCCATATTTTCGCCGGCCATGGTTGTTCCTCCTATTCCTCGTACTCCAGCCCAAAAGCGGTGAGTTTTTCTTTGGTCTTCTCATAGACGTCAAGGTACTCCTGGGTAGGCCGTATCGTTTTCAAGTCGTAAATTTCATCGAAGCGTTTCCCCTTCGGCGCCTCGGGGATCTGACTCTCGTACTCTCCCAATATTTTCTTCACGATGTCGTTGGCTTTTGTGCGAGTAATTCCCTGCCGGGCGATCAAGTGTCCCGTTTCCGCTCCTATCCTGGCCTCCATGCCACTGGAGCGTTCGGGAAGTTTGTTTCGGGCCACCGCTGCCAGGTTCAGATGCAATCCGGATACAGTAGCGGCCAGGACGATTGCGGCGATCTCCTGAACCACCATCTCGGTGCACGGACCGGCCGCAGTAAAGGGGCTGACCCCGATCAGCAGATGGGTGTTCCGGGCAAGGGCCTGTCCTGTGACACTGATCAGCCAGAGCAGATCCCGGGTGCTGTTGCAGCCTTGCATGAGATGCAGGGGGAATCCATCGTGCCACTGGGCTCCGAAGGCCAGCAGTCCGAGAAAATGGTGAGCCACGTGGACGATTGCCGTGGCTTCCGGTCCTCCGGCGTACCCACCCATGATCGGGCCGTACAATCCGTAGCGGTTGTACCCTTTGTGGTCGAGAAAGACGACCTTCTTCATTCGCTCGTAGTCGGCTTTCATCTCGGCGATCGCCGCTACCGCGAGGCCGTCGTTCGGGTGGGCGCCGAACTCCTCCTGTATCGCCGCCAGGGTAGCATCGGTTTTCTCGGCGTTTGAGATCAGGTTGTGGATGCCGATCAACGGCCGGCCCGCCGCCCGGGCCGCCTCCCGTAGTTTGACCACGTTCCAGATCGCAGCCTCGACCTCCTGGGGTGTCCCCGATTTGATCGGTCGTCCCCCCACGGTTTGGCTGAAGGCGCTGGAGAAGGTGTCGCTCAACGGCTCCTGGGCATAGCTCTGCACCATGGCCACGAAGCGTTCTTCGGCAACGGTACAACCGACCGGTGTGTTGAGGCAGAACGGAGGCAGCGAGTCTTCGATTTTCCGGTGCCCCATGATCCGGGTATCCGGGCCCTGGCCGTAGGTGACGGAGGTCGGGGCATGTTTCAAGGCCCACTCGACCTCTTCCCGGCTGAATTGGATCAGACGGCTGCTGTCACGGCAGTAGATTCCCAACTCGAGGAACAACTCCAGACCCGCCTGATATACCCGGTCGGCCAGTCCGTCATCTCCCGGGATGACCTGCTGCGGGTCAAAGCGAATCTCGTGTTTCTGTACAAGCTGCCCGGCAACCGTGCCGACCTGCCTGTCAAACTCCTGTTCCTTGATGAAGGGTCCTATCTCGCTGCGTTTGTATACATCCCAAAATCCTATCATGCTCATGCACCTCCCCCCTTTGACTGCACCAGGCGTTTGGCTGTCTGTACCGCCTCGGCGGCATTTTCCCCGTACCCGTCGGCGCCGAACTCATCGGCGTACTCCGGGGTGACCGGTGCGCCGCCGACCATGACCTTGAACCGGTCTCGAAGGTTCATATCAGAGAGAAGACTCACCAGGTCCGGCATGTAGGCCATCGTGGTAGTCAATATCGCCGAAGCGGCGATGACATCGGCGTCCTGCTCTTCCGCCTTATCGATAAATGCACGGACCTGTACGTCGCAGCCCAGATCGTTTACGTTGAAACAGGCCGCCTGAAGCATGGTTTTTACGATATTCTTGCCCAGGTCGTGAAGATCCCCCTGGATCGTTCCAATAACTACTGTTCCCTGAACACCGCCCTCCTGACCCTTTCCCAGGTGGGGCTTCAGCACGTCCATTGCCGCCTTCATGGCATCGGCACAACGGATCAACTCGGGAAGATAATACTCCATACGGGAGAACTTGTCCCCGACGATCGTCATTCCACTGGTATAGCCCTGTTCAATAGCCTGCAAGGGATCGATCCCTTTGTCGAGCACCTCTTGGGCCAGAGCCACGCAGCGCTCCTGATCTCCGGCTACCGTGGCTTCCACAATTTGTTCAAAAATTTCCATCGGTATTTTGCTCCTTACTATAAAAAAACACTCTTCCTGTCGCTTTCCCGGTCGGCGCCGGTGGCTGCTCGAACTGTTAAGCAATTGATGTTGATTGATCCAGCGACCCTGTTTTGCTGATTTGGACCGGCAACTTTCGTTATCGGACAGTGTTGAGGGATATTAGGGGAACCATTTGGGATACCAGGCTAAGAAGTAGTCCTGGAGATACAACTGATTCTGTATAATCTTCAACATGCAGTGCATATTTATCACATTGTCATGCAGCTGTCAAACCCTACGGTTCCACTTTGGTTTCAATAGTTGGAATCCCCCCCCGGTTTGACAATCCTGCCCGTCTGTACTCTAATGGGTGCTGTTCCAGGTTCGATGATCCATTTGGAGAAAGGCTTACCGAAATGACGGAAAAGATGTTCGATTTTGCGGGCAAAGTCGTGTTCCTTACCGGAAGCGGCGGGGAGATCGGGGCCAAGACGGAGGAACTTTTTATTCGTCACGGGGCCAAGGTCGTCAGCACCGACATCGATTTTCCTCCCCTCGACGACCTAATTGATTTTGCCGCCAATCCGGTAAAGATCGCCCTGGATGTTACGGACAAAACGCGGGTTGCCGAGCTAGTTGCTGCCGCGGCTCGCCACTGTGGCAGGATCGACATCGTGGTCAATGCCGCGGGTATTCTCAACATCAAGCCCTTTCTCGAGATATCCGAGCAGGATTGGGACAGAACCTTCGCGGTGAACGCCAAGGGCATGTTCTTCGTCTGCCAGGAAGCATTGAAGCAGATGATCGAACAGAAGGGTGGCTGCTTCGTGAACTTCGCCTCGATCTCAGGCAAGGTCGGCGGCGTGCTGGCCGGAGCCGACTATTCAGCTTCCAAGGCGGCGGTGATCTGTCTGACCAAGTCTTTGGCCAAGGTGGGAGCACCCCATGGAATTCGCGCCAACTCAGTCGCGCCGGGGGCGGTTTACTCGCCGATGCTCGATCTGTACTATCAGGATCACGCCGAGGAGATGAAGGGTTTTGAGCAGAAGCATCCGTTGGGACGATTCGGGAAAGCCGAGGAGGTGGCCAACACCGTAATGTTCCTGGCCTCGGATCAGGCTTCCTACATCACCGGCGCCTGCATCGACATCAACGGCGGGACCCTGATGGACTAGGGTTAGTTGTTCTTCGCGCCTTCTGAAACCCAGTCCCGCAGGAACTGTATTTCGTCGGAGGTCAGCCACTCGAAATGCAGCGGCATGGGTCGTCTCAGATCCGGAGCAAGCGTGTCCTTCCACCGATCTTGGCAAACAATACACTGGCCTTCGGAGCACCTGAAACGATCCGTACACCGCCGAACATGGAGTCGATATTCACAATCCCACGGACCGGGTCGAATGGATCGGTGAGATCAGGACCGGAAGCAGCCCCGGGATAGTGGCAGTAGGCGCACGGTTTGCATTCTATCCTGGATACCCGTATATTTCTCATCACTTGGGATGCGGTGAAGAGAGTAAGGAAGGAAGCCTTTGAACCGGTTGCCTCGGACACCCCACTTGGTCGATGGTCCTGTTGGAAAGACTCTTGTCCATCTGACCCTGCCGATGTCGGTGGGTATCCTCGGGATGGTGGTGTTCAACCTGGTGGATACATTTTTTGTCGGCCGGTTGGGAACCCGCGAGTTGGCTGCGATGAGTTTCACCTTTCCCGTAGTCCTTGTTGTCAGCAGCATCGCCCGCGGATTGGGGGTCGGTACTACCGCCGTGATCTCTCGAGCCATCGGAGAGGGGGACCATCAAAAAGTTCAACGAATGACAACCGATTCACTGCTTCTGTCTCTGCTGGTGGTGATAGCCTTCGTTGTCGTCGGGTTGCTGACAATCGAGCCGCTGTTTCGCCTGCTTGGCGCCGGAGACGAGATACTGCCTCTCATCAGGCGATACATGTTGATCTGGTACGCAGGTATGCCCTTTGTCGTGATTCCGATGGTGGGCAACAGTGCTATCCGGGCGACGGGAGACACAAAAACACCCAGTGTGATTATGTTGGCCGCCATGCTGGTGAATCTGGGGCTTGATCCGCTGTTGATCTTCGGCCCGGGTCCGTTTCCTCGGCTGGAACTGGCTGGTGCCGCTCTGGCTACCGCAATTGCCAGGGCTTCTACACTAGGGGTGTCTCTCTATGTGCTGAGGAAACGGGAGGGGATGATCACGTTTTCCTTGCCGAGGCTGAGGGAGCTTGCATATACGTGGAGACGAGTACTGTATCTAGGTGTTCCTGCAGCGGCAACCTATATCGTTATTCCCCTTTCCACCGGGATTGTTACCAGGCTGGTTGCCGGATACGGTGTGGATCGAGTCGCTGGATTCGGGGTAGCCTCGCGAATTGAGCTCTTTGCACTTACTTTGGTTAGGGCCCTGGGGGTGGTTCTGATTCCCTTTGTGGGGCAAAATATGGGAGCGGGGAAATTCGACCGAATTCGGATAGGTCTCCGCGGCGCTCAGGCGTTTTCTCTGCTGTGGGGATTTTTTCTGTTTGTGATTTTTTTATTTCTTGGCCGGCCAATCGCCGCTGTTTTCAACAAAGACTCACAGGTTGTAGCGACGATCGCCCTTTATTTGAGCATTGTGTCTATAAGCTATGGTTGCCAGGGCATAATCGAGTTGAATGCTTCCACTTTCAACGCCCTAAATAGACCAATGCCTGCCGCCGGATTGTCGATCATGAGAATGCTGGTTCTCTATATTCCTCTTGCACTCCTCGGTTCCCGTTTGTTCGCTTTAAAAGGTATATTCGCCGCCGCTGCCGTGGCCAATATTGTTACCGCGGGGGTGTCATCGATCCAGCTTTGGTCGGTAATCAAAGGTCTACTTCCTATGTCGACTTCGGGTGAAGAAACCGACCCCGTTTCTCAGCGTGGGGTCGCAACGGCGAAAAAAACCTGATTCATTCGTTCTCAAACACGCCGGCGTCGAGTCCCACATTCAGTCGATAGTCTGAGTAGCGGTCCTCGATGCTGAGGGTGCGGTTCGCCAGTGTCACCAGGAAGCTAATCCGCACCCGCATATCCATATTGAACACGGACGGCAGCCAGTACTCGCCGACCGGAGCGAAACGGATGCTCATGGTAAACTCTTCCAGGATACCGGGAAGCTTTGCGGGGGCCATCTCCACAAACATAGGCCGATAGTCACCCCGGGAGATAACGGCAGTTCCCGTGAACAGGTTTTCCTCCGGCTCCTTGGGCCTGAAAGCTATCAGCCAGACCTCCTGACCGTCGAACACATCCTGGCCTTTCAGTTCGAACTGGTACAGGTCGGACACCTCGGGGCTGAAGGGGCTCTGGAAATCCCCATCCCCCTGATTCCGGCCGCCCCGCCGCTGTTTGGCAAGCTCCCGCTCCATCTCCCTCTGGCTGAGCCTTCGCCCGTCGATGGTCATGGACAGATACTCGTTGTAGATCTGATTTGGCTCCCGTGCGTACACCCTGCGTACGGACAGGGTCTCGCTCTTGATCGACTCCCGGGAGGTATTTTGGGTTCAGCCGTCCCTATCGTCCCTCGTACCAGAAAGCCCTCCGCCAGTTGTGCTTCCTCAGGGATCCCAGCAGCTGTTCAGACATGTCGGCCATCTCGGAAACGCCCAGGTTGGCCTCCACCTGCTGGATGTTGCGCATGCCGGGGATGGAAGTGCTGACCGCGGGGTGAGCCAGTACGAACTTCAGTGCAGCTTGGGGAAGAGTGTAACCGCTTTCCACGAGGTCGTCTTGAACCTTCTTCACCTCCGCTACGGTACGCTTGAGGCGATCCCCCATGAAGTAGCGGTTGCGGAAATCCCCCTCTTCGAACCGGGTCTTTTCCGTCAGCTTCCCGGTCAGAGCGCTTTCATCAAAGGGCATCCGGGCAATCACTCCAACCTCGTTTTCCACCGCCGCAGGGAGTAGCTCCGCCGCCGGTTCCTGCTCGAAGATGTTGTAGATCACCTCCACTACATCCAGCCAGCCGCCCTTGATCAATTCGACCAGGGCGTTTTGATCATGCTCGGGGGTGGAAATCCCGAAAAAACGGATCTTGCCCTCGTTCTGCAACTTTCTCAGGATTTCGAGAGGCTTGGGATCCGGGTTCCAGGCTCGAGTCCAGGTATGCAGAAGCAGCACGTCGATACTGTCGGTGGCGAGATTTCTCAGGCGCTCCTCGACGTTTTTCCGCAGATATTTCTCGGAGTAGCGGTCTTCCCACCGGCAGTACGGGGAGGGCGGCCAGGGTCCCGGTGTCGGAGGGGTTTTGGTGGTCACGATGACCCGATCCTGATCCCCCCTCTCCGCGAGCACCTTGCCGATAATCCGTTCGCTCCTGCCGTCTCCATAGCCGGCAGCCGTATCGATGAAGTTGACTCCCAGATCCAACGCCCTGTTCAGCGCAGCAAGGGAATCCTCCTCCTTCTGGGTGCCCCACGAACCGCCGATCGCCCAGGCCCCGAAACCGATTTCGGAAACCTTAAAGCCGGTTTTTCCCAGTGTTCTGTTTTTCACCGTACACCTCCTGGATGAGTACCTAACAAACTACGAAGGCGGCGACAAAATGGCAAGGCTTATCCGCCTGTCCCCTCCGCAATCCTGTAGATTTCCTCCAGCGCCTTCCCATCCAAGGGCAGAGACTCATGCCTCGCCAAGAGCTGCTCCGTCTTTTCATGAGCCCTGTCGAACAGGCTCCGGCTGCCCTGTTTGACCCAGGCGTCGCGGTTGTTGTGATCCATGAATTTTGGAAACCAAAACTCCTCCCGGAAGTGTGAGCATTTCCCTGGACGAAGCTTCCCGCCAGGGTGGCCGGGGCAGTCGCCGGTCAGGGTTGGAAGTATGAAGTTTCCCTTAGCAGTGATCAGGGAACGTGCTTCCGAAATGTTATCTTTCCGCTTTCCATCTTCTGCCCGAGAAAGCAGAACCAGTTGGTGTCATCCTGCTCCGGGTAGTCTTTACGCTCAAAGATCTTGCCCCGGCTTTCCTTTCGCTCGATCGTGGAGCGGAAGATAATCTTCCCGCACTCGATCAGGTTCCGCATTTCGAGGCAGTGGGTCAGCTCGTGAGAGTTTGCCGCGGTCAAACGCATGGTATTTTCAAGGTACTCCAGAGATTCCAGTCCTCGATTTGCCATGGTCTCAGAACGTATGTGAACGTTGTAGTCGGTCATAATGTTGTGGATCGCCTGCTGGGCGTCTTCCCAGGGATCGCCGTCGGAGCGGTTGAGGATATCGTTACAGAAGGCGACGACCTGCTCCTCCCCCTTGCCGGCAGGAGTGGTTTTGACCTTATCAGCCCGCCCTGCCGCCGACTCCGCGGCCAGATAGCCCATTGTGAAGGCTCCCGGAGCGACGCTGCCGGGAATGCCCCCCGCCTCGTCTCCGGCGGCGTACAGACCAGGCACGGTGGTCTGGCAGAGCTCGTCGACGATCGGTCCGCCGGCGGCGGCGGCGGAGTGCTCCGGTTCGATAGGCCAGAGTTCGATCTTGTGCCTGCGGAAATCCAGGCCGTACCGGTCCATCACATGCAGGAAGCCCGGTCCAAGGCCCTCGTTCTCGATGGCCCAGAGCATGTACTTTTGGTCTTCCTCGCTGCCCCAAGACATGTCGGCATAGATCGGTCCCCGGCCGTCCTGCAGCTCGCCCTGAAAGCTCTTTCCAGTAGCAAAGGTTTTGGCTGTACCGTACACCGTCTTGCTGCCCACGTCGTGATTGCGCTTGCGGATCACCTCGCCAAGTGCGTTCACGCCGATTCCAGGCGGTTGGTAGGAGCCCGTAGGCAGACCCCCGCCGCGGATCAAGTTCTTCGAAGACCATCGTCCGGGAATGGACAGGAACTCCATATTGATCAGCGCGACTCCGGCCCGGAACATCGCCGCCTTCCCGTCTCCGGTCAAGGCCGGGGGCATACGGATGGCGAAGGGGAGACCGGGATAGGGTTTGTAGAGCCGATTGGCACGGCCCGTTGCCATGACCACCGCCTTGGCCCGGATCAGGTGGATCGCACCGTCCCGGGTCCCTAACCCTACGGCTCCGGCAATCTCCCCGTCTTTCAACAGCAGTTCCGTCACCATCACCCTGTCGAGAATGTGGGTACCCTGTTTCCGTACGGCTTTGCTGAGGATGCGCTTCACGTCCCGGCCCTGAAAGTGCAGGGTGTTTCGGCAGGCGTGCATCTGGTACTGGAGTCGGAGCTTGCCCGGCAGGGTGGAATCTTCGAAGCGGATCTTGGCCCCGAAGCGCTCCAGATCTAGAATCCGGTCGTAGCTGGTTGCGGCGATGTAGTGGAGCATCTTTTTGTGTACCAGGCCGTGGGCCACGTTTTGGATGTGATCCTCTACCATTTCCCCCAGGCTCACTCCTTCCCGTCTTTGGACTTCCGGAAAGTAGCCCCAGATGTGGTCCAGCCCGGTGCCGGCGCATCCGGAGCGCTCCGGATGGGACTTGTCCACCAGCATGACATTGTCGCTCAGTTGGGCCGCTCGGATTGCCGCCATGCACCCGGCCAGGCCAGCTCCCACGACGCAGATGTCGCAGGTGTGCTCTTGAATCCGTGTTTTTTTCATATCCTGGGTTTCCGTCCCTGCTTGTATTCGACTGAGCTGCGCTCAATGGAGCGGGAGAACTCCGCAGCCCGCTTGAGTGCTTCATCATCCTCGGGACCCGGAGGGCCGTACAGCGCAGGGGAAGGAACGATGTGGAGGGGCAGGGGAAGCTTGAGAGAAACCGCTGCTTTGGGGCAGTCGACAACGCAGGCTCCGCAGTACCAGCACTCATATGGATATGCGACTTCGGGAGCCTTTTTTTGCTTTTTGTCGAAGGAAAATATGTCCTGAGGGCACATGTTGTAGCAAATGCCGCAGTAGTTGCATAGTTTCTTATCGATCACGGGAGGCATGTTACTTATCCTTGACTTTCGAAATGCCCGGAATCAGAGTCTGGGTGCTCAGTACACCGGGAATGTGGCGGACGTTCGTCTGAACGTAGCGACTGATCACTTCCGCATCCGAGGATACCAAATCTCGGGTGAGGACGAGTTTAGCGATTACGTCGATACTTCCGTGTATCGAATGCACCTCCTTTACCTCATCCAAGGCGAATAGCCGGTCGAGGATCTGGGATTCCCTCTTGGCGCTGATGTTGATCAGCACGAACACGGTGACCTCCCGGAGCATCTCCGGGTAGTCTTTCTCTTTCATGTTTTTCATATTTTGGCGGAACTCCTCCATATTGCGGGCAATGCTCCTGTCGATCATGGAGCCGAAGGACCGGGCATGAATGCGCTCCCACTGGTGTACGGAAATATATACATAGAGATCGGAAACGGTACGACCCGGAAAAGAACTTAATAACCCCGCTTTCTCCACAATTGCCGTCAGCGGCCGATAAATCGTGTTGTGCCAGTCCTCGGCCGCCTCTTCCAAGGAAACATCGGTCTTATCTTCGTCCTCCAGAAATTGCTTGTGCTGAGCGATCTGACGCGAGAGATTGCGGTACTGACCCGGCTCGGTCAGGGTGATCGGGTGCCGGAGTCCGGTTTTGTCCTCGAATTCGGTTTTATCGCGATAGAGGATGTTCTCCGCTGTTCCCCTGGAGGGCAGAAACTCAATGACTCGGGCGTTGATTTCCTTGTACCCACGTTCCTTAGCCACTGAGATGCGATGATTTCCGTCTACGACAAAATAGTAGTCCTTGATCTTGTACAGATCGACCGGCGGGAGTGGTTTGCCCTGTTTCATAATGCTGCGAATGGCGAGGAGTCGCTCCCGCGGCCTGTCCTTCTTCAGACGGAACTTGGTGTCGAAATCGAGATAGCGATTGACGCTCCCCACGATTTTGGAGAGCTTCACGGTCTGCCGCCCCCGATCAATGTACTCGTATGCTCCCTCTCGCTGCTGTTCGTCCCGGAAGCGTTTGATGGATGTTGTTTTTCTATTCGATTTTTCCCGCCGGTCGCTGCTATTCATGGTTCTCGTCGTACTCGAATAGGTAGTATCCCGAGCAATTAACTACCTGGGTATGACCGACGCGGGTGATTCGCTCCGAGGGGTCGTCGAAGCGACGATGGATATGGCCGTGCAGGAAATACCGGGGCCGGTAGCGATCGATCAATCGCCGGTAACTTTGAAATCCCCTGTGGCAGGGATCTTGTGCGTCGTGGATGTGCTTGGGCGGCGCATGGGTCACAACGATGTCGAGGCGCCTGTACCGCCGTAACTGCGGGCGCAGGTAGCGGATCCTCTGCCGCATCTGAGCTTCCGTGTACTGGAGAGGCCGGCCGTTGTACCAGTGCGAACCCTCTAAACCGAGGATGGTCAGGTCCGCAAAGGGAACCACTTGGGCATGTATGTTTACACAGCTGTTGGGCGGGCGTGACTCGTAGCGGATATCATGGTTGCCCCTGATATAGTACAGCGGAGCGTCGAAGGTTTTGCTGAGAGTTGAAAGGTAATCCGGGGGAAGATCTCCACAGGAAACAATCAGCCGGACATCTGACAGGGCGCTGTTTTCCGGCAGATCGCATTGCAGGGGCTCAACAAAATCGGATATGGCCAGTATCTTCATAAGAACCAGTGAACAATATATCAAGCCAGAGAAAAGGAAGGAAGCATGAATCTGAAACTGAAGTCGGTATCGGCGGAAATGCCGACCTTTGCAGAAGCCCCCCGATGTAAACGGCTGGAGGATCTCGATGCCGATGTGGCAATAATCGGTATTCCCTACAAGAGTCCCTATGAGGTGAGCGTTCCCCTGGACTTCATGGCCGGTACTTTGTCGGCTCCCGACGCGCTGAGAAAGCAATCCCTGGTGTACGCTCACAGTCTTCGACATTACGATTTCGACTTCGACGGCGATCTGTTTGCCGGACGCGACGTGAGGATTGCGGACTGCGGCGACCTGGCGCTTGACCCTGGAAGTACTGAAGAGCAGCTTCAGGTAATCGGGCAGGCGATACGGACGATCCTGGATCGTGGAGCGGTACCTCTGGTCCTCGGGGGCGATCACGGCACCCCCGGCCCGATCCTAAGGGCATACGAGAACCACGGGCCCATCTGCGTCGTGCAGATAGACGCTCACCTGGATTTTCGGGATGAACGCCAGGGTTACAAGGATGGGTTTAGCAGCCAGATGCGCCGAGCGGCGGAGATGCCTTGGGTTCAGTCGATGATGCAGATCGGTCTTCGGGGAGTGGGCAGCGGCCGGCAGGAGGAGTACGAGGCGGCTCTGGAGTACGACAGCGTGATGGTGCGAGCCCAGGAGCTCCACCAGATCGGAGTGGAGAGCATTCTCGAAAGACTTCCCGAGGCGCGGAAGTACTACATCACCATCGACAGTGACGGCCTGGATCCCTCGATTGCCCCGGGGGTGTATTATCCATCTCCAGGGGGAGTGGACTACTTCGAGATGACAGATCTGGTCAAAGGAATCGCCAAACGCGGCGCCGTCGCGGGAATCGATTTCTGCGAAGTCGTGCCTGCCCTGGATGTCAGAGATCTGACCAGCATCTTCGGCGCTCGATTGATCCTCAACTTCATCGGTGCCATGGCCCATTCGGGACAGATCGGCAGATAGTGGGAGGGTGACGATGACAACATCTCACTAAGGAGATACCACTGGTTCGGGGAAGCGAGAAAAACTTCCGGAATAATCCATTTTTCATTCTGTTTCGCCAACCTTTATCACCGTTGAAGCATGACGCCGAGCCCCTGCGGGAGGTGTTGAGGGAGAGGGTTCGCTGGATCCCGGAGAATCGCCGTCCGAAGCAGCTTCCGGATGAGGTAGAGGAGAAGATAGGGACTATCTTGAAAAGAGCTGCAAAGGATCGTGCACGTCGGGATAGCAGTTGACACATGTGTAGGTGTATGTGTATAATTGATGTCAGGGAGGTGGTAAATGACAATGCACAGAGCCCAAATACTGCTTGATCCGCAGCAGCATCAAGCGCTACGTGATATTGCGAAACGCCAGGGCCGGAGTATCTCCTCTGTGGTACGTGAAATGATCAACGATCAGCTGGTCAGGCTGAGAGAGGAACAGGACAGTCAAGTTCGCCAACATCTGGCTGTAATCGACCGTATACGTGATCACAAGATGGCGGAGTTGGATAAACGGGGTAGCCGTCCGATTGCTGTCGATATCGCGAAAATTATTGAAGAAAACAGAGCCGAACGGGATGGAAGCATCGTTGAAGCAGGTAAACCGTCTGGTGATTGATGCCAGTATCGCGGTTTGGGCGGTTGTCCCCACCGTGGCTTCCTTCGACACTCTGACGTTGATCAGTGGGTGGCGCCGGAAGCGAATTCGGCTGTTCTCACCGAGCCTCTTTCTCGCTGAGAGCACATCGGCCATCCGAAGACTTGTACACGGCGGCGTCTTATCCGAAGAGGAGGGGACAACCGCCCTGACTGATCTGTTGGATCTGGATGTCGATATCATCCAGGAGAATGGTGAGCATTGTAGGTCCGCATTTCGTTGGGCAGAACGACTCGATCAATCCAAGGCGTACGACGGATTCTACTTGGCCATTGCAGAGCAGATCAATGCCGAGCTTTGGACCGCGGATGAGCACCTCGCCCGTTCAGCCCGCAGCAACAACATCGACTGGGTTCACTGGGCCGGTGAGAATGAATCGGCTTGAGACTCTGATCCTGCGTTAACATCAGGTAGAAATCCCATACTTGAGCCCGCCCGGAGACAAGATTGTGTTAGTAGTGGCGTGTGAGAATTGACACTGCCAGGTAGACTGCACTAAATTTTCAACGTGAACAAAGACAGGCAGCGATTCAGAGCACAAAAAAATCCCCAAGGCGAGATGTCCTTTCTCGATCATCTGAGAGAGCTGCGTAAACGGATCATCGTTTCCATGATCGCGATCCTCTGCGGGGCGATCGTCTCCTATATCTTCTTCGATTCTATCGTCACCTTCCTGTTCGAGCCCTTTCGGGAGATCGATGCTCTGTCGATCCGAGATGAGATCCTGTTTATCAATACCATCTTCGAGGGATTCCTGGTGCGCCTGAAAGTCGCGATCCTTTCGGGGATCATTTTTTCCCTTCCGGTTCATGTGTTCAACCTCATCAAATTCATTCTGCCGGGGCTCACGGAACGAGAGAAGAAGATCATTCTTATTTCCCTGATCGTGAGCTTCTGCCTGATCGTGTTCAGTTTCTACTACGGATATTTCAATGTCATCCCGATTTCCATCAAGTTTCTGAGCAGCTCAGGGTTTATTCCCACGGATGTGGGACTCCTTCTCAACTACGGGAAGAACATCTTCGTAATATTTCAATTCCTGATGATCACGGTCATCCTCTTTCAGCTCCCGATCATCCTGGAAATCCTCATGATCATGAATGTATTGAGCCGCAAGGTGCTGCTGAAGGCAAGCCGATACATCGTTGTTGGCATCTTTGTGCTGTCGGCGATCGTCACCCCGCCGGATTTCGTCTCTCAGATCAGCCTGGCCTTGCCCCTGGTCGGCTTGTTCTTCCTGACCATTCTGGTTGCCAGGATCTTCAACTTCGGCAAGGAACGGCCGTGAAGCGAGGAGGGACGCGCTAATGTTCGGGCTTGGTTTTTTCGAGATCCTGATCATCTTTCTCGTAATGATTGTGTTCATCAATCCCAAGGACCTGCCTAAAGTCTTTCGCCGATTGGGTAGGCTGGTTCGACAACTGAGGGACATCAGGGACAGTTCCGTGCAGTATATGAGGAAGATCGAAAAAGAACTCGAGGAGGAGGATCTGCCTTCAGAGGAAGAAGTTGAAAGGGAGCCGGAACAACCGGATTCCTAGTTCCGCCCGGGAGAGAATACTGTATACTACAGGTAGAGAGTGAGGAGTATATGATCGGAACAACGGAGGTAGTCATCATCGTCGGTGTCGTCCTGGTTCTGTTCGGTGCCACTGCGATTCCCAAATTCGCCCGTTCACTGGGAAGGGCGAAGAAGGAGTTCGAGCAGGGAATTAAAGAGGGACAGATCAGCGACGAGGACAAGAAGAAAAAAGAGATCGAAGAAGAGAAAAGCTAGGCGTACTTCCTGTTGATCAGCCAGAGGGATAGCAGCACGATCAGATCGGCGGCCAGCCTGTTGATCCAAACGGCCAGAACCGGTTCGGCGAAATTGCTGGCGAAAAAACTCAGGATGATCTGAATGGTCCAGAGGATGGCGATCACCAGAGTCGCAGCGTAGAGAAGCTTGCTTTGCACGGCGAAAAACACCCCGGCAAACACGATTACCCCCGCCACCACCTCGAGGATCCCCACGATCAGATTAGCCGGATCGTTGGCCCGGCCGAAGAGGCTGTTCATCCCCCGCCCGAAGCGGGCCAGGTCCGAGTTGTAGTGGATGTTCGCGATTAATCCAAGGGTGACGAGAAATACCGCCACCACGATCTGAAGGATCGTGCTTAAATCAACGGACGCTTTGCTTCGTGCCATAATCTGTCTCCTCCTGTGTGTCGCCGCAGTCTGCCGCGGGGTGCTGCGCCCACCAACCCGCCTTATGCTCGTCCCAGCACCATGGCCAGCAGGGCCATGCGCAAGTACACGCCGTTGTGTGCCTGGCGGAAGTAGGCGGCGCCAGGAAGATCATCCACGTCGGTGGTGATCTCGTCAACCCGTGGCAGGGGATGCATGATCACGATGCCCTTCTTGCCCTTTTCCACCAGGTCCCGGTTCAGTACGTAGCTTCCCTTCAGGCGCTCGTATTCCGCCGGATCGTCGAAACGCTCCCGCTGGATGCGGGTCATGTAAACGATGTCCGCCTGGAGAGCTTCTTTGATGTCGCCGGTTTCCTTGACGGGGATCCCCATCTTTTTCACATCCGCTGTAACGTGCTCCGGCATGGCCAGCTCTTTGGGCGCACAGTAGATATAGGACGGGTTGAAGGGAGCCAGGGCGTAGGACAGGGAGTGCACGGTCCGCCCGTACTTCAGATCCCCGACCATGCCGACGGTCAGGTTTTCCAGGGTGCCCTTCTCCTTCCGGATGGTGTACAGGTCGAGCAGTGCCTGAGTCGGGTGCTGTCCCGAGCCGTCGCCGCCGTTGAGCACCGGGATATCCACCGCATCG
>CAZSBH010000028.1:0-45558 GCA_964604845.1 uncultured Spirochaetaceae bacterium
TCAAGCGGATTAGGATATAGCAACACGGGATAAGCCTTATAACAAAGCGCTTACAGCCGACGCGAAAAACCTGCGCGGCTGAAGCACAGCGTTACACGGTCCAAACAGCAGATGCTTGTCTATAGGCCGCTATTCACCATCGGCTTGGATCGTGTCGCGCGCAATACCTGCAAGTACCGCAAGAATCATCGGCCCAATTGAAACCAATCCAACAGTCCTCAACACGCTGGTAGTGGTGGACGCGTCCAGGAACCAAATGCCGAATATCGCGGCAAGAACCAATGCACAGAATACGGTAACGGTAAACAGCAAAAGCCATAGCCACAACTTCGCGAGGACGCGTCTGATCCGGACATGTATATGCTTGTGCCACCAACCAAGCGGCCTGCCTATACGTGTAGCAGCAACGGCTATGATCAAACTCATCGTAAAAAACGCAATGCCTCCACCAACCAGGAGCTGTACAACCTGTAACATGAAATAGACCAGAGCGCCATATCGCAACTGAACGAACCTGATTGACCAAGCAATGACGATAAGCCCGACAATCATCGAACAAATCCCTGAAATGAGGAAATTCGGGATAATTGTCAGAGCACGTTCGGTTCCATTCGGCCAGAAGCGATCGGCTGGACCAATTGCCTCTATTAGAATTCCTTTTGTCGGCTGATACCCTTGGAGGATTTCAAAGAAGCCATGTTCCATTCCAATCATCCCGCCGATGACTCCAACGATCAATACGTTTAGCCTTGTTGCGCTGATTGCCGATCCTGTTTGCGTGTGGCCAAGTAATCTATTCAGTGACATTATTGTGTTCCTGCCCCCTCCATGGATGTTTATTGCAGATTCTCGGATGCCTTACACTTCCTCGGCTTGCATGATAGGCGTTCTTAGTCGGGATGACAATCGTAGCAGCTGTCAGATATTAGACAAGGAAAATATATGCTGTGTGAAGAGCGAATAGATGCGACGCAATCAGGCACGAGGACTGGTTAAATACGCCGTGTATCATATTGTTGGACCCGACTGCGACGACTCCCTTTATTACAGAGGCGAAAATGCTCGATCCGATTGGTAATGTTAATGCGGCGCGGCGGCTCATCCGCGCTGTTAGGCGCGCCGAGGTCAATGAGAATAGAGGCGTCATACACCTTCGCCATGAACCCCGCCAACCAGACACCCGCCGGGCGAAACAGCATTTGATAGGAGGACATTCATAATGAGGCCTGATACATTCACAATTACTACATTTTGGTTGGATTGGCTGCTCATGCCGATAATGCTCGCAGGCGCGTGGCTGACCTCCCGCTGGGCGCTTGCAGATTCGAGGCAGGCATCGGATCCGGAGGCCTGGTGCTGATGTCCCTGCTGATGATTCTTCCAGGTCTGATTGATCATTCGTCTCCCGTGGATGTCGCCATGATCGGTCACTTATGGTTTGCTCTGCTGGCAGTCAGCGCTGGACTTCTTACAACGGGTACGCTGCTAGGCTTTCCGTACAAATTTCCTCGATTTCCTTTAGGACTGGGGGGATTTTTCCTCATCGGATGGGGCCTATCGGAGATCGCCTTCCGGCAGGCGTCCTTCCCGTGGCTAGTGCGAATATGGAAGCTCCGTCTCGGATTGGAGTATCTTGATGCTTTCCCGATATCTGTCGGATGGCGAATTGCAGGCGCAGTCAAGCTCCTTGTTGGCATAGGTATTGTGGCGATACTGTTCATCGCATCACGTCGCCGAAGCGCGCGGGCAGCGCCATAATAAGGAAAAGACAATAATGAACGCAGAAACAATCTGGACACATTGAATGCGGGTATTGCTTTGCTGTGGTTGGTCTCCCGATCTATAAAAAGATGACTTTCATGTGAAGACATGCGGCACGGTCGTTATCCCGCTTGACGTGGTACTCAAGCTATACGTATACTACACGTATGAGAAAGAAATTGACTATCACCGTGGACGAGAAGGTATACGCCGGACTTCACCGCGTAATCGGAAGACGCAAGATCAGCGAGTTCATTGAATCTTTGGTCAGCCCACACGTACTCCAGAAAGACCTTGAAGCCGGTTACCGCGAAATGGCTTTGGATGAGGCCCGCGAAGCAGAAGCAATAGAATGGTCAGAAGCCACCATCATGGACGTCGCAAATGAAACGCGGTGAGGTGTGGTGGGTGAACTTCGAACCGGCGATCGGTGGGGAGATCAATAAGAGGCGCCCGGCAATGATCGTCAGCAATGATGCCTCTAATCAGTTCCTCGATCGTGTGCAAGTCGTTCCGTTGACCTCGAATATCGAGCGTCTCTATCCTAGCGAGGCGTATGTCTCTATCAAAGGTGAACGACAAAAAGCAATGGCGGACCAGCTCACAACGGTCAGCAAGTCTCGGCTGTCCAACAGATTTGCGAAACTTTCTGCTGTGGATATGGAAAAAGTCGGGAAGGCCATACTTGTTCAACTTGGATTAAATTAGAACAGAGGACGGCTTAACACGCATAAGGCTTGCGAAGATCAAGAAACAAAGGAACTCCTGACAACGGGTTTTATTACCGGTAGACATCATTAGGGATTGTTCTCCATCTCCTCGAATCTGACTTGGGGTGCGAAGATAACGGTTGCTGGTTATCCGTCGGCTTTGACCAGGAAGCGGCTGATCAATTCGGCGAGGGTACTGGAATAAAACCCGGAAGACAGAATAGACTCCAGGTCTTCGATGGTATCTACGTCCTGTAGTTCCTGACCGACATAGCAGGGCAGTTCGAGAGATCGTGCTTTTTCCAAGGTCTGCTCGAATACCAGCTCCGTGCTCCATTCGACCCCGCTGAGAAGCCTCGGATCAAAACGCTGCTTCTGGAACCCAATCAAATAATAGCCGCCGTCCGCAGCCGGGCCAAGCACCATAGGGAAGGTCCGAAGCATTTTGAAATAGCCCTCGAGCAGATCGTCATCGATCTCGGGGATATCCGAACCGATCAAAACGGCTCTTTCGACGCCCGTGGAAAAAACTTCCAGAAACGCATTTCCCATCCTGTCCCCCAGATCCCGACCCTCCTGTACCCTCAATCTTCCTCGGGAGCGCAACGCTGAAACCGATGGATCAGATTCTGCTTGTTCCGGACAAATATCGAAATAGGGAACAATAATGTCTTTGAGGGGTTCAAGGTTCGACAACAGATCCGCGACCATGGCTCTGTACATTTCCAGAGCACCTTGATCGCCAAGACGAGCGGCCAGACGGGTCTTCACCCGTCCTGCCCGGAAGTCTTTTAAAAACAGAATAACTCGATCTCGTCGTGATACAACCATCGTCGCCAATCCACCGCTGTCGCAGCCGCTATCGCAGACTCACTGAGCAGCCGAGGCTTCCGCCTGGTTACGCGCCTTGGCCTTGCGTGCCCGAATTTTCTTTACGACCAGAGGGACTATGCTCAACGCGGCCAGAAGGAGGAAGGCGAAAATGATGTTCTTGGGTACACCCCCCTCTCCGAGGTCGTTTACAGCATAACCGGCGTAGGCATAAACGGCGGAGCCGGGTATGATTCCCAGGCTGGTTGTCCAGATGAAGGTACGAGGTTTGATCTTGGTGACACCGGCGAACAGGTTGATCATCCAAAAAGGAAACAGTGGAATGAGCCTGAGTGTGATCAGGTAGTTGCTTCCGTTCGCCTCTACCTCTTTGTTGAACTTGGCCAACCTTTCACCGTACTTTTTCTGTATCATCTCACCGAGGAAGAATCGCGCCGCCAGAAATACAATCGTGGCTCCTACAGTGGCACCGATGTTGATATAAATCGTAGCAAAAACCACACCGAAGAAGAATCCCCCCAGCAGAGTCAACCAGGTTGCCCCCGGAATGGACAGGGCTACGACTGCGATATATAGGCCTATATACACCAAGACAGAAACGAGGTAGTTCTTCTCCACAAAGCCTTTAAGAGCTTCCTTGTTCTCCTGTAGATTCTTTAGATTCAGATAGTCCCCGACCGGCGTAAACCGAATTAGAGAAAACACGGCGGCCACAATGACCACCAGGATAACCAACCGCACAATGTATTTCTTCATGCCCTATCTCCTATTTCATCAAACCATTTGCTTCATCGTTATTTACCCAGACGACTGCCGGTCAATTAATCTTACTTACTTTGTCATAATTCGGCTTGTACCATTGGGCCAACTTCCAGGGCGAAGCACCCATCCTGTAAAACATATACAGAGCGGTGTTTTTCAATAAATTAATCAAGTAGCCCTGCCTCTTCCAGCGTCTGTCCGATGTGAGGACCTTGGTATGAAGGAGCTTTACCCGGAAGCGCCCTCTGTTCAGGCGTTCGGTCATTCCCACATCCTCCATAATCGGGACCTGTGGGAATCCACCGACCGTCCGATAAGCGTGAGGAGTCATGAAAAGGGCCTGATCCCCATAAGGAGTGAAGGACAGACGCTTTCGGGTATTGACATAGGCCAGCCAGGCGTTGAACAGGGGGCCGGCGCCGATTACCCCCAGGGAGAACGCTCCGGCATCGTAGGATTTCAGCGTCCCAGCGACCATTACTAGTCCCTTTTGGGGAAGCACCGTATCTACGTGCAGGAACAGGAGGTATTCGGCCGAGGAAGCCTCAGCTCCGGCATTCAACTGGACGCCTCTCCCCCGCTCGGTTACGACCTCGACCAACCGGAAGGGAAAATCTCGCCTCCGAACCGCTTTCAGGCTGGAGCCCCCGTCTCCGTCTACGAGGATGACTTCGGCGTTTTCGATTCCCCTCAGTCCACAGAGATGGGCAAGGCAATCATTGACATTCTCCTGCTCCTTGTACACCGGGATGATGATTGACAACCGGTTATCAGGATCGATCGGCACGTCACTGCCCTCGTTCCGGGATGACCCAGATCTTCTCGGAAGGCAGGGTAAAAGAAACCCGTTTACCTTCCAAATCGGCTCCGGAATCGGCAGGGGCGATGACTTCCCACTCAGCACCATCCACGTCGATCCGGTAGCGGTTGTGGGTACCCATGTAGATCTGCCGTTTCACCAAAGCGCTGAAACTGTTTATACCGTGCTCACCGAGAAGGATCGATTCCGGCCGGATGATCGCGGTGACAGGACCGTCCGGTGCATCCGATTCCACACGAAACTTTCCGACGGGGCAGGTTACACGCAGGTTCTCCTTGAATCCGGGAATGGAATTGTTGTTGCCGAAGAAAGAGGCGATTCGCCGACTTGCCGGTTTCTCGTAGAACTGCTTGCTCTCCCCGATCTGCTGGATCTTCCCGTCGAACATCAGGGCGATCCGGTCGGCCAACAGCACCGCTTCTTCCTGATCATGGGTTACAAATATCGTGGTTACTCCGAGGGATCTCTGGATAGAGAGAATCAGCTCCCGCATCTCGTCCCGCAGATGGGCGTCGAGATTGGAGAGGGGTTCATCCAGGAGAAGCACTTTGGGCCGGAGGACCAAAGCTCGTGCCAGAGCCGCTCTCTGCTGCTGGCCCCCGGATAGCTGGGTCGGTTTACGATCTTTCAGTCCTTCGAGCTTCATCACGGCGAGCATCTCCTGCACTCGCTGGGCGATCACCCGCTTGTTCAAACGGCGCATGCGCAGGCCGAAGCCGACATTCTCTTCTATGCTCATATAGGGAAAGAGAAGGTAGTTCTGGAATACCATCACCGCTTCTCTCCGTTCGGGTTTCACATCCGTCACCTTCCGGGAGTCGAAGTAGATCTCCCCGGACGTGGGCCGCAGCAGTCCGGCGATCAGCTTCAGGGTGGTCGTCTTTCCACATCCCGAAGGGCCCAGGAGAGATACCAGCTCGCCCTTCTCTATCGTGAAATCTACATTTTCCACCGCCGGATAGGTTGAACCGGCATAATTGTGGCTCAATCGATGCAGGGCTACAGAACTCATAATCGTCCAAATCCTCCCATGGCGCCTGACTCCCCGGATAGGAAGCGGGATGTGAACAGCAGAATCAATATCGCGGGCGCCAGAAACACGATACACAGAGCCGCGGTTACGGAATTGTCACCGGCGGTGGCGAAGGCAAACAGGAGCACCGGAAGTGTGATCACCCGTCCGCCCCCGATCAACACCGTAAGGATGTACTGGCTCCAGGAAATAAGAAAAACAAACAAAGAGCCGGTAACGATACCCGGCAGAATCGCCGGCAAGGTAACATGAACAAAGGTCCGAATTCGGCCGGCTCCGAGGGAGTAGGCCTGGTGTTCGAACTCCACGTTGTAGTTGGCAAACACTCCGGACATCACCATGATCATATACGGCAGGCTGGGCAGCAGATGCACCAGAACTACTCCGAGCAGGGTGTCCACCAGTCCAAGCCTGATAAACAACACATGGATCCCCATAATTACCGCCAACCCGGGGACGATGATCGGGGCCAGGATCAAGAACTCCACGAGGGTCTTCCCGGGAAATCGGCTCAGACCCAGCGCTCTTCCCGCCGGAATCCCGAGAAGCACTGCCGTTATAGTCACGACACCTCCGATAACGAGGCTGTTGATCAGCGCATTAGCCACCTTGGACAGGGGTGATCCGATATAGGTCCAGGCACGGCCACTCAATTCCATTGGCAGGATTTGCGGGACGAACCAGCTGTGACTGAAGGACCAGACCAGAAGCGGGATAACAGGCATAAGCACCCCCACCACGATCGCGACGATAACGGCTACGTGGATCACCCGAAAACAGGCCGGGCAGCCCTTGACCTCGCGGCGGTCCCAAGAGGGAACGCGTCGAAGACCGATCACCCCGACCTCCTGAGGATACGTTGAGAGAGTCGGCGATAGAACAAGACCAGTATCAGCACAAACACGGCGATGAGAATACTCATGGCCATAGCCTGGGGCCGCGCATCGAGATCCACGTCGATGTACAGCCGATAGGAAAGCACGGAGAGCATGGCGGGAAAGCTCTTCCCCAACAAGAACGGTACCTCGAAACTGCTGAAGACGTAGGCGAGGATAATGATCGATCCCGGGAGAATCCCCGGGATGATCAGCGGCAGCAGCACATGGCGGAAGGTCTGCCAGGAGTTGGCCCCCAGAGTCCTGGCCTGCTCTTCATAGTCGTTTCCCATCGACTGCAGCACCGCAAGGGCGATCAAACCGATGAAGGGGACTTCTTTCCATACGTAGACCAGGATGATACCGATACCCAGATCGTCGAACACAAGGATGGGAAACTGGGAGGAGTCGCCGATCAGACCCACCTGGAAGGCGGCCCGGGCCAGCAGGCCGCTCTGAGAGACGAGGAGCAGCACGCCCACGGCCATGACCAGATGCGGTACGGTCAAGGGGAACTGGTAGAGGAAGGATACGATCTTTTTACCGACAAAACGCTTGCGCAGCGTCAAGGCGGTGGCGACAGCCAGAACGACAGCGATCAGGGTAGCCAGCACAGACACAAAGATCGTAAGCAAGAGGGAGGGAACAAATCCCGGACTCTTGATCAGCTGAAGGTAGGCATCCAAACTGAATCCGTAAGCCCCGATGATGGGCATGTAGCCCAGGCTCTGGGACAAACCCAGAGCCAGACCACCGGCAAAGAGAACAAGGATCACCACCAGTGCAGGGGCAAGCATGAATATCAGCGACATCCAGGCGTTCATTATTTTTGCAGCACGTTCTCCGTCCAACCCTTTTCGATAGCCTCCAACCATGCAGCCCGAAGCTCCGGGACTTTGTGATTGGAAAGCTCATCCGGCGAAAGGACCGAGGGCGGTCGGGGCAGACCCTGAAACTTCTCCTGCCACTCGGTGGGAAGTGAGCCGACGCTAAGCACCGTCAGATCGCCCCAAACCTCCGGACGACTCTTCTCGTACTGTGTTGCCGGGTCGAGGAGCAGATTCGCCAGGACCATGGCCGCAGCCTTGCCGGAAGAGTTGTAGGAGATCGCCACGTAGTGGGTGTTGCCGATCGTACCGGAATCGAAGACAAAGGTTCGCGCACTCTCGGGATAACGACCCTGTGCGACAAGACTGGCCGCTTCGCTTGGATTATAGGTTACATCGAAGTACACCTCGCCGTTGGCGAACAGGTCCTGCATTTTCGTATGAGTCTCGGGATAGGTATCGCCCTCCCGCCAGAGATACGGCTCAAGATCATTTAACAGCTGCCAAAGCTCAGGTGCGATGCTGTCAAACAGCTTCTGGTCAAAGGGTCCAAGGAGCTGCTCGTAACCCCCGGCCACGTGGTAGAAAAGGTGCCGGACAAATACGGAACCTGTGAAATCGGGGATTGCGGGATAGGTAAATTTCCCGGGGTTTGCTCGAATCCAGTCCAGGAGATCCTCGATCTTTCGAGGTGGTTCCGGCACTCTACGCGAATCGTAGACCATCACGACTTGAGCGGATCCGTACGGTGATTCGTATCCCTCCACGGGGAATCCAAAATCATTGCTGATCGAGGAATCCGTGCTGTCTATGTACTCCATGTTGGGGAGCTTGTCCGCGTACGGCCCGAACAGTAGGCCCGCGTCCCGCATCGTACGGAAGTTCTCGCCGTTGATCCACATCATATCCACAGAGCCGCCGCTGTCACGACGGGCTTGTTTCTCTCCAAGGACTTTGTTTACGAATGTCGTGGCATCGGTTACGGGGACCATTTCGAGGGTGATATCGTACCCGTTCTTGAGCCGTTCCGCCACATATCCATTCACAAATCTGTTGATCAGGTCAGACCCACCCCACATGTACCAGTACAGCCTTTGGCCCCGAGCTTCTTCAACGATCTGTTCCCAACTCATAGATCGGTACCGCTGCTCGAAGGGCGGGGATTGATCCTGCTTTCCACCAGCCCAAATACCGCTGACAACCAGTGTTGCCAGAACCATGATCATAATGCTCCTTCTCCCCATCACATTACACTCCTCACAACGTACTAGTAATTTCTTTATTTATCGCAATCTTTGATCACGAAAAGATCACAAGAAGATCAACAAAGTGATGCGTTGAGTAAATAATATCTTACCAGGCTAATAAGGAATCGATATCGCTGAGATAATCCCGGATCTTTGCGAAGGTGTCCTCGTTGCGCAGCTTGCGCTCCGCCTGGGTGTACTCGTAATAGGCCATGAAACACCAGCTGAGCGCACGCAGCAAGATCGTCCTTTCGAGGATCTTCGTCTTTTCGAACAGCTCATTCAGATCCAAGCGGAGATCCGAGTTCCGGGCATAGTGCCGGATGAAACTCAGTTTATCCTCTTCGCTATACACGTAGTTGCTCTTCCACAAGGTCGTGGTTGGAACGATGAAATGCCCCAAGTCCTGATACCTGTAGGAAACAACCGCCTTTTCCCAGTCCACCAGGTAGGCCCTTTCGGGCTGCACGATAAAATTCCGGGAGTTCACCTCGGTATTCACGATGCAGAGTCGTTCGTTTGAGAAACAGTCTTTGGTATTTTCGGCCAGGATCAGGATCTTTTCGTGGTATCGGAGCAGCCGTACTTTTTCGCTGACCAGGGGATGATCGGAAAAGCGGTTGATCAAGCCGTAGCTTTCATCGGCGATCGCCTCCACAGGACTGGGCTGCACGATCAAACCGTCCCCGGCGGGAAGTCGGTGAATCTTGGAAAACACCTCAGCCGCCCGCTGGATATCGACCGGATAGTCGAGGGGGCGCCCTTCCAGGTATTCCATCAACAGCACGCCATTGCCAAACCCGCCAGCATCGATATCGACAAAGAACACCCTGGGGGTTGTCCCCGAAGGCTCTACAGCTTTCAATACTCTGTATTCGTATTCGATTTGGTCGTCAAGGTCGAGTTGACTGCCGTGGTTGATCCGAAATACATACTTCCCGGATCGGGCGTGAACCAGATAGTTCTCGTTGTACTCCCCGGCGGCGAGAAACTCGACGCGCTGCACCCCGTCGACCCTCCGGCCGGACTCCAGATAGTTGCGGATCGCGTCGGCTGTGTTCATCCCACAGTCAATATAGCTATACGAGAGAAATAATCAACCAAACCTAAAGGAGATCCCGATACAGGGCCGTAAACTCCTCCATGCGTTTTCGGTTGACCCCGAGATCCGAATACCCGAGCCTCGAGGCCGAGCGGAAATGAACGGTTTGTGTCTGCTCGTCGAGATAAAACTCCACATCATCGACAAAGCCCATCTTGGTCCGGTACTCTACATGCAGGTAGTCCTCGCGCCGGGTAATGATCGTGGTCCGCTCCATTTTATCCACGACCCGGAGGATCCTCGCCATGGTTTCAGCCCGGGACCCACGAAACGGCAGCGCCTCGATTCCATGTTGTTCGTCGCTGCTCCGGGTGGAAACACAGTTGGGAGATTTCGGGCAGGAGGACAGCTTTCCGTCCTTCACACCGATATTTGAAGGCGGACCCCCGCTGCAGCGGGCAAAGAGCATCATCGACAGGGTCGCGATCATGAAAGCAGGGATGGAATTTTTCATCTGACGACTCCTCCTTTCTCTATCTTCTTGCATTTATCCCTGAGAGTCCATATTTTAAAATACATTACAGCATCAAGCAGGAGTTGAATCCATGAAAAAAATTCGTTCCGCTGTCGTATTGATTTTCATCCTTCTCAGCCTGTTGGGAATCTCTGCGCCGGCCTTTTCCCAGGACTTTGGATTCTTCAACAGTCCGGAGAGCTTTTTCGGCTTCGAGTCGAGTATTGAAGTCGGGTTTTTCGGGTTTTTCTATCACAAGATCCAGTTTGGCGAATCCGGTACGTACTTCAACTACGTCAAAGACGGCGGCCAGGACGTCCGGCTCCACGCCTTCTCCGTGTCCCTGGGCGTCACGGTCAGATAGAGCGGGCAAGCGCCGCAGGCACAGTTGTGATCCACCCCTCCCGTATCCGGCAGCTCAACGACAAAACCGCAAAACCGGGAAGATACGTCCTGTACTGGATGCAGGCCTCGGTCCGGGTGGTCGACAATCCGGCTCTGCTCTATGCGATCCAAAGGGCGGATGTGCTCGGTATTCCCGTTCTGGTGGTCTTTGGTTTAACCGATCGCTATCCCGATGCCAATCTTCGCCACTTCACCTTTCTCATCGAGGGTTTGCAGGATGTTGAACGGGAGCTGAAGAATCTCGGCATCCAACTCGTCGTCCTCGAGGCACCGCCCGATGAGGCCGCTCTCCGGCTGGCGGGGGAGGCGGCCCTCCTGGTTACCGACCGGGGTTACCTGGCACACCAGCGCAGCTGGCGGGCCTCCGTCGCCGACCGGGCAGCCTGCTCGGTGAGACAGGTGGAGGGGGATCTGGTGGTTCCGATCGAGGAAGCTTCCGGTAAAAGCGAGTGGTCGGCTGCGACCATCCGACGAAAGATCCACAGGGTTTGGGACCGGTTCCTTCTGTCCGGAGATCCCGCGAGAGCTCCCGGCAAAGACTCCCTGGGTATACGGATCAGCGATGGGATCCGTCCGGATCACGAACTGGCCGGTAGACTCGATGTCGACCGATCGGTACAGGCGGTCTCCCAATTCAGGGGCGGGAACGGGCAAGCGCTGAACCGGCTGGAGCGCTTCAGCAAGGATTCCCTCAAGTATTACCACAGCCTGCGCAATGATCCCGGTCAGGAACATCAGTCGCACTTGAGCCCGTACCTTCATTTTGGGCAGATCAGCCCCCTGACCATCGCCCTGAGGATCAAAGCGGCTCGGGGTGTACCGGCGGAAGCAAAGGACGCCTTCCTCGAAGAGCTTATCGTTCGCCGGGAGCTGGCCTTCAACTTCGTGTATTACGAAGAGCGGTACGACGGCTACGCCTGCCTGCCGGAATGGGCAAAGGCGACCTTGGATGCCCACAGGAAGGACAAACGCCCGTATCTGTACTCACGGGAACAGCTGGACAGCGCAGCCACCCATGATCCGTACTGGAATGCGGCCATGGAGGAGATGCGGTTGACCGGAAAAATGCACGGCTATATGCGCATGTATTGGGGGAAGAAGATCCTGGAGTGGAGCAAAACCCCCGAGCAGGCTTTCGATACCGCTCTGCATTTGAACAACCGCTACTTCCTCGACGGTCGTGATCCCAACTCCTACGCCGGGATAGCCTGGTGCTTCGGCAAGCATGATCGGCCTTGGGCGGAACGGTCTGTATTCGGGAAGGTTCGCTACATGGTTGACACCGGACTGCGCCGTAAATTCGATATGGACAGTTATCTGCGGCGCATCAACATCCTCATGGCCGACTGATTCCACCAACTGATTCCACCGATTTGAACCGCGTATCCGCTCCCTCTATTCGGCTTTCAGGCTGACGATCCCCTGTAGCAGCAGAGCCGGATTGACCACTTCCAATCCGGCCTGGACACCCCGATCGCTGAAAAGCTGTCGTCCGCCCCGGCTAAGCTCAACGGAAATCTCCGAGCCGAGGGTCTCTTCGATCCTGCCTCGCATCTCCCCCTGAATGGGCGAGGCCAACTGAACACCCGGTTGTCTGCGGGCTCGAATCCGGAGAAGCGTCTGTTCTCTCTCGGCGGCGATCCATACCGAGCTGTCGTCGTATTCGATTTGAGTGAGCCGCGATCCGTTATAGGTGGTGAAGGAATGCAGCTTCCCGCCGGTGTACAGCCCGATGATGAAACCGGTAAACTCGTTTCCCCGAAAGGGAACCCGCGCGACCGAACAGGAAAGAGAGGTCCGGGTCGAAAAGCTGTTGGACTGCATCCAGATCCAGGCCTTTGGAAAGGAGGTGCCCCAGTCCTTCTCCAGGTAAAAGCGGCCCCCGTTGTGCGGCTCACCGTTGATACTCCCCTTTATCTCGGCATCTAAAATGATGATCCCGTGATAACACTCCATGAAGCGCATGAAAGAGTACCAGCCCATCGAGCTGGGAGAGAAAAGAGTCGAGGGCCAGCGAACCGAATTCTCGATCTTCAAACTCACTAGAAAACCGTCGAGGTCGATTTCTATACCGGAGAGAGAGAAACGGTTTTTGCCCAGAGTAATCTCGAAGTTCTTCCGATCGTAGCGAAACTCCTCGGGGCTGAATCTGTGGTAGCGAGCTTCCCCGGATGGACCGCTGGCCCCGGTGAAGACCTGGATGAAGCCGTGAGGATCATCCCTGGCAAGGGAGATTCCCGGGATAAAGGCGAAGGGGACGCCGGGAAAGGCGGCTTTGAAGTACCAGCCTTCGAAGTACCTGGAAGGTTTACCAAGGCGCCGATTGCCTTGAAAGAACTCGGGTTTGTAGAGTTTCCTAGCGAGATAGAACACGGGAGGAACCAGCTCGCTTCTTGACGAGGCGGTTGGCAAGCTCCACCGCTTCATCAGCGTTACGGCCCAAGCCGTCCGCCTTGACCTTCTTCCACAATTCCGCATCCTGAACGAAAGGCCTGCCTCCGACCAGGATGACAAGATCTGCCAGGGTTTCGACGGCCCGGATCGCTCGAATGGTTCGAGCGATCGATTCCACGTTGAAAAACATCGTGGCCGAAAGGGCTAGCAGGTCGGCCTTGTGATCCATCACGGTTTTAACGATATCCTGATTGCAGAGATTGCTGCCCAGGAAGAAAGTCTTCCAGCCGTCCATCTCCAGAAAATCAGCAACCATGCGGGCCCCGATATCGTGGAACTCACCGCACACGGCCATGACCAGACAGACGGTTTCTTTCTTCTCCCGAGAAGCTCCTGTGATATAGGGATACAGCTGAGACATGATGAGCTGGGTGGAAGAGGAAAAGTAGTGTTCCATGGCAACGTCCACTTTTTTCTGCATCCACATCATCCCGACTTCCTTGAGGGTGCGCTCGAACACGGTCCGGTAGATCTCCCTCACTCCAAGACCCGCCTTCACCGCATTGTTCATCAGATTGCTCGCCTCCACCCGCTTTCCGGCCAACAGCATGTCCAGGTATTGTTTTGCCAAAGGACTCATGGAGGAGAGGTTTTCCTCCTCTTCTCTGTAAAAGCCGCTAGGGTGCTGCAGCTCCCGGGCTACCAGATTCACGTCGGTTCTGCCCATCAGATAATCCAGAGATGCATTGAAGTGATCTGCTATCCGGTGCAGGGTTTTTTCGTCCGGAAAACGAGCCCCCTGCTCGTAGTTGGCGATTGTTGTCTGCGCTACCCCCAGTGCTTCCGCCAGGTCTTTTTGGCGCAGATCCGCAGTGGTGCGGAGTTCCCGCAATCTTGAAGCGAAATCCTTCATAACTCCAGAATAACACAATACGAGTAACTAATCAATCTCATGGGGAATAATACACGAATATTATTTCAATTCGTGATTTCAGCAGAGCTCCGGAGTCAGAAACCAGTGCAACAACCACGAACCGGCACTGCTTTCCAGACAGACCAGACCCGCTGAGGGAAGATCCAGCAGATCCTGTTCGCTACCGAGCAGTAGAACGGAGATCAGCTTGCCCAGCTGAGGAAGATGTCCCACGATCAGCAGATTGGAGTCCAGGCGTTCCAACTCCCCAACCAGCGGCGGCAGCGGATCGTTGGGATTCAGACCGTCTCGGGACTGCACCCGATCTTCGATTCTCAGACCGGAGGCGAGAATACCGGCGGTTTGCTCAGCCCGTGTTTTTCCGCTGTGCCAGATCTGATCGATTTGAGGATTGAGTCTGGAAAAAACTCGGGACACCGCCTCGACCTCTTGACGACCACGGGCGCTCAAGCCCCGCTGAGGGTCCGCGTGCTTGGGTTTTGCATCGCCATGACGAAGAATGTAGACAAACATCTACCACTCCATCGGGTCGGTTGGAGCAACAGGAGTACAGGCTGTGCTTTCTCGCTTCCCCGCCATCATGGGCTCCACAGCTTCCCTCCACTCCTGATAATGAGCAGTCTCCTTGTGGTCCTTGGTCGCCTGCTCATCCCGGTAGACTTCGTAAAGAATGAAGTGATCCGGATCGGATTCGGACTGCAACACATCGAAGCGCAGAACCCCGGGCTCCTGGATAGAACCCTGCCTGTTCTGGAACGTGGCTCCTTTGAACTCCTCGATACTCTGCTCTTTCACGTAGACATCTATTACTCGGACGAT
The DNA here is from genome assembly GCA_964604845.1 of uncultured Spirochaetaceae bacterium. Classification (GTDB taxonomy): domain Bacteria; phylum Spirochaetota; class Spirochaetia; order SZUA-6; family DRHE01; genus JAFGQJ01. The sequence goes on from CAZSBH010000028.1 coordinate 14,975, forward strand.
CATTATCCGCCTCCAAGGCAATACTGTTCTTTGAACGCTTCGACCTTCTGAAGATACCCCGCCCTCAGTCTATCCTGCTCCTGCTTCGGCAGAAAGCTGGCCTCAACCGCGTTCAAATTCAATCGAATCAGATCTTGAACGGTGAAGCCGAAGTAATCGACAGCCTTGATATAGTCGTCGGAAAGGTCCGTATTCTGGATAAAGGGATCATCCGAGTTCAACGTTACGGGAACACCTTTTCTGTACAGAGCCCCTAGTGGATGATTTCTCTCGTCTTCCCAGGAACCCGTCTGATAATTGGAGGTGATGCACAACTCGAGGGCGATACCCTTCTCTTTGAGGAAATCTTGGAGCGGTGGATCATCGATCGCGCTGGTGCCGTGACCGATTCGGGCGGCGTGGAGGTTCCGAATAGCCTCCCAAATTTGCTCGGAGGAACTGACCTCACCTGCATGAATCGTGGATTTATACAGCCCATCCGACTCGATCAACTCGAAAAAATCCCGGAATTGCTCCGGTGGAAAGTTGATCTCGTCACCTGCAAGGTCGATCCCTACGATTTCCGGTATCCGGAGTGCTTTCAATCGACTATACAGCTCGATCATCTCTCCGCTGGTTTGCTTGCTCCGGTTGAAGGTCAGAAGATAGCGGATCTTCAGGCCCACTTCGGCGGCTGCTGTATTGCCGGCTTCTACGATCAGCTTGGTGATCTCAGAACGGTCGAAATCATTCTCCAGGGCAAAGTGTTCCGGAGAAAAGCGCAGCTCGCAGTAGTACAATCCGTCTTGAACGAGCTCCTTTACCGAGTGGTAGGTAATGAAGTATACGTCGTCGAAGCTGCGGTACCAGTCGTTTCGAAACTTGGTCAGAAAAGCGAGAAAGTCCGGACTGGAATCTTTCGGGAATTGAACTTCTCTCTTGAACGCCTCGAAGTCGCTTGGGCGTTCCAGGTTGTTTTTCAACGACAGCTGATGCAGCTTGTCGACGGGGAATGTCCCCTCCAAGTGCCTGTGCATTTCAATTTTAGGGAAGCTCTGCATCACCGCTTTTTGAAGCAGCTTGTTCTTCTCGGCGCTCACGGTTTTTCTCTCTTCTCTCCCCTCCCCCATACCTTTCGGCGGGAACACGACTCCAATTTTCTACAAAGTAATACAAATTTAATACAAAAGATCAATTCTTCAAGAGAATTTTATTAAATAAAACACAAAACCCCTCCCCCAGGATATAACAAAGGTGAGAGGGGTTTTATGAAATCGAAAGAGTGATAGGGTTCTGGCTACAGAGAATCCGGATCGCAGAGGTTGTCCGCACTGTTCGAGACTCTTCCGCACTGTTTGCAAACGTATTTCCCGTTGCGAACCAAGTCTTTGTAGTCCGACAGATTTGTCTGTATATAATTCATCACGTGGGCAACACAGAGGTGCTTACCATGACCCTTGTGGGGACCCTCTACTTCAGTCAATGGAAACCATTCAGCCATCGTTAATCCTCCTGGTGCATGAAATAGGCACATTGGGAATATACAATTCCAAGAGCTTCATTGCAAGGGCAATGCATACAACGGGGGTCAGGATTGCCGCTCCTGACCGCCCAAAGCTTGCCCAAAACTCCTTGTTTCTTGCCACGGCCGAGGATTTCCTGTAAAATGTGCGGCCATGATGAAGGCCATTGAGCTAGCCACAGCATACGACCCGAAGGACTTCGAAGATCGACTCTACAAGTTCTGGTTGGACAACAATCTGTTTGCGCCGAATCTGGACAAGACAGGCCAACCTTATGTGATTGTCATACCCCCACCGAACGTGACAGGGGTCCTCCACATGGGACACGGTTTGAACAACAGCCTGCAAGATGTTCTGATTCGTTATCACCGGATGACAGGCCAACCGACTCTCTGGCTGCCCGGATCGGATCACGCCGGCATCGCTACCCAGGCCGTTGTGGAAAAACAGCTGCGACAGCAGGGCACTTCCAAGGAGCAGATCGGTCGGGAAAAATTCGTGGAAGAAACCTGGAAGGTTACCAATAAACACCACGACACTATCGTGAAACAGCTGCAGAAGATCGGCTCATCCTGCGATTGGCAGCGGGAACGCTTCACCCTGGATGAAGGTCTTTCCCGGGCGGTGCGGGAGGTGTTCGTGAGCCTCTACGAAAAAGGCCTTGTTTACAAGGGAAATTATCTGGTCAACTGGTGCTGGTCCTGCGGTACGGCGATCTCGGATGATGAGGTAGAGCACGGGGAGATCGAAGGCCGGATGTACCACTATCGGTATCCGTTGGCGGATGCCAGCGGATCTATAGAAATTGCTACCACTCGTCCGGAGACGATGTTGGGAGATACCGCACTGGCCGTCCATCCCGATGATAAGCGGTACAAGCACCTGGTGGGGAAACACGCACTTTTGCCCCTCACCGACCGACAACTGCCCATCGTCGCTGACACTTATGTGGACATGGAGTTCGGCTCCGGGGTGGTGAAGGTCACTCCGGCACACGACCCCAACGACTACGAGATCGGCAAACGACACAATCTGCCGAGGATCAATATTCTCAACCCTGATAACACACTAAACACCAACGTCCCTCAAAGCTATCGAGGCCTCAAAGTCACCGAGGCTCGGGAAAAGGTGGTTCAGGACATAAAAAAAGCAGGACTGTTTATCCGCGACGAAAAGCACATGCACACCGTAGGTCACTGTTACCGCTGCCACAGTACGATCGAACCATACCTTTCAGACCAGTGGTTCGTACGCATGCGTCCCCTGGCCGACAAGGCCCTCGGTGCCTGGGAACGGGGGGAAGTCCAGTTTTACCCCCGGAAATGGGAGAACACCTACGTGCACTGGCTGCGGAACATCCGCGACTGGTGCATATCCAGGCAATTGTGGTGGGGTCACCGCATCCCGGTGTGGTACTGCGAAGCTTGCGGTGAGATGACCGTCTCCCGGGAAGATCCTTCGGCCTGCCGGCACTGCTCCAGCACGGATATCCGGCAGGATCCGGATGTACTGGATACCTGGTTCTCCTCCGCTCTCTGGCCCTTCTCTACCCTCGGGTGGCCCGATCGAACCGAGGATTTGAAAACCTTCTATCCCACTTCAACCCTGGTGACCGCCTACGAGATCATCTTCTTTTGGGTAGCCCGCATGATCATGATGGGACTCGAGTTCATGGAAGAGGTGCCATTCCCCGATGTGTACATACACGGTCTGGTGCGGGACACACAGGGGAGAAAAATGTCCAAGTCTCTGGGCAACGGCGTCGATCCCCTGGAAATCGTTGATGAATACGGCGCCGATGCCCTTCGTTTTACCCTCGCCTTCCTGGCTGCTCAAGGCCAAGATATCCTGATGGACAAGGAAAGCTTCAAACTGGGCAGTAAATTTGCCAACAAGATCTGGAACGCATCCCGCTTCATCCTTATGAATCTAGAAGGCCGCAATCTGCTTGATGAGGCAGAGCTCAAGTTCGACGAGGTGGACCGCTGGATCCTGCACAGGCTGAACCTGGCCGCCCGGAGCTCCCGAACAGCCCTGGATCAGTATCGCTTCAATGATGCCGGGCAGACGGTATATGAGTATTTCTGGAACGATTTCTGCGACTGGTACATCGAAGCCGCGAAACTCGTTTTGGACTCCGATGACACGGCGCAGAAGGACAGAAAAATCACGCTCTGCCTGAACATCCTGGAAGAGTCGCTGCGCCTGCTGCACCCCTTTCTCCCCTTCGTGACAGAGGAAATCTACCAGAAACTGCCCGGGCACGGTCAGAGCATCGTCACAGCCTCCTACCCGGAGTTTTCCGACCACCGAACAGATCAGGAGGCCCAAGATCGCTTTGCCCTCGTACAAGAGCTCGTCCGGGCCGTTCGCACCCTGCGCAGCGAGTTCACCATACCGACGGGGGTGAAGATTCCAGTCACGGTGAAAGCTGTGGAAGATTCTCCCCTTCAGGTGTTCACAGAGCAGAAAGATCTGATTTCCCTGCTCATAGGCTCGGAAAAGCTGCAAATAACGGGTGGGACAGTCGAGCGGGAGGGAAGCGTGCCCGCCGTCGGTTCGGGATTTGAGGCCTTTGTCTTCATCAAAGATGCCATAGACCTGGATAAGGAGATGGAGAAACTGAACAAAGAGCTCCGAAATCTGGAGGAGGCGCTGAAGCGAACCAAAGGCAAGTTGGCCAACAAATCCTTCCTGAAAAAGGCTCCCGAAGACGTTGTGAGGAAGGAGAGGGACAAGCAGGAAGAGCTCCAGCGGAGGAAAGATAAAATCGCCGGTTATATAGAGGATCTACGATGATTAGTGCAAGTTTGATTCGATCGAGCTGGCTCGTCAGCATGGCCATCCAGGAAACAACGAGGGGGTGGCCCAGACTGGGTTCCGCCGCCCAAATCCTGATCGCATCGATTCCCGTTGTCGCGGTGGCGCTGCTGGCGGTTCTTACCTTCTTTTTCATCCTCTGGGACTACAAGAAGCACCGTGTAATGATAGAGCGGGGCATCACTCCCAAACCGAGAAACATCGACGATAAGCTGCTTCTGATAGGGATCGTGTCTCTTTTTGTAGGAATCGGGCTGCTGATTTTCTTCAGCCTGAAAACGGGCTTGAGTAATTCCCTCCTGGGCGGTATCATACCTACAGCATCCGGGATGGGTATAATTACCTACTACATCCTGATCCACCAGGTGAAAAAGAAGAGGGAACGTGGTAAAAGTCAATGACAACCTCTTGGTGAGGCGTATCCTCGATGGGCAGATCGATGCCTACCGAGAAATTGTGGCTCGCAACCAAGCCCGGGTCTTCTATATCGGGTTGAAATTTTTTCACAACCGCCACGACGCCGAGGATTACGCCCAAGAGGTTTTTCTCAAGGCTTTTGAGAAACTCCAAAGCTTCAAGGGGGAAGTTCCCTTCTCCTCGTGGCTCAACAAAATCGCCTACAATATGGCCGTGAACCACTATCACAAACGACGCCGCGCTCATGTCGAGGTGGCTCTTCCTGTTGAGCCCCGCGACACTTCCCTTGGTCCGGAAGTCCGTGTCTTGAGAAACGAGCTTCAAGAACGAGTCAGAAAGGTGCTGAAAAAGATCCCCGATATCTACAAACCGGTAATCAAACTGCACTTTTTTGAAGGATTGAGCTATCCGGAAATCTCCCGAATCTTGAGCATTCCGGTAAACACGATCAAGTCCTACGTATTCCGGACAAAACAACTGCTCCGCAGCCGCCTCGAGGCGTATGTCCTCAGCTATCTCGAGGAGAGAGTCATCTGATGAACCGGCGTCATGCAGCTCAAAGCCCGGAAAGCATCGAGCCGAAGCCGGGCTTGAAACGGGATATCACCGTATATCTCGGCAAGGTCGGGTTCGTCGAACGCGTCATGACGGATATCCTGAAAGTTCCCGGCAAGACCCGCAAAACACTTCTCTGGGCAAGCTTCTGCCTGTTCAACCTATTTCTACTGGCCCTCTTCGGGACCAATCAATCCTTCATTGTGGAGTTCTTCGCACTCCAGGAGGAACTCGGTCAATTCTTCTTTCTTTTTCTCGGAATTAGCCTGCTCGGCGGCCTTATCGGATTGGTGCTGGTCAGTGATCTCTCCTGGCTGAAGGAGTATCTCCCGAATTTCGATCCTTTCGACGATTAGGATCATCGACCGATCGGTGCCCCCTCCTCGATGCTGTGAGTGACCACACTCCCGGCGGGAACATCCCGAGTAATCCACACGTTCGCTCCGATCACCGAGCCGCGTCCTATGGTGACCCTGCCCAGGACCGTGGCTTCTGAATAGATCACAACGTCATCTTCGACCACGGGATGTCGCGGGATTCCCTTGATCGGCTTGCCTTTTTCATCCAGGGGAAAACTCTTGGCACCCAGGGTGACTCCCTGGTAGATACGCACTCTTTCACCGATGACACAGGTCTCACCGATGACCACCCCCGTCCCGTGATCTATAAAGAACTCCTCCCCTATCCTGGCGCCGGGGTGGATATCGATTCCGGTCAGGCTGTGGGCCCTCTCTGTAATAATCCTGGGTATCAGGGGCACTTCGAGACAATACAGCTCATGGGCCAGGCGGTAGTAACTTACCGCCAGGATCCCCGGGTAACAAAAGATCGCCTCGTCGGTGCTCTTGGCCGCGGGATCCCCGTAGTAGGCGGCATGTACATCCGTGCTCAGGATGTGCTGCACCCCGGGCAGACGCTGCAGGAACTCCGTTGTGATCGCCTCCGCCTTTGCCAGACAGGCCGGGCACTCGAAGCCGTGATGATCGCATTCAAAGCACAGGCCCCTCTTGATCTGCTCCTGCAACGCCTGGAGGATGCGGTCCAGAGTGGCGCCGACGTGAAAACGCATGTTTCCCTCGGTGAGCTCCGAGATGCCGAAGTAGCCCGGAAATAGGACAGAGCGCAGAGCCTCGGCGGCTTCAATGACCCGGTCCCTGGAGGGCAGGAGCCGTCCTCCTTTTGCCTTCCAGGAGAGCATTCCATGCTCGGAATCGCAGAGACAGTCTACCACCTCGGCGAGTAGATTCTGTTTGTTCGTCAGTTTGTTCTCCATACATCACCCCACTACAAAATACTGCAAAAGTCGATCCAACGGCCAGTTCAGGGAGTTTCCCACCGGCCCGAGGTTTCGGAGCGAAATACAGCGTCGAGCACCTTCTGATTGGCCACCGCATCCTCCGCTGGAGTCGGAACCGGAAGATCCTTTCGCAGGGCAACGGAAAAGGCCTCGGCCTCCAGACCGTACTGGTCCGCCGCAGACAACTCCAGCCGTCTTTCGCCGATCGGGGTACCCACCATCACGACCGGTGGGATGTCCGGATACATGTTGAAGGGGATTTCAATGTGTATCCAGCCGGAGGCACCGTAGATGTCGACAGTCTGGGCTCGAAAGCCCTGCGTCCCGACCGTAAATACAGCTCGCCCGTGTCCAAAATCGAGGATCGCCGAGGTTAGTATATCGGTCTTGAATTCCGGATCCCGGGTAAAGCGACCGATGACCCTCTCCGGCTCCCGGTCGAAGATGAATCGGGGAACAGAAACCGCGTAGCAGCCGATATCCATCAAGGCTCCGCCTCCCGTATCCAGCTTGTTCCTGATATTCTCGGGATCCTTCAGATCGTAGGAATAATAGGTATGCAGGGCCAACACCTCTCCGATTTCTCCCAATTGCACCAACTCTCTCACCCGCCGCCATTGGGGATGGAATCGATACATGAACGCTTCCATGAGACGCACCCCGGCTTTGGCGGCGTACCCGACGCAGGCGGCGGCTTCAGCCGCGTTGAGAGCAAGCGGTTTTTCACAGAGAATATGCTTGCCCGCATCCGCAGCCTTGCGGATCCACTCCGCGTGAAGGTGGTTTGGCAGGGGAAGGTAGACCGCTTCGATATCCCGATCGGCGAGCAGCTTGTCGTAAGACCCGTATGATTTGGGAATCCCAAATTTGGCTGCCACGGCTTGAGCCTTCTCTTCACTCCTGGAGGCGATGGCTTCGACCCGCAGCAGATCCGATTTCAACATGGGCGGCAGAACCTTCTTAGTGAAGATATTGGCTACACCGAGTACACCCCAACGTACAGCTTCCATGATTGGCTTCTCCAAATAAGATTTTTTTCAAGTATAGGGACTGTAGATCGGAGAAACAAGAGCGAAGAGAAGGCCAGCGGGATGAAACCCCTGCGATTCGCAGAATGCCGATCTATCCTTGAAAATTTGACTCACGGCTTCCGGAGGTCTTATTTTATGATTGGTATCCGTCCTTTCTTCATCACAGGAGACAGTTATGAGATTTAACAAGTTTACCCTCAAAGCCCAGGAAGCGGTCCAGGCTGCGGAATCTTTGGCTCATAAATACAATCATTCCAGCCTGGATACCGATCATCTGCTCCTTGCTCTCATGGATCAGAGGGACGGCGTGATTCCTCCGCTTTTCACCGCACTGGGCGTGCAGAGTGCCGGACTGCGCTCGGATTTGGAGAACCTGCTGGCCAAGAAGCCGAAAGTCTACGGGGACAGCTCACAGACCCAGCTGTCCCCCCAGGCGAACAAGGTGCTCCACAACGCCGAGATGGAGGCGAGCAACCTCAAGGATGAGTACATCTCTACGGAACATCTGCTGTTGGCCTTACTCGACATTCAAAACGACACCAGGGAACTGCTGAAAGGCCATGGGGTGCAGAAGTCCGCGGTTCTCGATGCTTTACGGCGGATCCGGGGAAATCAGCGGGTCACCGACCAGTCTCCGGAGGATAAATACCAAGTTCTCGACCGTTACTGCAGGGATCTGACCGATCTGGCCAGGAAAGAGAAGATCGATCCTGTAATCGGCAGGGACGAGGAGATCCGCAGGATCATGCAGGTGCTCTCCCGCCGCACCAAGAACAATCCCGTCTTGATCGGAGAACCCGGGGTCGGCAAAACCGCGATCGTGGAAGGATTGGCCCGTAGAATCGTTTCCGGGGATGTTCCCGATTCCTTGAAGAACAAGCGAGTGCTGGCTTTGGACCTGGGCGCCCTTCTGGCGGGAGCCAAGTTTCGGGGAGAGTTCGAAGAACGCCTCAAAGCGGTGATCAAGGAAATCGTGGATGCGGAGGGGGACATAATTCTGTTTATCGACGAGCTTCATACCCTGGTAGGTGCAGGAGCAGCGGAGGGCGCTGTGGATGCTTCAAATCTGCTCAAACCCGCGCTGGCCAGGGGAGAGCTGCGGGCGATCGGTGCCACCACCCTCGATGAGTACCGCAAACACATCGAGAAGGACGCCGCACTGGAGCGGCGTTTCCAGCCGATCTATACCTCCGAACCCAACGTGGAAGACACGATCGCGATCCTTCGCGGACTGAAGGAGCGCTACGAGGTTCACCATGGGGTTCGGATCAAGGACGAGGCCATCATTGCCGCAGCCATACTCTCTGATCGCTACATCACCAACCGGTTCCTTCCGGACAAAGCCATCGACCTGGTCGACGAGGCGGCCAGCCGCCTCAAGATGGAGATCGAAAGCCAGCCAACCGAGCTCGATCAGACCGAGAGGCGCATCCTGCAGCTGAACATTGAAAAGCAGGCCCTGGCCAAGGAAACCGATTCCGCCTCTAAAGAGAAGAGTCAGGAGATCGACAAGGAGCTGGGGGAGCTTAAGGGCAAGCGGGATGCCATGCAGCTGCAGTGGCAGAACGAAAAGAAGATCATAGAAGAGATCAGAGCCTTGAAACAAAGACTAGAGGAACTAAAACTAGAGGAGATCCGCTACGAGCGCGAGGGAAACCTGACCAAAGCGGCGGAAGTGAAGCACGGCCTGGTACCTGAAACCGAGAGAAAACTGGCCGACAAAACAAAAGAGTTGGGAAGCTCTCAGGGTGAATCCAGGCTTCTGAGGGAAGAGGTTTCCGAGGAGGACATCGCCCACATCGTCAGCCATTGGACGGGGATTCCCGTCTCCAAGATGCTCAGCTCCGAGAAAGCCAAGCTTCTCAAGCTGGAAGAGATCCTCTCCCGCCGGGTGGTGGGTCAGGAACCGGCGATTCGGGCCGTATCCGACGCCATCCGGCGCAACAAATCGGGCCTCTCCGATATCAACCGCCCTCTGGGTACCTTCATCTTCATCGGTCCGACCGGGGTCGGAAAAACCGAGCTGGCCAAAACTCTGGCGGAGTTTCTCTTCAACGACGAGAAAGCCCTGACTCGGATCGACATGAGCGAATACATGGAGAAGTTCACCGTAAGCCGCCTGATCGGGGCTCCCCCCGGCTACGTCGGCTACGAGGAGGGAGGTCAGCTGACCGAGGCGGTGCGCCGCCGCCCCTATTCGGTGATCCTCTTCGACGAGATCGAGAAGGCACACCCCGACGTATTCAACATCCTGCTTCAGCTGCTGGATGAAGGTCGACTGACCGACAGTCAGGGACACATCGTGGATTTTAAGAACGCCATCATCATCATGACCTCCAACCTGGGCAGCCAGCTGATCCAGCAGACCGAGAATATCGACGACATCAAGGATCAGATCATGGAACTGCTCAAGGCGACCTTCAAGCCTGAGTTCCTGAACCGGGTGGACGAGATCATCACCTTCGACCGGTTGGGCAAAGAGGAGATCCTGAAGATCGTGGATATACAGCTCGAGGTTCTGACCAAACGGCTCGAGGAACAGGACATCGCGCTCACGGTCAGCGACAAAGCAAAGGCGCACCTGGCGGAAGTTGGATTCGATCCGCTGTACGGGGCGCGGCCGCTCAAGCGCACGTTGCAGAACCTGGTGCAGAACCCCCTGGCCAAGAGCATCATCGCCGGTGAGGTTCGGGGGGCCAGCAAGATCACAGTCGATACGGGTAAGGACGGTCTGGTATTCCGTAAACAGAAATAACTGTATACTGGTGGCATGATCTGGGCCTACCGTCAGGAAGAACCGGAGCAGGACGGCGACGCCCGGTTGGAAGAAATCCTTCGCAGTCAACAGGTGGAAGAGGCGGAAGAAGATGAGAACCTCTACTGCTTCATCTGCGGCCGGATCATTACCCAGACACACAACTGCATACCCGTAGAAGGCGCCCACAAACACACCTTCACAAATCCGGGAGGATACCTTTTCGAAATCGGCTGCTTTCGGGAAGCCCCTGGCTGCGAGCAGGCAGGAGAGTTCACGGATTTCTACTCCTGGTTCGACGGCTACGCCTGGTGCTACGCCGTGTGCCGCAGCTGCCGTGTCCATCTGGGCTGGGTCTATCGGGGATCGGATGCCTTTTTCGGCCTGGTACTGAACCGCCTTCTGTCTTCCAAAGAGTCCTTTCCCTCGGAATCCTGAGGGCTGCTTCAGGAGGGGATTTTCCTCCGGCGTTCCTCTTCCCTTCGCTTCCGTCTGTCCAAAGCCTTTTTCTGGATGAACAGCGACCAGAGGATGAAGAAGACCGTGAGGACCACGAACAGGAGGGAGATTGGTCGGGCGAAAATGGGGAACACCGAACCGTCGCTCAGGATCAGCGTCTGTATCAGAGAGGTCTCCAGCAGACCGCCCAGGATATAGCCCATCATCAGCGGGGCCACGGGAAAGTTGAATTTCTTCATGATGTAGCCCAAAACCCCGAACAAGATCATCATGTACACGTCGAAGATGCTGCTGTTCACGGTGTAGGAGCCGGCGGCGCAGATGATGATCACGACGGGGAAGAGAACCGCCCGGCTGACGGACAGCAGCTTGGTGAACAGAGGAAGACCCAAAGATGCGATGAAGAAGTGCAGGATATTGGCCACGATCAAACCGATGAACACGGCGTAGATGATGTCCCCGGATTTGACGAACAGATCCGGGCCGGGAATCAAACCGTGCACCAGAAACACCCCCAGCATGATGGCGGTGATCGCATCTCCGGGGATTCCCAGAGTCAACAGGGGGATCAGGGCTCCGCCGGTGACGGCGTTGTTTCCCGTTTCGGCGGCGAACACCCCTTCCAGGCTGCCCTTGCCGTACTCCTCCGGCTTTTTTGAGGCATTTTTCGCCGCCCCGTACGACACGAAGGCGGAGATAGCGGAACCGCTTCCCGGAAGCGCACCGATTCCTATGCCGATCAAGGTCGATCGTATAATCGTGACGATGTTGGCCTTGAACTCCTTCCAGGTTACCCGGTTGTCCTCGGGATTCTTGGATACCGGAGCGATGACGTCCTGTTTGCCGGCGCTGATCTTCGTCTCTATCTGTACGAAGAACTCGGAAACGGCGAACAACCCGATAAGGTGAGGCAGGAAGGGAATCCCGCCGATCAAATCGAAGATCCCGAAGGTGAAGCGGGAGGAACCGGAAATGGGATCCGAGCCGATCGTGCGGAAAAAGGCGCCGAACAGGGCAGCGGCGATCCCCTTGAGCTTGTGCTCGCTGGATACCACCCCGATCGTACAGAGAGCAAATACCACGAGGGAGAACTTCTCCGTCGGACCGAACTTGAGGGCGACCATGGCGATCTGCGCGGCGATGGAGATCAGAACGACATCGCTGATGAACTCTCCGATTACCGAGCCGTAGATCGCGGCACGCAGCGCCTTCCCCGCTTTTCCCTGTTTGGCCATGGGATAGCCCTCTATGCAGGTAGCCGCAGCGGCCGGGGCTCCCGGAGTGTTGATCAGGATCGCGGAAATTGATCCGCCGTAGGTTCCCCCTTTGTAAACCCCCAAGAGCAGACTGATTCCGGCAACCGGGGCCATGTAGAAGGTGATCGGCAGCAGCAGGGCTACGGTCATGGGCACGTTGAGACCCGGAATCGCGCCGATGGTTATCCCGATAAACAGTCCCGCCGCCACAACGAACAGATTTTGGAAGGTGAAAAACAGCTGTGCCGCCGGGAGCAGGTGTTCAAACATTACAGGCCCTTTTTAACAAAAAATTTCACGAACAAGATCTTCGGCGCAAAGACGGCCCCACCTCTCCTCCGCTGCATCCCCTACCCTTTCAAAAAAGAATCCCGTGAGGCAGGGGGATCCGGAACAGGAGCTCGAAGAACAGCCAGATCGCCACCGGCACCGCGGCCATGCTGATCGCGATCTTGAGGATACTGCGGGAGCCGAACAGATAGGCGTAGATCCCGACGAAGACTCCGCTGGTCACGACGAAACCGAGACGGGGAAAGACAACGGTGTAGAGGATCAGCAGAACCACGGACAGTCCTACCCGCAACACCACAACCCGGGACAGATCCTGGGGAGCATCGCGCCTGGGGCTGAGAAATCCCTGCAGGATCAACCCCGCACCGACGATCATGATCAAGATCGACAGGACGGCGGGAAGAAAGGATGGAGGCGTGGCCGTCTCCATCCCAGGTATGTTTCGAATTTGCGAAGGGATCAATATGAGGATCAGTGCCCCCAGTCCAATCAGAACCGCCCCTTCGATCAGGGGTCGTAGATAGGACCGCCTCACTGCTTCAGGCCCATCTTCTCCACAACGCCGCCGAATCCCTCCTTGTCGCGCTTCCACACGGCGTAGAAATCATCCCCGAACTTGGGATCTAGGCTCTCCCCAACGCGGGTCATGATGGTGATGAAGTCCTGGTCCTCGATCACCTGCTTGAATACGGTGCGCAGCTTCTGCAGCACCTCCGGGGGTAAGCCTTTGGGTCCGGCGATACCGGTGAAGGGGCTGGCTACCACGTCGTAGCCGGTCTCCATCGCAGTCGGGGTATCGGGCAGGTTTGCATCTCTCTTTTCGGCGAAGACCATCAGGGCGTTTAGGTTCTTTCCATTCACGTGGGAGATGATCGTGGCCACACTGGAGGTCATGGCAATGTCCACGTGTCCGCCCAATGCTGCCTCTACGGCTTCGGCATCGTTGCCGACCGGGACGTGTTTGAACTCCAGGCCGGCTCTGTCCGCCCAGAGCAGAAACCCGAGCTGAGGTGCTTTCAACGCCACGCAGGCGTAGGTGACCTCTCCGGGATGGCTCTTCGCGTAGGCGATCAGCTCCCGGACGTTTCTCCAGGGACGATCCGGTTTTGAGGCTATAGCCATGGTGCTGGAGCCGATCTGCCCGATCGCATCGAAATCTAAGGTGTCATAGGGTGCTTGGCCGAAGATGACAGGAAATACATTGGTACCCGGGGTCATGGTGATCAGCGTGTAGCCATCCGGTGCGGCTTTGGCCACAAACTCGCCGCCGATCACGCTGCCCCCTCCGGCCTTGTTCACGACCACCACCGGCTGCCCGAGGTACTTGGGAGCTACACTGGCGAACATCCTGGCGTTGATGTCGGTTCGTCCGCCGGCGCCCCATGGCACAATAAGCTGGATAGGCTTGGTCGGATAGTCGCCTGGAGTCTCTTCCGGTGTCCCTTCAGCCACCAGAAAGCCCGCTGCCGCCAAAAAGACGAGGAGAATCAAAGATAATCGCTTCATCACTTCCCTCCTTTGAAATAATTTATAGGATTTTTTCTATGGTATGGAATACTGCGGCCTTTGTCAAATATATTGCAAGCGGTGCAGCTGGAAGCACTAGAGCAAGTCTTCGTAGCGTCCGGCAGACTGAAAGATTCCTCCACCACCGGCGTAGAAGCTCTCGTCCAGCCAATACATCCCCCCTTTGGGTTCGAGCCAGGAGGCTCCGGCACAGGGATGTTCGTGGATCAGTGTTTCCCACCTCGTGTAGTTCTGCGCTCCATTGGATTCCAAAATACCTGAGCTAAGTCCGGGGAAAGGGGGTAGATGGGCGGCTACATTTCTGTTCCAGTCCAATAGAAGGGGGACGCAGGCCGAGTCGGCCACGAAGCTCGGCACTCCCTGCTTGTGGGCTTCCGCTGCCATGAGAATCGACATGCTCAGAGTCTTGCCCGCCGGTTTTATGGCGACCGCCCCATAGCCCAACCCGATCTTCCGGCGCACATCCTCGATGCCGTGGACGGACTCATCCGCTGCGACCCGGACCGGCAGATCGTGCACATCGAATTCACGGTCATCGGGGAAGGGTTCCTCAAGGAGAACGACCTGATCCAGGACGCCCATCTTCTCCAGTCCCGATAGCAAAGCAAGAAGCGTCTCTTTGTCCTCGTAGCGGCCATTGGCGTCGAGGTAGTAGGCCAAGCGGCCGCTGTCTGTCTGCTCCGTCCGTCTGTCCCGAAGCAGCTTGTGGATCTGTTCCAGACGGTCCAGGTCCTTCTCCAGCATCCGCCGCTGGCTCCCCGCCTGACCGATCTTGATCTTAAGAAAGAAGTGCCCCTCCTCGACCAGATCGAGCAGCTCCTCGGAGGGCAGATTATAGGTGATCAAGGGAATGCGGGCTACCGCTCTCTGCCTGGCGGGAAATGCTCTGCGACGCACCCGAGGGATCAGCTCGGCAAATATCTTAAACCCTTCAGTCGCAGCGTAGAGTTTCCAGAGTGCAAAATCCAGGGAAACTGCGGAATTGAGGGTGAAGGTCGGCCGCAGATCAGTCCTGCCGGTTAGCTCCTGGCCGAACTCGTGCAGCTGGGGAATGAGCTCCTGAATCGCGGCAATGGGATCCGGGAATTCTTTTCCTCTGATGAGCTGAACCGCCCTTTCGGCCATCAGAGCCATGACCAGATTGCCCCCGGTTTCGGAATACGAGGAAAACACAGCAGGATCGGACCACAGAACCGCGTTGCCGCCGATGGCGGTCTGCCGTTTTTGCGAGGAGACTCCGCCCCCCTCAGCAGGATACAGGCCGGTGATATTGATCCACTTTTCGTTGAAGGAATCGCCTTTAAAATGAAAGGGCCTCAAGAATGGCTCCCGCTGGATCGCAAAGCCGTAGCTTTCGAAACGAATCATTCTCTAAAGCCAACCCATTTATTCAGCCGATCCAGATCGGGCTGGACCAAGCCCATTGGTTGTTGTGCTGGCGCACACGGACAACGTACATATCGCCGCCCTCCCGTTTATCACGGCCTCTGTCCTGCCAATGTGCTTCTGAAGTGTACTCTTGCCCTGAAACCAGGCGATGAAGCACGAAGCTCTCCGTCGTAAACACGCCTGTAAACTCGACCGCGTTCTCCAGGATCAGATCGGCTGCGGGAACCACGAAACGCTTCTTGGTAGGTTGGGAAAACTCCAGGATCAGCTTGGCCGACGGATCCGCCTCCAGTTCGAGAATCAAGGATTTGGTCGGATCCTCCAAATAGGCCTGCTTGCGGGAAGTGAAGGACTTCAGGTGCAGCTCCCTGTCCGAAATCCGAACCAAACGGTCACGAAGATCCTCGTCGAAAGGTCCGGATTGGAAGTGCTTTTCCACTCCGGCAAACTTGCCTCCTTCGATACCGATCTTGACATCCCACTGACAGATCCTCTCCATGGCCAAAGCTGCCCAAGGTCCCCAGCCATATTGAAAACGGCATTTGACCCGCCCCGGAAGATTTAAGGGCGAGGTGATCAGATCCTCCGGAAAGAAGCGTTGAATGGTCTTGCCGTTACGCATCAGTTCGATTATCTCCAAAGAGTCGGCTCCCTCGACAGAAATGTCGACGCTCCGCTCCGGCGTGTAGGGGAGCTCCGTTCCTATAGGCTGGCCGTTCAGGGTCACGGCCAATCCGATCCTGTCTCCCGTAACCGCTACAGTCCTACGGGCACGAAGCGCCTCGATCAGAGAGGCGCGCTTTAGATCCTCCGCCCACACCCCGACCAAACCTTCTCCGTAGGCACCCGGGAAGCCGAAATGGTCGTCTGTGGAGGCCACAAAACCGAAGCGCATTCCCCCGGCCAGCTGATACTCGATCGTCTGGGATACCGAGCGGCCGCCGTTGGAATGAAGAATCATCGGGTAGGGAGCTCGATCGGACATCGTGCAACCGTGTTCGGAGAACACTTCCACAACCGGGCTGACCCTAGGATCGAAGTGCTTCCAGTTGTATCCCCTCCAGCCGAGTTTGTAGCCCACGTGGTGCGGAATCGCCAGTGCCGCTTTGTCCCGGGCGAACTCGAGCAGCTCGCCCGCGGTATCCGGGAGGAACAGGTCCGGCTGGTCCCCCGGGAAGATCAGACAGTAGTCTCCAAAAGTACTGGAGTGCCATTCGTAACCGAGGAAGGCCACAAATCTGTCGCCGTTGGCTTCTTGAATCAGTTTTCGCGTCTTCGGCCAGTGCTTCGTATGGGCTTCGAAGCCCTTCACCCAGTGCATATGCCGCTCTCCCGGCATGATCGGCATATCGTGCCAGGAGGCGTGTCCGGTGAAGGCAAAGAAATCCAGATGCTCCTGGGCAACCTCGATGGAACGTTCGAGGGAACCCTTGGCATATCCAACGGCGTTGTGATTGTGAAGATCCCCCCAGAAGAGCTTGTACTTCTTGTTAAGCAGAACCATCTGAACGAACTCCTTCCGCCGTCCTTGCTCCCCCAAAATAGAGAGTAGGGGTTGTGGCTATTTGGCTAAAGTACTGAATTTCACCGCCCTTGGAAAAGCTCTCCGGCTTCGATCTGCCGGCGGATCTCGGCGAAGCACCGATCCCGTTCCCCATCCGAGGGGTGCCGCCCGCCTCCAAAGGAGCGTATGCGGCTCTGACCGATCAAGTGCGCCGCGATCCTTCCTGTCAGCTCTTCCCGGATATCACGTAAGGAAGGATCGAGGAAGTGGTTGTGAACTTCGAGGGGTTCTTCCTGAAGGTCGTACAGCTCTCCGTCCCCGTCATCACAGAGGACCAGCTTGTACCGATCGGTTCGCACCATCGCGCTTCCCAACAGCTCGCTGAAGGCAACTTGAAAATACGGATCCTGCCCTCCCGGGGCGGCGGGGATCCCGGGTTCTACAAAAAGCTGGGTCAGATCCCTGCCCTGGACATGGTCGGGCACCTCGATACCGGCCAGGGAGAGAAAGGTGGCGTGCAGGTCGAGCCAGTTGACCTGGGCGTTGCAGCGTTTGCCCGAAGCAACCCCCGGACCCATAACGATTAACGGAACCATCAGAGAGCTCTCGTAATAGGTTTCCTTGAAGGGCAGGCCGTGATCGCCTAGATGGTCGCCGTGATCTGAGGAGAAGACCACCAGGGTTGACTCAATAAGTCCGCGGGCCTCGAGGGCGGCGAAGATTTTTTCAACCTGCCGATCGACCAGGGTCACCGTGGATAGATAGTATTCCCGAATCTTTCGGATCGAGGATTTTGAGAGCTCCCGATAATCCGTCAGATAGAGAAGGTTGTTTTTGTAAAACTCCAGGATGCGGGACTGATAGGCCGGCTTGTTTTGCAGCTCAGCGGCTGAACCGATGGCCTCGGGAATGGGCGCTTCCCGATACAGGTTCTCCAGGCCGGCCGGCGGATCGTAAGGATCGTGGGGGCTGTTGAAGGAAACCCAACAGAAAAAAGGCTCCCGGGGCTGGCTATTGATCCAATCCACGGCCTGCCCCCCTATGAACGAATCGATATGCAGCTCCTCGGGCAGCGGGCTGACCGCTGCACCGAGCTGTTTTTCGTATCCGGGAAGCCTAGCCGGATGGTCCCGGGTGTAACCGTTCCGCTCTAAAAATACGGTGTAATCATCCCTGCGAAAGAAATGCCTCTTGTCCTCCGCGCTGATCCTTAAGCGAAAGCCCTCAGGATTGTCCCAGGGATGGAAATGCATCTTCCCGATAGCGGCGGTATTCCATCCTGCCTGATTGAACGAACGGGGGATGGTCGGCGAATCACTCCGGATCCATCGGAAGTTGTGGGCCACACTGGTAACATGCGGATACTGACCCAACATGAAGGATGCCCGGGCCGGCTGGCATATCGGCGATACTGAGCTGCACCGATCGAAGACCAACCCTCCCTGTACCATCCGATCCAGAGCCGGCGTCTGCATGAAATCCAGCCCGTAGCAGGGAAGCGAGTCCTGCCGCTGCTGATCCGTTGTTATGAAGAGGATATTCTTGACCTTGCTCATTGCGTATGCATCTTTAGGATTGGTGAACGAAAAGGATCTCCAAGACAGCGGGAAAGAGCACGGTGAACACGGGGATGGAGGAGAGCAACAGCAGATTGAAGAAGTTGTTGGCTCCCAGCATGCTCCAGCCGGCGATTATCGTGCTGCCCATCCCGATTACCAGCAGCGTGGCAATCTTCGACAAACGCTGCCGCAGGCGCATGAACAGTACCGCGGACAGACTGAGGAGCAAGAGGGCCAGAACCATACTGCTATCCCACTGGTGCACCGTTAGTCCGCGGATAAAGAGGACCTGCCCGACGCCATCGATCGCGGTGATCCAAATGCCCAGCAAGGGAAGAGGGAGAAGCATAAAGGAAACCAGGAGCCAATCCCGCTTCAGGATGCGCGAAACCACGGCAAGTACGATCCAGAAGGCTACTGCATACAAGCCCAGAAATAGGAGAAGCCCGACATGTTCGGAAGACACACCGGAGCCGATCACCACCTTGAAGATGGACTGATAGACGAAATTGCGGGAGAGAAACACCACCGCCAGTACCGGCGCGAAGGCACAGCCGATCCAGGAATACAACCAATTCGGTTTGCCTTTCAACCAGCCAAGCAGAGTAACCATGAGCAGGAGAGAGAAGGCGGTAATGAGAGCAGACGCTTGAGACCATAGATGGGTGGCAAACAATGCCGCACCTAGAAGAGCTGGTTGAGCCGCAAGCAGAGCCTCCAGCCAGTTGCCTCGGCTGTGCGCTTCGTATAGAAGCCTGGCCAAGTTGCGCGGTCTGCCGAACGAACAAATCGCCTGCTCGGTCGCATCCGCTTCGGTGAAGCCCTCTATCCGCAGCTCCTCTACCTTGTCTTGGAAATATGTCTCCAACTCCCCGATGACCTTGTTTTCGGTGTTCGTATCGAGATGGAGATTGGATCTGATTTGATTTAGATACGTGTCGATCACCCGCATCGCTTTCCCACCGCTTCAGTTCATCAAGCATTTTCCGGGCTGAGGATCAGATTCATGGCCTGGGAAAACTTGAACCACATGCTGATCCTGTTCAGCAGGACTTCCTGTCCTTTGGCGGTGATATTGTAGTAGCGTCTCTGCTGCCCGTTGGGTTGAACCTGCCACTCCCCCTGAATCAATCCGTCGCTCTCCAGCTTATGCAGGGCGGGGTATACGGTACCCTCTCGGAATTGAAAAAAACCCTCGCTCCGGTGCTGGATCTCCTTGATTAAACGGTAACCATGAATGCGCCCGGATTCATTGATCAGGTACAGCAGGAGAGAATCTGTATTGCCCCTCAGCAGCTCTCGATCGTATTCCAGGGCTTGGGCTTTCTGCCGCAGTTCCTTTCTCGATCCGCGTTTCATAGCTTCCTCCACATTCCATTGTACTCTCCTATTCAAACATATTCCATCGCTGCTGTATACACCGCCGGCCTGGAAACTCCCCCGGCCCTTCACCAGCGGTGGTTTCAAAGGATGAGCAAATCAGCTATGCTGTCGCCGAGGTGGAAAATGAAGAAATACTCTGCCGTCATATTTGATATGGACGGTACGCTGCTCAACACCCTGGAAGATCTGGGGGATTGCATGAACCGGGTCCTTAGCCGAGCCGGCTACACTACCCATCCCATCGACGATTACAGGTATTTCGTCGGCGATGGGATAAAGAATCTGGTACGACGGGTTGTCCCGGAACAACGGCGAGATGAGGCGACGATTCGACAAATCCAAACGGCGATGGCGGAGGAGTACGGCAAGCATTGGGCGGACAAGACCGAGCCGTATCCGGGAATTTCCGCCCTTCTCGATGAGCTGATGAAACGGGAGATTAAAAAGGGCATCCTGTCCAACAAACCCCATGCCACCACCAAGGTGATTGCCGAGCGCTACTTCAAAGGTTGGCGGTTCGATCCCGTTTTCGGCGCCAGAGACGGAGTACCGAGAAAACCGGATCCCGCGGCAGCCCTCGAGATCTGCGGGCTCTGGGGGCTGGAACCCTCGGAGGTGCTGTATGCCGGGGATACCAACACGGATATGCAGACCGCTCGGCAGGGGGGGATGTTTGCCGTCGGTGTTCTCTGGGGCTTCCGTTCAAAGGAGGAGCTGATCGAAAACGGCGCCCAGGAGCTAATCGCCGCACCTCAAGAGATTCTCCGGTTCTTACATAACGGAAGACAGCCGGTTTAGATCCCTCGAACCTCGCAACTGCCGAACAGACCCGCTATCTGGCTGCGGAGCTCCCTCAGAGTTTCAGCACTGAAGGGAGCTTCATTCCGATACAGAGGATCTAAGGACCTTCCGGGAACGAACTGCTGAAGCACGAAACGGCGGTGGCCCTGCAGCTGGCGGGCCATATCCAGGAGATCCTCCGGGTTGTGGATCTTCGGAACCAGGGTACAGCGAAGCTCGATCTCCGCCTTCGCCGTCTTGAGCAGCTCGAGAGTCCGTTTGACATTGTCAACCCACTTCTGGTTCCCCTCGTTCAGACCGGCGGCTTTCCGGTAAGCCGGCCAGGTTACCGGCGCTTTGACATCCATGGCAATGTAGTCCACAAGATTTTCTTCGAGAAGTCTTGCGATCATATCCGGATTGGTACCGTTGGTTTCCAAGCCCGTACAAAGACCAAGCGCCTTGACTTCTGCGAGGAACTCAGGGGCTGCATCGTTTAGAGTAGGTTCGCCGCCACTGATCACCAGGGCCTGATAAAGCTCTCGGTTTGTACTCAAATACTCCAGTACGGTTTCTCCGGGAAGATCCGAAAGCTCCCCCGGTCGTAGTACCAGATCCGCGTTGTAGCAGAAGGGACAGCGGAAGTTGCAGCCTCCTGTGAACAATACCGTGGAGATCTTGCCGGGGTATTCGATGAGAGAGGTTTTCTGCCAACCTTTGAAAGTCAAGGAGAGAGGTATCGCCTAGAGAACCGCCGCGTTCTGCGCCGGCACCGGATCCAGGGCAGGGGTCTGCCCGTCCGCAGGCTCGACAGCCTCGTCTTCCAAGCCGGAGCCTTCAGCGGATTCCGTACCCATTATCTGGTGCTCGAGCTGCCGGTCGTAGGTCCGCCTGTCGCTGAACTCCACCTGTTTTCCCGGATTCCATTGATCCACGGGACGCAGATACCCGACGGAGCGAGACCAAACCTCGCAGGTTTCCCCGCATTCCGGACAGCTTCGCTGCTCGCCCCTGAGGTACCCGTGCTGTTCACAGATGCTGAACGTGGGTGTCAGGGAATAGTAGGGCAGATGAAAGTTTTCGGCGATCGTCTTCACCAGCGTCTTAGTCGCTTCCACCGTTGGCATCTTTTCACCCAGGAACGCGTGTAGGACGGTTCCACCCGTGTAGCGGCTCTGCAGGGGGTCCTGAAGCTTGAGGGCTGTGAATACATCGTCGGTAAAACCGACGGGAAGCTGGGTGCTGTTCGTGTAATACGGTGCGCGGAAATCCTTGCCGTTGCGCCCGGAGGCTTTATACACATCCTCGCTGTACACTTTGATATCCGGGAACAGCTTCTTATCGATGCGGGCCAATCGATAACTCGAGCCTTCCGCCGGCGTCGCCTCGAGATTGAAGATGCTGTTCGTCTCGGTCTGGAAGTCCGCCAGCTTTGCCCGCATGAAGTCCAGAGCCCGTACGGTAAACTCCACTCCTTGAACTTGAGTAAGGTCGAAGCCGAGCAAGTTGTACACCGCGTCGTTCATTCCGATGATCCCGATGGTGGAGAAGTGATTCTTCCAATAGTTGCCGAAACCTGCTTTGATGTTGCGCAGGTAAAACCGGCTATAGGGATACAAACCCCTGTCCGTGAACTTCTCCAAGATTTCCCGCTTGATGATCAGACTCTCTTTGGCCAGTTCCATCCTCGTACCGAGGATTTCCAGGAACTCCTCCTCGGAATCCGCCTCGTAACCGATCCTGGGCAAATTGAGAGTCACAACACCAACGGAGCCGGTCAGAGGATTGGAACCGAACAGTCCGCCGCCCCGCTTCTGCAGCTCCCGCTTATCAAGGCGCAGGCGGCAGCACATGCTGCGAACATCGTCGGGTTTCATGTCGGAGTTGATAAAATTCGAGAAATAAGGAATTCCGTATTTGGCGGTCATCTCCCAGACGGGATCCAGTTCCGCACTCTCCCACGGGAAGTCGGGGGTAACGTTGTAGGTGGGGATGGGAAAGGTAAAGGGACGACCGGTGGCATCCCCCTGGCTCATGGTCTCGGCAAAAGCCCGGTTGAACATATCCATCTGTTCCTGGAACTCGCCGAATGTTCTATCTTTGGTCTCGCCGCCGATGACCACGGGCTGTTTTTTGAGATACTCGGGAGCCTTCAGGTCGAGGGTGATATTTGTGAAGGGTGTTTGAAATCCCACCCGGGTCGGGACGTTCATGTTGTACAGAAATTTCTGCACGCACTGTTTCACCATCTCGTAGCTCAAACCGTCGTAATAGATGAACGGTGCCAAAAGGGTGTCAAAGTTGGAAAAGGCCTGGGCACCGGCGGCCTCCCCCTGAAGTGTGTAGAGGAAGTTCACTACCTGCATCAAAGCCACATCGAAGTGCCGGGCCGGATTGGACTCCACCTTTCCCCGTACACCTCGAAACCCTTCGATCAAGAGATCCTGCAGATCCCAGCCGACACAGTAGGGACCGAGGGTTCCAAGATCGTGGATGTGGAACTCCCCGTTGATATGGGCGTCCCGGAGCTCTTTAGGATATACGCTGTTAAGCCAGTAGTTGCAGACAACCTTCTGGGTGATGTGCACATTGAGGCCCTGGAGGGAGTAGGTCATGTTGCTGTTCTCCCGCACCCTCCAGTCCATGTCGTCGAGATAATCATCGATGATGGCAATATCTCGAAGAAGTTTGGTGACTTCGCGAATATTTTTGTGCTGTTCCCGGTAAAGAATGAAGGCTTTGGCTACTTTTGCATGTCCGTCCTCGATGAGGATCTTCTCGACGATATCCTGGACATGTTCAACGGAAGGAACACTTCCGTCTTCGTACTTGCGACGTATGCCTCTGACCACCTGGACGGAAACCTTTTTCGCCTTTTCGAAATCCCGTCCGCCTACGGCTTGGACGGCGGCCCAGATCGCGTTGGTGATCTTCTCCTGGTCAAAGGCTACGACTTGTCCGTTTCTCTTCCTGATAAATTCCACTTTGCGTAACATAGTTCCCCTCCCAGTCTGAGCAAAGCACAGTTGTTGCAGCTCCTTCTTCGAGCTTGCATCTAGTTTTTCTTCAGTGTCCTCAGCTCCTTCTCAAAAGACTTGAGATCGGTGAACTCCCTGTACACCGATGCAAAGCGGATGTAGGCCACCTTATCCAGAGCCTTGAGCCGATCCATGACCAGCTCCCCGATGACCTGAGCCGGAACCTCCCGACTTCCGTAGTTGTAAAGCTCCGCCTCGATCCCGCTGACCCGTTTCTCGATTTCCTCGCGCGGGATCGGCCTCTTCTCACAGGCTTTGAGCAATCCGGCCAAAAGCTTGTCCCGGTCGAAGCTCTCCCGCCGCCCGTCCTTCTTGATCACCGACACCCCTGTCCATTCGATGCGTTCATAGGTCGAGAAGCGTCGCGCGCAAGACAGACATTCCCGTCTACGCCTGATCGTATCGAGTTCTTCAAGGTTTCGCTTATCCACCACCCGCGTCTTCGGGTGCCGGCAAAACGGGCATCTCATACCCTATATCACAATATGTTGTGTTCCTATTATACCTTAAACCACAAGATACGCAAGTATCTCCTGACAGATTTCTAGTAAAAAAGTACTAGAATACGATTTTTTTTAGTATTATTGACTAACAAAAATTTAGAGCCTCCGAGGTCACGGAGTCGCCAGGCAGCAGATGAGGTCTTTTGCTTTTCTGCAAAATACACTATCCTCACAAGCTATGTTCGGTCAGTTTATCTTTCCGGAAGCATTCAGCAGCAATTTTCTCATCAGGCTGGTAGTCGCATGTCTTCTCGGGGCAGCGATCGGCTTCGAGCGGGATATCCACGGCCGCGCTGCAGGTCTGCGCACCAACATGCTGGTCAGCATGGGGGCCGCTTTGTTCATGCTGGTCTCAGTGGCTGTGGCGGAAAACTTTTCCGGTGGCCCCGAGAGCACAGGCCTGCGGGTAGATCCCAGCCGCATCGCCGCTCAGATCGTCACCGGTATCGGCTTTCTCGGTGCCGGAGCGATTATCAAAGAGGGATTCAATGTACGAGGCGTAACTACCGCGGCCTGCCTCTGGGTGTCCGCCGGAATCGGTATGGCCGCCGGAGCGGGTTTCTTCGAGATGGCCATCGCCGTAACCCTGATCGGCCTGTTCACCCTTGTTGTAGTGAACAGATTCGAGAAGATGTACGCCAAGGACTCCTACCGAACGCTGGAAATCACCGTGGCAAATGACGCCGATATTGACAGGCTGATTGGTGTGGTCAAACGTAAGCATCTGAAAATTCTGTTCTTGGACTTCAGCCGGGACTATAAGACGAACCAAATGGTCATCACTTTCTCGATACGCCTGTTCCACAAAGGGGTAACCGACAAGCTCTCCCACCATATCGTCGCCGATCTGGAAGCTTCCGGATACCCGATCCAGAAGCTCAGATGGGGACACGAATGAAAATATTTAAAAACAAGTTCCCGACACTTGTACTTTTAACCGTTCTTTGCCTGCTCACGCAGCACGGTTTCGCTCAATCCCTGCCCGACGGTCTGTATGCCGAGTTAAAGACTTCAGAAGGTACGATTCTTATAGCCCTTGAGTTCGAGAAGACACCTCTGACAGTAGCCAATTTCGTCGGCCTGGCTGAAGGGTCGATCGACTTCGACAACCGGCCGGCGGACCAGCCATTCTTTGACGGGCTGACCTTCCACAGAGTGATCCCGGATTTTATGATTCAGGGGGGCGATCCTCTGGGCAACGGTACGGGAGGTCCGGGATACCGCTTTCCCGACGAACTGGATCCCGACTTGAAGCACTCCGGACCGGGAATTCTCAGCATGGCCAACAGCGGGCCCAACTCCAACGGCAGCCAATTCTTCATCACCCACAAAGCCACCCCCTGGCTCGACGGATTTCACGCAGTCTTCGGCCGGGTTGTTGAAGGACAAGAGGTCGTCAATGCCGTCAACCAGGGAGACAAGATCGAAAAGGTCAGGATCATAAGAAAGGGCAGTAAGGCTGCTTCCTTCAAGATCGACCAGGGGGCATTCGACAGGTTGGTCCGAGAGGCCCCGGAACGGCAGAGGGAGTACGCCGCCAGGGCCCGCAAGCTGGCTCTCGAGGAGATCCAAAGGCGCTGGCCTGGTGCCGAAAAAACAGCCTCGGGTCTACGCTATCTGGTACTGAAGCGGGGATCGGGCGGGAAAAGCCCGGAGTACGGAACCGCGGTTACCGTACATTATACGGGG
Organism: uncultured Spirochaetaceae bacterium; assembly: GCA_964604845.1. Lineage (GTDB taxonomy): Bacteria > Spirochaetota > Spirochaetia > SZUA-6 > DRHE01 > JAFGQJ01. Next base: position 40,730 of record CAZSBH010000028.1, read on the forward strand.
CAACGTCTCAACGGTTTGGTCTTCGACAGCTCATATCAGAGAGGGCAGCCGTCAACCTTTGAAATCGGCAGGGTTATCCAGGGATGGAACGAGGCACTGGTGAGCATGCAGAGGGGAGAGAAGCGGACCTTGATCATTGCCCCGGAGCTGGCCTACGGAGAACGGGGGTATCCCGGTGTTATCCCGGCGAACGAATTTCTCGTCTTTGAGGTAGAGTTGTTGGATTTCTGAGGAAGGATCCTCAATGGATCACCAGAATGGCGGAACACCACAGAGAGTGCGATCCCCGATAGGATCGCCAGGGTCACGCCCAAACCGTACATCAGCTCCAGCTCTCGTACCGCACCAGTTCTCCGATAGATTTGCGCTTTTTCTCCCCCGGGTGATCTCCGGGATACCCAAGGGGGGTAAAGGCGATCGGCTGGACCGATTCGGGCAGTCTCAGGATCTTCCGGGCCGCTTGGGCGTCGAAAGCCCCGATCCAGCAACTTCCCAAGCCCTGATCGGCCGCCGCCAGGATCAGGTGGTCCATGACAATCGCAGCATCTATATCACAGAAGCTCTTTCCGTCGGCCCGAACCCAGCATTTGTCGGTAAGGCCGCACAGGGCGATTACCAAAGGGGGTTGGACGAACCAATCCCTTCCGTAGATGCGCTTAAGCTCCCCCTCCCGTCCATCGGTGTGCACGACGAGAATCCTGAAAGGTTGGCGATTGGCTGCGGTTGGAGCCAGGCGGGCGGCTTCGAGTACTCTTGCCAACACTTGATCCGGGACCGGATCCCGTTTATAAGCACGGACGCTGTATCGCGCCTGGATCAGCTGTTCAAACTCCATAACGGTTTCCCCCTTCGAGTCTAGTGCTTCACTACACCCTTCTTTAAAATGATATTAGCGTACAAAGCCGATTCGCCGCTGGCCAGGACCGCGTAGGCCTGTTCGGTCCTCTCGTAGAAGGCGAAGCGCTCCACGAACTCGAAATCTTCAAATTTGGGTTCAAAGTTCTTGATGATGCTTCGGTACTTCTCCCAGATCACCGGTTTGGTAGGATCACCCGTAACCACCGCCATTAGAGCCACCGGCTTCTCGACAAAACTGTCGAGGGGGAAAAACCTCAAGATCGCTTCCAGCAACTCGGGAACCCCGTGCCCATCGGCCCGGACCAGGCGCTGAGCCGTACTGGCCGCGGGGAAGTTCCCATCGGCGATGACGATCTCGTCCCCGTGGCCCATCTCCATGATCACTTTCATCAACTCCGGCGAGATTACTGCAGGAATTCCTTTCAACATTGCTCGATCTCCTCTCCGTCGATCGTTCCTTTGGGACCCATCATCTATCCGTACAGCGGCCCGAAATTCCTACAAGCCCGGTAATCCGCGCCTTCCGGATCCATGCCGAAGGCCGGCCAGGCGCTGGGACGGTAGATCGCCTCCACGTTGTGCATACACACGGGAATACGCAGCATCGAAGCCAGGGTGATCAGTTCGGCCCCGATGTGTCCGTAGCTGAAGGCTCCGTGGTTCGCCCCCCAGTTGGCCATCACCGAGTAGACATCGGCGAAGGGTCCTTTACCCGTGAGCCTGGGAACGAACCAGGTGGTCGGCCAGGTCGGATTGGTACGGGCATCCAAAGCATAGTGGACCTTGGCGGGAAGCTCGGCTGTATGACCTTCGGCGATCTGTAGAACCGGCCCCAAGCCTCGTACCAGGTTGATCCGGGACATGGTTACGGGCATACCCCCCTTGGTCAGGAAGTCGGTGGAGTACCCGCCGCCGCGGAAGTACCCCAGATCGGCGGGCCGCCATTCGGTGACCTCGAGGCAATTCTTCACTTCCTCGGGGGTGATCTCCCAGAAGGGCTTGATCGCGGGTTTCCCGTCCCGGCTCATTTGTCCGGTTCCGTCCAGGGCGGCGGATCCCGAATTGATCAGATGGATGATTCCTCCTTCGGCCATCCCTTTGGGGGCGACCCCGGTGACTCGTTTAATCGCCTCGGCGCTCCAGTAAGTGCGCACATCGGCAAAGATCTGAGCAGTGCCTGTAAGCAGATATCCGAACAGCATGGACACGCCGTTGAGACTGTCATTCTCCGTGGCCAGGATGTAGGGCTCGCGAATGCCGTTCCAATCGAAAGAGGAGTTCAGGATCGCTTCCATGAAATCCCCGTTGGGAAAGTGATCCGTCCACTGACGCTGTCCTTGAAAACCCGCTGCCAGGGCGTTGTGACCGAGTGCCTCTTCGCCGAATCCCAGCTCGGCAAGGCGGGGATTGCCCACCATCAGGTCCCGGGCGATCAGAGTCATTTGGACTACCCTCTCCCAGTCTTTGGACTTCTGGTCCCGGGAGCGTTGTTTTTCGGGGGGATTGTCGTCCCCGCCTTCCTTACAGTTGTCCTTGACCCAGGCCATGGCCCGTTGGAATTCCTCTCCGTCGTAGATCTGCTCTTCGAACCGGCGCACGAACTCGCTCATATCGACATACTCGTTGCGCATGCCGAGATAACTTTGGAAGAAATCTTCCTGAACGATCGACCCGGCGATTCCCATGGACACCGAACCGAGAGACAGGTAGCTCTTCCCCCTCATGGCCGTTACGGCCAGACCGGCCCGTGCAAAGCGAAGGATCTTCTCCCGGACGTCTTCGGGAACGGATGTGTCCCCCGAATCCTGAACATCCCTTCCGTAGATACCAAAGGCGGGCAATCCCTTCTGGTTATGGGCCGCGAGCACCGCAGCCAAATAGACTGCGCCGGGCCGCTCCGTGCCATTGAACCCCCACACCGCCTTGGGTATCAGAGGATCCATATCCATGGTTTCCGATCCGTAGCACCAACAGGGAGTTACGGTCAGGGAGACCCCCACTCCTTCCCGGGCGAACTTTTCGGCGGCCATGGCCGCTTGCGCTACCCCGCCGATGCAGCTATCGGCGATCACACATTCCACCGGCAGGCCGTTGGCCTGGCGCAGGTTCTCCGTGATGATCCGGGCTGCCGTCTTGGCCATCTCCATGGTCTGGTTCTCCAGGCTTTCCCGCACACCCCCGAGCCGGCCGTCGATAGCCGGGCGGATACCGACTTTCGGCAAGTTTCCCTTCAATCGGTTCCGGGGTGGATTCATTTCTTGATGATCTGTTGACATCTCATCCTCCAAATATCGTTTTTCAACTAAATTCCGTTCTCAGCCGCTGTATCCCTCAAGAGTACACGCACTCCCGTGCCGCCTCGGCATAGACTTGGATGTTGGCCACAGGGGTTTCGAAAAAGTGGTCGCCAATCTTCTGCTTGTATTCCCACGGCTCTTGGTTGCCGCCGATCGATGGTGCGGCCAAGGTTTCGGAAGCGTCACAACCGTTAGCAACGATATGTTCCTCGATGCCGAAGGTTCCGCCGCAGGTATGGTAGGTAACCTTGAAGCCAAGGCTGTGGAGGGCGTCATGCATCTTACGATCGTAGGGCAGGCAGAACTCCTCGTGCAGCCCGGGCGAGATCAGGGTAGAAGAGGCAGAACCGCCCCCGGTTTCAACCAGATCGAATTTGGCGCCCTTCATACTCTCAATAAATTGCAGCTTCTTATTCAGTAGGATCTTCAGCAAGTGGTGCACCCACTCAGGATCATCCATAGCCTTGAGGATCAACTCGGTAATGTCCATCAGGCAGGCGGCGTGCTGCCAGCAGCCGGCCTGGTCTCCCCAAACGAACCCGCGGACGATGCCGGTGTCCCCTACCTTGGTATAGAACTCTTCCAAGGGTTTCAGGTCCAGCGTGGGTGCGGGCATGTATTTACGGATCAGCTCGAGATCCTCCTCCTTCTTGATCAGGTACTCGGTAATCCATGTAGTCTTTCGGTCCCCCCCGGTTTTGTAGGTCAGCTTTCCTTCCGGGGTGATGATGGTGTGGTGGTTGATGCGGTTGTCCGGATCGTTGGAGATTACCGCCACCTCGTCCCGCCACTCCGGAGTTGAAGCCTTCGTGTAATCCGCATCCACCAGCCAGAACTGACCCATGTCTTCGAAGTATTGGATCTGCCCGTCCATCCCGAACTTTTGGAATGCCTCGACATCGCTGATTCCGTCGAGATACTCATCGAGATGGTAGCCCTGCCACTGGTGCACGGAAACCGGCAACCGATCCGGTTTTTCCCGATTCAGAGCCAACATCATACGTTCTTTCGATGTCATACAAATCTCCTGGGCGGTTCTGGTTTGTCCAATCCACCGAATTCTGAGTGAAGTATTCCTGGTTTCAGAAGGAATAGCAATATTTCGAGCAGTTCTATTTCAAGTTTTCGACAACACAATCAGCGATATCCCTTAAAATTTCTCCGGCGGAGCCGCGGAGAATCAGGTGCGCCTCGTGATCCAGACCTGTTGGCTGATCGTTGATGATCGCAACCTTCCCCCCGTGACGACGGGTTTCTCCAGGGATTCCCGCCGCTGGAAACACCTGCAGGGAGGTACCCACGGTTATCAGCAGGTCCGCCTTCGCCGCCTCGGTGAAGGCACGCCGAGTGTCCTCCTCGGGCATGGCCTGTCCAAAAGAGACTGTAGCCGGTTTCAGCCAGCCGTCGCAGTCATCACAACGGGGACACTGAGAAGATGGAGACGGGTGCCGGTCAAAAAACGGCAACACCTCTTCCCACTCGAAGCGCTTGCGGCACTGTAGACAGCTGATGTAGGCATTGCTGCCGTGCAGCTCGATCACCCGCTCATTGGGGATGCCCGCCTTCTGATGAAGTCCATCGATGTTCTGGGTGATCATCGTCTTCAGCAAGCCCGCTTCGAACAGCCGGGCCAGGGCCTTGTGACCAGCGTTCGGCTCGGCGTCCCGCATCCGG
>CAZSBH010000029.1:0-26617 GCA_964604845.1 uncultured Spirochaetaceae bacterium
CACCGTATCACAATCCCAATTGTTTATTCAGGCAGGTATTCTATATGGACACATATATTAGAATGGAAAACATTGATCCAGACAGGAGAAGCCCGAGAGCGGAAGGGTTTTGGGAAAAAAATATTCTGCCCAAAGAAATTGCAGGGGTAACCACCAACTATGCAATTATGGAGAAAGAAAAGGAGCATACTCTTCAACCCTATGCAACCGAAGGCAGGGCTAAAGCGAGGGTGATTCTGTTTACACGAGGGAGGTGCATGATCACCGTACCTAACCATACATACAAGGTCAAAGAAATGGCTATCTTCTGTCCGACATTGGACACAGCCGTCACAGTGAGCGCAGAAGACTGCAATATCGAGTATCTGGAAGTTCTGATAGATCTAACCCAAACGGAATCAACAAACCGGGAAAGCACAAACAAAAAGTTGCCATTTTTTTTACACTACTCTGAGTGCGACCGGTACCGAGAGGAAATCAAAAGCGATAAATCGATAAATCGAACGTTCTTACCGGTCGATATAATTCCCAGGCTTGCTATAGGTTCTGTTGAAACGGTTGGGCCGGATACAGTAGAAGCACACCGCCATCCGATGCTAGAGCAGCTTTTTTACGGGCTTCCTGGAAATCATTGCTGCCTCAAGGTCGATGAGCAGGAAGTTGCCTTTGAGGAGAACGTACTTTTGCATATTCCTCTTGGCTCAGTTCACGGTGTTGGAGTGGAAGAAGACAATATCCTTCACTACCTTTGGCTGGACTTTTTTAGGAGCGAGAGGGATACCTCCTACATCGCCGATTCCCATATTCCTATCGATCTGAATGATTAATCCAGCCTTCCTTTCTTCCCCCGTGCCTTGACAAAAAACCCCGGTTTGGGCATATTTTTCACCGGCTCTTACACCGCGGAGACCTTCAACGTGGTGAGTGTAGCTCAGGTGGTTAGAGCGCCAGTCTGTGGAACTGGAAGTCGTGGGTTCAAGCCCCATCACTCACCCGTCAGATACTTGCGTCCGTAGCTCAGCTGGATAGAGCGCCGGACTTCGAATCCGTAGGTCGCAGGTTCGAGTCCTGCCGGGCGCGATGACAACAATCTTGGGCCGTTAGCTCAGCTGGTAGAGCAGCAGACTCTTAATCTGCGGGTCAGAGGTTCGATCCCTCTACGGCTCAATATTGACGACACCCTCTTTTTTTGAGTATAGTACGCGAGAGTGGTGGAATTGGCAGACACGCCAGACTTAGGATCTGGTGCCCTTTGGGGTATAAGGGTTCAAATCCCTTCTCTCGCAAAGGTTCAAAAGTGCTGGCGTGACCAACTCCGGGGTGGAAAGCCGGCATAACAGGCGGGAATAGCTCAGTGGTAGAGCTCCACCTTGCCAAGGTGGACGTCGCGGGTTCAAATCCCGTTTCCCGCTCTCAAGCACTTGCCAGGCGGCCTGGAGATCAGAATCCGGGTCGCCTTTTGTTTGCACACCAACCGGAAAGGTCAAGCCTGATGAGGGCAAAATTAAAGCTTCACTAGGTGAGATCAATCCCATAGACCCCGCGGGTCCAAAAATAGGAGAGGAAGAGTTCCGTGATCAAAAGCAAAAAGGTAGAAGAGCTGGACAATTCGAGTGTGAAGCTCACCATCAGCGTAAAGAAGGATTTCATTCAGAAACAGTACGACGAGCTAGTGGCGGAGTACTGCAAAACCGTCCATATCGATGGGTTTCGCAAAGGAAAAGTCCCGGCGAATGTACTGCTGCGTAAATTCGGCGATGCCATCCTGGGTGAAACGACCGAACGGGTTATCCGCAACAGCCTCGACAAGGTGTTTGAAAAAGTCGAGAAGAAACCGATTTCCACTTCGATCCCCGAAGTGGATACGAAAAAAGACCTTGTATTGGGGAAGGACTACACCTACTCGGTAACCTTCGACACCTACCCCAAGATCGAACTTCCAGCGTATAAGGGTCAGAACTTCGAAGAGCTTCAGGTCAAGGTAGGTGATGAAGATATGGATCGCGAACTGAAGACACTTCAGGAACAGAACTCGATCGTAATCGACAAAAAGGACGCCACGGTCTTGAGCGGAGATATTGTCAACATCGATTATGCTGAGATCGATGAAAAGGATGAAGAGATATCCGCTTCCAAACGCGAAGGATTCGTCTTCGAGGTGGGAAGCGGTTATAACCTCTACAAGATCGACAACGAGCTGGTGGGATTAAAAACCGGAGAGGAAAAGATAATCACAAAGGACTACGCGGAAGATTTCGAGTACAAAGAATTGGCCGGGAAGTCGGTGAAGCTCAAGGTAAAATTGAACGCAGTCAAGGAGAAACAGCTGCCCGAGATCAACGACGAGCTTGCCCAGGATATCAGCGACAAGTACGAGAGCCTCGAAGATCTGAAAAAGGACATCCGGGACAGACTACAAGAATACGCCAAGCAGAAGGTCCGGGAGCACAACGTCTCCCAGATCCTCGAAAAAATAGCTGATCAGGCCACCATTGCCCTTCCCAAATCCATGGTGGACAGCGAGCTCGAGGACCAGTGGCATCGCTTCATTTCCCGCCTGGGCGGGGACGAAAAGCCGGTTCTGCAGCAGCTGGAAACCGAGGGCAGAAGCAAAGAACAGATCCGCGATGAGTGGCGCTCCGGAGCAGAGAAAAAGCTCAAGCTTCAGCTGGTTGTGAACGAAATGGTAAAACAGGAGGGCATTGAACTCGAGGAAAAAGATATCGAGGAGCGGATTCGCAAAGAAGCGGATGCTCAAAACATCAGCTTCGAGGAAGCCAGGGAAACAATGAATCGGAACAACTATTTGGAGTTTCTCAAGTATGATCTGAAGAATGAGAAGCTCTACGATATACTATTGGAGAGCGGCACCCAGAAGAAGGGCAAAAAGGTAAAATTCCTGGACTTGGTACAGGGAAACTATTAAATTACTGATTATGATCGAGAAAGCAAGCAACCTCGTACCTATCGTTATCGAACAGACCGGAAGGGGCGAGCGCTCCTATGATATATATTCCCGACTCCTCAAAGACAGGATCGTATTCATAGACGGTGAAATCGTCGATCTGAATGCCGATCTGGTTGTGGCACAGCTGTTATTCCTGGAGTCCCAGGACCCGGAGAAAGACATCCATCTGTACATCAACTCTCCCGGCGGGACCGTGACTGCCGGACTGGCGATCTACGACACGATCCAGTATATCAAACCGGACATACAGACCATCTGTCTCGGCCAGGCCGCCTCCCTGGGGGCGCTGCTGCTTACCTGCGGAACTCCGGGAAAACGTTTCGTATTGCCCTCCTCCCGAATCCTGATACACCAACCCTGGGGAGGGGTTGCGGGTCAGGCTGCGGATATCGGGATTCAGGCCCGAGAGATCGTACGGATAAAAAAGCTCATCATCCAGTATTTTGCCCGCCACACCGAAAAGAGCGAAGACGTGATTGCTCAGGACCTGGAAAGGGATTACTATATGTCTGCCGACGAAGCCGTTGAGTACAAATTGGTGGACAAAATTCTCGAACGGCCGAAAAACAATGAGCAAAATAGCAAGAAATGAAGGCCTTAAGGTCTGCTCGTTCTGCGGCAAGAGCGCAGACACCGCACGCCGGCTGATCGCCGGACCCGGTGTGTACATCTGCGACGAATGCGTAGTTGTCTGTAAGAAGATCCTGGACGAAGAGGATGAACTTCTCTCTGCTGAGTTCAAAGAGGATATTCCTACTCCTAAAGAGATCAAAGAGTACCTCGATCAGTACGTAATCGGTCAGGAACCGGCCAAGCGGGTTCTCTCGGTAGCGGTATACAATCACTACAAACGAATCGCCTTGGGGCACAAGCTGGATCCGGATGTGGAGATGGAGAAATCGAACATCCTGCTCATCGGCCCCACCGGTACGGGAAAGACCCTCCTGGCCCGTACGCTGGCCAACAAATTGAAAGTTCCCTTCGCCATCGCCGACGCGACTACCCTCACGGAAGCGGGGTATGTCGGTGAGGATGTAGAAAACATCCTGCTCAAGCTGATCCAAAATGCCGGCAACAACATCGCCGCGGCGGAGAAAGGCATCGTCTATATCGACGAGATCGACAAGATCTCCAGAAAGTTGGAAAACGTCTCTATCACGAGGGATGTGTCGGGAGAGGGCGTGCAGCAGGCGCTTTTAAAGATCATCGAGGGCACGGTTGCTTCGGTTCCTCCTCAAGGCGGGCGCAAGCACCCCAACCAGGAGATGCTCAAGATCGACACAACCAACATTCTTTTCATCTGCGGCGGCGCCTTTGTCGGACTCGACAATATCGTAGACTCCCGAGTATCGAAGCACCCTATGGGCTTCGGCGCAGATATCAAAGCGACCCACGAGCGCGACCTGGTGGAGTTGTATTCCCACCTCCATCCGGACGACCTGATCCGTTTCGGTCTGATCCCCGAGTTCGTAGGCCGGATGCCCATCAACGTAACCCTGGAGGAGCTGAGCCTCGAGGTGCTCCAACGCATCATCACCGAACCCCGCAATGCCATCGTGAAACAGTACCAGGCCGCTATGAAGCTGGACGATGTTGACCTTGTCTTCGAGGATGAGGCCATCAAGGCGATCGCCAAGAAAGCCCGCAATATCAAAACCGGCGCAAGAGGCTTGCGAGCTATCGTGGAGAAGGTGATGGTAGGGATAATGTATGACATCCCTTCTATCAAAGGAAAGAAACGGGTCGTTGTTACTCCGGAAGTTGTCGAAAAATCTGTAGATCCTGAAATCACACTGATAGACGAAAAGAAAACTGCATGAAAATCTTTCCCTCAAGGACTGAGCTCTGCCTCGTACCTTTGCGGGATTTAGTCATTTTCCCCAACATGGTGGTTCCCTTTTTCGTCGGCCGAAAGAAATCTATCCGCGCCGTTCAAGAGGCGATGGGAAAGGGAAAGGTCCTTTTCCTCGCTACTCAGAAGCAGGACAAAGACGAGGAACCGAACCAGGAGGATATCTATCCGATAGGGACGGTGGCCCGTATCCTGCAGATGCTCAAGCTCCCCGACGGTACGATTCGCCTCCTGGTCGAGGGAAATGAGCGGGCGAACATCGTACGCTACCTGGAGTCTCAAACTTACTTCAAGGTTCAAGTCCGGGCCATAGAGGAAAGCCCGGCCCTGGATGCCGGTGTAGACGCCTTGATGCGTGCCGTGGTCAAGGAATTTAACCGCTACAACGCCCTTTACAAGAAAATCCCGAAGGAGATCCTGGCGGGAATCGACAAGGTGGAGACTCCGCACAAGCTGGTCAACATGATCAGTTCCAACATCCCGATAAAGGTAGAAAAAAAGATCGAACTGCTCTCCCAGATCGATATTCGACAGCGCCTGGAAAACCTGGCGACAACCTTGGTCATGGAGACCCAGGTACTGGAGATCGAGCAGAAGATAACCTCGAAAGTGCGGAAAAAACTCGAGAAGACCCAGAAGGAGTATTTTCTTCAGGAACAGCTCAAGGAAATCCACAAAGAACTGGGCACAGACAAGGAAGATCCCACCGGCGCCAAAGACCTCGAGACAAAGCTCAAAGACAAGGATCTGCCGGGGGAAATATTTGAGAGGTGCGAGAAAGAGCTGAAACGCCTGGTCAGGATGCAGCCGATTTCCCCCGAATCGGCGGTGCTGCGAACCTACCTCGAGTGGATCGTCGATCTCCCCTGGAACGAGAGCACCCAGGAGATCAGGGACATCGAGCACGCCCGCAAGATCCTGGACGAGGATCACTACGATCTGAAAAAGGTGAAAGAGCGGGTCCTGGATTTCATAGCCGTACGCCTTTTGAATCAGGACCGGGTCAAGGGTCCAATTCTCTGCTTTGTCGGACCTCCGGGGACGGGCAAAACCTCTTTGGGTAAATCCGTAGCCCGGGCTCTGGGACGGAACTTCGTTCGCATCTCCCTCGGAGGCGTGAGGGATGAAGCGGAGATTCGGGGCCACCGCAAGACCTACGTCGGGGCTCTTCCGGGGAAAATACTCCAGTCTATGCGGAAAGCGAACAGCCGAAATCCCGTGTTTCTTCTGGACGAGGTGGATAAGATGAGCTCCGATTTTCGAGGCGATCCGGCCTCTGCCCTGCTCGAGGTGCTCGATCCGGAACAGAACTCGACCTTCATGGATCATTACCTCGAAGTACAATACGATCTTTCCCACGTGATGTTCATCACTACGGCCAACTCGGTGCACAATATCCCCTACCCCCTGCGGGACCGCATGGAGATCATCCACATTCCAGGCTACAGTGAATTCGAAAAACTGAAGATTGCTCAAGCTTTTCTCATACCCAAGCAGATAGAGCAAAATGGTCTGGCCTGGGCGAAGATCAGCTTCCAGGAACCGGCGATCCTCAAGATCATCCGGAGCTACACCATGGAATCCGGTGTCCGCAACTTAGAACGGCAGATCGCCACGGTTCTTCGCAAGATCGCCCGCAAAGCAGTAAAGAAAGGGGTGCCGTCGGAGGAGCCAATAGGGGAGGGAACCGAAGAGGGGGAGCGCCGGCCGGCTAAAAACAGCTTCTCCGCAACGGTTACCCCCAAACGCGTGGTGGAATATCTGGGAAACGAATCCTTCCAGGAGAAGGTTCTCGACCCCAAGGAAAAACCAGGATTGGTTTATGGGCTGGCCTGGACCGAGTTGGGCGGCAGGCTCCTTCCCGTGGAGGTAGCTCTTCTGGAAGGAAAGGGCGAGCTCATTTTGACGGGAAGTCTCGGAGAAGTGATGAAGGAGAGTGCCCAGACGTCCCTGTCCTACCTGCGGGCCAATGCCGATATCCTCGGCATCAAGCCGGATTTCAACAAGAACCGGGACATCCACATTCACGTACCGGAAGGCTCGATCCCCAAAGACGGACCCTCCGCGGGGATTACCATAACCGCAGCCATGCTCTCGGCGCTCCGGGAAACGGCGATTCAGAAGGGTTTCACCATGACCGGCGAGATCACATTGACCGGACGACTCCTTCCCATCGGCGGGATCAAGGAGAAAGTGCTCGCCGCCCACCGCAACCGCATGACCGACGTGCTCATGCCCGACATGAACCGCAAAGATATAGACGAGCTGCCCCGGGAGGTCCACAGCTCCATGAAGTTCCATTTTGCCGAAACGATTCTCGATGCCCTTCTCATCCTCTTTCCACAGTGGAAGAGCAAACCTACAAAGTCTTCCGCCCGAGTTGCTTCATAAACGAAACTGTCGCACCATACTTGGTGGCGTAGCTCACCAGAACATGATTGTCCATTTCATCCTGCTTCACTAATCCGGTTTTACCTATCTGAACACTGAGTACTAAGCAGGAAAAAGGCTATATTTCCACCACCTACTACAGTCTGTCTTTCAACCTTCAACCGAGAATGCTCAACCAATCCCCGCAATCCTCCTCTTCTTATAAAATCACGGCCGTTTTTATAGTGTTGCCGTCCGGCCAAACGCTCTGCAATGAAGTTAAGCATTTCATTGATCCAACCATCCGGAAACCGAAAGGGACCTGGGAGAAAATCCGTCAGTAAAATACGTCCGTTTGACTTCACCACTCGCATCATTTCGAGAATAACTGATGATCTGTCTTCGTATGGGATTTCGTGCAGCGTGTAGGTCGACAGAACCAGGTCGAAGAATTTATCCTTGAATGGCAATTGTGCCGCACTACATTGACGCAATTCTGCTCGATCGCCCAGTCTCCTTCGCGCTGCCCGTAGCATTGCCGGCGACACGTCAACACCATACACAATTCCTGTATGGGTCCTTGTGCAGTTCCATTCCCATTTCTAACCTGGCAGCTCCAACTGTGTACAGGACCTTCGTAGCGGAGTCTACACTTCCTTTTTCATCATTTTAATTATTCCAGCGCCCCGCGTGCGCTGATGATCATTTCCATGAGGGTTCGGATTTCCGACCAGGTGATATCAAAATCTCGATCAGTATCAACCCGATGAACCACTACAAGTTTCTGCTCCGGCAAGACCGCCAGCAGATGTACGCCGAGTCCGGTGTGGTAGAAACCGTACCCAAGCCCGGCCTCTTCTGGAATGATCCTCCACAAATAGCCGTATGGGTCACCCCCGGAGTTTTCTACCGGATAAATCGCCGTGCTTTCCCGGATCCATTCCTCGGGTACTATACATTCGTTTTCCCAACGCCCGTGGTTCTGATATAAAAGTCCGAAGCGTGCCATGTCTCGCGCGGACATGCGGAAGAAGTATGCAGGATGTTCGGACTTGGATCGTTCAAACGCGTAGGTGCCATCGCCAGGGGAGAAGTCAACCATCCCAATCCGTTCTGCGATGTCCCTGTTGAACGCGTCAAAGATCCGTTTCCCGCTTGTCTGTTCGAAGATCGTACCGAGGACGTTGAAATCCCAATTGTTGTAGTAGAAAAACGTCCCGGGAGGATGACTGCCGCGTTCCGGCCGCGCGTCAATCATGGTCTGATGTTCCCCGGCGGCCTCGTGATAGACGCCCGATCGGGACATGAGCAGATCACGGATCGTGGCCTTCTTTTCGGCGGGAGTAAGCGACGGTGGTATGTCGTCGATGTTCAGCTCTTCCAAGGTTGTTTCTATATCGATAACGCCCTTCGCAACGTATATGCCGTACAACGCGCCGAGAAATGGTTTGCGGATCGAATGGCACATATACTTACCCCTGGTGTCCCCGAAAGAAAACACAACCTGCCCGTCATGCACCACCAACACGGCGGCAGAGCCGATCTCTTTGGCATAGGCCGCGGCGCCGTTGAGCTTCTCTGCAGCCCATGAAGGGGCTCGCCGACCGGATGATCCAGGAGTACTGTTCGGCAACGAAGACTTGGAACAGGTCAACAGGACCGATAAGACAGAAACAAACAATAGCGTCACTACCCTACGCATCAGCACTACCTAACATTTATTCCGCGAAGTATCGAAATGTATTTCATATATCCAAATTCTTTGGCACACACTCCCCGCGGATTCTGTTCATGATTCCGTTCTTATCATTTGGTCAGATACTGTCTGAAGGATACAGCAAGGCCCCCTACTGCCTGCTCTGGATCTTTCTTCTTTGGGCCGACAGAGTGCTTTTTCGCAGCCGTATGGATGAGGGGGTGACCTCCACCATCTCATCCTCCCTTATGAACTGGATAGCCCGTTCCAGAGTCATCGGAAGCACGGGCGTGAGGGTCACGGCATCGTCCTTTCCGGCGGCTCTCATATTTGAGAGCTTCTTGGTCTTGCAGGGATTCACATTAAGGTCATCCTCCCGGTTATGCTCTCCAACGATCATTCCTTCGTACACAGGAACACCTGGAACGATAAAAAGCCGCCCCCTTGGTTCGAGATTGAAGAGGGCGTAAGGGACTCCCATCCCGCTTCTATCGGCTACTAGTGAACCGGAGAACCTGTTCAGGAACTCCCCCCTGTACTGCTCGTATCCCGTCAGGTAGGAGTGGAGCATCCCCGTACCTTTTGTGTCCGTCAGGAATTCGTCCCTGTAGCCGATGAGGGCTCTGGAGGGAAGGCTGAACTCGAGCCTCACCCGGCCGCTCTCATGATTCACGTAGGCCAGCATCCTTCCCTTTCTCCTTGAGAGCTTTTCGGTCACAATCCCGGTGAAGCTCTCCTCGCATTCTACCGAGAGATGTTCCACAGGCTCGAGCTTTTTTCCATTCTCATAGCGAAAGATGACCTCCGGACGGCCTACACAGATCTCGAAACCCTCCCTTCGCATCGTCTCTATGAGAATGACCATCTGAAACTCGCCCCTTCCCTTGACTATGAAACCCTCCCCGTCCTCCCCCTGCTCCACCTTTATGGAGACATTCTTAAGGGATTCCTTTTTAAGGCGCTCCCAGACCTTGCTGGACTGGACGTACTTGCCCTCTTTTCCGGAGAACGGAGAGGTATTGGCGGTGAATCTCATAGACACCGTGGGCTCGTCAACGCTGATGCGCTTGAGGGCTTTGGGAGATTCCCTCGTACAGATGGTATCGCCTATATGGACATCCTCGATACCGGAAAGAACGACAATATCACCGGGTTCCGCCCTATCCGTTTCTTTTAGAGCGGGCCCGTCATAAACCTGCAGCTTGGAGATGCTCAGCGGCCTGTGGTTTCCATCCTCTCCGATGCATATCAACTTATCCTTTGAACGCGCGCTCCCATTGATGACCTTTCCGATCGCCAGACGGCCCAAGTAATCGGAGTAAGACAGATCCGCCACGAGCATCTGAAAGGGATCGGCCTTACTGTAGGCGGGGGCGGGGATCTCCTCCAGGATGGTATCAAAGAGGATGTGCAGATTCTCCCCCTCCTCCTCGAGAGCAGTCTTTGCCACGCCAGCCCTGCCGTTTGCATGGAGTATGGGAAACTCCAGCTGTTCCTCCAGCGCATCGAGTTCCAGGAACAGCTCGTAGATCTCGTTCAACACCTGCTCCGGCCGGGCGTCCTGCCGGTCGATCTTGTTGATCACAACGATGATTTTCAGGCCGGCTCTGAGGGCCTTGTTCAGGACGAATCGCGTCTGCGGGAGAGGGCCTTCCGAAGCGTCCACCAGGAGAATAGCCCCGTCAACCATGGACAGGGCCCGTTCCACCTCACCGCCGAAGTCGGCATGGCCCGGGGTATCCAGGATGTTTATCTTCTTTCCCTTCCATCGGACCGAGCAATTTTTAGCGGCGATGGTGATGCCCCGTTCCCGTTCGAGCTCCATATTGTCCATAAGTCTCTCCTCGGTCTCCTGCCCCTCCCGGAAGGTGCCGCTCTGGCGGAACATGGCGTCCACCAGGGTCGTTTTTCCATGGTCAACATGGGCAATTATGGCAATGTTTCTGAGCGAGTCGTTTTTCGAATCCTTATGAGTCATGGTTCTGTTCCTGTACCGTGATTTTAGTTGATGATCAGAGCAGTGCCAAAGATACTCAAAACCGAAAACCGAGTCCATAGATATCGGCGGGGTGCCCACCCTTCAAGCGCGGTTCAGCGACGATTGTCTCCCGGTGGCCATAGATGAGTCGAGTAGCCGCGGCGGCCACGTTGATCCCTCCGAGTACAGAAGCACCGCATCCGCCCAAAAGGAAGCGGTCTCAACCGCAGATTGAATCCCGTCTTTCCTAATTCATAAATGTCGAATAGTCTTTTCCTATTTTCCTTTAATGTCCGGATCGAAAGAACATCTTGTTCACTCTAGGTATTTTTTTTTCATGTTCTGTGAAAGATTCAATAATTCTCTTATACCTAACAGTCCTTTCTTCAATTAACGTCATTTTTTCCTTGGAATCTTGAAACCAGACACTAGTTGGGTATTCATGAACCACGATACTGAAATAGTAGTATGCCTTCGGAAAGAGCTTGACCAAATTTCTAACTTTTTCTTTTATCTTTTCCAGTTCTTCTTCTTTCAACGGGTTTGATTTTTCAAGTATTTGTTTGGTTTCAACACTCCATTGTGAAGGATGTATCTTCATAAAATGAGTCATCGCAGTTTTATAAAAAACATATGCTGGATCTTTATGTTGAACAACAGCATCATTGTCAGATGAAGTGCTTCTCGAAATGTCATCGACAAGCGTATCTTGATTTCCCAATTGTCCTACTAGACGTTGATACGCTCTATTTATTTGTATAAATAACAAATGATTCTTGAGCAAGTCAGATTCGCTTGAAACGTCCGGATGAATTTCCTTTGAGATTTTTCTATAAGCTTTTCGTATTACGGAGATGTCATGTGTTTCAGCAATACGCAGAATGTCATAGTCCGTCAGCATGGAATTCTCTTAAGTCACAAGTATGAACAAAACTTCAATAGCATGTAAATAACCATTTCGGATACGTTCATAGAATGACGCTCTATGCATCCGCTTCAACCGCATGGTATGCACAATCTTATTTCTAGTTATTTCTTTATAAAGAAGTACCACATTGCAACTAAAGAGATCCCGCCACCGCCTTCTATTATTTTTTGGATTTCCTGAATAGTACTTATTTTATTCCCCATATCATCTTTGACAATTTTTCCATCAAATTCAGCAACTTTCTTCCCATGAGCGTCCCTGATGTTTTTACGATCAATTTCACCAAGTCTAGAACTATTCCACGCTCTAACGGAAGTTCTATCAATCTCTCCCATCTTTTGTCCGGAGCGATTCCTTAGGCACTTGCCATCGAAATTATAATCTGCCATGGTTTTCTCCTTTTAGTTCATAGCATTCACTAAGCACATCTGTGATTCATTTGTTCCGTAATTCTTTCCTATCAACAGACTTTTCTGTTCTATCACAATATATTTTCCTTTGATAGGTATGTTTGTCCTTTCAGAGGGCGGGCTGTCGGTTAAGTGCCAAGTCTCACCGTGGAACGCGCCACCCAAGTTCTAAGCCTGTTGCCCGTGCGATGCGCAGACAAGCGCATCCGTCGCCCAGCGTCACGATCCCAGTAGCCAACCGGCACAAGTTTCGCATTTGGCATAGAATTTGGCATATACGAACCAAGCAACCACAAAGCGTTGCCGTCATGCCGGTCGTGACTTACTTGATTGGTTGTTTCAAGCTGAGTTATAAAGTGGGTGAGAAAATCTTCTGGTGTCCATCCCGTTTCTCCCTGATGGGTCGGTGTACTTAAAATTCGTAAATAATCACGAGGGGTAGAATATTCCTCCAGCTGTTTTCTTCCTCCTATGACTTTACCCTGTCCTTGTTGAGGCATAATAAGTATAGGCTCAATTAGCCCCACACTCCAGCCAGGCACAGCACATAAGCGGGTTTTCCGCATTACTTCTTCTTTAGTCAATCCTTGATGGTTACGATTGGTATAGGCTTGAGGGAAATAAACAAGACTAGGAGTATCTAATGCTTGACGCACCCTATCCCATATCCAGATCGGTCCACCAGTATTTACACGAACCGGTATATCAGCGTCAGTGGAATCTCGTTTTGCCTGGATAATTTTTCCCACTGCGGCATGTGTAAGAAGGGCAGTTTTTACCCGATCAATAAGTTGTGAAGTAGGCATTGCGATAGGCGTTAGCTGAACCTGAGTAAATCCTTGTCGCATTTTTCTATCAACCAATTCCCTATTGCGTGCAAGTACTTCTTGAAGCTTTTCTTGAGTTGGTACAGGATATTCTTTTCCGTCAATTCCAATCACTCCTAACTCTTCCGATCGTGGAAGAAGGGTTAAAATTCCTGTTCGGTTCATTGCGCTAATGGTGCGAGCATACTCCTTCTCAACGCGAAGTGTTTTATATTTTCTCTTCATCTATTCTTCTCAGATTCAGAAATCGTTTTACGCATTTCATCCGTCCGTTTTTGGTCATAGATGCTGTTTTACCTGATAGAAAATAATTTCCTTTTGGCAACAAATCAGAAGTTGCCGCCCGCAGGACGGCGGAAAGCCCAGATCCGATAGCACCTGACCGCATGCGGACTACTTCGGCGAGAGGTTACACGTACCCATAAGCACTGCCAGAATGCGGTACAACTGCCGATACCCATAAGGTTTGGGCCAGAAGCAGTATACATCGTAACCGCCCATCGGATGAATCCACCCTTCGCCGGAAAAATCCGACATCGCCGTCTCTACGAATCCGACCGGCGGGAAAAACAAGACCGGCGCGGGCAGCCGACTCGAGCAATTGAATCAGGCTCCGGGTGCCTTACCGGCAACAAAACCTGCTGAATGGCGGGATTTGACACACCGGTTGCCCGGAGTCTCTTTTTTCTCTATTATTAGAAGGAGGATGGTACAGAGATAAGTCATGTTAGTGCCCGCTGAAGTGTGGACAGTAGCCAAAGCCGAACAGGGCAGCGCCGTGCTGATAAAGCCGATCGGGGCGGAGGTGGCGGTACCGATTTTCATAGGCTCCCTGGAAGCCCAGGCGATCCTGATCGGATTAGCCAATCACAAGATGCCCCGCCCGCTAACCCATGATCTGCTGCTGTCAACATTGCGGGAACTCGACGTGAAAATATCCCGCATCGAGATCACGGAGCTGAAAGAGGGCACGTTTTATGCCCGGCTGATCTTGAACCGAAACGGCACCGACGTGATCATGGACTCCCGCCCCTCAGACTGTGTGGCTCTGGCCGTTCGGGCCAAATGCCCCATCTTCATCGATGAAGGTGTAGTTGACGAGGCCGGGATCCCGATATCCTCGACCGAAGCCAAAGAGTCCTCAAAATCCACGGAGATCCAATCCCAGATCACCTACTTGGAAAATGAACTGGAAAAGGCCGTGGAAGAAGAAAATTACGAAGAAGCAGCCCTGTTGCGTGACCAGATCAAGGAACTGCAGAATAAACTTTGACTTCTAGGGAACCCGTTTCCTCAGGATCATCGAAATGAACGCAAGGGAAAGGAAGACCAGAGGCAGATTGATCAATACAATGCGAAGGACGGGAAATCCCGATACATCGAAGAAGTCGGCGCTGACGACTCCAAAGCTTTCAAGAGTTGTGAAGACGATCTCCGCATAGCTGACCAGAGTGCCGATGATAACCAACACCCAGGAAACATCCCGGGTTTGAGACCAGAGCAGGATAGCGAAAAACGTTGTTATCGCTCCCGTAGCCAATCTGGAAAGAAGAACGATAAATTCTGACAGCTCCATAGCTCTATTTTCCCGGAAAAGCGAAGAATAGTCCAATCATTTTTCTCAGCTCCCCTTTGGAAATTTCCCCTCCCGGCAGGATACTGACATAGGGCGCGACGGGATTGAGAAGCACCCCAGCCTCGAGAAAACCCTCAAACACCCTCTCATAGAGCTCCATGCCGAACTCAGGAACCAGGTAGATGCTTTTCTGCCTCCACCCGGGACACGTATCCAACAGATCCGGGCGAATCCACTGAGGCAGGACAAACCGCCTGAGATCCTGCAGACAACGCAGCAATCCCGCCTGGACGACAGCGGAGATGGGCTTTTGGCCGGGGAATCCGGATGGCGGGATCTTGCGAAAACAAACGGCCGCCGGCGCTCCGGCCATACTGAAAGGAAGCACCGGGAATAGTACTTCTCTTAGAATCGTATCGGGTACCATGGGACGCCAGAGTCCCACCTCTCCGGCCGCGGATTCCCCCTGCTCCGTCAGCGGATCCGCAAGGTCATTCGCACCGATATTCCGGTTCAGGTACAGGGATGCGAGCTGCAGCCCTTCGGCAGCACTTCCGGTCAGGCGAAAATCCTTATAATCTGGAAACATCTCCTGTAAAAGGCGACGCAAACGCCCGCTGTAGATCGAGGGCAAATCAGCGGCCAACCCTTTGGATATTGTGTTTTTCAACACCGTGGTCAGCCCTGCGGGTCTGTGCCCCAACAGCGATCTCCCGCCGTTTTGCCAGAGGTCGAGATAGCGTGTGCCGCAAAGACTGTAGAGATGATACTCCCGGGCTCGGCGAATAACCGGAACCCGTTCTAGAAGATCAGTCACTTCCGGGCCTCCCCCTTCTCCCCACTTGCTCCGTCTTTGGCGTTTTCTTTCGCCTTTCCAATCAGAAAGAGCTGAAGTCCCCGCCGCGGCCCGACAGACATGAGCTTGAACATCAGCTGCCGGTAGGAGATGTGCTCGACGGAACGTTCCTCCTTGAGAAAGAAGAGAAAAGGAATTGCGACCATGACCCGAAACAAACCGGAGAGAAAGAAATTCCCAAGGTATGTAGAACCAAAAAGACTGAACTGCCGGATCAGCAGCCCCCCGATCAGACCGCCGGCAAAAACGGCCAGGCCACGGTAGAAGATCAGATACGAGGTGTGCCGGGTCACCTTCTCCGAGGGCAGAACGTCGTAGGCGAAGTTAAGAGCGGAGATGTCGAACCCGGCCCAGGCCAGGCCGCCCGCAGCCTGGACTAGACAGATCCACCAGAAGGCACGGCTGGACATCCAGAGGAAGGGCAGGATCGAGATGAACACAGAAGCAAGAACGAGTATCCTTTTATTGCCGTAACGGTCGCTCAACTCCCCCCACATAGGGAGGGTAACGAACTTTACCAGTACAACCAGTGCGGTGGCGATCATGAACTGAACATAGCTGAAGCCCAAGTCTTTCAACATGTATGGCACGAAGAAAGGACCGGCGACGAACACCCCAATATACAGGGAGAAGTTGTACAGCACGAACCTGCCGTAGTTGGAGCGAAACATCTGAACAGAAAAGTGGAAGAATCCCTCCCGATCTCTGGGCGGTTCCGTGTAGGGGACGTCGTATTTCAAGGACAGGAAGATCGTGGATCCGATACTTCCCAGGAAGGCCAAGCCGAAGATCAGGAAAAAACCCAGGTGCGAGCGCACCTGGAACAGCTCGAGGATGACGCCGGCCACGATAATCGACAACAGAGCGATGAAGTTGGAAACGCGATTTCGGCGGGAAAAATAGGCCCCCCGCCGGTTCTCGTCCACCAGATCCCTCATCCAGGAGGTCCAAGCGGGAATCGGCAGATAATTCAGTGCAAAATACAGGCAGATGATACCGAGGAGCACCCAAACCCGGGCCGCTCCGAGATAGTATACGAGGACCAGGGGAACGAAGAGGAGGCTGCGGAGCGCACCTGCCAACACGGTCAGGTTTTTCCGGCTCTTGAACCAACGCAGCAGCAAGCTTGCGTGCAGCTGTATAATGGAAGCAATAAAAACGGGGATCGTATACACGATACCCACCTGATACACGGTTCCTTTGAGAAAAATGGCGAAGGCCTGAAAGTAACTCTCCGCCGAACCCAACATCACAGAAAAAGAGGCGCCGTCAAGCAGAGAAAAACGCAGGCTGTTTCTGATCTTCTTATCGACGGCGGCGTTTTGATGAGCCTTGTGCATCCTGTTCCTCTTACGGATCCGAGCTGATCCGCTCCAATCTCGAGTATTTCAGTGGAAAACGGGCAATTTTACCCGAGTCGAAACGAACCGCGACCATCGATACCCCGTCGACTTCCCATTTCTTGCTGACGATGCCGGGACCGTAGTCATCGTGGTACACGCCGCAGCCGAGGGGGTATCCATCCTCCGCCGGCGGCCGGAACCCGTGTACCTGAAGATACTCCCGTGGGATCTCGCTCAAAAACCGGGAGGGCTCGCTGCCCTGTAGCGTCCCGAACACACGCCGTTTTTTACAGGCAGTCAGGTACAACTCCTCCCTGGCCCGAGTGACCCCGACATAGAACAGGCGGCGTTCCTCCTCGAGCTCGGCCCCGGCTACGGGTACTCCACCGAGAGTGCTCGAATAATGAGGAAAGATACCATCTTCCAAGCCTGTCATAAATACCCTGTCGAACTCCAATCCCTTGGTATTGTGCGCGGTAATCAACGTGACCTGCTCTGTTCGTAGAAACGGATCTTCTTCCGAACCACCCAGCATGAGGGATTCCAAGAAAAGGCTTAGACCCTCCAAAGTTCCGGGATACTCCGTGGTCGCATTGACCAGTTCTTCCAGGTTTCTAACCTTCTCCGTACCGTCCGCTTCGTCCCGTTCACGATAATAATCGACAAGTCCCGACTCCATGATAAGGAGATGCACGATCCGGCTCAATGAACTCTCGCTCGCTTCGGCTAAGCGCTGATTCAATGATTCGATCAGAGACAGAAATGTCCGTAATGCTTTGGCGGTCTTGGCTGTAAACGACGGGAGTGCTTGCCGTGCACAGTTCAATACATTCCCAACATTGCCCCGATGATCCATGATCACTTCCAGAGTCTTGGCGCCGATCCCTCTGCGCGGTTTTCCGGTTGCCCTGCGGAAGGCCAGCTCGTCCGCGGGATTGACAACCAGGGTCAGATAGGCCAAGGCGTCTTTGACCTCCTCCCGTTCATAAAACCGTACCGTCCCGACAACCCGGTAGGGGATCCCCAAACGAGAGAAGAGACTCTCAAAAACCCGAGACTGAAAGTTCATCCTGTAGAGAATGGCGCTCTGTCCCAGCCCTCCGGCTTTCAACTTTTCAGCGCAGAACAAAGCTTCCGCTTCGGGATCTTCAAGGTAGGCGAGGGCTACGGGGGGACCGGCGGGCTTACGGGTGAAAAGCCTTTTCCCCAGCCGATCGCGGTTGTTCTCAACGACCCTGGCTGCCACCTCGAGGATGTTCTGGGTCGAGCGGTAGTTCTCCTCCAATCGGATGATTTCGGTACCGGGAAATTTGCGGGAGAAACTCAAGATATTCTCCAGTTCGGCGCCGCGAAAACTGTAGATGGACTGATCCTCGTCACCGACGACACAGAGGTAGTTGTGCCCGTCGAATAGTTGCTGAAGCAGCCGAAATTGGGCAAAGTTGGAATCCTGGTATTCATCGACCAGGATCGCCCGGAAGCGGTTCCTGACCCGGTCTCTGACCTCCGCACAGCTTTCCAGGAGTCTGACCGTTCGCACCAGGAGATCTCCAAAATCCAGACATCCACTCTGCTCCAGCCTATCCTGATACACCCGATAGACCCGGTGGGCATCCAGTCCGGGCACCCCAACCTGCACTTCCAGCGTAGAGAGGTCATCCCCCGGGAGCAGGCAGTGATCTTTGGCGCGGGCGATCCAACCAGCCAGCTCTTTAAGCTGGTTTTGTGCCGGCTTCTGCCCCCCTAACTCACGCCTCAGGACCTGTTTCAGCAAAGAAAAGGAATCCTGATCGTCGTAGATTGTGAACCCTCTGGCGATTCCGATCTCCTGTCCGTAGCGCCGCAGCAGCCAGGCTCCAAAGGCGTGAAAGGTCTTAACCATAACCTCGCCACCGGTTGGGCTCAAGGAGCGCACGCGTTCCCGCATCTCTTCGGCCGCCTTGTTTGTAAACGCAACTGCCAGTATGGAACGCGGATCAAAACCCTCGCTGTCGATGAGGTAGGCAATTTTCGTAGTAATCACCCGGGTCTTGCCGCTGCCCGCGCCGGCCAGGATCAGCAGTGGACGGTCGGTGTGCAATACCGCCTCCCGCTGTTGAGGATTCAGGGATTCAAGATAGTCTGCACTGGAGCTATCAGACAAGGGAAGCCTCCAGATCGATCCCTGCCCGGCGATCGATGCGCACAGGATAGATCCTGCCCGGATCTAGCTTTGAGGCTTTGATGACCACCAACCCATCTATCTCCGGGGCCTGCAGATAAGCCCGTCCCAGATACAGCTCCTCCCCCTGAACCCGCTCCTCCACCAGGACATCGAGAGTTCGCCCGACCTGTCTTTCCATTCGTCCTTCGCTGATCTGTATCTGGTTCTGTTCCACCGCCTGCTTGCGCTGCTCCGCCACCCGCTTCGCGACTCGACCGGGGAACCTGTACGCTGGTGTTCCCTCCTCCCTTGAGTAGGTGAACACTCCCACCCAATCCAGAGCGCAGTCCCGCTGGAAGGACAACAGGGTGGTTATATCTTGGTCGCTCTCACCGGGGAATCCTACCAAGAAGGTCGAGCGGATCACCGCTTCGGGAATAGCCCTTCGAATGTCCTCCACCAGTCGCCTGTAGGTCTCTGCAGAGCCTCTTCTACCCATCCTGGTGAGCAGCCCCGGACTTGCGTGCTGAAAGGGAATATCGAAGTAGGGCAATACTCTGCGATCCGAAGCCATGACTTCGAGCAGATCTCCAGGAAAATGATCCGGGTGCAGATACAGCAGCCGCAGCCAGAATCGCTGCTTGAGCTCGGTGATCGACTTCACCAGCTCCACCAGCTCCCGTTTTCCTCGATCCTGGCCGTAGGAGGCCAGATCCTGGGCAATGAGAATAATCTCGACGACCCCCCGTTGTAGAAGCGACTCGATTTCCGCCAGAATCTCCCGCACGGGCCTGCTGACCAGGTCACCCCGGATCAGGGGGATCGCGCAGTAGCTACACCGGTTCGCGCACCCCTCCGCCACTTTCACATAGGCGCTTCCCGGAAAGGAGAGGAACTTGCTCCGGGAAGGCATCTCAAGGAAAGGCGTCGTGGCTTCCTGGACAGGAGTTCCGGTCAGAGAGGCGATGAGGCGGGAAAGGGCGTTTGGATCGTCCAGGCCCACGAACCCATCGATTTCAGTCATCCCCCGCTCCAACTCAGGGCCGTAGCGCTGGACCAGACAACCCAGCATGATCACCTTTTTCTCGGGGAAACGGTCTTTGAGAGCCAGGGAGGTCTGGATCGATTGCTCTTTGGCACTGGTTATGAAGCCGCAGGTATTGACAATGATCAATTGGGCATCTTCAGGCTCCTCAACCCAACGAAGCCCCCTGTTCTCCAAGGTCGTGATGATGAGTTCGGAGTCGACCTGATTCTTAGCACAGCCGAGACTCTCGATGTAAAATGTCATGAGGGTGAGTTGTTATTCTCTGGAAACGACTTCCAAGGCGTACTGCCCGCCGGCATCATCCCGGCTCCAACGGATCTGCGTGGTTGTTACCGCGCCAGGACGACCCACTTCTAACTCTCTGCCCGCAACCATGAGACGCACAACACCGGCGTTCGAGATCCAGAGCTGAACTTCGTTCCTCGCGTCCAAGGAAAAGCTCTCTCCTTTGTGGAAAAACCTCTCCTCTCGAATGTCATTGTCCACCAGATAGCGAAACAGGCAATAGCCGCGAAAAGATATCGTAACTCGAAACGGTGCCGGAGTATCGGCGCTGATGATGGTAGTTGCCCCTGCGGACGGCTCTGCGGTTATCGGCTCGCTCACTGCAGGTACGACGGCTTCCTCTTGCCCGGTAGGTTCGGCTTCCTCGAGTTCCCCGGCCTCTGCAACCTCCGGAACGGTAGCTTTGGTAATCTTGTACAGACTCAAGTTCGCTCTCTTGGCAACATCCGTGACATCCAGATCGTTGAGCAGGATCCGCAGGTCATTTCGACCATCACCGTTTACATCCAGCTGTCTGTCCTGACCGATCGTCATGTTCACGGTGCCGCCTGGAACTTTTATTGTCAGCTCCCTGTCAATGTCGGTGATCTGAAGACGGTAGGTGTTGCCGTTCAACGGAACGCCGATCGTATCATCCAGGTCGAACCAGCGAGTCACCGCTTCGTCCTGAAAAAGCAACTCCTCCCCTTCCGGCTGCTGGGCCGCGGGCTGGATGACCTCCTGGGCCGCAGCGGCTCGTGGAGCCGCCTGTCGTCCAGGGGAAATCAGAAAATGAAAGATCAGATAGCCCCCTGCTCCGAGCACGGCCAGGATGATCACCAGCAAGACAATGATCCTGGCTGAAGATTTGGGGCGGCTGCGATCGAGCAGCTCGGTCATCGGCAGAGGCTGCTCCTGTATCTGGATGTTTTTGTACAGGGCTACCAGTTCTTCCGGATTCAAGGATAAATACTCGGCGTAATTCCTCAAAAATCCGATGATGTAGGTTTCTCCAGGAATCATCGAAAAATCTTCCTGTTCAAGTGCTTCCAAATACTGCTTTGAAATATGGGTGTCCCGGGCTACCTGCTCGACGGAGAAATTGTGCTGCTCTCGGGTCTCCCTGAGCTTCTGACCTAAAGATTCCATAGTACGTTACTCTTCCGCCTCGAAGAGAAAATCGCGGTACACGTTCGCATAAGGGGGCGAATCGTATTCGAAGCGCGTATCGGGAATGTTCTGATTGACGATAATGTCGGTAAGGTCGAGTACAAACTCTTCATAGCCTATGGTAACCCCGGTAATTCGCCTGATCAGGCCGGTCCTGCCGACGGCGAGCACGATTTGGCGAAATCCTTCGGCGGTGGATCTGCTTTCCAGTTTCAGCTTGCGCACCATTTCCTCAGACCCTTCGTCCAACGGAATTAAATTCGGGCCGCTGAGGTAGGCAACTCCGTAGTTCTTCTTCAGAAGATGCAGACCTTGCTCTGAAACCATATTGGCCAGCGCTGCCTGACTTCGGCGCTTCAACTTTTGCACGAGGATCACTTCATATTTAGGGATGTAGATCGTCAGCTCCACACCGTTTGTTACCAGAACCTGATCTTCCGGTTCCGTGAAATCGATGCGCAGCAGATTGGGATTTTTGTAGTACAACCTCCCGGTCATGATCGTTTCGCCCTGAGTGATGGAGATCGCCGCCGAATAATCCTGGATCTTCCCGTACCGGGCGGAGATCTCGTCGAAATAATTTTCAGCCGTCAAGATCTCCTGAGCTGAAACCTTCCCGGGAATGCCGAGAATGAGGATCAACGCTATATAGAATAATAAAATTGGATGTCTCAATCTAATCGCTCGTCCCCATATTACTGAAACTCCCCCGTTTGTCAAGCTGAACCGGGATTGCTCTGCCCCTCCTCGACGTAGCGAAGAACGAGGTATTTCAGGGATTCCTCGCTTAGACGAAGACGGCTGTCACATTTGGGACACATCAGTTTGCCGTCCCGAACCCTTTCGGCGGCGCAGGAGATGCAGTAGACACTTCCGCATTCTTCGCATTTTCCCGCCGGCGCTTCGCCGGGGGGTTCCCCCCGGATTGTGAATGCCGGTTGTGGGGGCAGCTCTTTCGGAACCCACCACTCCCTTTTACATTTCATGCACTCGATCCGGCTTTCAAAACGCTCCCGGAAATGATCCTTCAGGTGCTCTGCCCGCTCCGGCAAGCTCTCCCAATCCAGGATCTCCGCGAGCAGATCCTTCGCCTCCTGATACTTGCCGGTTTCTACGTACAGCGACAACAGGTTGAGTTTCAACTCCCGGTTGTCCTCCTCCAGCCTCAACCCTTCAATGTAGGCCAAACGGGCGCGCTGGAACTCCCCGGTCACGACCGCAAGATTCCCGGTTAAATTATACAACGAGGCAGTTTCCTGTTCTTCCAACAGCCGGTTCAGCAGTTCTTCAGCCCGCATAATCATGTCCAACTCTATACAGCAGGCTGCACAGTTCTGCATATAGTCCCTTCGCTCGGGAACCAACTCAAGGGCCTTCTCGTAGTCCAGCACAGCCGATGAGTAGCTCTTGAGCTCCACCTGGCAGTTCCCCCTCTGGTTGTACAGCGAGGCCATTTCTTCGGCAGTCCCGCCCACGGTTTCTATCCCTTCAGAGAGAAGACGCAGCGCTTCCTCGCCCCGGTCCAGTTTGGCCAGGCATTCGGCGTAATTTCTATAGATATCGACCTGGTTCGGGGCGGACTCCTTGGCCTGTTGGAAACACTGGAGGGCTTCAACAAAGTGTTCCTCTTTGAGCAGCACCTGGCCGCGGAGATTGTTGATCCACGGATCCTCGGCATCGAGAGCATATGCCTTCTCCAGAGCGTCACCCGGATCTTCACCGAGAAGAAACCGATTTTCTGCCAGCCTGAACCAGTAGAGAGGATAGGTCGGGCCGATTTCAGCGGCTTTGACCAGATGAATATCGGCTTTTTTTCTCTCGTTTTTGTCGATCAACAACAGAGCGTACAGATAATGTGCTCCACTGTCGGAGTACCCGGATGCGATCACCTCGGAAAACAAGATTTCAGCCTGATTTTTCTTTCCCTCATGGAAGAGCATTTTTCCCTCGAAGGACTTCAGTTCATAGGCGTGGTCTGAATCCGGCGGCACCAGTTTGCCGATCCGGGCAAGAACCAGGGACAACTCCTCGTACATTTCCTGTCGGAACAGCCGGCGAGCGGTTTCGAGGTAGGTTTGGAGAGCGCTCGCCGTATCCCCGGCACGTTCCTGACACCGGGCCAGGTTCACCCAAAATACGGAGTTCTCGGAATCCAGCTCAACGGCCTCCCGATACCGGGCGCCGGCTTTGTCCCAGTTACCCAGATTATACTCACATCCCCCGAGAAGATTTCGCAGCTGCGCGTCTTCGGGATACCGCGGCAAAATCGATTCGATGTAGTTCCTGCAGATCAGGAAATCCCCGTTCAGGAAGAGTACGTCCGCCTTCTCGAGAGGCACTTGAGCATCTTCCTGCTGCAGCTGGAGAACCCTGTCAAGGCAGGCCAGGCTTTCAGGATAGGCTTTGAGCTGAGTGTACGCTCGGCCTAGCAGCAAGTGAGCCTCCACGGAGTCAGGGATTTGTGTTACCACACTCTTCAGCTGTGCGACCGCCTCCGGATACTTGGCCATGTCGATGAAGGTTCGGGCCAGGGTGATTCTGGACTCCGGAGGAACCGGGATGTAGCGGGTCCAGCGCAGATACTCCTGTTCGACTTCAACAGGCCGGGATTCGATCTTTATATTGTCCAGAAAAAAAGCGCCCTCGTTCTTCTCCTCGTAGTTCTGGGCGGCGAATCCTATAAATCCCGCCTTCAGCGTATCGTCGGTCATTTCCGCCAGCCACTCATCGCTGAGATAAAAGGAAAACGTACCGTCCCTGGCAATGATCCGCAGCTCGGTTGTATCTTCCACCGCCGGAGGAAGCGGCGTCCATTCGATAAGATGACCCGGATTTCTATTGAACACCACATCGAAACGAAAATAGCCGCGGTTGGACAAAAGAAAATAGTAGAAGTTGTCTTCGTTGTTGTAGCGAAATACGAACCCTGAAGAGGAGTGTCCGTTCTCCCCGCCGATATTAAGGTTTGCTTCGATCACGAAATCGGCGTACTGATACGGGCTGACGACCCAGGCAAAGCAACTCGGCTTATGGATTTCCAGCTCCAGCCGTCTCCTCTTGACCCTGGCTCTATAGTCCGCTGTCGTTTCGGAGGGAAAGCGTTTTTTCTGAAACCAGCGGAAGCCGGAGTGCCACGTTTCCTGCAGCAGACTATCCGGATCCACACTCTTGTTCTTACGAAATAGCAACCTCGTCTCTCCTGTCCTCAAAGGTTAGTCCGGAATCAGGGAGGTAGGAATGGGTGCGTTAGAGCTCGAACTCTTTCTTCAGGGTTCGGATTTTATCGCGCAGCTCCGCGGCCAGTTCGTAGTTCTCCTCTTCCACAGCTGCGTCAAGTTCTTTTTTCAGCTTATCAAGAGGAGACACTTTCTGTTCCAAAACCTGCTTCAAGGTTGACCGGAGATATTTCAACGAACGGATCCGTTCGAATTGAAATGCCGGGGTGTCGATGTTCGGCATGTTTTCGATCTCTTCTATCGCAGATTCCAGGATCTCCTTGGCAGCTGCCTTCAGCTGTTGATGCAGGGAGATCATCGCCTTGGCTATGGCAAACATACGAAGGATGTAGGGACGATATTGAAGGACCTCCTTCCTGTCGTCTTCATTCTCCGCATACTTATCCAGCAGATCACAGATCTGCAGGTTGTGTTCCGTATCCCTGGCTGTACGCTCGAAATCCCCGATCTGAAACAGAACGAGGTACCGATAGTAGTAGATAATGCCTTCGTTCTGAAGCAGCTGGAACTGCTCGTGGGAAACCTGAAATCCCTCGTCGCTGCCATTCGCCTCTGTGAATACCTGAAGCTTCTCCTTCAGGACTTCGAGGTAACACTCCTTGCCCTCGTGGGTTTTTCCGTCGGGTCGGCCGTCCAGCTCATATTGCTCGATTCCCAGGGGTTGCCGGATCTGAAGCACCTCGCGACCGTCATGCGTCTGGATGACGCGCACCTGATTGTCCGGATCAAAGTCCCAGGACTCAAGGATGTCAGTGATATCTCCAGCCATGGTAAAACTTCCTAAGCTCAAATATACAGCATAATCTGCCAGGAGGCTACCGAAGCGGGCGGTTCACACCGCGATGTATGCCTACTGCGGTGAACCCGGCTGGTTTACCCCGTGAAACACCTTTCCCTCGCTCAGGTACACTCCGATCTGCCGGGCTACCATCTCCGCCACGACGATCTGAGCTTCCGCCGTGGTTGCCCCGATATGAGGGGTCGAGACGACTCCCGGATGATTCACCAACGACCAGTCCTCGGGTGGTTCATTTTCATACACATCGATTCCCACACCGGCTACCCTTCCCTCTTCCAAAGCTTCGAGCAGATCCGATTCAACAACGATTCCGCCGCGGGCGCAGTTGATCAGGAATACTCCGGATTTCATCTTGGCGAAAGCTTCCCGATTGATCATACCGGCTGTTTGCTCGTTCTTGGGGAGGTGCAGACTGATGTAGTCACTGTCCCGATACAGTTCTTCGAGCGGGCGAAGTTCGGCTCCGATCTCCTTTACATTTTCCGGAGTGATGAAGGGGTCGTAGGCTAACACCTTCATGTCCAGGGCAAGCGCCTTACGGGCAACCCGGGCGCCGACCTGACCGATGCCTACCAGCCCCAGAGTCTTCCCGCCCAGCTCACTGCCCTTATAACTCTTCTTTTCCCAGCGCCCTGCCTTCATCCCCTCGACAGTGACTACGAGTTGCCTGGCCAGGGAGAACATCATACCGACGGCAAGCTCGGCCACGGCATTGGCATTTCCCCCGGGTGTGTTCATCACCAGGATTCCCCGTTCTGTTGCCGCCTGCACGTCGATATTGTCCACCCCGGCTCCGGCCCTGCCGATCGCCTTGAGCCGCGTCGCCGCGGCAATGACCTCGGCGCTTACCTTGGTAGCCGAACGCACCACTAGGGCTTCGTACCCGGGAACTTCCTCTAGAAACTGCTCGGGACTCAAGCCCGGTTTTTCCTCCACCTCCATGCCAGGGAACGTCCGCAACGTTCGGGCACAGATCGGGTCTGTCTTGTCCGAAATCAATACCTTCATAAGGGCTATGTATATCGGGAGATCGCAATTTATTCAATCCTTCCCGCTCTCCATGTGCTCAGCCGCGGGAAGATCACCTTCCGTTTCTCCGGATTTCCTCGTACACTACTCGCGGAGGCATGGGTGATGAGTCAGACAAAGGTGA
>CAZSBH010000029.1:26717-44026 GCA_964604845.1 uncultured Spirochaetaceae bacterium
GGATTTCCTCGTACACTACTCGCGGAGGCATGGGTGATGAGTCAGACAAAGGTGATTTCCCTGGGCGGATCCATCATTGTTCCGGACAAGGTCGATTCGAACTTCCTGCTGGCATTCCGGGCAACAATTCTTGAGTACCTGGAAAGGAATCCAGGCAACCGCTTGATCCTGGTCTGCGGGGGCGGGGCGCCGGCCCGGGAGTACCAACGAGCCTACAGGGCCGTGATTCCTGAGGCGGATGCGGACGTCCTGGATTGGATCGGAATCGCCGCGACTCGACTAAACGCGGAGCTGCTCAAGCAGCTGTTCCGTGATTTTTGCCCGGAACAGGTGATCACGGATCCTACAGCGGTTAGTGTGTTTCCCGGGCGGGTTCTGGTGGCCGCGGGATGGAAGCCGGGCTTCTCTACGGATTACGATGCCGTTCTTCTGGCCGAACGCTTTCAGGCAGACACGCTGCTCAATCTCTCCAACATCACCAAGGTCTATACCGGGGATCCCAAAGTCGATCCGAAGGCGGAGCCCCTGGACCGGGTGAGCTGGCAGGAGTTCCAGAAGCTGGTAGGGAGTACCTGGAAACCGGGGATCAATGTGCCCTTCGATCCGGTGGCCACCGAGAGAGCCGCTCAGATCAAGCTTCGAGTCATCGTAGCCGGCGGCCGTAACATCGATAACCTGAAAAAGATCCTCTACGATCAGACCTTCGAGGGAACGGTGATCGGTCCGGACTGAACGGTGCGAACCATTCGTTGGATTGCTCTGCGAAATTCCGTCCTATCGACCGATGTATCCGGATTCGTAGTGCCAGATCGGCACCGCCTGGCCCTCGGGAAAGGGAAATGCCCGAGTAAAATCCGGCAGCCAGTCTGAGTTGCGGGCCGGCTCCTGGACAAAGCCGTCTTCGATCCCCAGCTCCTCCAGCCAGGTCAAGACCCGCCTGGACTCCCGCCGGTTAACGGTACGCTCCAAGTGCAGCAGCCTGCTCCGTTTCCCCTCCGCTTCCGGACCTCTTTCTTCCATAGTAATAACCTCTGCTGCACGACTCCCCTGTACCGCAGCACCTCCCTCCCCGAACGGCGGTGGAGTGTACTGAAACATGAGGGAGAGAAGTGCCCGATCCTTGAGATGACCCGCGAACCAGTGCAGAACCTCCCAGCTCTGCTCGAGCAATCCGGGCAGCACCAGATGGCGCACAATAACCCCTTGCCGGATTTCATCCTCCTCCACGAGCAGGGGCTTGTCCTCGATCATCCTCAGCAGCGCCGCTTGTACGACTTCTGGATAATCCGCTGTCCCCATGAGGCGTCTGCTCACCGTTGAATCCAGGGTCTTGCAATCTGGAAGATACACATCGACGGTACCTTTCAGCATCTGCAGTGTGGGGATCTGTTCATATCCAGAGGAATTCCAGACCACGGGAAGAGAGAGCCCTTGAGTTCGGGCAGCGGCCACAGCCTCTATGATCGCCGGGACAAAATGGGTGGCGGTCACTAGATTGATGTTCTCGGCGCCCCGTTCCTGGATCCGCAGCATCAGCTGTTCCAATTCACCTGAGGACATCTCCCGTCCCAAGCCCTGCCTGCTGAGCTGGTAGTTCTGGCAGGAATCACACTTCAAGGTGCAGCCGGTGAAGAAAACCGTTCCCGAACCTCCCTTCCCGATCAGGGGCGGTTCTTCCCCGAAGTGCAGACCGGCCCAGGCGACTTTTATCTGAGCATCCTCGCCGCAGTATCCCTTCTCACCCCGCACACGGTCTACTCCGCAGTTGCGCGGACAGAGACGGCAATTTTCATACAACTCGTACATTCAGATAGGCAGTTAAGCAGAGCTCAGGTTTCTTGACAAGGTGCGGGATTGCGGACTACTCTCGTGAAATCAGGCCGGCGTGATGAAATTGGTAGACGTGCCAGACTCAAAATCTGGTGAGGGGTGACCCTCGTGTCGGTTCGACTCCGACCGCCGGCAATTAATTGCGCACGTGGAATAGTTGACCGATTGCCTCGAATCCTTCTGTATCTTCGTGTTCCAGTTTTCGACGGATCTCTTCGAAACGTTGGATGGTCTCTTGTGAATAGAAACGTTCGCCACACCGCAAGCACACTTCCGCTTTCACGGTGAGTGTTGCCGTGTTTGTACCACCTTTTAACAACTTCTCGACTTCTTTCTCCACGACATCTCCGCCGCAAACCGGGCATTTATCAAATGGCAACATTACTCGTTTCTCCTCTCTGTCCAATTGATCCATCGGTTTGGATCAGGTCTGTATACGGTGATCAATACGGCCCAGCGGTTGTCCGGGTTATACGCCCACACACTGTGTATCGGTTCTCCCCTCATAGTTTGTCCGTACACCAGGCAACTTGGGTATGGTGTATCGGTTGGGTATTCTTCAATGATCTCGCCCCTTCGTACCGAATAAAAGATTTCTTCATAGGACAATCGATCCTCATGAGCCTCTAAATCCGCATGATCACTGATTCGGATCCGGTTCGCATCAATAGCCTCAACGATTTGTGAGATCTTCATGGCTACACTTCAATCGTACCAAATTGCGGCTTCTTGGTATAGAAACGCAGTCCAAATCTCAAACACTGTCGAACAGCATTCTCCGTGCCTACTAATTTCTATCCTAGTTACTGAGCTTTTATATTCTCATCGCTGCAATCATGGCCGCAGAGAGCAATATGTGGAATGAGAAAACTGCAAGGCTCCGCAGCGCTTTATCGCCAATCGGGACAAGT
This sequence comes from uncultured Spirochaetaceae bacterium, assembly GCA_964604845.1. GTDB lineage: Bacteria > Spirochaetota > Spirochaetia > SZUA-6 > DRHE01 > JAFGQJ01. Next base: position 29,459 of record CAZSBH010000029.1, read on the forward strand.
GTCCCAGATAGGATGTACGCCGGACAAAGTCTATAAGGAATACGATAACAAGATACACAGAAAATACAGTGAAACAAAATGCTGTATATGTAATATATGTTGAAATGGGCTGGAATTGGGGCGATTTTCCCAAAACCATGCTAAATATGGTGTAAATGAAACGTGTATCGGTCTCAAAATCTGGTAAGGGGTGACCCTCGTGTCGGTTCGACTCCGACCGCCGGCATTATAAATAATAACACCAGTGCCACATCGATAAAATATGAACGAAGGGGCATGGTATGGAAGAGCGAGGTGGGGCAATAAATTTCGCTCCCTACCAACCATGCCGATGTAGCCTCATTCGTTGAGCTGCGGTTATGCTTCTGCCCGAATAACGAAAGTCAATCCCTTACCGGGAGGCATGGAGGCCTCGATGGTCCAGCCATGGGCTTCGATGATGGACCGGACCGTGGACAATCCAAGACCCATGCCGGCTTCTCGCCGTGAAGACGTTCCCCTGTAGAGAGGTTCGAAGATCAGTTCGAGGTCTTCCTCGACAACACCCGGCCCGCTGTCTTGGAAAGTGATCACCGCTTCGCTGCCTTCCATCCGGGCTAGGAGCCAAATCGAATTCCCCTCTTTGGTGTACCTGAGAGCGTTGTGAAAGAGGTTATCCAGAGCGCGGGTCAGGAGATCCTGATCTCCCGGTAACTCTATCCCCTCCGGTAAATCGATTTGACAACTAAACTCTCTTTGAAAGATCGAGGCATCTGCCTGGAAAGTCTTCCCCATTTCAGTAAGGAACTGTTGGATCTTGATTGGACGCTGCTTCATCTGCCACTGTCCGGTCGACATTCTTACATGGTCGATCAGTTCGTTGATTCGTGTCTCGAGCAGCTTGGATTTATCGGTAATAATGGATAAATGACTCTGCAGTGCCTCCGGTTCCGTTGCCATACCGTCGGTTATCGCTTCGATATACCCTTTAATCGCTGTGAGTGGGGTTTTAAGGTCGTGTGATACTGCCATGAGAAAGCGTGAGCGTCGGGCCTGCTCTTCCTTAAGGGTGCGTCGCATCGACTCGAAGGAGCGAGTAAGAGCGGTGATCTCGTCGTTGCCCCGGGGTGTGAGCTGGAACTCTAAATCACCGCTGGCCACCCGCGATGCCGCTCTCTGTAGACTACCGATTTCTCGACGCAGAGATCGGGTGATCAAAACTATGATGACGATCGCAATGACTAGAGTGACGCTGAGGTAGACCAAAAATCCTTCAAAACGGCCGGAGAGTTTAGCGGCAAGATCCTGTGGAATGGCTGGAAATTGGAACACTATCCCTACTACTTGTCCGTCTACTACCACAGGATGATGCAGTCCTCCAGGGATTCGGGCTTCCTCAGAACGGAGGGTGTATAGCTTTGTCAGCAGAACGATCTCTCCGATTCTGAGCTCCGAATTCGTGCTCAGCATGATTCGCCCCGTGGTGTCAATTACAACCACATCTTCATCAAGAGGTAAGGATTCGACGGAGTTGCCGATCACCCCGTTTTTCCATGCTATCGGCAGGTCTTCTGTGATCCATTTCTTCATAGCAAAAAACCGCCCGGGAGAGGGGAGACCGGCGAGAAGAAGATTTATACCGTTCAGATAAAATACAAGTGCAATGACCATCATGGGCAGCACCGTGACACCTGCCACCAGGATCATCAGCTTGAGGCGAAACTTCATGCTTCGGCTCCTAACCGATCGGGATTGAAACGGTACCCGGCTCCATGAATCGTTTCTATATATACCGGTTGGGTGGGATTGGTCTCGATTCTTTTACGCAGGCGGCGGATATGAACGGATACCGTGGCGATATCTCCGTAGTTCTGACCCCAGACAGCCTCGTAGATCTGATCCGGCGTCATGGCGTCCCCCGGATGAATGACCAGAAATTTGAGAAGCTCGAACTCCATCGGTGGCAGGGGTATGCGCTCCCGTCCTTTTTCCAGAATGTGGCCTCTGATATCCAGGGAGAATGGACCAAAACGCACCACATCCTTTGGCTGCGAAGTCGTTTGTTCCTTTCGGGTCCGTCGCAGATGGGCACGTATTCGCGCCACTAGTACTTTGGGAGAAAAGGGCTTGGTGACAAATTCGTCCGCCCCGATCCCCAAACCGAGGATCAGATCTTCATCCTCGTTGCGAGCCGAGACAATAAGAACCGGAATGTCACTTTTATGTCGCAACTCTTGGAGAAACTCGAATCCATCCATTCCTGGTAGATTGATATCGAGAACGATCAGATCGAAGTTCGTGTGCTGGAGGCGGTCGATTGCTTCTTCGGCGGATTCTACCAACAGGGTCTCAACTCCCTCCTTGCGGAGATACATGCCGATCAGTTCTCCGATTTCCCGTTCGTCTTCTACGACGAGGACTTTCGCTCTCAGGGGATTGCTCCTTAATTCATAAGTGCTATTTTCAACGGATGGCACCCTCTCTTTCCCTGTCCATCATTATAATTTCGTTATCCCTACTTTGATAACCCTTCACCTCCGCGATCGGACGATGTCAAACCAGCTCCTTTGACTCGGGTACGACAAAGAGCTTGATCCCCTCGTCTTTGAATCGTGTCTTTACCTCTTTCACGGCTTCGACGACACGATCGGTTCGCTCTGCATCACAGTAGAGAATCAATAAGAAATTTTCCTCCGGCCAAATGTGATCGCCGAGCCGAGGATCCGAGCTTCCAATGCCCTGCACCGCAGGGATCTTTGTGAAATATTTTCCAACCCCACGTTGCCGCAGGGCTTCTAGGATATCCTCCTCTACGGAATGATTGGCAATAATTTCCAGTCGCATGGATCTACTCCTTCGATTCGGTTTTTCATCACGAAGCAGGCGCCAGCTGTTTTTGTTTCCCGGCGGCTTTATTCTTCTGCTTCCTGCGTTTCTCGTTAAACAGAGAGTAAATAACGGGCACCAGGAACAGGGTGATCAGCGTACTGGAAGTCAATCCGCCGATCACGGTAACGCCGATGGGGCGCACCTGCTCCGAGCCTGCTCCTCCAAAGAAGGCCATCGGCACCATGGCCAGAATCGTCGTCAGAGATGTCATGAGAATAGGCCGCAACCGGTTTCCTCCCGCCTCTATACAGGCCTCCCGTACTTCGACCCCCCGTGCTCTGAGCAGGTTGGTGTAATCCACCAGCACGATCCCGTTGTTGACCACGAGGCCCACCAATACGACCAAACCAATCGCGCTGCTGATGCTGAAGGGCTCTCCCGTCAGCAGATACATCAGTATCACGCCGATGAACAGAAGAGGAATGGTGAAGAAGATAATCAGCGGGTCCTTGAACGACTGGAACTGAGCCGCCATCACCCCGAAAACCAGAATCACCGCCATCATGCCGATGATGGCCAGTTCCATTCCCGTTTTACTGAGATCCGACATGGAGCCGACATATTCGATCCTGAGCTCATCGTCCTGGACGATGTTGGCATTGACCAGCGCCTGGAGTTGAGACTCGACTTGATCGGCTTTTGTATCGGGCAGCAGGCTTCCCGCTACATGGACCACCCGCTGTTCATTTTCCCTGTTTATGTCCACCGGGCCCGTGGTCTTCTCCAAATGGGCGAAGCTGGCCACGGGAACACGTTGACCGGCTCCTGATACCGTGAAAATACGCTCCAGGGCCGGTATATCATTACGGTCCGCTTCATCCAGGATCACCAGCACGTCATACTCCTCGCCGGCGGAGTGGTAGACGGTGGCAGTTGTGCCAGCCATCGCCGCGCGAATCTCCGAGTTCACCGAGCTCATGGAGACACCCAGGTCAAAGGCTTTTTGACGGTCCACCACGACCTCGAGATGGGGCAGACCGGCATCGATGTCGATGTCCACTTCCCGGACCTCAGGGAGGTTGCCTTCAATGAGATCCTGGATCTGCTGTGCCGCAGCTAGAGCTCTGTCCAGATTATCGCTGAACACGGCGACATCCACTCCCGAACCTCCTCCCATCATGCTGAAGCTGCCTGCCGAAAAGCTGGCATCGGGAAACTCCCCGTAGTGATTTCTCAATTTGGTTTGAGCGCTGAACGAGCTGTCCCCCTCGCCGTTGAGGGTTATCTGCAGGCTGCCCGTATTCGTTCCGGAGCCTCCGAAGAAACCCCGTTCGCCCACCGTAAGGACCATATTGTCATACCCGAGGATTTCTTCTCTGGCCAGAGTCTCCAAACGGAACAGCGTCTCCCTTGTCTTTTCCAGGGTCGTGCCCGCGGGCAGATCGACATCGATTTGAACGATATCATCCGGTGAAGTCGGCATGAATTGGAAACCGACTTTGGGTACCAGGGTGAGCACTCCCACAAACAACGCCAGCACGGCCAGGATGACGATCCAGCGGATGCGCAGCAGCAATCGCAGTGCTTTGCGGTAGCCCGACTGCAGGGCGCGGATCGCTCCACCGAGAAGCCAATCGATTCCCGCCAAAGCCCGGCTCCGGACCGGCCGCTGGCGGGTGGTATAAACCGGCAGGGCATAGCTGGCCAGTACGGGAACCAGAGTTGCCGCTACCGTCAGGGCAGCCAGCAGGGCGATGACCACGGTGAAGGAGAGATCCTTGACCAGCTGTCCGATCATATCGAGCCTGTTGCGAAAGATAACCAGAGGCAAAAAGACGCACACCGTGGTCAGCGTAGAGGCGGTAATGGCGGTCATCATTTCCTGGCTGCCCAGGATCGCCGCTGTGGTCAGCTTGCTGCCCTTCTCCCGGTAGTGATAAATGTTTTCCAGGATCACGATCGAACCATCCACAACCATTCCAAGCGCTAGAATCAATCCCGTCAGGGAGATCATGTTGAAAGAAATATCGAGAAAATACATACCGATGACCGTTACCAGGATGGCAACGGGAATGGCGATTGCCACGATCAGGGTGCTTCGCAGTCTGCGCAGGAACAGAAGCAGGATCAGCACGGCGAATCCGATTCCGTACAGAGCGGAGGTTACAACCTGGGACATCGAATCCCGTACCATCGAGGTGGTGTCCATGATCACCTCGAGTTGAACACCCAGGGGCAGCTGCTTGTTGATCACCCCGAGCTGATCCATCACCCTGTCTGCCACATCGATGGAATTGCTGCCGCTCTCCTTCTGGACGGAGATATAGACTCCCGGCTCTCCGTTTATATAGACCAGACTGCTGTAATCTTCATAGCCCAGCTTGACGTCGGACAAATCCCGCGTGAGTACAGCGGCATCACCCCTATAGGTAACGACCGTGTTCTCGATATCCTCGAGGCTCTGATAACTTCCCGCGGTAGTAACCACATAGCTGCGGCTGCCTTCGATGATGTCCCCACCGCTGCCTTCGATGTTCTGTCTGGCCAAAGCGGCGGCCACTTCAGTCAGAGAGATGCCGTAGGCCTCGAGACGGTCCTGGGGTATCTCGATGCGGATGACCTGTTCCCGACCCCCTTCCACGCTGGTGGTGGCTACTCCCTCGATGCGTTCCAGTTTGGCCTGGACCGTGTCGATGGCCAGGATGTAAAGATCATCGGCACTCCGATCCCCCCGCAGGGCGAGGCGGAGGATCGGCATGGAGGAGGGATCGAATTTAAAAAGGGTGGGAGTGCTCGCTTCATCGGGGAGGCGGTCTCTCACCCGCTCGAGGCTGTCCCGCACATCATCGGTGGCTGCGGCCAGGTCGGTCCCCCAGGCGAAGGAGAGCATGATCATGCTGAGTCCTGTTGAGGAGGTGGAGCTGATTTCCTCCACTTTGCTGACATTGGCCAGAGCCCCTTCCAATACACGCGTTACGTTTTCTTCCATGGTTTCCGGAGCGGATTCACCGTAGGTGGTAGTGATCAAGATTATCGGCGGCTCTATCTCCGGGAACTGGTCAACAGGCAGCAGTGTGAGCATATATACGCCCAGACCGATGACCAGGGCGAAGACGACCAGATAGGTGACGGGGCGGCCGACAACATGCTTGGCCAGACTCATGCATCCCCTCCCGTTCCTTCACTGTCGATGACTTGTACCTGGGCGCCGTCGGACAGCAGGCTCTGCCCACTGCAGACGATCTCCTCCTCTACCGCGATTCCCTTGACGATCTCAGCCATGCCGCCAGCTGAAATCCCCAGCTGCACCGGACGCTCCACCGCTTTATCCTCCACCACTACGTACACAACATTGTGCCCGTCCCGGGTGACTACGCAGTCAGAAGGCAGCGTAATGATTCCGTGCTTTTCCTGAGTAATCAGCTGCACTGATGCATACATGCCGGATTTTATGCGGCCGTCGTAGCGATTGAGTACAAGGATGGCCTCTAGTGTACGCGATGTTGGGTTCACCACCGGACTCAACTCCACGACACTGGCCTCAAAGGTTTCTCCCGGCCAGGCGGCAAGGGAGATCACCGCCGGTGTGCCGATCCGGACTTGGCTGATGAAACGTTCAGGGATGTGGGTTTCAATCTCAAGGGCATCTAGACGTCCGATCGTAGCTATCGGTGTAACATTGCTGATCGTTTCCCCTACCCGTATGGGAACGGCGGTAACGGTCCCACCGATCGGAGCCTGCACCGAGCTCTCCGTGTATTCCTGACCCGGTCTGGAAGGATCTACTTTGGCGATTACCTGTCCCTTGCTCACGGTGTCCGCGACATCGACCAGGATACTGCTTACTTTTCCGGCAATGTCGGCGAAAGCGTTGACACTATCCTGCGTAACCACCTCCCCGCCGAGCTTCAGGCTTTGAGCGATTGATCCGGAAGAGGCACGAATCGTTGTTACGGCCACGGCCGCATCGCCTCCCATACCAAAACCCATCATCGGAAATTCCGTTCCTTCCGGGGGGTTCGCCCCTTCGGGTGGCTTGAAGCCCTCTGGGGGAACGGGCCCTTCTGGAGGAGAAAAACCTTGAGAGGCACTACCTTGGGGCTGGGAAGGTTGCCCGGCGTTGTCGTTGCCGCTAGCGCGTCCTAGGAGTAATCCGCCCGGGCCGCAGCCGATAAGGGCCACCAGAAGTAGGAAAAGAACAGGTATTCCGATCATTATTTTGCTATTATTCATTGTTTTCCTCCAGCTCGCTCAACTTGGTGTTGAGCGCATATTCCAGGTCCAACAGACCACTGAGATAGGTATACTTTTCGTTCAATAGTGCGAGCTGTGCTTTGTTCAACTCGTCCGAGGCGTTTTGTACTTCAAGCAGCTCCTCGGTGCCTGCCCGGTAGGCTTCTTCGGTTAGATCGTACGCTTCCCGGGCAAGCTCTACGTTGAGATCAAAAGCCGTCATGCTGCGTTGGGATTTTTCCAGCTCCAGGACGATAGACTCGATCTCGATTGCTGCAGCTTCGCGAACCTGCTCCAATGCCAAGTGCAGTTTCTCGATGCCGTCATCAAGTTCAGCCAGTCCTTCACGGAACTGTGAACCGGGGATAAAGGCGTGTAGCGGCATCATCACCGCCAGTACGAGACGACCGCTGTCTGACCAGGAATCATCATTGCTCCAACCCGATCCGAATGGATCGTTCAGCCCCGGTGCGTAGGAGTAGGAGAGGGAGACAGTAGGGCTAAACCCGGTAATCCTGCTGAGACGCTTGGTGTTTTCCAGTATTTCGATTTGCTTCAACAGGCTCTGGACATCGAGTCTGTTGTTTACGTAGCGTTGAATGAGCCGCCCCGCGTCGAAGCTGTGAGCCTCTGCTTCGATGGAACCCTGAAGTTCGATTTCATCTTTCGAATCCAGGCCAAGCATGAACGCAAGGTTCATCAGCGCTGTCGTGTAGCCGATCCTCTGTCGTTCCAGCGCGGGTTTCAAATTTTCCATGGCTACCTGGGCGGAGAGCGCCTGCAATCGCGGCACCAGCCCGGCCTCGAAGTTCTGCAGGGTCTGCTGGTATCGTTTTTGCGCTGTAACCAGCTCCTGTTCGGCCAACTGTATGCTCTGCTCGGCAACGATGAGGCTAAAAAACGCCTTACGTACGTCCCTCTCTACCTGTATTTTTGCGGTCTGAAAATCGATAAGGCCGGATTCGTAAGCCAAGCCCGCTTCACGAACGGCGTATTGCGTGGCCGCGGATAGGGCCAGGCTTGCTTCCACGGAGAAGCCGAGATTCCACGGGGAAGGGTCCAACCCTATAATCTCGTTGGAGCGGCTCAGGTTGATCGAAGTGTTTATCTGCGGCAGATACTCATTCCAGGCAACCTCTTTCGAGCGGGTCGCGGTATTCAGATCGATCTGTTCGCTTCTGATCTGCAGGTTGTTCTCCAGGGCTAGCTGAACGGCTGTGTCGACATCCAAGGTTAGAGTCTCACCGGTGACCGGCAGCAATACCGATAATGACGCCAAAGCCGCGAGTAGGGATATTCTGCTCATTTATTATTACCTCCGGCAGCTTGTTACAGGCTGAAGATAGAAAAAAACGGTGGTTTGGTAAATTAATGCAGGATTAACAGTTGAATAAGTTTTATTGAACAGGAACAGAATGATGGAGAATCTACTTTTCCCCTGTTTTTTCAAACTTCCGAATTTGATCCACACTCATCCATGCCATACATAGACCCGCCAAATCTCAACGACGATGGACATCTCGAAAGCTGGAAGACTTTTATCTTGCTCAGAAGGCTACAATCGCCATCTTTTACGAGCAACAACGACCAATCCACTTCCTGGAAATACAGGGCGAAAAGAGCGTGATAACGCTCAAAGGCACATCAGGGGACCGTCAAATTGTTGAACGTTGCGCAGAGGTTGCAGCCGACGTTTCTGGTGTGACCAAAGTCAACAACGAGGTCTCCTTCGTTCCCGAGTATGTGGGGTCCTAGTCCAGTATGACGGAAGCCATATATTGTCCAAGGGAAATTCCTCGTCAATAAATAACAACCATCTACGATTTATCACAACATCTACATATTTGAAATAGGATGGCAATTTTCGTAGAATTTTGCGGGGGAATTGCCAGCACCACCTCTCCTATTCTTTGCTCGTACCATCCGGCAGCATATTCTCAGGTATGAAGAGATCGTGCAGATACCGTGTCAGAATTTCGCAGGCAGAAGGATCTGGATAACAATAGACCTCCTTCAACACTTTGACTCCTCCTGTCCAGGCTTGCTTTTTGTAAAATGAGCAATCATCTCTGAAAAGGCACGGCTTCACTGGTGTCATTTTCCCACCCTGATTCTTATAACGAACTGCTCTTTGTTATATGAGTTCGTAAAATTGAACCCTGATTCCTGTTCTATGAATGACACCTCTCTTTCTTACAAAACAATCTTCATGTCTTGTTGAATCCCAAGGGCAAGCTCGTAGAACTCGGTTTGAGGATTAGAAAAACCCAGACACAACATCCCCCAACAAGAATTCCTGATCGCCAAACTACAGTTCTCTCTCATCAATTGGGACCAATGTCTCAGTTAAGCCGAACGCAAGAGAAAATGCCTAGTGTTCGCGAATTAACAGGTACAACAAAAAATACAACAAAATGAAATGAAGTATATGATAAATATGACAAAACGGGCTGAAGTTGGAGAAAATTGCCTCAAATCGTAACAAATATGGCATAAATGAAAAGTGTGTCGGTCTCAAAATCTGGTGAGGGGTGACCCTCGTGTCGGTTCGACTCCGACCGCCGGCAATAGTTGCGATTTCTTAGACTGCCCCTTCACCAACGATATAATTTGTCCTGAAAAATAAACAACAGAGGACGTTTTGTATGACAGCATAGGTTATATTCGCAAAACTTCACAGTCTTGTCTTCATTAGTAAGGGCATTTTCAACATTCGTTGAAAATGGCATATATAATGAAAAAGTATTGACATATTGTGTTTCAGTTATTATGCTATTTTCAGCATTCGCTGAAAAGTGGTTATTTGATGAAAAAAACAGACATCGAAAAACGGGCAGCTACTGCAATCAAATCATGCTTGGATGGAGTTCCCTTTATTCGTGTGAAGCAAATCCGGCAACACAAGCAGTTGGGGAACCTGAAGGCAGACCTTCTGATCGACTTTCAGGTGGCTGATGGCCCGCTTCGTAGTATCGTGGCGGAAACGAAGGTGAATGGCCAACCGAGGTTGGCAAGAGAAGCCGTAAACCACCTTGTTCGCATGAAAAATGAGTCTCCAGGTGTATACGGGGTATTTATGGCTCCCTATATCTCACCGGATTCCGCAGAGATTTGTAGGAAGGAGGGAATCGGATACCTTGACTTAGCGGGTAACTGTTTGATTTCGTTCGAAACAGTCTTCATCCTTCGTGAAGGTATACAAAATCCGTTTTCCGAGAAACGCTACCTACGCTCACTTTATACCACAAAATCCGCGAGGGTGCTTAGAGTACTGCTGATGCGCAATCTTGAATGGTGGAAAACCCAACCCTTGGCGAATGAGGCAGCAGTCAGTCTCGGTCAGGTCGCGAACGTCAAGAAACTACTGCGGGATCGTGAATGGATCGTTGAGGATACCAGGGGATTCAGGCTGTCAAACCCCCAAGACCTCTTAAAAGAATGGTCTGAGAACTATTCCTTCCGGAAGAATACAGTGCGAAATTTCTATTCTTTAAAGAGACCGGAGGAAATCGAAGAAGCCGTCACCAGGGCGTGCTCGGAACTCGACATCACTTATGCATTTACCGGATTTTCTGCTGCACGCCGGATCGCTCCCACAGTCCTTGGACAGAGGGCAATGGGTTACGTGAGTACCATTTCCAAAGCTCTCCTAGAAAGATCTGGGCTGAAGGAGGTAACCAGCGGCGCGAACGCGAGCCTGATACTACCTTACGACGAGGGGGTCTACTACATGACGCGAGAGGTAGACTCGTTGAGGGTCGTCTGTCCCGTGCAGCTCTATCTCGACCTCAAAGCGTACAAAGGACGAGGGAAAGAAGCCGCAGAGGCTATATGGAAGAAGGAACTGTCAAGGCTATGGTAACTAAAAAAGATTATGACGCTCTGGGGGTAAAGGCGGCACATTCTGTTATGCTTGAATTGAACCGTTTGCTTGGAGAGTACCATGATGATGTGGTCGTGGTTGGCGGATGGGTACCAGCAATGTTGATCCCGCAGGATAATGTGCCACACGTCGGCAGTCTTGATGTCGACCTGGCGCTGAACCACAAGACTCTGCAAGACCCCGGCTACAACACCATTTACAATCTGCTCATGGGTCGTGGCTACCGCCAGGACAAAGAACAACCATATCGTTTCTGGCGTATTGTAGTGGTAGACGGGCGCCCAATCGAAGTAGCAGTTGACTTGCTGGCAGGGGAATACGAGGGTACATCAAAGAGTCATCGAACTCAGAAGATTCAGGATGTCAGGGCACGGAAAGCTCGTGGTTGCGAATTGGCATTTCAACAAGCCGCTGAGGTTCCCATTGACGGCACCTTGCCAGACGGCGCGAAGGACAGTTCCGTGATTCGAATCGCCGCTATTATTCCTTTCCTTGCAATGAAAGGCATGGCCATGGCGAGCCGACTAAAGGAAAAAGATCCGTGGGATATTTACTATTGTGTTAGCAACTTTCCCGGCGGACCGGAAGCTTTGGCTGCCGAATTCAAACCCCATTTGCACAACTCATTGATCAGAGAGGGCCTTCGGAACATCGCTGAGAAATTCGGGTCACCTGAACACTTCGGGCCGCGGTCTGTCGCAGCGTTCGACGATATTAGCGATCCCGAGGAGCGGGCTATAGTGGAACGGGACGCATACGAAAGAGTGCAGGACGTGTTACGGAAGCTGGGCATCACTTAATCAGAGGTCACGATAAGATGTGAGTATGCGGATTCGTGTGGGTCCTATACGATCACCACGGTCGTTGAGAAGTTCGGCGATTCAGGGACTGCAAGGACGACCATCAGCATCACGAACCTCACCACGATCGTCAGCACGGTCAGGGTAATCTGACTGATCATCCGCGCAACGCAAAGCTGGGCAACCGACAGCGCATGCCTTACGAACGCACAAGCTGAGAGTAGTCCCATGACTGCGTCCGACAAGAACCGGTTCGTAAACATGGGGTCAGACGCGGGGACGGATTAGGCGGTGATTAGAAACATCAACCCCCTCGGAGCATCACAAAACGGGAACGCATACCCGATTTCATACCAACTCGGAAAAATGTCTCAGTTAAGCCGAACGCCAGGGAAAGAGTTCGCTGTATGCGATATCTGCGTACAACAGAAAATACAACAAAACCAAATAAAAGATATGGTGTATATGACAAACGGCCTGAAATTGGGTCAAATTGCTACTCATCATGTCGAATATGGCATAAATGAAAAGTGTGTCGGTCTCAAAATCTGGTGAGGGGTGACCCTCGTGTCGGTTCGACTCCGACCGCCGGCATCGATTCTGGTGCGCTGATACCGCATAGACTCTGGTGTTATACGATCCGCGCACATCAGGCGACCAACCGTCGATACCAGTGTAACATCGTGGCGCAGCACTGCAGCACCAGCTTCCATGCGCAGGTGTTGCCGCCGCAATTAGTATGAAAAGTTTCATCTGCTGTGCCTGCCACAATCAGCAGCGGCTAATCGATTGCTCTGAGATCCATCTTGTAGTCACACGGGAGCAAGAGCTATGTTATGGCGGTGGGAATAGGATAACGTTTCTATACCATCGCGAGCTTCAGCAGGCATATAAAATTCAATGACCGGCAGATACTTGAACCAAGGAATAGAACCCCTCCGTCGGTGCCCAAGAAAGGTTCGTAGCCGCAGAACAGCCACCAGGTGCCGACCGGCGGTCCATTGAAGATGCTGGAGGATAGGGTTCCTGTTGACCTTATTCCAAACCGGAAGACGGCCCCGGACCGGTAAAAGCCAGCGGATTCACAGCGAGTAGGAGTTGACGGATTCCCGGCACTTGACCTAAACATAATCACGTGTTACGATTTATCAAATCGTAACACTGGCATTACGGAGTAACCTGTGAAATATAAGATCCCCTGCATGGTTTTTGTTGTTTTGCTGATTGCGTTCCACAGCTACGCCGGAGGTTCCGCAGAAGCGGGCGGTGCCGGGCAGCCCGGTAAGCCCGGAACGCAGATCACGGTCGTGGACGGGCTGGGACGCGAGATTTCCGTGCCCCGCAATCCGGAGCACGTGATCTGCTCCGGCGCGGGAAGCCTGCGCCTGCTCACCTACCTACAGGCCCACGACCGGGTAGTCGCTGTGGATGACATGGAGGGACGGCGCCCCCGCTTCGACGCCAGGCCCTACGCCCTGGCCAATCCCCGCTTCGCCAAACTCCCCCTGTTCGGCGAGTTCAGGGGACACGACAATCCAGAGCTCATCGCCGCCCTGGATCCACAGCCCCAGGTGATCTTCAAGACCTTCTCGTCTATGGGAACCGACCCGCTGGAGCTGGAGAGACAGACCGGTATCCCGGTGGTGGTTCTCGACTACGGCGACCTATTCACCTACAGGGAGGATTTCTATGCCGCTCTACGCACGATGGCTGCTATCATGGACAGGCAGCAGCGGGCCGAGGAGGTGATCGCCTTCTTCGAGGTCGCTATCGCCGATCTGGAGGGCAGGACCTCCGATATCCCCCGGGAGGAGAAGAAATCCTGCTACATCGGCGGTATCGCCTACCGGGGGCCTCACGGTTTCCAGTCCACCGAGCCCACCTACCCTCCCTTCATGTTCGTCAACGCCGACAACGTGGCCTACGCTCCGGGCAAGAGCCTGGCGGAGCTGGAGCATGCCGACGTGGCCAAGGAGCAGATCGTGGTTTGGGATCCGGATGTGCTGTTCGTGGACGTCTCCACCCTCCAGTCGGACCCCCAGGCCAGCGCCTTATACGAGCTGCAGAGCGATCCGGCCTACACAGAGCTCAAAGCGGTGCGCGGCGGGGAGGTATACGGCGTGCTGCCCTACAATTGGTACTCCGGTAACTACGGCTCCATCCTGGCCGATGCGTACTTCGTGGGCAAGGTGCTCTACCCGGAGCGATTTTGGTACATCGAACCCGCCGACAAGTCCGACGAGATCTACCGCTTTCTGGTTGGGGAGGCTGTATTTCAGCAGCTGAACGAAGCTTTTCAGGGACTGGCATTCCGTAAGATTCCCCTCTGAGAATCGAAGGCGAGGTCAATCATGCACTTGGAACACAGCGGGATCCCACTGGAATACAACCGCTACATAGGCAGAAAGGCTGCGGCCAATGCCGCAGGCCTCCTCCTGCTGCTGATCCTGCTTGTCATTTCCATCTCCGTCGGGGCCGTACCCATACCGCTCGGAGCAGTCATTCGGACCCTCTTCAGCAGGGGCGGTCCGCGGCAGTGGGAGATCATCATCTTCAATATCCGCCTGCCTCAGGCTCTGGCTGCCATCGTGGCGGGAGCAGGCCTGGCTGTATCCGGCGTGTCCATGCAGTCCATCCTGAGAAATCCTCTGGGCTCACCCTTCACCCTTGGAATCGCCAGCGCCGCGGCCTTCGGCGCCGCTTTTTCGGTGATGATCCTGGGCTCTGGGGCCATGAACAGCTCCGGTGCCGATGCGGTGACCATTACCAATCCCTATCTGACCACACTAGCGGCATTCCTGGCCTGCCTGGCCGCCACCGGCGTGATCCTGGCCATTTCCAGAA
>CAZSBH010000030.1:0-43593 GCA_964604845.1 uncultured Spirochaetaceae bacterium
GGATACACCGAAGCTCAAACCGAGGGGATCGAGTACCGCAACATCGTTTACTATTACCGGATGCCCGCGGCCGATGGAACCTCTCTCAATTTTTCCCTTACAGACCCGGACGGAAGAGGGATCGATTGGAGCTTTGCCCCGATTGTCAGTGACAGCTGGAGCGAGATCCGGGTTTCTCTGGAGGACAAGAAAGTTTATCGCAACGGCGCGGAAGTGGCCGGCGCTTCGGTGACGATAGATGGAAGCTACGACTCTTTGAGTCTGTTTACCGTGGAGCTGACCGATGCCGACACCGGCACCCTGTACCTGGACGAGCTGCACCTGACCGATCCGGTCGGTTCGCTCGGGGCGGGGGCCACCCTCGATCTGGAACTCAGTCTTCCAGGGGAGCTGGTCAGTTGGGGTGGACACCCGGTTGTTCATGACCTGAATTTTCGGGAGAGCGCCGCTTATGCAAGCAAGGGTTTTTCGACGTTGTACGGGACGCCTCTCGGGGCGCAGAGCTTCAGCTCCATGAGCGAGCTGGATGTAGGAATCTCCCTGGCGGATGTGAATATCGATTTCACGGTTGCTGCGACCGACTCTCTGATTACCTTAGGAGGAGGTCACGGCATAACCTTGCCGAATGTTGCCTTTCCGGTCGTTTTCTCCGATTCCTTTAGTCTGCGAACCCGGGAAACCGGGGAAGAGTTCCAGCGGGAGAATACCCTCAGTCTGCGGGCTCCCCCCCTGCTGCAGCTGGACCTGCAGGCCCAGGCCGGGTCCCTCGAGGATACCTTGAGCCAGAGTTGGGATGCGGATCTGCGGATCACTCCGAATCCCGTCACCTTACAGAACAGCCTGGCCGTATCCGGCGCGGTGAGTGGGTTCTCCCTTCCCGTGAATGGATATTTCAACAACTGGATCTACGGCTACTCCCTCCTGGCTCCTTGGCGGGATGGAACGGAGGTGGAGCGTAGAGCAGACCTGATCCTGGACTGGGGAGTGAACACAGCGCCGGTTGGGGCAGAGTTGCTGTGGAGTCACGGCTTCCACAGCTACGATCTGAGCGCTCCTTCCAGGACACTGAATAGTTCGGCGGCTATGGAGTTGGCCATACCGATCCTCTGGCAGGAGGAGGGGATCACCCGGTTGTCCGTCAAACCGGGCTATCGCCGGAATCTGAAAATTATCAGCCTGGAAACGGGTCTTGGAGACTACGCTTCGGATTTTTCCATGTCCTTTCAGAGAATCTACAGTCAACGATACTTGTACAGTCAGATTCCCTACGCCGAGCTGTACTCCCTCGAGGCTGAGCAGCGCTTCCTCGATCTGTCCGCCGATCTGGAGGAAGCGACCTACAGTGCAGAAGCATATCTACAGCTTTCCAGACGGTTTTCCTCGCGGATCCGCGATCTTTTTCTGCCTTCCTTCCTGGAGCTGGGCTTTCAGAAACAATTTATTAAAGATGAGGATCTTACGGATCTGTTCAACACCTACAATCTCAAAGCCCAGAGCACCGCCTTGAATCTGTTCGGCGATTTCGGCGCCTATCCCCTCTTTCCCTTCTATCGAACAGACGAGTTCAGCACCGCCCTGTCCCTGAGCCTCGATGTCGACGGTCAGACCGAAACGAAGGAGAGCGCCCGTCCGGCTTTGGGGATGATCTTGGACCACTATCTTTCCTTTGAAGGCGAGACCGACAATGCACTGACCATCGAGAATCGCTTCAACCTCCAATACGACAAGGCGGTCGAAGCAACTCTTCTCGAGAAATACGGGACCAAGGCAACCTGGGGTGATACGGTTAAGTTTCTCTACACCTGGTACCGATATCCAGAAACAGGGGTAAAGCTCCCGCTTCTGCCGGAAAAAATAGGGGAGCAGGGCTATTGGTCGCATCTGGAAAGTCTGGAATTGGAGATGAAGGGACCTACAGAGGAGTCGAGTTATCATCCCCTAAACGTGATTATAAGCCACGAGAGCTCTGCAGTTCTTCCCGATTACGGGGAGATCAGCGCCGAGATCTCGGCGGGATTCGACGTCGAGCAAACAGAAGCCCAAGATCGCTACTGGCGATTCGGACTGCGCGGAGGAATCGCGGTGCAGATCGAGTTTTAGAAGCCGATCCTCGTTGTCATAACGGTTGTTATATTTTATTTTCGCACTATATTTAGAAGCGAAGTGTGAGGAGGCAGTTATGCTTAAGAGTATCAAAGTGCTTGCAATTGCAGTCCTCGTTCTCTATGTGTCTGTTTTTGCCTTCGCCCAGGAAGGAGAGGGAGGATTCGATTTTGGGTTGAATATCGGGATCGGTGCGGAGACCTTCGGGGGGGTCACTTATCAGACATTGAAACTCTCTCCGGACATTGCCGTCGGTAAGTTCGGCATCGGTTTGGAGCTTACCCTGCACTATCTGTTCGAACCGGATTTTGAGGTGCGGCGGGAAGATTGGGTGCCCAGCGGTGATGACAACATCCTCGATGTGTACCTGCCGAAGTTCAAGTACGTGCGGTACGGTTTTAAAGGAGACCCGCTGTACGCGAAATTTGGTTCTATCGAAGACGGTCTGCTCGGCAACGGTTTCATCATGGGTGGGTATGACAATACGCTGTTCCTGCCGGAGAAGCGCATCTTCGGTTTGAGCTTCGATCTGGATGGTGCTCTGTTCAACTTCCCCTACGTCGGGATCGAGACCTTTGTCGGCAACCTGGCTCAATTCGATGTAATGGGTTTTCGCACTTACATCCGCCCTCTGGCCTCTACCGAGATTCCAGTAATTAAAGGTCTTCAGGTGGGCGGAACGTTGGCCTTAGACAGAAAACCCAACCTGTATATCGGAGATGACAGCATCGATCCGGTCGTTCTCTACGGGGCCGATCTTACACTTCCGATTCTAACCAATCCGGCGATCAGCTTGACTACCTTTGCAGACATCGCTTTTCTGCAAAACACAGTGGGCCCGGGAAACAAGGGCAAGGGTGAGATGGTCGGTTTTGGAGGCCGTTTGGCCCGCATCATCATGTACGGTGCTCAGATCCGCATGCTCGGGGAAGATTTCATCCCGACCTACTTCGACTCCGCCTACGATCTTTTCCGGGCCGACAAATACGATCTCGTTCAACTCGGCGGAATCGATTCCTACTTGGGCTGGCTGGGGAGCCTCGGTTTTGCCTTTTTCGATGACGCCCTGATCTTCAACGCCACGCTGGACGGGCCCTTCTCTCAGCCCGGCGGCGGCGATCCTGCCAACTATCTCGACTGGCCGCACCTCTGCGCTGTCTTCATCCTGGGCGAAGGCCTGATTCCCAACCTTACCTTGGAGGCCAGCTGGGACAAACGCTCCCTTGGCGCCCAGGACGGATTTTTCCGCGATCTGATCAGTGCGGAGGATGCGGTGATCGGAGCCCGCGTGAATTACTCGATAGGGGCTGCGGTGCTCTCACTCGTGTATCAACTCAGTTATGTTCCCGGCGGAGGCTGGGAGACGAGGTCGGGAATCGAAAGCTCCATCCAGCTTTTCTAACCACGGAGGTATGGAATGAAGAACAAAATACTACCGATACTTCTGGTTTTGTTTTTTGCCTTGACCGTCGCGGCATTCGCCCAGACGCCGGCGGTGATCGTCGAATATTACGAGAATACCAGCGGGGAGATGTACGTCCGCACCCTGGACGGCGCGGAGTACAATGTCGACCAGTTCGGTTTCGGCGAGGAGCTGCCCGTAGGCGCGACTGTGTTCACCCTGGATGGAGACTATGCCGAGCTGCGCATGGATCCGGCAGGCACGATCATCCGGGTTGCGGAGAACACCAACTTCAAAGTCGACGGTCTCCAGGGCCGGGACGGCGCCCAAAAGAACACCTTCAGTGTGGCCGTAGGCAAGTTCAAGGCGGTTGTGGCCAAACGCGACGGCGGTCTGTACAGCTTCCGAGGCTCGACAGCGGTTTGCGGGGTCCGGGGTACCACCCTTATCTTTTCCATAATTCCAGGGGTCGAGGAGCTCGCCTATGTGTTGGACGGAGTCATCGACTATACAAACGCCGCAGGCCGGACCTTGGCTCTCGGCGCGGGTCAGGCGGCCGACGCCCTGGCTGCGAACTTCACGGCTTTCCAGCCCCCCTCCGATCTGCTGCAGAACCTGGAGAGGGGAATGGATTTTGTACGCTTGAGGGTCAACGAGGTTCCGGGATACATCGAAGAGGTCATAGAGGAAGCGATCGAAGAGGCCGAAGAGGCCGAAGGAGAGGTGGAAGAGGCCGGCGCAGAGATCAAGACTACTGAAAAGGGTGAAGAGCCCACAGAAAAGGCGGAGGCTGAGACTCCGAAGTGGGTGGGAAAAATGATGAACTTCCTCGGCGTCGAGCTGGGAACGACCACGATTGCCGATGAGACCTGGGCCAAAGCCATCATCCAGCCCAGGTTCGCCCTTGGAAAGCTCAAAGTGGCCCTGTATCTGCCCGTCATCTACAAAGAAGATATGTTCGATCCAAGCACATGGTATCGCCCGGAAGACAACGACGAGTGGTCCTTCGGAACGGATCAGGACGGTTGGGAGGAGATTGCCCTGGATGCGGTCAACGACCTGTTCCTGAAGATCCGCTACATCCAGTGGGGGGACAATCGGGATCCCTTCTTCTTCAAGTTCGGCAACCTGGACAATTTAACCATCGGACACGGGTCGATCATGCGCAATTACGCCAACGACAGCAACTTCCCGACGGAACGCAAAATAGGTCTGAACCTGGGTGTGAACAAGGAAAAGGGCGGCCTGGAGCTGATGGTGAACGATGCGGCCGATCCGGAAATTTTCGGTTTCCGTGCCTACACCCGGCCCTTCGCCCCGAGCGCCAAGCTCGGTTTCGGTCTCACCGCCCTGGCGGACATCAATCCCGAGCGGCTGGATTTCGAAGAGACCGCAACGTACGGCCAACCGATGTTCTTCAACGCCGGTTTGGATCTGGACCAGCCCATCATCGAGAGAGACGCCCTGAGCATCATCCTCTTCGCCGACGTGGCTTCGATGATTCCCTACTTCCGGGAAGACGTGCCGGCATACGGCGTGACATCCGGTTTTGACCGTGACGCCGTCTGGTACGACGGCAAGCCGAAGAACTGGGGTGTGGATGCGGGAATCTTTGGAAAGCTGCTCTTCCTCGATTATCGTCTCGAGTTCCTCTACTCCGACGGCATCTATGAGCCATTCTTCTACAACAGCATGTACGATCTGCAGAGCCAGGGCAAAGTAGTCAACCTTTTAGAGTACCTCCAAGATCCGACAAACAACGATTATGACCTGCAGCGCATGGGGATCTACGGCGAGCTGGGCTACACCATGGACAAGGTTTTCTACATCGCGGGGGGCTACAACTGGAACTGGCCGATCAATCCGGCTCCGGGGGAATTCGCAGACGACAGATTCTGGGTGGAGTTTGGTTTGTTCAAGGACCTGCTGCCCCTGTACGGATCGATCGCCTTGACCCGCGAAGGCCTGGTGGCGCCCCTGGTCAACGGGGAAAGTATCACCTTCTTCGACGAGAACCTGGTTCTTTCCGGGGAGCTGGTCTATCCGATCTCCCCGATCTTCGAGCTTGCGGTGCAGGTGCAGTCCAACGTGATCGGCGGCCAGTGGTATCCGTCTTGGAGCATTCTCACCCGGCTGAACGGTTGACAGGAGATGCGAAGACAACAATAGTGTAATATGTGAACTCAGAACGTGACGAACTCACCTCCCGGAGGATTGAGATCCTCCGGGAGGATGTTTCCAGAAAAATCGCGGCCGGCGAGGTGATCGACCGGCCGTTTTCCGTTATTCGGGAGCTGCTGGACAACTCGATCGATGCCCGGGCCGAGGCGGTGGATGTTTACATCGAGGGCGGCGGTATCGCCCGGATCCGCGTTGTAGACGACGGGACCGGGATGAGCCGGGAGGATCTGCTCCTTTGCACCGAACGCCATGCCACTTCAAAAATACGCGAGGAGGGGGATCTGTACAGGGTGCAGACCCTCGGCTTCCGGGGGGAGGCTCTATCCAGCGTGGCCGCCTGCTCCCGTTTGGAGATCATCAGCAAGGTTAGAGAAGGCGAAGGAGCAGGGGAGGCACCCGCCTGCCGGCTGCGGGCCGAAGGGGGAAAGCAGCTCGGTGTGGAGGAGTGGAGGGGAAACCCCGGCACCGTGGTGAGCGTTTCGGAGCTTTTCTACAACCTCCCGGTCCGCCGCAAGTTCCTGAAGAGCACGGCGGGGGAGACCGGGATGTGCCGCCAGACCTTTTTGGAAAAAGCTCTCCCCCATCCCGCCCTGTCCTTTCGGTTTTTCGTGGACGGGAAAATCAAATCGTTCCTGCCGCCGCAGGGCCGGAAAGAGCGGGTCTGCGAAGCCTACGCTCTGCCCGCCCAGCATTTCAGCCTGCTCGAAGCGGAGCAGAAATCTCTTCAGATCCGAATTGTTGCCGCGCGGCCGGAACTGTCGCGGCGGGACAAGCGGCTGATCCAAATTTACGTGAATCGGCGAAGAATCTACGAGTACAGCCTGGTTCACGCGGTTGAGTACGCCTACGGGAGCTACATGCCCGGCGGCCGGCATCCGGTGGCCTTTGTCTTCCTCGATTTGGATCCGGAGCTCGTGGATTTCAACATTCATCCGGCCAAGCGGGAAGCCCGCTTCCGGGATCTGCCCTCGCTGCATCAGCTCGTCTCCGGGACGTTGAAAGGTTATTTGAGCAGCTTCGATCTCCGCATTCCCCGAGGCGGTTCGACGGCGGATGTGGAGGGGATATTTGCATTCCCGAAGGGCGGATCGGCCTACGGTCGTCCAGAAGCTGCGAGCCGGGCAGCGGCAGGGACCGGGCCTGTTGACGCCCACACCCGGAGGGATCGAGGCGGCCGGGAGTCCTCCGTCGATAGGATTCCAGCACCAGCCGATGATAGGGCAGCGGTGGTTCTTCCCGCCCATGGTCCGGGTGTGTCCCGTTCCTCCGGCCTAGAAGTTTCCGGCCCGGAAGAAGCGGAGCCGCGACCTGTGTACCGGGGCCAGCTGTTCAAACTGTTTCTGCTCGTCGAGTACGGCACCAGCCTGTTCATCGTCGATCAGCACGCGGCCCACGAACGCATTCTTTTCGAGCAGCTCGCTTCTGCGGATCCCGTCTCACAGGAGCTGCTCATGCCGATACGTCTGGAGATCGGTGAATCCGCGGCCGAGGTGATTTCCGGAAGGGAAGAGCTCTTCAAAAGGCTCGGTATCCGGGTCGAACGCGGCGAGGACGACATCTATGAACTGACGGCGTTGCCGGAGGCGTTGATCAGTATAGACGAGGAGGAGCTGGTGCAGGCCCTTCTGTGGGAAAAAGGAAGCGTGGATGAGCTGGTTGGCCGGGTTTACAGCCTGGCCTCCTGCCGGCTGGCGATCAAGGAGGGACAGGAGGTGGATCCCCTGACGGCTACAGAGCTGGTTCACAAAGTCTTTGATTTGAGCAACGCCCGCTGCCCCCACGGCCGTCCGATCTGGCACGAGGTGCAGAGAGAGCAGCTTCTGCGGGAGGTGAAGCGGTTGTAAAGAGAGCCCGTTCCTACAGTTGGGAGAGCTTGCTCTCCACCTCGGCTCTTTTTTCGTAGCTGGGATTCTTTTTCAGCAGGGTTTCAAGGAAGACCTTGGCATTCTCCTTGTCCCCCTCGGCGATCAGGAGCAGGGACAGCTGGTAGTAGGCGTCCCAGTAGTTCGGAGCGATCTTGATCAACTCGAGGAAGGTCGCCTGGGCCTGGTCGGCTTGTCCGAGTTCCTGGTAGGCCAAACCGAGGTTGTACCGCGTAGCCGTGGCATCGAGCTTGATATCGATGGCTTTCTTGAAGTGGCGAACCGCGTCGGTGTATAAGCCTTTGTGCAGGTATACGTTTCCCAGGTTGTTATTCACTTCGAAAGAGGAGGGCTGGATCGTAATCGCCTTGGAAAGAAATGTGAGGGCTTCGTCGTACAAACCGTTGTCGTCGAAGATCCGCCCCAGGTTGATGAGCGGCGCCACGTATCGTGTGTCCAGGCCGATCGCCCTCTGATACTGCTTGATCGCCTCGTCGGTCTTGCCCTGTTTCTCGTATACCTCTCCAAGGGTGTATACATAGGCAGCCGAGTCGGGCTGCCGCTCTACGGCCTTGTCGGCATAGGGCAGGGCATCGGAGTACTTCTCGAGGTTGAGCTTGACCAAGGCCATATTGTAGTTGGTTATTGCGTGGGATGGATCGAATCTCAGGGCGGAAGCCAGGTACTTCTCCGCCTGTGCGTAATCTCCCCGAGCCGACAGGGCCGTACCCAAACCGCGGAGAAACACCGGATTGTCTCCGTCGTAGCTGACCGCCTGGCGGAAGGAATCGACCGCTTTGGAGATCTCTCCCTTCTCGTTGTACAGGGTGCCCAACATGTAGTGGGCTTCGGCATAGTCCCGCTTCACTTTGGTGGCCTGCTGGAACGCCGCGATCGCCCGGTCACGTTCGCCCAGGCGCATCAAAGTTTGTCCTTTGCGGTAGTGTACCTGGGGGAAGTCCGCTTTCAGATGGATGCAGCTGTCGAAGGATTGCAGCGCGTCTGTGTATTTCCGGGAGTAGTACTGAACCCTTCCCAATGAGTAGTACAGGTAGTAGTCATCGGGCTTGAGTCGGGCCGCCTCTTTGTACTCATCCACGGCACTTTCGTAGTTCTTCGCATTCTCGTAGATCGTTCCGAGAGTTTCGTGTGGCAGATAAAAGGCACGGTCCTTCTGGATCGCCTTGTTGGATGCCTCTACGGCGGACTGGACATTGCTTTGGCGGTCCGGGTCTTCATCCAGATAGGATTTCCCCATGTAGGCGTAGGCCTGACCGGAATCCGGATCCAGCTCGAGCACCTCGCCGAAGATGCGCCTGGCTCCCTCGTGGTCGCCGTTGTTGAGGCGGCGGACACCCTCGGCCATCAGCTCGTTGATCTTCCGCAGCCGCTCCCGTTCTTTGGCATTGGCATCTTCGGGAATCTCCTTCGGCTGAACGGCCACGGTTTCCTGGGGAAGCTTCTCTTGTATCGACGAACTCAAGTTTTGCAGTCCCTCTTTGAGCCTTTCCTGCTGCTCCAGCAGGGCCTGTTGTTCCCGCTCCCGGTCGCTCATCTGGGCGAGTTTTTTCCTGTCGATCACCTCATCGAGCAAATCCTGCGCCTCACCGTCATTCGGATCTTTGAGAAGGAGTTTTTCAAGGATCTCCATGGCCCGGTCGTACTCCTCCTTTTCCATGTAGGTCCGGGCCAGACTGAGGGCGTTGAGACGTTCCTGGGCCGCCCTGGCCTCCACCGACCGGCTCCGGGCCCGCAAGCCCAGCCAGGTGCCTCCTGCGAGCAGCAGGATCAATATGACGACAACCGCAATGATAATGATTTTACGTTTATCCATTGAGAATGCTTCCTCTTAATCTTCGATATCGATTTCTTCGTACTCTTCCTGGATCTCTTCACTCCCGGCGGACAGGTTGCGGGTGTCTTCAGAGGCGTTCTTCAGGGAATCCAGAACTTCGTTGAGCAGGGCTTTCTGGCGCTCCAACTCTTCTTGACGCATTCGTTCCGCCTCCTCCAGAAATTGCCCCAGCAGGGCGATCAGTTTCTCGATGTTCTCGCGCTGATAGGTATCCGGATCGAGGCGCAGGTAGTCGATATAATCCTGCCGGGCTTCTTGGAAGCGTTCCATCTCGAGTCGGGCATTGGCTCTGTTCAGATAGGCGACTTCCAAAGCTCCATTGATCTGAAGAGCATTGCTGTACATCTGTTCGGCTACGGTATACTCCTGCTGTCGGAAATGATTGTTGCCGAGGTTGTAATAGAAAAGGTCTTTGTATCCCTGCGAAACGTTGAGACCGCGCTTGAGAATCTGGATGGATTTTGCCGGATCGTTGAGCTGTTCATAGATAATGCCCAGATACAGGTAGATCTTCTCGTCTTGGGGATTCTCGAACAGTGCCTTTTCCAGGTGGGGTAGGGCTTCACGGGGCTTGTTGTCGAGAAAGAGCTGCTCTCCCTGCTGGAGGTTGGTCAGGGTCAGCACTAGGGCTGCGATCAGATTAATGAACGCCATGGTTCTCCCTTACAATATACAGCTGCAGGTTTGACTCTTCTACACAAAAAAACTAAATTGTCCGAGGGACTTCGGCTCCCGATATTAATGCTCGGCACGCCTCCGAGGCGCTTGACATGAAAATCCTCTGTGTATCGGACCATGTTGATCCTCTTGTTTACAGCCCTTCAATAAAAACGCGCTTCGCCGACGTGGACCTGGTTTTGAGCGCCGGAGATCTTCCCTTGAGTTACTACGATTTCATCATGTCGACCTTGAACAGACCCCTGCTGTTTGTCTTCGGGAATCACAATTTACGCTACATGTCCCTCTACACGGGTCGTGCAGATGCCTTCGGCAGAGCCCCTATGGATGGGCGGGGGAGCGGGGACTACCTTCCCACAGGAGCCACCTATATAGGGACGCGAGTACGCAGGGAGAAGTCAATACTCGTTGCCGGTTTGGGCGGAAGCGTTTGGTACAACGGAGGGGAGAATCAATACAAGGAGTTTCACATTGCTCTGCATATCGCCAAGCTGGTGCCGCGGCTTTTCTTCAACAAGCTGCGCTTCGGGCGCTACCTGGATATCCTCCTTACCCACGCGCCTCCTTTGGGAATCCACGACCAGGATGATCCCTGCCATCGGGGATTCAAGGCCTTTCTCTGGGTAATACGAACTTTCAAGCCGAAATACCTCATCCACGGTCATACCCACCTGTATTCAGCCTCGGATGTCCGTTCGACCCGATACAAGGAAACAACCATCGTCAATGCCTACGACCACGTCGTTATCGAAGTAGAGGATCGTTGATGGGACTTGACCATTTTTCAGCGCGGGCTGCCGATGACTTTCATAAAGCCCGGAATCGCGAGCTGTTCAGCAGGATCCTCTCACTGCTGAAGAACGAGAAGGACAGTCTTATATCCCTACAGGAGATCAAGGCTCTCCTGCGCCCCACCTCAGAGACATACCGAGGCTTGCGCACCGTTCCTATCGCCAAAATTGTAGGCAGCGAGGGGCGTTACCAGGATTTCAACAGGTATTTCCTGCCCCGCCACAATCGTCTGAGGGGGCGCTGGATCCGGGTGGACACGGCCCATCATCAGCAGGTTATCCTGCCACCGGTTACCTTGTACGAGATCGGCGGCCTCTATTTCGTTCGCGACGGTAACCACCGGGTCTCGGTGGGGCGACTTCAGGGTGTTGAGTTCATCGATGCGGAGGTGATCAGCCTGGGTTCCCGGCTGACCCTGGAGCCGGGTCTGACAGAGGATCAGCTGCGTAAAGCGGTGATCAGTTTGGAGAAGGAGGAGTTTTTCAAACAGACCGGGCTTGATCAGCATCGTCAGGGCGTATTTCTGGAGTTCACCGCTACAGGGCGCTACGATGAAATCATCCGCCATATCAACGGCCACAAGTACTACCTGAATCTCGCCCAGGCCGAAGAGATCTCCTTCGAAGAGGCTATGCTCTCCTGGTACGACAATGTATATGAACCTATAGTGCACTTGATTGAATCTGAACAGTTCCTCAGGTACTTCCGCGGCAGGACAGCCGCGGACCTCTACGTCTGGATCGTTCGCCACTGGGATGATCTGAAGAGGAAGTATGGACAGGGATTCCCTCTCGAGAAGGCGGCTCAGGATTTCACGGACCGTTTCGGTCAACCTGACAATCGTCTGTTGCCGAGAGTGTTTCGCTTTTTGAAGCGTCTAACTTTCGGTGGCAATAGAAGGAAGTAGCCGCGGTTTTCAGCGGGGTGGGCGGTTTCTTCTGAAGATCCTCCGCAGTAGACGCAGGATGAAGTTCCAGATCCTGACTAAGAGTCCGGGTTGCCTCAATTTCTGCAAACGCATCAATCCCTCGGCGAGCTCCTCGGCGGACAGATCCTGACGCTGGACGTTCTCTTCGATCTCGATCTCCAGCTTCTGCTGCTGCAAGGGCCTGTCAAGAATCACCGCCTCTATGGACTTCCATCCCAGCCGCTTGGCCGCCTGGAGGCGCCGAAAACCGGCGATGAGTTCGTTGTTCCTATTGACGATGATCGGAGTCAGCTGGCCGTGTTTTTTCAGACTTTCCATCAAGCCTTCAATGTCGCCGAGATCTCGGCGGATTCGTGTTTTAACGATTATTGAGTCCGGAGCGATCAGCATGGGTCTTCAGCCTCTCTCGAGATAGTGTTCGTATTCGGCCCGGGTCAACAGCTCCTCGATCTCATTGGGGTTGCTCATCTCGAGGATGAACAGCCAACCCTGGCCCAGCGGGTCGGAGTTAACGAGTGCGCAGGCCTGTTCATCGGCCAGTTTCTCATTGACTTCGAGAACGGTTCCGGAAACCGGCGCGTATATTTCGCTCGTCGATTTCAGTGAATCGATGGAGCATACAGCTTCGCCTCGGCTGACCTGTCTGCCGACGTCCGGAAGTTCGACAAAACTGATGTCTCCGAGTTCCGATTGAGCAAACTCTGAGATTCCCACCTTGGCCCGACGTTCTTGGGGTAAAACCCATTCATGGTCCTTTGAATACAGATAATGATCCATAGAAGGCTCCTGCCGATCAGTCTAGTAGAGGATTCACCGTGTCGTCGCTCTGGAACGGCTCCACCTCCTCCTCAAAAATAGGCTCTGCCCAGTTCGGAAGCAAAGGCTCTTCCGGGAGCGGATCGCCGAGGAGGATCGAATCCTTGATGTTGTTTTTTAAGTTTTCATTGCGATCGAATTCGAATCTGTGAAGGTCGCAGAAATCCCGAGGTTCCGTTCCCGTCAGAAAGATCTCTTTCACGGTTCCTTCGTTGCAGTAGTTGGTGGGCAGCAGGCCCGATTTGGCGCACACGGTGACTTCGAGCAATCCCGAGTTCGGTTTGCTGAACTCTTCGACGGGTAAACCTTCGTGGACTGCCTTCATATATGCCGCCCAGGCCAGTCCGGCCGTGGTAGCACCTGTTTGATTCACCCCCAGGGAGTATCCCAACTCATCAAAACCAAACCACACCGCCGTGGTGATTTGCGGTGTGAATCCCACGGTCCAGGCGTCCGACCAGTTTTGGACGGTACCGGTTTTCCCGGCGATAGGCCGATCGAATCCGTCGACCGTCGATGCTGCCCAACGCAGAGTTCCGGAGCTGACGGTGCTTTGCAGCAGGCTTACCATGATATAGGCTTCTTGAGGCGTCATGGCCTGCAGGGATCGACCGGCCCGCATCTGCTTCGACCTCAAGCTCTTCTCCGGCTCGAGGACCAGCTTGCCATTCCGGTCCTCCACGTAGCGGATCGATACAGGTTCGATCAGGCGGCCTTGATTGGGAAAGGTGGCGAAGGCCCGAGCCATCTGCAGTGGATTGATTTTGATGATACCCAGGCCCAGGGGGTACTTGCGGGGAAAGATCGTCTCGATCTCCGCAGGATCCGTGATACCCAACAATGTGCTGGCCCGAGTTATAGCGGCGTCGAATCCGATGGTATCCAAAACCTTCAGGGAAGGTACGTTCATGGAGTGGGCCAGGGCGTCCCGCAGCAGGACTCGGCCCTTCCACTCCCCTTTGAAATTGAGCGGAATGTACGGGGTGTTGTCATCATTCCAGAATACCACCGGAGCATCCACAATCATCGTCGCCGCGGTTACTTTGCGTGAGCTTATCGCCGCAGAATAGTACAGAGGTTTGAATGCGGAACCCGGCTGCACCGTTGATTGAACCGCCCTGTTGAACTGATTGGTGGGTTCGAATTTGCTCCCCCCCACCATGGCCAGAATATGGCCGGTCTTGGTGTCGATGCTGATGAGAGCCCCTTCGACCTGGGTCTTTTTGGACCTGTCCGCTTCCTTTGCGTAACCGACCCGGGTCAGGTATTTCAGGTCGTCGATGCCGAATAGGGAGGCGCCGATATCGAGGATGGGATTCAACTCTTCGAGGTAGGCGGCTCGGGCATTGGCATTCTGCTTGCTGCCTGCAAAACGGATTCCGTCGATATTGAAGCTCAACGACAGCAGATCCACTACGGGCAGGAAGGTCGCATCGGCGTAGGAAAGCCGGTTGTTGGACTGAACCTGGTGTTGGTTGTTGACTCGCCTGATCCAGGTGTCCATCACCTCGTCGGCGATTACCTGGTTGTCCAGGTTCAAAGTAGTGTGGACGACGAGTCCCTCCTTGTACAGATCCATGGAACCGAGAAGCATCTCCTCCAACCTCTGCCGGATGTATTCGGAGAAGTAGGGCGCCTTATCCTCCCGCTCGAACCAGGCGGAGGTGATATTGCTGCGGGTGTAGTCGTAGTTGTCCCAGTAGTCCATAAAGGAGAGGTCTGCCTCTTCGGCGCCCACAAAACCCAGTTCCACCATCTGGTCGAGGATCTCCTTCTGAATCTTGCGTGCCCGCTCGGGCCGGTTGATGGGGGAGTACAGAGCAGGACTGGCCAACTGAATGACCAGCATCGCCGACTCGGCGACGGTTATATCTCGAACCGAATGTTTGAAGTAGAACTGGGAAGCCGCCTCCACGCCATAGGTGTTGTGCCCGAAGTACATCAGGTTCAAATAACGCTCGAGGATTTCGTTTTTCGAGAGCTGCCTTTCCAGCTGGATCGCCCACCACAACTCGACGAGTTTTCGTTTGAGCGAGATATCCGTGCGATCGGCGTACAGGGTGCCCGCCAGCTGCTGGGTTATAGTGCTGCCCCCGCGAAAGGCCCGCCCGCTGACAATGTCCAGGAAGGCCTGGAGGATGTAGACGATCCGGAAGCCTTTGTGCTCGTAGAAGAATTGATCTTCCCTGGTCAGGACGGCGTCGATCAGGTGTCTCGGGATCTCGTCGAAGGACACGATTTCCCTTTTCTCTTCCGAGAAGAATTGGGTGATCAGGCGGCCCTGGTAGTCGAGGATCTGGGTGGGAAGGGCTGGTTTGCTGTCCTGGAGGTTTTCCGCATTCTGGATATTTTTTGTTGTCGCCAGGGCCAGACCCAGGGTGACGCCGACGATTATCGCGATCACGAATCCGATGCTCAGAAGAGCGATCGTCAGTTTAAGTCTTTTCGGTGGCATGGGTCAAACATATCGAAATCTTCGATTTTAGTAAAGAAAAGGAAGATTGCGATGTGTTCGCGGCCAGTGGATGAATTGCCAGCAGCCCTGTTTATTTGGCAGCAACATATCCCAGTATAGGAATTGTCATTAATACGATGTGAACCAAGACTGACCGGGTAATAATTCTGATATTGCCTTTGTCAAAAAGGGAACATCTCCATTTCTCGTGAAGAGTGTTTTCGCATTGTGCGATGAAATACAAATACGATACCGCGCCAAATAAAATAGACAGCACCAGGGCCCACCGCTTGGCCCCAGGAGTTGTATTGGTCGATATAAGTACCGGAAGAATGACTAAGTACAGGAGCACCCAAGATCTGATCCGGAGAAAACGCCAATACCATCTTTCCATCGGACTCAAGGACAGTTTCTTGCGGAAAATCTTGCCCATGGCCGACATCATTCTGACAAGGATAGGAATTAACAGTGCGAGCAACACGATCAGTCCGACTGCAAAACCGATCTCCCATACACTGTGAAAGGGAAAATGAAATCCTCTGAAGAAGATGCTGACTTGGTTGTTAAAAGGGCCGATATCAGGATTCAGAGCTACAAGAAAGATCAGGTACAGCATTTCCATGATCTGTATTTCTGATCGGCTTTGAAAAGACCAGGATGCAACGGCCAGTACTACAAAGATACCTATAAACGTAGAACAGAGAACAACCAAAGCTTGAACCACGACCACACACCAGTTTCCGAGGAGCAGTGAAAAGACAATGGCCGTAAAAAGTATGATTGATAGAGCAACAATATTCAAAGGCCTGCGGAAGGCTATCTGTCGTCGGAACCGTGATCTGAATTGCTTCCCGCCAGGCGCAAAATTGACAAAACACAATCGAGGCAATGCCAAGCTGATGCGTAGGCTGGAAAGTGATCCAACCCAAATTGCATAAGCTGATAGATAGATAAAATGCGCGCCGGCAATCTGCACAGCGTCTATTCTTGAACCCATATTCGCGAGGTTGATTGCCAGGTAGAGATTGGCAGCTATCCGGATCAGAAAAAGGACGATCAGAAATGCCGTAAATGTGCCCAGAAACGGATTCCCCAGAATTCTGTGTATTCCGCGCCGGTAGAGTGCTTTGGAAAGCCTGTTTACGTTGATTCGAGCATCCACGGGACATCGATTTCTTCTATACTTGTGTTACCAGACTGAAAGGGGTGATCCAAAAGAGTGTGCAAATCCTGTTTGTTTGGCTGATTCGCAACCACACCGGCCGATAAAGTCCAGACCTGATTACACAGGTTGTGCAGAAAAGGAAATGAGTGTGAGGCGGCAATGACGATCCGTCCCCGGTTTTTGAGAGTCATAAGAATTCGGCCGAAAACCGCCATCGCCTGAACGTCCAGTGAGCTGAAAGGTTCATCAAAAAGGAATACTTCGGCATCACGAACAATCCCTATTCCGATTCCCAACCTCTTCCGCAGCCCGGCCGAAAGCTCGTCCCCTCGATAGCCACGGTATCTGGCCAATTCCAGTAGATCAATGACGAGCTTGGTGCGCTCGATTGATTCTGTGTGGCTGACGCCGACCAAAACACATTGGAGGTATATCTGTTCCTCTATGGTGAGCAGCGGGATGATTCCTCCGTCGTCGAGAACATAGGTTAGCCTGCGCCTCCAATCAGCGGAGGCCGGATCAACCCTGTTCCCTTGGTAGTAGATGTCGCCTGAATCGCCTTTCAAAACACCCGCGATGAAGTGCAGCAGAGTCGTCTTGCCGGCTCCGTTTGGACCAAGAAGGGCAACAACATCGCCTCTATCTGCCGCTGCGGAAAAATCCTTGATAACGGTGCGGCCGCCGCGAGAAAGCATGATATTCTCGAGATTCAGCATATCGGCTCCGACTTCACGTTCTCGGCTCGAATACGACTAACTCATCATGCTTCTCGGCTTCCGCTACTATCGGCCCTCTCACGGCGAAGCCGATAGCCAGCCCACTTCCTCTTATAACCAGCAACTTGTCGCCGATTCCGATCCCGTACTTTGCGAGTGTTGCCGGCGGAACGCAGACGCCTCCATCATATAGTTCAACCCAGCAATAGGACTTCCCCTCGTACTCGATAACCTCTCCTTCAGGCACTCGGAATCGCTCAAACTCCGGACGGGCAGCCGTAAAAAATCCCAGTGGAGATTTTTTCACAGATTCCCCGGATCCCAATCCAAATCCTCCTGACCTCCGGCTACCGGGTACCAAGATCAATTTCTCGGATTCTTTCAGACGGTATTCCGTCAGTGCCTCAGGGGGTATGATGATTCGACCTGTTTCCCCTACACGGGACCAGCCGAAAGTGTGCTTTCCGCCTTTTACCAGCTGGGGCATTGCCTAACTCCTCCCATGTACCTTAAGTTTCGAGTTTTTGTATTTGACATCGAAATTCAGCGACCCGGCGTCGCGCACCATTTCGTGTCTCCGTCTATCATGGTTCATATCCGGTGTATGCTTCAATAGCAGTCACCCTTGAGACAGTTGATTGCTGTCTCCATCCGTTTACTATCTGAAATCCTGGTTAAGCATCCGGATTTTCCCCTATGAGCTGGTTTTGGCGATGTGCGCGAAGAGTGGGGAGAGCGTTGCATATCACGCAACCTTGCCAGAATGTCGGGATTCAAGCTGAAGAAATTCGCCTACAAAAGTAGTTCTTTAACACTCTGATAAAAAAAAGGCCAGCTCCGAAGAGCCGGCCTTCGTTAATGTGTCGGCGTTGTAACATAGTAAACTGGGAGGGGAACTATATTAGGTACCGACACAATTATTATCGACCTGAAGCGATAAAAATTAATCCTCATTTATAATTATATCAAAAATTATGGAAAGATGGTAGTGTTTTCCCTTCTGAACACTAAATTTCTTGCTGACGCTGTGATCGGCGATTTTTGCCCTTACCAGGTGGGTCCCCTCGCTGATTGCGATGGGAAAAGGATCGGAGAGCTTTTCTCCATCCAGGTACAGTTCGGCGCCCAGCGGCGCCTCGATCGTCAGTTGGCTGATCATTTCTTCGAGGTGCAGATCTACAACCGTCGTCTTTCCCGATTCTACGGCGAAACTGGTATGAACCTCTTTAAAGGAGGAGGAAACAACCTGGATCTGATGGATCCCCGAGGATAGTTCCTGCCGCTGAACGGGGAAGGAGATCTTCTCATCATCCACGAACAGGTCTACCTCTCCACCTTCCAGTCCTCGAGGGAAGTGGAGTACAAGGGTTGCGAATCCCTTTTTCTCCAACAATGGTTTAATGGAGAAATAAAATTTCTTGTCTGCTATGGCCGCGGGAATTCCTTTGGCAAGGGGAACCATGGTAAGGAGCAGAGGGAAATCACTCCCCGTGACAGGGTTCTCGAGACGATAGGTGCCAACGGGTATAGGTTCTTCGGTACGCAGTTTTTCAAGGGGGATTTGGATGTGGATCCTGTTCAAATAGGGCAGGTATTGAAACAACGCCCGCTCGCCGGAGTAGAAGCGAACCGAGGAATTAGGCCGGGGCGAGATATTTTTGTATATCCCGAGTGCGTAGCTGTCGAAGTACTTTTTCAGTTCATTAGACAGGATAAGCTCGACCCGTATGCCCTCGAGAAATGGGGTTTCCTCTTCCAAGGATAGGATAACGGCTTCCTCCAGGGACAACTCCACGGTTCGTTCGAAAGCGGCGTCACTGGGCACACGCACCTCCTGCACAACCAGGCCGCGAATCTGCTCGCCCCACAGAACCGGCGAGAGCAACAGAGAGAGGATAGTGCACGTGAATAGCAGCTTGGATCTTCCCATCAATTCTTTTCCTTTGGGATAGGCAGAAGCGGGACCGGATCTCGGGGTGTCCCACTTCTGCGTATTTCGAAGTGAAGATGCGGACCGGTTGAGTACCCCGTCGTTCCCACCGCGCCAATGATCATACCGGATCGCACTTCCTCGTTCAACCGGACAGAGATTTCTTCGAGATGACCATATATGGTTTGATATCCCGCTTCGTGATTGAGAATAACCATCTTTCCCATCACAGGGTCATAGCCGATGGCGCTGACGCTGCCATCCCGGGCGGCGTACACTTCTGTATTCACGGGAGCTGCAAGATCTATACCGCGGTGAAACTCCGAGTCTCCGGTGAAAGGATTGTCCCTGGCTCCGTATCCGGAGGTGAGTCTGCCGAAGGGCAGGGGGAAGCGGAAAAGAATGTTGAGGAAGTACGCCCTCTCGATCGCCGTGAAGCTCTGTCCGCGGAAAAATTGCAGGGAGAGCAACCGGCCGCCCCTGTCGATCCGTACGGGTTGAGCTTCCTCCCTGGCATTGTTGCTGACCGAAGCCACGATTTCCTGAAACGTGCTGGCCGGTATATCCCAGACAAAGATCCCCGGTTGGTTGGGAATCAGCACCACTTCCAACGATTGGATCGCCGTCGGATTATCCAGGCCGTTCAGTGTAGCGATGCAATCGTAGGGTAAGTTGAGGCGGGCTGAGAGGGAGAAAAGATCCATAGCGTCTTGGAGTCGATAGGAAAATAGTCTCAAGGGCGGGAATCCCTCCGTGTCCTCGGGATTCGGAAGCAGGCGGCTTTCCTCTTGGAAGTATGCCTGGAGGTCGCTTTGAAGCTGCTTGAATAGAACATCCCGAGAGTTGAGCTGTTCTATCCGTGGATAGTCGCAAAGGGCTACCGAAGCGATGAACAGGAAAACAGCAGAAAGACCGCGAAAGCGCGGTGGATGCAGGAGGGGAAGTCTATGTTTTGCCTCGCTTTCCATATTTAAGGAATCCCAAAAGCAGTATCCAGACAACCGCTGCCAGAATCGCCGGCACCGCCTGTCCCCGGCTGATAAGAAAAACGATCCCGTAGATCACGCCGAGGGAGGCAACAACTACAGCTGCTTTTTTGAGTATCGGCAGGATTGTTTTATTTGCGTATAACCTTAGGGCTCCTGGATTCTTACTCAAGCCAACGATTCTGGATATCAGCAGTGCCAGCAGAACGGCGGCGACCAGTGAAAGGACGAAAACCGTGTATCCGGCTGCAAATTTACTGGAAAAATACCAGAGAGGAAGCGCTAAGATAAGACCGATCAACGCTATACTCGCTACCAGACCCAAAACGATGCCGACTTTCTGCAAAGACCTTCCCAGGCCTTTGATAACCCGTGTCCATGTGGGGTTCAGCAACGACAAGGCTAACGATCCTGTAGCTGTTCTTGCAGCTGCCGGTAGCCGAGGGCCTCCTCGTCTTTGCCAAGGCGCTCGGCCAGGGATATCAGGTAGGGAAGCACGTCCGCAGCATCCCTGTCCAGATACATGGCCCGGTATACTTGAAAGGATTTTTCAAAACTCTCGTAGGCCTGCTGATAATTTCCGGCTTTTTCTTCGATCATCCCTTTTGCGAAAAGATCTTTACCGATCCCCAGGGAGTGTTCGACCCGTTTATCGCAGCTAAGGGCCAGATCGATCATTTCCCGTGCTTGTACATACTCTCCCCGCTTGGAATGAATCGAGGCGATCATATAGTAGTTGCTGGCGATTTCCATGTATTGCTTCAAGTTCAGATTGATTTCAAGGGCTCTTTGAAAGTAGTCGTAGGCTTCCTCCAGCATCCCCCTTTTCTTGCACAAAGAGCCCATGTTGTGGTAGATGATCGCCAGGTCTTGTCCCGGATCCTCCTCTTCGATTCCGGTCATCGCCTCTTCAAGCAGAAACTCAGCCTCGTCGAGGTCTCCCCGCAGCAGATACAACTCGGCCAGACTGGTCCTGCTCTGAGCGATGAGTACAGGATCTCCGAGCTTCTCCGCCAACGTCACTGCCCTGCTGAAGTTCTCCGCCGCCTGATCCTCGTACCCCACCGCCATGTAGACCTTACCGATCGAGTTGTAGGATCGGATGATACCGTCTTCGTTATCTACGGAGATATTGTCATTCAGAGCCAATGTGAAGAACTGCAGTGCCTGGTTGTACCGGCCTTGGTTATAGTAGGAATTGCCGAATTTCGTGTATTCCGCTGCACGGATCTTTTTGTCGGTGATCTCCTCTTTCTGTTTAGGTGCGGAGGAACAGGACAGCAGCAAGGTGAAGGATAAAAAGATCAAAATGATCAGGATGATCTTCCGCATCTAAAAGTCCTTGTCCCGGAAACTCTGAAAGGTGGTCGGCTGCTCGAGCCTTTCCGGGATTCCCCCGCGAAGCAGCGGGTTGTTTTTCACTGCCTCCAGTACATCTTTGCCCTGATCCAACGT
Organism: uncultured Spirochaetaceae bacterium; assembly: GCA_964604845.1. GTDB lineage: Bacteria > Spirochaetota > Spirochaetia > SZUA-6 > DRHE01 > JAFGQJ01. The sequence continues at coordinate 21,325 of CAZSBH010000030.1, forward strand.
ATCTCTTCCCTTTTCGAGTATTCCGGAAATCTGAGGTTGGCTCGCGTTCACGAAGGCGACGAACTCCCCAAGATCAGCGATGATCCTGTTCAGGTCCGTTATGGACTGAACGATCTGGTCGTAGAGCTGATTGTCATCATCCAGGATTGTTGCGATCGTTCCTTTAGGATCGAGCAACTTTGTCGCCAATCCGGTGGGATCGGTCATTCCTCCGGTCAGCTCTTCGATGTTGGCAACCACCCTGTCCAGATTCTCGAGCACACTGTTGATCTGACCGGTAGTGTTTTCCAGATCGTTGAGTACCGCCGACAGCGGCCCCGGTCCCTCTCCTTTTAAAGAACTGTTCAGGGAGTCCACCATCTCTTCGATCGAGAGCAGAGTGGAGTCCACCTGGAGGAGGATCGGTCCAATACTGGCGATAACGGCTCCGATTGGATCCTCCCCGGTGGGACGATCGACGAGTCCCTTCTCCACGAGCTGTTTTCCCACTTCGAGATCCATGGAAGGAATATAAGAAAACTCAGGCACGGGTTCCGCGGGACCTTTGCCGGGATGGAAAAACATCCCACCTCCCAGGCCCAGCGGATTGGAAGACAGCTCCAAGACAGAGTTCGGCAGCACCTTGTCGTAGTAGGTGTCAATAATGAAGAACTCGATCTCCACCATGTTGTCGTTGGTCAGGGATATCCCGCTGAGTTTGCCGATTTCAAAGCCTTTGAGTCGGATCGGCATACCCACGCTCAAGCCTCCCGCGGACCTGAACGTGCTCCAGAAGTAGTAGTCTTTGGCGAACCAACGCTGGTTGATGCCAAGCAATATCAGAATGGCGGCGCTTCCCAAAATCGCCAAGAGGACGAATATTCCAACGATTTGATGAGCAAACCGGATCCGAAACTTCATGCTCTTTTCAGTCTAGTGGAGCCCGTGCGGCAGTGTCAAGTTATTCACTCGGGTCACGATCTTGCTTGATGCAATTGACATTCTTTTATATTTCTTTACCATACCATACTATCAGTACCGAAGCGAAGGATAAACGCCTACCGGGAGGAGTGCATGATTTGGAATCCCCACTATGAGTCGATGGAGCGAGAGAAGCTCATCAAGATCCAGAGTGAAAGACTCTGCGACCTGGTGGACCGGGTATATCGAAAGGTCCCCTTTTACCGTAAACGGATGGATGAGAAAGGGGTGAAACCTCGGGATATCGATCATATCTCGGACATTACCAAGCTGCCCTTCTTGACCAAAGACGACATGCGGGATGTATATCCTTTCAAACTGCTGGCGGTCGATCCCATCGATATTGTCGAAGTCCATACCTCCTCCGGCACTACCGGAAAACCCGTCGTCGATGCCTATACCCGCCAGGATATCGCCATCTGGTCAGAGGCTATGGCTCGCACGTTGGCGATGGGAGACACATCCCGTACGGACAGCGTACACAATGCCTACGGGTACGGGCTGTTCACAGGCGGTTTGGGGGTGCACTACGGAGCTCGGCTGATCGGGGCGAACGTCATACCCATTTCGGGGGGAAACACAGCCCGGCAGCTTGCGATACTGCAGGATTTCAAATCGACGGTGCTGACCTGCACGCCCTCCTACTCCCTCTACCTGGCTGAGGCGGCCAAAGAGCAGGGATTGGATTTCAAGAAAATGTCCGTTCGGGTGGGATTGTTCGGAGCCGAGCCATGGAGTGAAGGAATGCGAAAAGAGATCGAATCCAAGCTCCATCTCAAAGCGCTGGATATCTACGGGCTGACTGAAATCATCGGCCCAGGGGTCTCTTCGGAGTGTGAATACCAGGACGGACTGCATATCTGCGAGGATCTCTTCTACCCGGAGATCATCAATCCTCAGACTGGGGAGGTCCTGTCCGACGGGCAGAAGGGTGAGCTGGTCATCACAACTCTAACCAAACAAGGCACCCCGGTCCTGCGCTACCGTACTCGGGATATCACCTACTTAAACCACGAACCCTGTCGCTGCGGCAGAACGGCTGTACGGATGCACCGTTTGCTCGGCCGAACAGATGATATGCTCATCATCCGCGGCGTGAACGTTTTTCCATCCCAGATCGAGGAAGTGCTGCTGCGTATCGAGGGGATCGAGCCGCACTACCAGCTGGTGATCGATAGGCGCGAACAGCTGGACAACCTCGAGGTAATGGTGGAAATGAACGAAAAATTGTTCTCCGACGAGATCAAGAACCTCGAGCGCTTTGAGCAGGAAATCAGTGAAGGTCTTTACGCAGCCCTGGGTATTCACACCCGGGTTAAGCTCGTCGAGCCCAAGAGTATCCCGAGAAGCGAAGGAAAGGCCAAGCGGGTTGTAGACAAGCGGCAGCTGTAACTAAAAAGCTATCAGGTAAGGAGGCGTGAAATGACGCTCAAACAAATCTCTGTTTTTCTGGAGAACAAGAAGGGACGGCTCGCCGAGGTGACCAGCCTGATCGCGGCGGAAAAGATAAATATACGCGCGCTTTCTCTGGCCGATACGACGGATTTCGGGGTCCTGCGGCTGATTGTGAACGATCCCGATAGGTGCTTCGATGTCTTAAAGAAGAACAACTTCGTAGCCCAACAGACGGATGTCATCGCCGTCGAGGTTCTAGACAAACCGGGGGGGTTGCAGAAGATTCTCGAGGTATTCGATGATAATGACGTGAATATCGAGTACATGTACGCCTTTGTCGAGAAGAAGTCGGACAACGCAATCGTCATCTTCCGGATCGATCAGCCCGATCGGGCGATCAAGGTGCTGGAGAAGAATAGGATAACCGTTCTGTCAGCGGAAATCATCAGCAAGCTGTAGGATCGCCGGGAAATCATTGGTTGTTCCTGCGATCATCCTCAAGGGTGAGTGTATAAATTTACACTTCATTATTGACAAAATACGGGCAGTATATTAATACAGACAAATCAATTTTATTAAAGGAGTGCAGCAATGAGAGCAATGAGTCGAAATCTGGTTATTCTAGCGACTATCATCCTTACAATCGTCTTGACCGTCTCGCCTCTTTTCGCGGGTGCGGGGCAGGAAGAGGCGACAGCCAAGGAACCGGTTAAGATAGGGGCTATCCTCGCGGTGACCGGTGGGGCATCCTGGCTCGGTGCACCGGAGGCTAAGACCCTGGAAATGCTGGTTGAAAAGACCAATGCGGCCGGGGGTATCGATGGTCATCAGGTGGAGCTGATCATCAAGGATTCCCAGGCCAGTGCGGAGAAGGCGATCTCCTTCGCCAAGCAGCTTATCGAGGAGGAGCAGGTCCTGGCGATCATCGGTCCCTCCACCAGCGGCGAATCGATGGCAATAAAGGATATCTGCCAGGAGGGGCAGACCATCCTTCTGTCCTGCGCCGCCGCGGAGACCATCGTGAATCCGGTAGCCCCCTATGTGTTTAAAACGCCCCAGAAGGACAGCTACGCGGCTATTTGGATCTTCAAGACGATGCAGAAGATGGGGATCTCAAAGATCGGTGTGGTTGTCGGCAACACCGGCTTCGGCCAGGGTGGAAAAGCACAGCTGGAGAAGTACGCCCCGGAGCACGGCATCGAAATCGCCATAGCCGAAGTGTATGACGGGGCTGCTACAGACCTGACCGGTGTGCTGACCAAGGTCAAAGCCCGGGGTGTCCAGGCCGTCGTGAACTGGTCTATCGTCCCCGCTCAGTCCATCGTCGCCAAGAACATGAGGCAGCTGGGCATGGATGTGCCCCTGTTCCAGAGCCACGGCTTCGGCAACATCAAATACGTCGAGGCCGCAGGGGCGGCCGCTGAGGGAATTATCTTCCCTTGCGGGCGCCTGCTGGTTGCCGATGTTCTTCCCGCGAGTCATCCCCAGAAGGCTCTGCTGGTCGAGTACAAGAGCGAGTACGAGTCGCGCTATGGTGAAGATGTCAGCACCTTCGGAGGTCACGCCTACGACGCCTTCATCATCCTCGAAGCCGCGATCGAAAAAGCCGGAAGTGTAGAGATGGCGGATGTTCGGAATGCCATCGAAAGCCTGCAAGGAGTTGTCGGCACCGCCGGAATCTTCAACATCTCCCCGAGTGACCACAACGGTTTGGGTTTGGACTCCTTCGAGATGCTTACGGTAAAGGACGGCAAGTTCGTAGTGCTGGAACAGTAAGCTGTTCGTTTCCATACTAATCGACCCTTGAGTTTCGAGCAGTTTTTTCAATACTTTCTCTCCGGGTTAACAACCGGGAGTATATACGCGATCATTGCGATCGGTTTTAACATCATCTACAACACGACGGGCATCATCAATTTTGCTCAAGGGGAGTTCTTGATTCTGGGAGGGATGATCGGTATCAGCCTTTCATCCTTCCTCCCTCTTCCTCTGGCGATCGCCGCCGCCGTGGTAGTGACCATGGGCGTGGGCGCAATTATCGATTTTCTCTTCATCAAGTGGCTCAAGGGTCCCTCGGTACTCCGGCTGGTCATCATCACCATCGGTTTGTCGATCCTGATTCGTGAGTCCATGCTTCACATCTGGGATGAAAAGGTGCGAACCCTCCGGTACTTCACGGGAAGCGAAATATCCTCGGTAAAAATTCTCGGCGCACACATATCCCCACAGGTCCTCTGGGTGCTTGGGATCAGCGCCGTGATCGTCGTTGCACTGAATCTGTTTTTCCGGCTCACCCTGGTCGGTCGGGCCATGCGGGCCTGTTCGGATAACCGCACAGCCGCCCGGTTGTGTGGAATCCGGGCTACTCAGATGGTGACATTTTCCTTCATGCTCAGCGCCGCTATCGGCGCCCTGGCCGGGTGTGCCATCTCCCCGTTGACCCAGACCCAGTACGCTATGGGGGCACCTCTGGCCATAAAGGGATTCACCGTGGCCATTCTCGGCGGGCTGGGCAGTATTACCGCCGCCGTGGTTGCCGGCCTCCTCCTCGGTCTGCTCGAGGCTTTCAGCATCGCCGTACTTCCCCTCGCCTATATCGACGCGGTTTCGATCGTCGTACTGCTCGTGATCCTCTTCTTCCGTCCAAGTGGTCTGTTCGGGAACCGGGAGGCCAGCTCCCTCAAGGAGTTCTGATGCACCCGCGCCTGCAAAAGTATCTCCCCATTCTCGCTGTGCTCGCCGTCGTTGTCGTAGTCCAACTCGTAGTCTCAGGCAGCGGCGCCAACTACTACCTGACCCAGCTGACTATGTCCGCATACTACTCCCTGGTCGTGCTGGGATTGTGCCTGCTTATGGGTTTCGCCGGACAGATCTCCCTGGGACAGGCGGGGTTTTTCGCCATCGGCGGATATACATCCGCTGCGCTGACGACGATGAATCTCATGCCCTATACGGATCTGCCGTCGGTGCGGACCCTATCTCGGTTGGGGATGGTTCTGCAGCGTCAGGATCTGTACGGAAACGTTCTGCTGTCCTTCTCTCCCTGGCTGGCGTTGATCGCCGCCCTGATCGTGACCGTAGTGATCGCCTTGATCATAGGCATTCCGGTGATCAGACTGCGGGGACACTACCTGGCCATGGCCACCCTTGGCTTCGGTCTGATCATCTATAGAATCGTGTTGGGCACGAAATTTCTGGGAGAGGCGGATGGAATAACAGGTGTGCCTCCGTTTCCCCTTTTCGGTTTGGAGGTCAGCGGATCCCTGTCGACGCGCATTTCTAATTACTACATCGCCTGGACCCTTGTGCTGCTTGGAATGCTCCTTGCTTTGAACCTGATTCAGTCGAGAGTCGGGAGAGCTCTTCGATCGATCCATGGAAGCGAGGACGCGGCCAAAGCCATGGGGATCGACACAGCACGCTACAAGCTCGCCACCTTCGTACTAAGCGCCGTGTTCGCCGCTATAGGCGGTATCTTTCTTACCCACTACAATGGCAGCATCGGTCCCTCGGAGGTTACCAGTATGAAATCGGTGCGCTACGTAGCGGTGGTTGCGGTGGGGGGCATGGATAATCTCTGGGGGGCCTTGCTCATGAGCATGCTCTTGAACTTTCTGTCCCTCAGGGGCTACTTCGGTACCTACGACGATTCGGTATTTGCCGGGATCCTGCTGGTGATCATGCTGTTCTTTCCGGATGGTCTCTTGCGAGCTCCGGCTTTCAGAAATCTACTGCTCATCCGCCGGAAAATCGCCGCCCTGGTTCGTTCCTCCAAGTCACAGGGGTCAGGGGATGACTGATATGCTGTTGGAGGTCAGAAGCTTGAGCCGTTCCTTCGGCGGTTTGAAAGCGGTAAACGATGTTTCCTTCTCGGTTCAGCCGGGGTTGATCAAGTCCGTGATCGGACCGAACGGAGCAGGAAAGACCACCCTGTTCAATCTGATCTCCGGAATGCTGGCCGCTGACTCGGGTGTTGTGCGCCAGAACGGCAAGGAGATCACCCGGCTCCAGCCCCACAGAATAACGGAGATGGGTATCTGTCGTACCTTTCAGACAACCAAACTCTTCTCCCGCATGACAGTGCTGGAGAATGTGATGGTAGGTCGGCACCCCCGCACCCGAGCCGGCTTCTTGTCCGGGGTTTTCAACCTACCTTGGACCTGGAAAGAGGAGAGAGAAATCCGGGAACGCTCCTTGGAACTTCTCGATTCCCTGGGACTGATGGGCACCGCGGAGGATCTGGCCTCGAACCTGCCCTTTGGCAAACAGCGCATTCTGGAGATTGCCAGGGCGTTGGCAACCGAACCTTCACTCCTACTCTTGGATGAACCGGCGGCGGGATTGAACATCTACGAGACGAGGGAGATGGCCGACCTTGTTCTGAAGATCCGCAAGGGGGGGATCACGGTTTTACTCGTCGAACATGACATGTCCCTGGTCATGGATATCTCCGACGAGATCGTGGTTCTCAACTACGGAAGGAAGGTCGCCGAGGGCAAGCCTGAAGATATTCAGCGGGATCCAGAGGTGATTCGGATCTACCTGGGTGGGGACCATGCTTAAGATACGAAACCTCGAATCGGGCTACGGAAAGCTGCGGGTACTGAAAGGCATTTCTTTGCACGTGTCTCCGGGGGAGATCGTAATCATCATCGGAGCGAACGGTGCCGGGAAAACGACACTTTTAAAAACGATTTCCGGGATTCTGAAGGCCAGAGCCGGTTCGATTCATTTCGAAGATCGAAGCATCAGCAACGTCGCTATGGAAGAAATCGTGCGCCGGGGCTGTGTGCTCGTGCCGGAGGGACGGCAGCTGTTCAATACCTTGTCGATCAAGGACAATCTTACTTTGGGAGCGTATCTACTCGCTCGAGGAGGAAAACACCGCGAGGTGAAGGAGCGGCTGGAGGAGATCTACGAGCTGTTTACTGTTCTGCGCGAGCGGCAGGATCAGTTGGCCGGGACCCTCTCCGGCGGGGAACAGCAGATGGTGGCGATCGGCAGGGCTCTCATGGCGGGTCCGAATATGATCATGATGGATGAACCCTCGATGGGATTGGCTCCTCTGATGGTGGAAAAGATATTTTCCACCATCGCCAGGCTTCCGGAGCTCGGCAAGACCGTCCTTCTGGTGGAACAGAATGCCCGAGCCTCCCTCGACATAGCCGACCGGGGCTACGTGCTCGAAACGGGGCAGATCGTGCTTTCCGGAACTTCTCAGGACCTTCTGGACAATCATGACGTGCAGAGAGCTTACCTGGGAAAGGACTATAAAAGGATAGAGGAGTTGAGCTGATTATGATACTGGATCCGGACTACGAAACCCTACCGCGGGAGGAGCTGGAGCAGCTTCAGGTGGAACGTCTGCAGTCCACCCTCTACCGGGTTTACCGCTACGTCTCCTTTTACAAGCAGAGCTTTGATGCGCACAAAGTCAATATCGAAAAAATCAAGAGCATCCAAGATCTGGCTGAGCTTCCCTTTACCACCAAGGAAGACCTGCGAAAGAGCTATCCCTACGACATGTTCGCCGTGCCCCTTCGGGATATCCTTCGTATCCACTCCACCTCAGGCACCACAGGAAAACCCATCATTGTCGGGTATACGAAAAACGACCTCCGTCACTGGACCGACTGTACCGCCCGTCTGCTCGCCGCTGCTCAAGTTACCGATCACGATGTTGTACAAATCGCCTTTCCTTTCAATCTGTTTACTGGAGGATTCGGGTTCCATCAGGGGGCGGAACAGATCGGCGCTTCGGTGATCCCTTCGTCGACCTCCACAGCGGAAAAGCAGATCATGATTATGAGGGATTTTAAAACCACGGTCCTGATCTGCGCTCCCAGTTACGCCGTGAACATTGCTTCGACCCTGGAGGAGCTCGAGATCCACGCGGAAAGTTTGAACTTGAAAGTAGGGCTGTTCGGTGCCGAGCCGTGGAGCGAGAAACTCCGGACCCAGTTGGAGACGGGACTGCACATTGCCGCCCTGGACAACTACGGACTGACCGAGGTGATTGGTCCCGGTGTATCGGGGGAGTGCGAGCAGAAGCACGGTATGCATGTCAACGAGGATCACTTCATTGTAGAGGTGATCGATCCAAAGACCCTTTCTCCGCTGCCTCTAGGTCAGGAGGGGGAGTTGGTGTTCACCACTATCACCAAGGAGGGTTTCCCCGTGATTCGTTACCGGACCGGAGACATCAGCTCTTTGATCGAAGAACCCTGTTCCTGCGGACGGACGCTGCGCCGAATGCGCCGGGTGACGGGACGGACCGACGACCTGATCTTTTTCAAGGGGCAAAAGATCTTTCCCTCCCAGATCGAGGAGATCCTCCTCGAGGCCGAAGGGACCGCACCCCATTATCGGATCATTCTCGACAGACAGGACGGCAATGACACGATGGAGGTGCAGGTCGAGATTTTGGAGAGTTTTCCCGCTTTTGATGAGCTGAAGAACCTCGAGCGGCTCCGGGACACGATCACCCGAAAGATTGAGGTCGTACTCGGAGTGGAAGCTAAAGTTACGCTGGTCGAGCCCCGTTCATTGCTTCGGGATAGCGGTGCCAAGGTTCGTCGTGTTGTGGATAACCGCACCCTCTAGGTGGAAAAAAAGGCGGCCTGCCGATGCCGGCAATAGGCGGCCCGAATGCTTCATCAAGCCCGGTAGCCATCAGAGCGAGTACAGCTCTCCATCAGAGAGAAGCCAGATCTTATTATCCTGCAAAACCTTTGCCGCTTGGGGAAACTGCTCGGTATCGAGAACAATCGCCGCCTTTCCGCCCTCCTCGAGTACGATTCCGTAGCAGTCCTCGATGTTGATGTTTTGGGAGGAGAGGGTGAGCAGCAGGTCGTGCAGGGCTCCCGGGCGATCTGCGATGATCGCCACTACGACGTTTCTCTCGGAGACGGTGAAGTGTTGTGCCTTCAATATTTGATGGGCTCTGCCGGGGTCATCCACGAGCATCTTGAGCACGCCGAACTCCCCCTCACTGGCCATCGAGATACCCCGGATGTTGATGCCCTCCTCGGCCAGTACCTTGGTGATGGTCTCTAATTTCCCCGGCTTGTTTTCAAGAAATACCGCCAGCTGTACTCCCATATCACCCCTCCGCTTCAGCGTTGTTTCTGTAGTCGTAAACCCGCTGCGCTTTGCCCTCGGATACGGGTAGGCTAGAAGGTTCCACCAACTTCACGTTGGGTGTCACGCCCAGCTCAGCCCGCAGGCTCGAGACCACTTTGCCCTGAAGTTTTTCCAGTTCTGCCAAGGTACCGTGAAACACTTCTTCGTTGATCTCCACATGCACCTGGAGTCTGTCCATGAAGTTTTCTTTGCGGATCTCGATGAGATAGTTATGCCCGATCTCGGGGATCGCCATCAGGGTTTTTTCGATCTGGATCGGGAAAATGTTGACCCCGTTGATGATCAGCATGTCGTCGCTTCGTCCGGTGATGCGGTCGATTCTTCGATGGGTCCGCCCGCAGGGACAGTTTCCAGGCAAGAAACGGGTCAGATCACGGGTGCGGTAGCGTATCAGGGGCATCGCTTCCCTGGTGAGGGTTGTCAATACCAGCTCGCCCCGCTCGCCCTCCGGCAGCACCTCTCCGCTTGCCGGATCGACGATTTCCGGATAAAAGTGATCCTCCCAAATATGTAGACCCTCCTGACATTCACATTCGAAAGCCACCCCGGGACCGCACATCTCCGACAATCCATACGAGTTGTAAACCTTGATATTATAGAGGTCTTCTATTTTCTTGCGGATCTCTTGGCTGTGGGGCTCGGCTCCGATAAAGGCGATGCGTAGCGACAGGTCTTTCCTCGGATCTACGGCGAGTTCTTCAAAGAAGCTGTACAAGCGCAGCGCGTAGCTGGGCAAGATGTGAACGACAGTAGTCTTGAGATTCTGGAGGAACCAGATCTGTCGCTTACTGTTGCCGGGACCTATCGGGATGGTCATTACGCCCAGTTTTTCCGCCCCATAGTGGAATCCCAGACCCCCTGTAAACAGTCCGTAACCCATCATGTTCTGGAACACGTCGTGCTTGCGTACTCCCGTCGTAAACATGCAGCGGGCAATCAGGTTTCCCCATTGGTCGATGTCCCCGGCGGTATGGAATACCACGGTCGGGTTGCCCGTCGTGCCGGAAGAGGAGTGTAGGCGGACCACCTCCTTCAGATCGACGCTGAGGAAACCGTAGGGGAAGGCATTTCGAAGATCGTCCTTGGTCGTGAAGGGCAGGGCGGTCAGATCGCCGAGGCCGGCCAGCGTGGTCGACCCAATGCCGGTGAAACGCTTTCTATAGAAGGAAGATCGTCCGGCCTGCTTCAAACTACAGTTCAAACGATCCAGCTGCAGACGGGCCAGGTCCGAACGGCCCATGGTTTCAATTTCTTTTTCCCAATACATCGCCTATTCCTGTAGAAGATCGAGTATATCCGTATCATAGGTGGCCGCTTCGCTCAAGACTTGAGTAAGGATTTCAATCACTTCACGGTTTGCGCTTCTGCGTACTTCCGAGATACCGGCGGCTTCGAGAATATGGCCACTTTTGAGAATCACAAGATGGTTGGCGATCATGGACGCCAGGTGTGCATCGTGGGTGACGGCGATGATCGTGCAGCCATTCTCCTTCAGCCCTCGGATCATTCCCAGCATTTTCTCGAGCAGTTGGTGGTCGATCGAAGGGGTGGGCTCGTCGAGAAACAGAATCGCCGGGTCCAGTACGATTGCCCGGAGGAAGGAAACAATTTTCTGCTCACCCTCGGAAAGGGCGGCCGGTCTCAAGTTTAGGGAGTCCAGGAGATTCATCGGCTGCAGGAGCCTGCGGATTCGCCTCTTTATCTCTTCCGGACTACGGTTCGGGAAATGGAATTGGATCGGCAGCGCCAGGTTTTCAAAAATCGTTTTGTTGGCCCAAAGCGCAGCATCCTGGAACATGAAACCGCTGGTACGCCGAAACTGGAACAGCTCCTTTTGAGAAAGGCGCTGCAGATTCTTTCCGTGTAGAAGGACTCTGCCGCTGTCCGGAGGAATGACCGCCGCCGCCACCTTCAACAACATACTCTTGCCGCTGCCGGAAGGACCCATGATCACCGTACTTCTGTTGCCGGGAATGACAAGGCTGATTGAGTCCAGGCTGATGTGCTCCTGAGCCTGCACGGTGACTGTTTGTAGTTCGATCAACGATTCCATGATCCCTCAGACGTAGTAGATCAGCGTAATGACCGCATCGGCGAGGATGCAGAGAACGAATCCCTGGCCTACAGCCTTGATCGCCACCTGGGGGATTTCCGTTGTGGACACCCGCACACTGAAACCCTGGTAGATGGCCGTGAAAGCGATGAGAATCCCGAAGACCAGTGCCTTGAGAAGGGATGATACGATGTCTGCAACGGTCATGACGCTGAGCAGATTTTGAAAATAATCCTGAAGTTGAATGGGATTTATGAATTGGGTGACCACATAAGAACCGAACAGCCCGAAGAAGTTGAAATAGATAGTCAGAAGGACCATCGAAAATGTAACCCCGAGGAAACGGGGTGCGGCTAGGTAGGAGATCGGATTGATACCCACGGAGACGTAGGCCTCGATCTCGTGGGAGATCACCATATTCCCCAATTCGGTGGCGATAGCCGTGCCGGAGCGAGCAATGATTACGAAGGCGGTGAGCAGAGGACCCAGCTCTCGGGTAATGACGATCAATAAAATCGTGTAGATCAGCTTTCCCTGGCCGAACTTCGGGAGGATGGAGATACCCTGAACCACGATCACCGCTCCGAGGCCGAGGGAGATCAGGGCGACGATTCCCATCGCCTCGACAGCCGTAAACAGCAGCTGCATCACCAATACTCTGAATCCGACCTGCCGGCGTCGGAGGAACAGAGCAGACTCTTTGATGACGTTCAGAAGGAAACCGGTGGCGTAGAGAAAGCGTCCAAAGGCTTCGCTGAATTTTTTCCCCAGTTTGGCGATCATGGCGAATGGAGGTTGTAACCTGCTCCCGGTGGTGGCTGAAAAATTCTGAGATTCCCACCACTGCTTCCCAACTATCTGCAATACCATATTTTGCTGATTATTTCAATAATTTAATTCTGAATGGTTTACACTCGGGTGGCGATAATAAAGGGAGGAAAACTTTTCTCAAAAACGTTGGAAAGGAACAGCAATGCTTCCTACCTACTCTTTGAGCGGCATGACAATCGTGACACCTGCTGAAATCATCCGTAACGGTAGAGTAAAAATCGAGAAAAATCGCATCAAGTCACTGAGGGATGTCGCCAAATTCGATGTGGAATTCGACGCCGGTACCTTTTGCTACCCGGCCTTGATCAATGTGCATGATCACCTAAGGGGTGATTATCTCCCCCGTATCGGTCCTCAGAATGGGGACTACTACCTGAACTGGTCGTATTGGGAGAGAGATCTGCGTAGTTCTCCGGTCTTGGAGGAGCGGGCAAAAATCTCCGTAGAACAGATGTACCTCCTGTCGGCCTACAAGAATCTTTTCTCGGGAGTGGCGACTGTGAACGACCACTTCCCTCACGAGTTCAACGAGCCCTTGATCCCCATGCTGCCCGTGCGGGTGATTAGCGACTACACCCTGGCCCACGAGTGCTCTTCCTTCGACCTGAATTGGGGGGATGGAATCGAGATAGAGCATAAGAGAGCGGTCGAACGGGGATATCCTTTCATTACCCACCTGGAGGAAGGTTTCGACGAGGAATCCCAGTCTGGGGTGGACATCCTGGAAAAGCTGAACTGTCTTGATGATCATGCTGTGCTGATTCACTGCATTGGCTTCAGTGATCAGGATATACGACGGGTACGGGATGCCGGTGCCAGTATTGCCTGGTGTCCCGCCTCGAACATCTTTATGTTCAACGTTACCTGCAAGATCAGGAAGATGATCGCCGATGGAGTCAATGTCTGCATCGGTACTGACTCCACGGCCACCGGTTCGGTGAACCTTCTGGAAGAAATCCGTTTCGCCCGTTATATCTACAGGCGTATGTATGGGGAGGAACTGGATGCAAAAACCTTGGTCAAGATGGTGACGGTAAATCCGGCCAGGGCTTTCTGGATGCAGGACAAGATTGGAAGTCTGGAAGGGGGCAAGTATGCGGACTTGCTGTGTATCCGGTCGACAGAAAGTGACCCCTATGAAGCCCTCGTATCGGCACGCATGGAGGATATCGAGCTGATGGTTCAGGAAGGTACCCCCATCTACGGGGATGGCAAATACGAACAGCTCTTTCGTCGTAGGGAATGCGACTACACCACTGTCACGGTACAAGGACGAAAGATGTGCGTCAAAGGTGACCCGGCGGGTTTGCTGGAGAGGGTCCGCCGTGCTGTCGGTTTTAAGAAGGTTCTTGATTATTTACCCTTGGATGGGTAGTCTTGTAATGGAGGAGTGAGATCCCGTGTCGCCGAAGGCAATGCAATACAAAGCCAACTCTATCATTTTTTTCAAAGGTGATATAAGCGATAAGATTTTCATCCTTAAAAGCGGACAGGTCAGTCTCAACTATACGGATATCGAAACCGGCCAGGAGATTCACGACCTGATAAAGACGGGAGAGTTTTTCGGTGTCCGGTCCGCTCTGGGACGATACGCCCGGGAAGAGACCGCTCAGGTTCTATCCAACTCCGTTGCTATTGCCTTTTCCGTTCCCGAGTTCGAGCAACTTGCCCTGCAGAACACGCGGATCATCTTGAAGATGCTCAAGATCTACTCGAACATGCTGCGGCGGATTCACAAGCAAGTGCAGAACCTCATCTTTTCGGAGGAGCAGATCAAGCCGGAGGAGGGCCTATATCGAATCGGGGAATATTACCTGAAAAACAAGCGTTACTCCCAGGCACTCTACGCATACAAGCGTTACTTGACTTATTACCCGTCCGGTCACTATGCCACGGATGTCACTCAGAAGATCCAGACCTCCGAGCAGTATCTACAAAAGTACGGCCAGGGCAAAGGACCTGCGGTGATTCCCGGAGAGGTGGCAAGCTCCCAAGCGGTCCCCAAACCCGCCGATAGCCGAGAATCGCAGGAAATGTCCGCGGTTGCCAAGCAGTATTACAATGCCGTCAGTCTTCTCAGCCAGCAAAAATACCAGGAGGCTCTGTTGCAGTTCCGGAAAATCGTGGCGGAGAACCAGGACGCGGAGTACACGGCCAAGAGTCAATATGAAATGGGGCGCTCTCTATATTATTTGAAACAGCATGACGCCTCGGTCCAAGCCTTTACCACGATGATTCAGAAATATCCGAACCATCCCGATCTTCGGGAAGCCCTTTACTACGTGGGCAAGTGTTACGAGGAAAAAGGTGATCCGGAGAAAGCCAAGGGCTTCTACAGCAAGATCCTCTCGTTGTCCGGTGATGAGGACGCCGTGATCAGAAAAGTCAAGAAAGCCCTGCGCGAACTGGGGGGGAGTGGGGAATGAACGGTATACCCGAAGCTTTCAATCGCTTCCGCAAAACCTTTCAAGCCGGGGATATGATCTTCAGCGAATACGAGCCGGGGGATAATTTTTACCTGATCCAGGTTGGCAGGGTACAGATCGTCAAGATCTTCGGAGATCTTGAGAAAACCATAGCCGTACTCAATCCCGGCGAGATCTTCGGGGAGATGGCCATCCTTGAGGAGGCTCCCCGATCGGCTACGGCGATTGCCATAGACCAGGTTACCGCTCTGGAGTTCAACCAGGAAAACTTCGACATCCTGATGCAGGGCAATCCCCAAGTCGCCTTGACCCTTCTGAAGCTCTTTGCAATGAGGATCCACGATCAGAAGCGGAAGTTCCAGATCCTCACGCTGGACGACGTGGAAGCCAAAGTGGCGGATGTGTTCCTCATGCTCTCGGAGAACGAGCCGGTGGATACCAGCGAAGAGGAGAAGATAGAGTTCAAAACCACCGTAGACGACGTGGCTCACTGGGCCGGCATATCTCCGGAGAAGTGCCGGCAGGTGATCAACCACTTCATCGCCCAGCGCCGGATCGAACTGTATCCGGACCGCATCGTTGTCCGCAACATCAATGATTTTAATAGATTCGTGAAATCCCGCCGCCGCCGACAGGATTAGTGGGAAGCCGCTCAGCCGGAACCCCCAGGGGGGGCCGGCCTAAATCGTTCGCTGCAGGGTGCTACATTTTCTTGACCCGCCTCCACTCCACCGTTATAATTCGCTGTTAGTCTTCCAATAATTCACGACACGAGGAGAGGAACATTTGAATTCAAATAACGATTCCCCAATTCTGTCGCTCCGGAATGTCCGCAGGTACTTCGGTGGTATCAAGGCCGTAGATGATGTCAGCTTCGATGTAGCCCCGAATCGAATCACCGGTCTCATCGGACCAAACGGAGCGGGAAAAACGACCCTCTTCAATCTTATCTCCGGGTTTTACAATCCCGATGCAGGAGAGATCTACTTTCAAGGAGAGAGGATCGACGGTCTGTCTTTGCATCGGACTTTCCGCAAAGGTCTTTGCCGGACCTTCCAGATCAGCAGGGAGCTGAAACTCATGACCGTGCTGGAAAACGTCATGCTCGTTCCCCCCGGCCAGGAGGGCGAGAAGCTTTGGCGTACCTGGTTTTTCCCGAAGATGGTAACCAAGCAGGAGCAGGAGCTTCGGGACAAGGCTCTCCAGAGCCTGGAATCCGTCGGACTGCTGCATCTGAAAGATGAGTACGCGGGCAACCTGTCGGGTGGACAGAAGCGTCTGCTCGAACTGGCCCGCACCATGATGGCGTCGCCGACCATGATCATGTTCGACGAACCCGGCGCCGGGGTGAATCCATCCGAGCGGCGAACCCTGGCCAGCCGAATCCGTCAAGTGGTGGAGGAACAGGGGATCACCGTGCTCCTGATCGGACATGAGATGGAGTTGGTCATGGACATCTGCGATCCCATCATAGTCCTGGATCGGGGAAAAGTTTTGACCGAGGGGACCCCGGAAGAGGTAAGGGGGGACAAACGGGTGCTGGAAGTTTATCTGGGAGGTACGATGGCATGAGCATACTTCGCGTTGAAAACGTAGTGTCCGGCTACGGCAGCATGGATGTCCTGCACGGGCTATCCCTCGAAGTGGAAGAGGGTAAAATCGTCACCCTCCTCGGCCCGAACGGTTCCGGAAAAACCACGGTTTTGCGAACGATCTTTGGAGTCGTAACTCCCAAAAAGGGTAAGGTCTACTTCAAGGGCGAGGACATCACGGGCACCCAGCCTGAAAAGGTAGCCCGCACCGGTATGTCCTACGTGCCCCAGGAAGAGAACATCTTTCCGGCTCTGACGGTTCAGGAGAATCTGGAAATGGGCGCCTTTATCCGGGAGGATGATATAAAGCCCCGAATCGGGGAGGTATTCGAGCTTTTCCCCGATCTAACGGATCGGCGCAAAAGCCGGGCCGGGGATCTGAGTGGCGGTATGCGGCAGATGCTGGCTATCGGCAGGGCCTTGATGCTGAATCCGACGGTGCTGCTTCTCGACGAGCCCTCCACCGGTCTCGCCCCCTTTCTCGTCGAGCAGATCTTCGAGAAGATCCAGACCCTGAACAAGCAGGGGGTGACGGTGTTCCTGGTGGAGCAGAATGCCCAGGCTCTTCGCTGTGCCGATCGCGCCTATATCCTCGAGGGAGGCGAAAAGAAGGCGGAAGGCACGGCCCAGGAGCTGATGAACGACGAAGAAATCGGCAAGCTCTACTTGGGGAGGTAATATGATCGAGCTCATTGTCTACGGAATAGTATTGGGAAGCATCATCGCCCTGGGCAGCGTAGGTCTTACCCTGATCTGGGGAATCACGGATCTGTTTAACTGTGCCCACGGCGATCAGATAACGGTTGGAGCGTATATCGCTCTGTTGTTCGGGGGTCTATTCAACCGGATAGGCTTCCTGCAGGGGACTGTAGGTCCCTTCTCCTTCAGCTGGGGACTGCTGCTTTCGTTCATCCCTTCGGTCATCATCTCCATCGGCCTTGCGGTTGCGGTGGACAGGCTGGTGTACAAGCGCATGAGGAGGGCGGGAGCCCACTTCATTACCGCATTCATCGCCTCGATCGGTGTGGCCTGGGCTCTGCGCGGGTTTATCTATATCATCTGGGGAGCGGATTTTCACTTTTACTCCCAGGGATTGCGCCCGGTTGTGTTCCTGCCTGCGGGAATCAAGCTCAGGGTTGACGAGATCTTCATCATGATCGTGGCCTGGGGAGCGGTCGCCGGTGTGTACCTGTTCCTCGGCCGAACAAAAACCGGTAAAGCGCTGAGGGCATTGGCGGACAATCCGAACCTGGCCCGGGTTTCGGGTATCAATGTAGAGCGGATGCTGATCTGGGCATGGGGAATCGCCGGAATGCTGGCGGCGATCGCGGGCATCCTTTATGGGATTGAAACTCAGCTGCGGCCGGAGATGGGTTGGATCTTCCTCCTGCCCCTGTTTGCCGCGGTAATCTTAGGCGGAAAGGGCAGTATCACCGGTGCCCTTGCAGGGGGATTGGTGATGGGAATCGCCCAACAGGTATCCACGCTCTTCCTGGTTCCGACCTATAAACCGGCGGTGGCCTTTATCATTATGATCCTGGTGCTGATTTTCCGTCCTAAAGGAATCTTCGGAAGGGGGAAAGCATAATGGGACTACTCGACTTCTTTGTTTCTTTCGCCATCATGGCATCAATCTACGCGATTTTCAGCATGGGTCTCAATGTGCATTGGGGTTACACCGGATTGTTGAATTTCGGCATCGCGGGGTTTTTTGCCGTCGGTGCCTACACCTCTGCCCTGTTCACATCCAAGATGCCTACCGGAGCCCTGGCAACCTACGTGAAGCAGGCCTTCGGCTTGAACATGCCTTTTCTCCTTGGGGTTGTTTTTGCTGCCATTTTCGCCGGTATCGTCGCCGTTCTAATCGGACTGTTGACGCTTCGTTTGAGTGAAGGGTATCTGGCCATTTCGGCGATCGGTATCGCTGAAACGATTCGGATTTTCTTCAACAACGAGCGTTGGCTGGCAAACGGGGCTCAAGGCTTGATCGGTTTGAAAAGGCCCCTCAGTAATCTGGTGCCTCCGATCTACTACAACTACATATACCTGCTCATCGTGGTGATATTTCTGTTGATAATATACTTCGCCCTCGAGCGGGGGATTCGCTCCCCCTGGGGGAGGGTCTTGCGAGCGATCAGGGAAGACGAGGTCATGGCTGCAGCGGATGGAAAGAACGTGTTCTTCTTCAAGCTTCAGTCCCTCGCATTGGGCGCCATGATCATGGGCATCGCCGGTGCTCTGTACGCCCATTACTCGGCAACTATTCAGCCCAGCGTGTTCGAGCCCTTGTTCGGTACCTTCATCATCTGGACCATGCTTACCGTCGGTGGTACCGGGAATAACAAGGGAGCGATCCTCGGCGCCTTTATTGTCTGGGCGCTTTGGTCCTGGACGACTTTCCTGATCCTGAAAGTGGTGCCGCCGAGCTTTCAGACCCGAGCTCCTTTTATCCGCTACGTGATTATCGGGGTTCTGTTGGTCGTATTCACAGCCGCTCGGCCGAAGGGGATTATCGGCGAAGAACGCCAGGTCTCCCGTTTTTAGGAGAATAAATCGGAAAAAACTGCTTGAAAAAACTGCGGGTAATGGTACAAATTAGTATCAGCACTAGGAGGTTTATCGATGGTAACGATTGTCTGCAATTCATGTGGTAAGAAGATAGAGAGTCCATCCCTGGACAGAAATTTTTTCAATGTATTGGGTAACGACGTCTGCCGTTTGTGTTGGGACAAGATGAAGGCCAAGGCGGAATCTCTGGCCGTAGTGAAGGGCAATTACACCTTTCCGGCCTATCGAGCTGCTCTGGAAACGACAGCACGCAAAATGTGCAAATAAGGGTGGCGGACTAGCAGTTACCTCGATCCGAGGTAGACAGAACGGCTTTACCCTATACTTCCTACACACGGTAACTCCAATCTAGTTGTCTGCGGGTAAGGAGGGGCGCTTGGAGCCAAAGATAACGAAGCTCGTCGATGCCCCGAACGTGTACTACACGGTGTTCTGGTCCCGGTTGAAGAAGGCGGATCGATACGAAATCATCACCAAAGTGCCTTCGGTTGCCGGGATCTACGAGCTGTATTACGAGGACAAGTACAAGAAGCTGAATCTCATCCATATATCCAAGGCCTGGTACGGGGGCTTGCGAAATTGGCTGAGGAAAGTCACCGACCCGGATCTGGAGGAAGATGAGAAGAAAAAAAAGATCCTCGAGGATTACGATTGTTACTACCGCTATACGGTGATTCCCTCGTATGCCGATATGAGCGACGTTCTTTATTTTTTTGCTTCCACGTATCTGCCTCATGCCCACAAGGTCGTTTCATCAGGGAGATATGAGAGTATCTTCGTGAACGAAGTATCGGAGGACAAGATCGTTACCGTTGATTGATCCTTTGATCCACAAAGGATCCTAGACAGCAGACTGTGCCGAAAAGCCGAAAAAGAAAAAAAGCCGGTGCTCGTTTCGAGCAACCGGCTTTTTTTACAGGACTTGAGGGCGAAGAGTCTATGGGGTCTCGAAGCGCACACTCTCGATGTAAGGTGGGTTTTCCACATACTTCCAGACTTCGATCGGGGTGACTACATCGCCGTTCTTATCGAAGTCCTGGGCGCCCGCAACACCTTCATAGTTGATGTCCTTGCCCGCTTTGAGCAGTTCGAGGGCTTTCTTGAAGCCATCGACGCCGGCCACAACAACTTCTCCCGGCGGGTTGGATACTCTGCGCAGCATGTCCCGTACGTTTACTCCGGTGACGGGTTTTCCCTCGGCTTGAGCAGCGGCAGCCGCCAGGCCGGCAATCACGATAGCGTCATAGAAGCTGTCCATGTAGGGCAGCGGCGGCAGCTCACCGTACTTGGCCGCGTAATCCCGTTGGAAGTTCGCCAGCGAGTCTCCTGAGACACTCCCTGCAGCTGTACCGAAATAACCAGCCATATTCTTGGGACCGAGGGCTTCGGGCATTGCCACAGATTTGGTACCGTCACAGAACAGGAGGAAGGTATTCTTCTGGTATCCGGCTTCGAAGAATTCTTTGAGGTACACGGTGGCCTGTCCGGGGTATCCGAGAGCCAGCATAACATCGGGCTTGGACTGCATCAGCTGGCGCAGCTCAGACACATACGTGGGAGCCGGTTTTTCGTCGTGGGCAACAGCGGCCACCACTTTGCCGCCTGCGGCTTCGAAAGACTTGGTGAACTCATCGAGGAGTCCTTGACCGTACGGGTTGTTGACGTAAAAGACCGCTGCCTTCTTGAACCCCGCATCCGCGGCACCCTTGCCGAGCACGATGCCCTGGAGAGCATCGGAGGCGGTGGTGCGGAACAGGAAGTCCTTTCCTTCGTCCGCGGGAAGATAACTGAGCAGCGGCGAGGTCGAGGCGTTGGAGATCTGCGGGATCTGGTTGGGGATCGTCACGGATTCCGCCACGGGAATCGATACACCACTGGCGGCCGCGCCGACGATAGCAACGACCCTCTCTACATTCACGAGTATTCGAGCCGCTTCCACTCCGGGAATGGCCGACGTCTCCGTGTCGCCGTATTTGATGTCGATCGGGAAACCGGCTTCGGCGAGTTGTTCAGCCGCCAGATCGCCGGCCAGACGGAATCCCTGACCGAACTCGGAAAGAGCTCCGGTCAGAGGAACCAGGCAGCCGATCTTCACGGCTTTGCCTTCTTTTGTTCCCCCTGCCCATAGGACGGAGGAGCAAAGAAGGCCTACTACTAACACGAGCAGGAAAAGCTTTTTCATTCGAAGCATTTTCTGCCTCCTTTAAAGTATATTGGTACTGAATTCTTATAGCTGAAGGTGCACCCTGTCAAGACAATTTCGGAGAAAACTTGGAATCAAGCAATTCTACAATACCAACCGTGTCAGTCCTCTCTGACGAGCGTATTGCACCACCTCCTCCACTTCCTGTCGGAACACCCTCCGCTTGAGCTCCTTGTATTCGGAGGCGTGAAAGGCCGGATGGTACTGGTCCATGATGTTGAGATAGGTGTCGCGGGAAACCTTGGCGGCGATGAAGTCGATTACCTTCTCCGATCCGGCGATACGGCCGGGAAGAACCAGATGCCTCACCAGCAGTCCCCGAGTGGCCACGCCCCTGCCGTCCATCTGCAGGTCGCCGACCTGGCGGTGCATCTCCAGAAGGGACTCCCGGCAGTAGGTCGTGTACTCGCCGATCCCTGAGTACTTCTGTCCCGCCTCGTTGTTTCCATATTTGAAATCGGGCATGTAGATCTGGACCAGGCCGTCCAGCTGTTTGAGGAACTCCGGGTTTTCATACCCCCCACAGTTGTACACGATGGGAAGGCGCAGGCCCTGCTGCCGTGATTCCTTCACGGACTCGAAGATCTGAGCCGCCTGGTGGGTCGGCGTCACCAGATTGATATTCTCCGCCCCCCGGTCCTGAAGGGTGAGCATGATCCGCACCAGTTCCACCTGTGACACCGGGTGACCGTAGTCCAGCTGGCTGATGTCGTAATTCTGGCAGAATACGCATTTGAGGTTGCAGCAGGTGAAGAAGATCGTTCCGGAGCCGCCTCCGCCGACCAGCATCGGTTCCTCCCCGAAGTGGAGATCGGCGGAAGATACAACGATCTCCGAACCGAGACGGCAGCGCCCCCTTTCCCCCGCCGGGCGATTCACCCGGCAGAAGTTGGGACAGAGTTCGCAGTTTTGGAGCCACTTGGTAAGGTCAGGCATGGTCGAGATCGGTGCTGCAGCCAATACCTATCTTAGTAGGTGAGAAAGCCAGAACTCGGACTTGAACCGAGGACCTGCTCATTACGAGTGAGCTGCTCTACCACTGAGCTATTCTGGCATATATTTGCTTATATCACAAATATCTATGCAGTTGAAACCTGC
>CAZSBH010000031.1:0-30077 GCA_964604845.1 uncultured Spirochaetaceae bacterium
CTCATCGAAGAAGCAGGTTCCTCGGACTACACCGGGGAGCGCTTTTTCTTCGATATTGGGAATCCCAGGAGGTTGGTTTGACCCAAGAAGATTAAAAATCTCCTCGCGGACACCGCAGGGCTAGTTTCCCAACAAACTCCTATCGATCGTATCGATCAACCTCTCGGTGATCTTCTCAATTTCCCCATTTTCAGTTCCTGAAAACGTTTCCCGACCCTGACAACGGAACAGTTCGTCTACGACGTTCAGACCCGCAAGTAGACTGATCTTTATCGGGTCCTGGGTCGTATTATCTGCGTATTTCTGTTGGATTTCTTGGACTTTATTTTTCAGGTAGCCCGCTACCCGCTGTAGATATTCCAGGTCTCCGCTGGATTGGACCGTGAAGGAGGATCCTAGTATGTTTACTTCCAGGCTGTTCTTTTCCATCACCCGCCGAGACGTACCTCTCCCCCATAGCTTCGCTTCTAGAAAATGTCCAGCTCCCCGGAACCGTCGCTGCCGCCCGTGGGTTTTCCCTCCACCTCTCTCGCTTCGAAGGGCAGGCTGTCCTCTGCTTCCTCATCCACCTCGGCGTTCTCTTCCTGAGGCTCCTCATTAGGTTTGTTGTTGAGGGTCTTCTTTTCCGGCGCATCAGCCTGCCGATCGCTGATCTCATCCTCCAGCTCGTTAAGATTTTCCAGCGCACGGAGAATGCATTCTTCGATATCCTTCTGATCGCTTCTGAAATCGCCGACCAGCGCTTCCAGCTCCTGCATTCGGCTCTGTGCCGAATGCAGGGTTCGCCTCAGGGACTGATTTTCTGCTTTGAGAGCTTTGATCAGTTCTACCGCTTTGGTGACCCTTGCTTCGAGTTTCTGGATCTGCTCCAGGTTGATCATTACGCCGGGGCTCCCGTCGCTTTCTTTGCCTTCTCTACCAGGGTGGAAAAAGCAATTGGATCCTCTATAGCCAGATTGGAAAGGGCTTTGCGATTGATCTGAACCCCCGCCAGCGCTAGACCGTGGATAAAGCTGGAATAAGTCATGTCCTGCTGTCTGCAGGCCGCAGAAATCCGGGTAATCCACAGAGCGCGGAAGGTCCTCTTTTTCGTCTTCCGGTCTCTATAGGCATACGACAGAGATTTGGCTACCGCGTCCTTTGCGGTGCGATACAGATTGCTCCTTCTACCCCAGAAGCCTTTGGCGTGTTTCAGTAGCTTCTGTCGCCGCTTCTTTCTTTTCGTTCCATCTATCGCTCGTGGCATTGTAATAAGCTCCTCTATCCATTATCCATAGGGAAGTAGTTTCTTGGCGCGGTGGGCCTCGACACTGCTGAGCGTTGCCGACTGGCGCAGTCGTCGCTTCCGCTTGCTGTTTTTCTTCGTCAGTATGTGTCGAAGGTTCTGTTTTTTGTAGCGCACCTTTCCCGAGCCGGTAATTCGGTATCTCTTGGCTGCGCTTCTCCTGGTTTTCATCTTTGGCATATCGTTTCCTTATCTCTCGTTCTATTTCTTCGATTTCGGACTTATGAACATCGACATCATCCGGCCTTCCATCTGGGGCCTCTTTTCAATCACGAAGGAATCACCGAGCAACTCCTGTACCCGCTTGAGTACATTCCTGCCTAGCTCCAGATGAGCCAATTCCCGTCCTCGAAACCGAACGGACACCTTGACCTTGAATCCCTCCTCGAGGAACTCTTTGATGTGCTTGGTCTTGAAGCCCAGATCGTGCTCTTCTATCTTGGGCTGCATGCGGATCTCTTTGAGCTTAACCTGCTTCTGCTTCCTCTTGGCTTCCCTGAGCCGCTTTTCCTGTTCAAACTTGTATTTGCCGTAGTCCAGAAGCTTGCACACGGGTGGCTTCGCATTCGGCGAAATTTCTACAAGATCAAGACCGGCGTCCGTCGCGATTTTTAGGGCTTCGGCGGTAGGCACGATTCCCCGTTGTTCCCCCTTGTCGTCGATCAGACGCACTTCACGAACCTGGATCATGTTATTGATCCGCGAATCTTTTGATGCCAATAGACCCCCTTTTTTGAGTCGTTGCATTTGAAGTTGTTGTGCCGAAAATACTATAACACCTTGCGGGAAAAGAGTCAAACGGTGGCGGTCGCCGCGGCTGGAGGAGTATCATCCTCGCCTTGACCGATCGACTTGAGGGTCTCATTCCATTTTTCTTGGAGATAGTGTTTGAAGATATACTCCTCATGATAATCCTCGGATAGATTCTCGACAGCCTTACTCAAGTCCTCGAATAGACCCATCAATCCCGAAAGTAAAAGGTTCTCCTTCCTTTTCGCGTCGGTGGGTACGGTGAACTCGGGTTTGAACATCGATTCTTTGAGGTTCAGGAGGGATCCTGCGTCGGAACCGCTTGGAGCGGATTTTTCGCCGACGTGGGACTCGGATATGATTTTGTCTATGTCTATGAGAATTTCTTGAGCCGAATAGGCGGTAATCGCCTCGGCTTTCCCCTTGACCTGAAGAGGCCCCAATTGAGTGCAGCGGATATACTCTTTGATCTCATCATAGGTGTTTTGGGTCAGATAGATATCCCCCGGAGTCGCGGAGGTTTCCATGCGGGAAGCCACGTTCACAGTGTCCCCGAAGATGTCCCCCTCCTTCCGGATGACCCGGCCGGTGTTCAGGCCTATGCGAACGTAGAAGCGTTCCTCCTCCATCCTGAACTCGTTGTATGCTTGGATTTGTTTCTGTATCTCCAAGGCGGCGATAGCGGCGTTCAAGGGATGTTTGAATACGGCGAGCAGTCCATCTCCCATTTTTTTGATCACGGTACCCTTCAGCCGATCGATGGTGGGCAGGGTAATGCCCTCGAAACCTTGGATCAACTCCATCAGGTCTGTGGCCTTGGCTTTGGAGGTCTTTTCCGTGAACCTGACGATGTCTGTAAAGAAAACCGTGAGGATCTGCGCGTTCTCCCGCCTCAATTTGAAATCGAGCTTGGCCTTCTCCATAAATCCGACACTCGGGGCGCTGACCGGTCTGATTGAACTACCGGCGGCGGCTGCTGATCCATCCTCCATCAGTGCTTCCAGTAGGCTGGTGCGGATATTTTCAGCCAATGGCCCCTGGCAGAAAGGAGGGAAAACCCGCCGCAACTCCTCGTGGACTTTCTTACTGTCCACATGGATCAGTTTAAGGACCTTCACCATCAGCTCATGGGAGACACCTGGATCGAGGTTTTTAAGGATCTCCACACACGCAGCCTCATCCTTCCCGCTGGTATAGTCGTCCAGGATCTGGACAGCGAAGTCATCTTCCAATGCGAGCAGTGCCAGCAAAGCTTCGATCTGGACGCTTCGAACCGAGTCCTCGAGGAGAAGATACAGGCGGTTGGTCAGTACATCAACGGAAATATTTTTTTCCCGTGTTACCAGTGCTTTTAGAATGCGGACTCCGAGGCGCCGAACGGTGCCGTCGGTGTTCCTGGTCAAATCAACCAGGGGTTGAAAAAGAACCGAATCCCCGTTGTCGGCAAGGATCGCGGCAATATCCTCTTTAAGAGACTCCTCGATTTCCCCAAGTGCAAGTGCCCGTACCAAAAGAGGAAGGGTTCCCTTGATGCTTGCCAGATTCATGGTCTTGAGCGAGTCCACGGTCAAGGTGCGTATACTTCCAGAGGTTTTAGGATGTAGAAGCAGTTTGAGAAGAGGGTTGATGAAGAACTTCGCCGGTACGAACCTGGCACCCCTTATATAACCTCGCAGTGAGTGGGGATACTTACCGGTTTCGGAAAAGACGCTCTGAGCTTGCTCAATTGCTGTACGATTGAGCAGCTGACAGAGGGTTACTACGCAGGTTTCCTCGAGGAAGGAAATTCGTTCCGTCCGTGCAAACTGCAGGATCTCAAGAATCTTTTTCCCGGAATTGCGAATCTCCAGGCTGCCGATGATCCGGATCAGTCGATTCAGCCTGCGGGCCAGGGCAGGGGTGCTCAGATTAGCCCTGCTCAGGATCTGGTAGATGCCGAGTCGAGTGACCCGATTATCGGTCTTGAACAAACGCAGGCATACGTCGAAGCGGTTCTTGTCGTCATTTGAGGCGGCAATCATCCTTTCCTGCAATTTGCTGATGATCGCTGCCGGATCTGCCGCGGAATCTATTTTGAAGAAATTTTGGATCTCCTTCAGAATTTCCGGCGTGGCGTACTGTTCGAGAATTTTGGTAAATACCACGGCGACCAGGGTGTCCTTTTCCTTGATGCCTTTGAGGGATACGTATTGATTCTTGAGTTTGGCAAAGACAGCCTCGAGATTGGTCGCCGTAGTGAAGAGAAACTCGGACATCAGCAGTGGGGATTCCTTCTTCACTTCCTCCATGATTCTCCCGAGGAAATCCCCGACCAACCGTTCAGTATCTATGTCAATATAGGGCATGCGCAGCAGCAACCGGTAGATATGTTGAGGATTCTCCACTCGACCCTGATAGCCCGACAGGGCCATCATAAAAGAAGTGGTAGCTCTCGGATCGGTACTTTGGAGGGCATCGATAACGAAGTTGGTCTGGGGATTAGGGAACTTCAGCTCGTAGGTGCAGAGGAAACAGCCCAAAGTATGGGGATCGAGCTGGCGTATGTTGTCGCGGAAGAACTCGATATAGGATTTTGCTTCCTCGGATGATGTGTTGAGCAGTTCTGTAAAGACGAAACGCTGAACATCCGGATTGGCTTTGGGGAGATTATTCTTGACCAGTTCGTGGTCCCCTGCCTCGAGTACGGCGGGCAGGAGGATTTCGTAGTACTCCCGTCCGACCGCAGAGTCCTGGAGCAAGGCTCGGGTCAGCTCTATGGTCTTGGGATGCATCGGTGAAATCATCGTAATAGAACGGAGCAGTTCCCGGCGAATATCCCTGTCCTGATTGACGGTGAAATACTTGGCAAGTTCTTCTATGGAAGAGGGAGCCTTGATCCGGGCCAGGCTGCGGATCGCCGCGATCTGTTGCACGGGTTTCCCCTTCCACATGATGTCATTAAGGCGAGGAACCGCCACTTCATTGCCGAGAGAGGCGGAGGCGTTGATCGCAGCCAGGCTGATATCCAAATCGGAGTTGTAAAAATCCTTTATGAGAATCTTGAAGATCTGCTCATCGTAGTAGTTTTTGAGAAGGATGAGAGCGGTGATTCTTGTTTGTTTATTTGACTTAGCAGTTACGCTTTTGCCGGGCTTTTCGCTCTTTTTCATGTGCCGTTGACAAGCTTTTCGCTAAAACTAGTGTACCGGAACAAGCTGTGAAATGTCAACTTTCAGTACCCCGCTGTGCCTCGGCGGCAAGACCCAAGCGGACCGGTGAAAAGTGGAACCTGCGGTCTTTGACAGTGCGCAGCCATCCGGTTTAGAATCCATCCCATGAGCGAACCAACATCACTCGACAGTATAGAGGCAATTATCGATTTCGCCATCGAGCGGGAACGGAAGTTGGTCGCTCTGAAGCAGGGGCAAACTTCGTTGCTTGACCGGAGGTAGATTTGTACAAGCCTGTCGATTCCAAGCTCAGTTTTTCCAAGATGGAAGAGGGGATACTCGAGTTTTGGCAGAAACACAAGATCTTTGAGAAGTCAATCCAGCAGCGGGAGGGCTGCGAAGAATACGTATTCTATGACGGACCTCCCTTCGCTACCGGTCTGCCCCACTTCGGACATTTTGTTCCCGGAACGATCAAGGACATCATCCCTCGCTACAAAGCCATGCGGGGCAGTAAGGTCGAGCGACGCTTCGGCTGGGACTGCCACGGTTTGCCCGTGGAATACGAGATGGAGAAAGAGCTGGGAATCTCGGGGAAGCGACAGATCGAGGAGTATGGAATCGCCCGTTTCAACGAAGCCTGCCGGTCGATCGTGCTTCGCTACACCGCGGAATGGCGCAGCGTCGTCACCCGGCTCGGCAGGTGGGTCGACTTCGACAATGACTACAAGACTATGGATCCGGACTATATGGAGTCGATCTGGTGGATCATGCATGAGTTGTGGAAACGACAGCTGCTCTACGAGGGGTTCTACATCCTGCCTTACTGTCCGCGCTGTTCCACCGCCCTGTCCAACTTCGAGCTCAACCTTGGCGGCTACCAGGATGTTCAGGACCCGTCGATCACCGTAAAGTTCAAGCTTTTGAACCAAGAGAATACCTATTTTCTGGCCTGGACCACCACACCCTGGACTCTGCCTTCCAATCTCGCCTTGGCCCTGGGTCCGGAGATCGAGTACGTGAAGGTGGCCGACGGTCAGGAGAATTATATCCTGGCCAAGGAAAGGCTGGAGTCCTATTACAAGAACCCGCAGGACTACAAAGTGGTGCAGGAGTACAGGGGCAAAGAACTGGCCGGGTTGGAATACGAGCCCCTGTTCCCCTATTTCACCTCTCTCCGCGACAGGGGAGCTTTCCGCACCCTCGTGGCAGATTACGTGTCGATCGAGGAGGGAACCGGGATAGTACACACCGCCCCGGGATTCGGAGAAGACGACTACACGTTACTTAAAGATACCGATGTTCCTACGGTGTGCCCCGTGGATGCCGAGGCCAGATTTACCGAAGAGGTAACGGATTACCAGGGGCTTTTCGTTAAGGACGCGGACAAGAGGATCATCAAAGATCTCAAGGCCCGGGGTGCCGTGGTTCATCATTCCAGCTATCTCCACGCCTATCCTCACTGCTGGCGCTGCAGCTCTCCCCTTATCTACCGCGCCATCTCTTCCTGGTTCGTCAATATCCAGAAGATCAAAGCGAGTATGATCAGCGCCAACAGTCAGATCTTCTGGGTGCCCGGCCACATCCGGGATGGAAGGTTTGGCAAATGGCTCGAGGGAGCGCGGGATTGGGCGATTTCCCGAAACCGGTACTGGGGCAATCCCCTTCCGATCTGGAAGTGCGACAACTGCGGCGAGCAGGTGTGTATAGGAAGCCGGGCCGAGTTGGAACAGCGGTCCAATAAGAAGGTCCCGGATCTGCACAAGCACTTCGTCGACGAAATAACTTTCCCCTGCAGCGACAGCTGCGGCGGTACGATGTGCCGGATCCCAGAGGTGTTGGACTGCTGGTTTGAATCCGGCGCCATGCCCTACGCCCAAAATCACTATCCCTTCGAGAACCGGGAGCACTTCGAAGCCAACTTCCCTGCAGACTTCATCTCCGAGGGATTGGACCAGACGAGGGGCTGGTTCTACACCCTGACCGTGCTTGGGGCGGCCCTGTTTGACAAACCGGCCTTTACCCACTGCATCGTCAACGGTCTGGTGCTGGCTAAGGACGGAAAAAAGATGTCCAAGTCAGCAAGAAACTACACAGACCCGATGGAGATTATGAACGAGTTTGGCGCCGATGCTCTGCGCTTGTTCCTGATGCATTCGGCCTGCGTCAAGGCGGAAGATCTGCGCTACTCCGATACAGGGGTCAAAGAGGTGCTGAAGAATGTGATCATTCCGCTATGGAACTCCTACAGCTTCTACGTGACCTACGCCAATATCGACCGGGTTAGGCCGGTACGGGCACCGGAAAACCCGGAAAATCCGATAGACCGCTGGATCCTTTCGGAGACTCAAGGGTTGGTGAAGCAGGTCAGCGAACAGCTGGAGCTCTACGACCTTCAGAAAGGGATCGACCCTATCGTTGAGTTCATCGACCTGCTGAACAATTGGTACATTCGTCGATCCCGCCGCCGGTTCTGGAGACCCGAGTCCAGGAACGACGTGGACAAACGCCAGGCCTATGAGACCCTGTACTCCGTCTTGATCACCCTGGTGCAGGTGGCCGCACCTTTTATCCCCTTCATCACGGAGGAGATCTATGGGAATCTAAAAGCCAAAGGACTGCCGGAATCAGTCCACCTGACGGATTTTCCGGTCTATGATCAGGGGCAAAGAGATTTAGAGCTGGAACGCAAGATGAAGCTGACCCGCCAAGCCGTGTCCATGGGCCGGGCACTGCGGACTCTGCACAACCTCAAGATCCGCCAGCCTCTGAAGGCGCTGCATCTGGTAACCAAAGATCAGCAGGAGAAACGCATCCTCATCGAGATGGAGGATCTGATCAAGGACGAGTTGAATATCCGAACCGTCGTGTTCCGTGAAAACGAGGAGGAGCTGGTCGTGTATACGGCCAAGCCGAATTATAAGGTTCTGGGGAAGCAGCTGGGAAAGGACATGAAAGCGGCGGCGACTCGGATCGAGGGACTGTCGATGCGGGAGATCCAGTCGCTTCTCGAAGGTGCTACCCTGTCCATGGAGATTGGGGATAGTGAAGTTCGAGTGTTCGATCTAACCGAAGAGGGTGTGATCATCGCGAGAACGGAGAAGGAGAATCTCAAGGTTCTCAATGAAGGCTCTCTCACCGTGGCCCTGGATCCGGAACTCAGCGATGAGCTCATCCAGGAGGGAATGGCCCGGGACCTGGTTCGGGGGATTCAGAACCTGCGCAAAGAGATGGACCTGGAGGTCACGGACCGCATCGAACTGTTTCTGTTCGGTTCCCAAGAGGTCAAAGAAGCCGTGGAGGCCAACGGGGAGAGTCTGAAATACGATACACTGGCCGTCTCCTGGCAATGGAAGAAGCACGATGACGCCGTGGAAATCGAGTGTGGACAGGAAAAATGTCTCGTCTATTTGAAAAAGACCTCCGGTCCGGCCTCCCCGTAGCCCCGACCGGGATGCGCCGGCTACCACGTCTGTTCATTCTTCTCGCCCTGATTCTGTCTTCCTGCGCGACCTTGCCCGTTTCCCGGGGTGCGTCCCAGTGGATCGGGGTGCTCCCCCCGATGTCTCCAAAATCGGTGTACGCATCGATCGATCCCTCCTCCGCCCGCGGCTTGCTCGAGCTTATAGCCCGAACAGCCGGTGCAGAGACCGATCAGCTCGAGAGAATCGCGACCAGTATCCACCGCGTCCTCGCCCAGATTCGTTTCTCCCCCGGCGGAGCGCCGAGCTTCGCCTTGATCGCGTTGGGTGAGGTAAAAACCACCTCGGTGGCGCTGCAGCTTAATCTGGATCCTGTTTGGGAGCGGGTACTGCTGCCGGAGTTCCCCGATCGTGGTTTCACGGGTTCCCACTGGTCCTATCGCACCTATTGGAGGAATACCGCTTCGGGGTTGCAGATCGCCTGCCCTCGACGGGGCGCGCTGTTTGTAGCCGGGGGTACGCCGAACGCTGCGGCACAGATGCTGCAGCGGCTCCAATCCCCCGGTGTCAATCCGCTTCCGGCGGAAGCCGCCCTGGCTCTCGAGACTGCGGATATTTTCCTGTACGTTCCCGATCCCGCCGGTCTGGCCGCTTCGTCTGGCCCCGGTCTGCTGCCGAAACAACTCCCCATTCGACAGATCTGGATCAACGCCGCAGCACAGCAGGACAGCTACGAAGTGGAGGCGGTGTTTGTTCTCTCCGAGGTGGAAAACCTTCGAGCCGTGGAGTTGCTGCTGCGCCTGATGCTCACCCTGTGGTTGCGAACAGCCGGAGTTGCGGATCCGGTAAAAATACTCAAGACAGCCGAGATCCGTGTGGAGAAGGATTCAGCCCGCATCGACTCTCTCAGCCTGAGCACTCCGGAGATCGTATCCTTTTTCCGAGTTCTCATGCCCGAGGGTTTCCCCGCCGACGGGCGGCTCCAGTGAGCGGGCATCTGATCGTCGTGGACGATCGACTTGATCCTCCGGTGCTTAATAATTATTTTTAAGGGTATGAAGGCAATTCAGATACAACAGAACGGAGGCCCCGAGGTGATGGTCCTGACCGAGATGGCGGCGCCGGAAGCCGCGGCGGGTCAGGCAATCGTAAAGCTGGAAGCTATCGGGGTCAACTTCATCGATGTCTACCAACGCGACGGGCTGTATCCGGTCGAGCTGCCCTACGTCTTGGGTGTGGAGGGGGCCGGAACCGTTCACCAGCTCGGCCCGGGGGTCGAATCCCTTCGGATCGGGGATCGCGTGGCCTCGGTTGGGATCAGTGGAGCCTACGCCGAGTACGCCGCGGTACCGGCGGACAAGCTGGTCCGGCTTCCGGCGTCTGTCGGTTTCCAGGATGCCGCGGCGGCGATGCTCCAAGGCATGACCGCCCACTACCTGGCCGTGGAGACGTACCCGATCAAGAAGGGGGATGCGGTGCTGGTCCATGCCGCCGCCGGCGGGGTGGGGCAGCTGCTCGTCCAGATCGCCAAACGCCGGGGAGCCCGGGTTCTGGGCACGGTGTCTACAGAGTCGAAGGCGGATCTGGCACGCAGGGCGGGAGCCGACGAGGTGATCCTCTACAGCGAGAAGGATTTCGAATCCGAGGTCAAACGCCTGACCGACGGCAGGGGGGTGAACGCGGTCTACGATTCGGTGGGTCAGTCGACATTCCTCAAGAGCCTCGGGTGCCTCTGCCTGAGGGGAATGCTGGTCAGTTTCGGTCAGTCAAGCGGCAAGATCCCCGACTTCGATCCGGCGATCCTGGGAAGGAAAGGGTCGCTGTACCTGACCCGGCCGTCCCTGTTTCACTACATCGCGGACAGGGAAAGCCTCGAGAGAAGAGCTTCCGAGGTGCTGGATTGGGTTTCACAGGGGGAGCTTCGTCTGCACATCGGCGACACCTCAAGGCTATCCGATGCCCCCGATGCTCATCGCCGGCTGGAGGCTCGAAAAACCACGGGCAAGGTGTTGCTCCTCCCCTAGAGGATAAAGCTCCGCGGGACTCACTCGTTTTCAGCGTACCACTTCACCCGGCAACGCTTTCGGGTTGTCTATAGCCGGGATTTGTAGTAAATTCTCGGCTGGAAAACCGGATAGCTCAGGAGTTGAAGATGCCCACCTACGAGTATGAGTGCAGATCCTGCAAACATCGTTTTGAAGAGTTTCAGAACATCAACGACGATCCGATAAAAATCTGCCCGAAGTGCGGAAAATCCGTGCGCCGGTTGTTCGGCGGAGGCCTGGGCATTATCTTCAAAGGAAGCGGTTTCTACACAACGGACTACAAGCGTTCCTCCGCCGTCAGCGGCGGAAACGGTTCTTCCAAGTCCAAGGAAAGCAAAAGCGACTCGACGACCAGCTCCAACGAAAAGAAGAGCTCATCCGGCGACTGATTCTTCCGCGGTCTGGGTTACCGTTTGCACGATCGAAGCTTCGAGCCCGAGAGATCGGAAGGAGCTTACCATGCTGTTGATCTCCGGGCGAACAATGGGGTGATCCGGGGCGAAGAGGCTGCAGCAAT
Organism: uncultured Spirochaetaceae bacterium; assembly: GCA_964604845.1. Classification (GTDB taxonomy): domain Bacteria; phylum Spirochaetota; class Spirochaetia; order SZUA-6; family DRHE01; genus JAFGQJ01. The sequence goes on from CAZSBH010000031.1 coordinate 11,169, forward strand.
CTTCGTATGGCAGAATGGAGGTCTCGAATGTGTCGATGTCGTGGGCCAGCTGGATGATCTCCGCTTTGTCCATTCCGATCAACGGCCGAAACAGGGGCAGCCCGGTATAGCTGCCGGTGAAGTGCAGACTCTGCACGGTTTGGCTGGCCACCTGGCCGAGACTCTCCCCGGTAACCAGGCAATCATACCCGTGCAGATGAGCCAGCCGATCGGCAATCCTCAGCATTGCGGCTCGAACCAGCAGGGTGGTCGCTTCCTTACGAGCCTTTTGGTTGATCAGAAGCTGGATCTCCGTAAACGGCACGATCCACAGCCGTAATCCCGTTGCATATCTTGAGAGAATCCCCGCCAAAAGCTGTACTTTTTCTTTGGCCCGCTCCGAGGTATAGGGGGGGGTGTGAAAATACAAGGCGTCCATGGCCAGTCCCCTTTTGGCCATCAGGTATCCGGCAACGGGTGAGTCGATACCTCCGGACAGCAGCAGCAATCCCCGTCCGCTCGCACCGAGGGGTAATCCTCCCGGAGCCCTTGTATCCGGACCGTATACATATACCCGCTTGCGGACCTCGATCTGGATGACCCAATCCGGGTGGTCGAGGTCCACTTTGAGCTCGGGAAAACGGCTGCGCAGACTGTCGCCGAGGATACAGCAGATATCGTAGGAGCTGTGGGGAAAGCTCTTGTCCGATCGGCGGGCTTCGATCTTGAATCGTTTGCCCCGGCTGCGCATAAATCCTTCGGCCAGTGCACGGGCTGCTTCCTGCATCTCCTCGATGTTCTGATCCACGGCGTAGCTTTTGGAGAAGCCTATGATCCCGAAGGTACGGGCCAGGGTGTCCTCGATCCTGCCGCCGGCATCGGGCGCCTGCTCCGGGGAGGGAGGGTAGAGGTATAGGCGCCCCCACTCTCTGCGAAGCTTGATCGGCAGATCGGAGAGCTTCAGTCTGATATCATCGCGAACCCGGTTTTCGAAATCTTTGCGGTTTTTCCCCTTCAGGGAGAGTTCTCCATACTTGATCAGGTAGAGACGGTCCATGTTTAACCCGCGTAGATTTTCATCAGCTCGGGAACCCGGCGTTTCAGCGCCGCTGCCAGCCGCTTGAGCTGTGGACCGGTGACACCGGGCCCTATGGACAGGCGCAGGGCGGAGAAGGCGGTCTCCTGCGACAGGCCCATATTTTCCAGCACCCGGAAACGATCTTTTTTCTTGGAAGAGCAGGCAGATCCCGTCGAGACGAGGAACCCCTCCTCCTCGCAAACCCGAACGAGCATTTCTCCCGGCAGGGGAGGAACGGAAAAATTGAGGATGTACGGGGAGAAATAGGCCGCTGCCTTCTCGAGGCGTTCGCCGTTGGTCAGGATTACCTGCGGCAAACTTTTAAGTTCCTCGAGAAAGGACCCCATCGCCGCTTCCGCCCGCCTGTGATTCTCAACCACCCGCGGGCAGATCTTTTCGGCGGCAAGGACAAACCCGTAGATGCCTGGAAGATTCTCCGTCCCAGGCCGAAGGCCCGACTCCTGCCCGCCGCCGGAGTAGAGAAACTCCTGGATCCTTCCGGCGCGGACATACAAGGCTCCAACTCCCCTGGGTCCGCCGATCTTATGGGCGCTCAATGCGGCGCTGTCCACACCGAGCAGATCCGGCTGAAAGGGGATCTTCCCGAGACCCTGGACCGCATCGGTGTGAAACAGAATTTTTTTTCCACTGCCGCTTTGAAAATCCCGGAGAGCCTCGGAAATCTCCGCCAATGGCTGAATCGCCCCGGTCTCGTTGTTTACCAGCATCACCGCCACCAGTGCTGTCCTTTCGTCCAGAGCCGAGAGAAGGCGGGTCGGATCGATCCTGCCCGATGCGGCGGCCGGAACCAGTGCAACCTCGAAGCCCAGGCGTTTGAGAGTCAGGGCGGGTTGGTACAGCGAGGGGTGTTCGATCCCGCTGATCACGATACGGCGGTCCCTCTTCTTGTGCAGGAGAGAGAACAGGATCATGTTGTTGGATTCGGTTCCCCCGGAGGTGAAAACCACCTCCTTAGCCAGACAGCCCAGCACCTTCGCCATCCGCTGCCGGCTGTCGTCGAGTAGTTTTTCCGCTTCCCGCCCCGCGCCGTGGACGGCTGAAGGGTTGGCGAACAAGGTCCGAGATACCTGTAGAACCTGTTCCTGGATCTCCGGATCCGGCGGAGCCGTAGCGGCCCAGTCGAGGTAGATCGAGCTCATGATTGATATTTTGGGGGAATATAGGGAAAATGAAAAGGGGAATCAACGAAACAACGACAGAGAGCTTGTAGATTTATTATAAACAAGTTATTCTATATAGGATTATGTCAAAAATAGACCAACTAGCAGCCATGATGAAAGCCTGCGGCCACCCTCTGCGATTGAAGATTCTCTGCGCCATAGAGATGGGCGAGGAAACCTGCGTGTCCGAGCTCTGGAGCTGTTTGGAGCAATCCCAGCCTGTGGTTTCTCAGCATCTGGCCGTTTTGAAGCGCAGAGGAATCGTGACCTCCCAGGTGCAGGGAAACAAACGGGTATACCGGATAAGCGATCCGTTCATTCGCAGTCTGGTCACAACGATGGTCGATTCCGTTGACGAGCTCAAGGAGAAGATCAAGAGCATTCAACAGTCCCACGGCTAATTCCCGGCAGGGATATTTTCGGACTGCTCGTTTCTGCAGACCTGTGCAGGGTTTGAAACTTTTCCTCTATATGATTACATTGGACCCCTGAGAGGAAAGCCCTTGATGTTTTTCTTTTTCCCGTTTGGGATTCTGATTCCTGCTCTGTTTATATTCCTGATTTTTCGATTCGGAATGAGTTTTTTCAATGATTTGTTCAATAATCAGAACAGACTCAACGCCCGGGATCGCTGGCGGATCTACGACGCCACCCGCTTCGGATCTGTCCCGTCGAATCAATCCCACAGCGTAGAAGGACGCATCTTCCGCGTCGCCTACAAACGGAAGGGCCGGCTCACGATCTCCGATATCGTTTTAGAGACCGACTTGAGCATCCGAGAGGCTGAACAGGCGATCAATCGCATGGTGGACGGGTTGCACGTGAGGATGGAAGTGGAGGACAGCGGCATGATAATCTACGAGTTCCCGGAAATCATATCGCGGTTCGAGAACGAATAGATGCACGAGTGGGCACTGGCCGAGGCCGTGGTTTCTACGGTCGAGCGGTTGTACGAAGAAAACGGCAGAAAAACGGTACTGGCGGTCAACGTACTCATCGGGGAGCTCCAGCACATCGAAATGGAGGTATTCTCGGTGGGTCTGGAGAACATCCTTGCCGGTCGGCCGTTCAGTCCCGATGTTTTTCACTTCGAAATCGAGAAAGCAGCCTTTCGCTGCAACGCCTGCAAGGGGGACTGGCTTTTGGAGCAGCACACCGATTTGGGGGAAGAGGAACGGGAGGCGATTCATTTCCTCCCCGAGGCCGCTCATGTGTATATGCGCTGTCCTTTCTGCGGCAGTCCCGACTTCGGACTGGAGAAGGGAAGGGGCGTCAGCATCAAATCTGTAGATCTACAAGAACTTTGCGATGATTGATCCCCGCCTCGATGTGATCGGCAAGCGTTTGGAGCCGGTTAAACGGATCATCGCCGTTTCCAGCGCCAAGGGCGGTGTGGGCAAGAGCGTTTGCGCGGCCCTGAGCGCCCTGGCTTTCGGTGAAGGTGGGTATCAAACCGGCTTGCTCGACCTGGACTTTCAAGGCGCCTCGGCTCATCTCCTGCTCGATGTGCAGTTGGACTTTCCAGAGGAAGAATCCGGGATCAAGCCTCTGCGGGCAGGCAACTCTGTGGATTTCATGAGCTTTGCCGCCTTCAGCCGCGAGCATGCGGTGCCGCTGCGGGGCTCCGACGTCAGTCAGGCGATGCTCGAACTGCTTGCGATCACGATCTGGGATCCGCTGGATTTCCTGCTGATCGACATGCCGCCGGGCATCGGAGACGAGATCCTCGATGCGCTGCGCTATCTCCGAGGGCTCGAGTTCCTGGTGGTGACCACACCCTCCCGCGTGGTGCTGCACGTAGTGGAGCGGCTGTTGGCCATGCTCAGCGAGCTGAAGGCTCCGGTGATAGGCCTGGTGGAGAATATGGTGCGGCCCGGTTCCGATTCCGCGGCCGCGGCCTTGGCCGAGAAGTACGGCACCGCGCTCCTGGGTTCGCTACCCTTCGAGGAGAGAATCGACGATATCCTCGCGGAGGGAGCGAACGGAGCGCCCCTGTCCGGAGATCTCGGCCACAGCATCCGGTCTATAACAGACAGGGTCGCCGCTTTTCGAGCCTGAGCCGGCGGATGTCCTCTCAATATTTGGAATCTCACTGCTGAATTATCTCCAATTTTTATCCTAGATGAATTGTTTAAAATAAAATTTTGATTTAGAATTGAAGAAATTAGAGGAGGAAACCATGGGTAATTATGTCAGTGATGTAATCGAGCAGGTGAGCAAACGGTATCCCTGGGAAAGAGAATTTTTACAGGCTGTCCGGGAGGTTCTCGGTTCCCTGGACATAGTGGTCGAAAGGGACCCGAAGTACCGCAAGGCGGCGATCCTAGAGAGGCTTGTGGAACCCGAACGTACGATCATATTCCGGGTCCCCTGGCAGGATGACCGGGGGGAATACCACGTCAACAGGGCCTATCGGGTGGAGTTCAACAGCGCCATCGGTCCCTACAAAGGGGGGATCCGTTTTCACCCTTCGGTAAACCTGAGTATCCTCAAGTTCCTCGGTTTTGAGCAGACCTTCAAGAACAGTTTGACCGGTCTGGCCATGGGAGGAGGCAAGGGCGGAAGCGATTTCGATCCCAAGGGCAAGAGCGACGAAGAGGTGATGCGCTTCTGTCAGAGTTTCATGAACGAGCTGTTCCGCCATATCGGGGCCAACACCGACGTTCCGGCGGGGGACATCGGTGTGGGCGGCCGGGAGATCGGCTACATGTTCGGCCAGTACAAGCGTCTGCGCAACCTATTCGAAGGGGTGTTCACCGGCAAGGGGCTGAACTGGGGAGGAAGCCTGATCCGTCCCGAGGCCACCGGGTACGGAAGCGTGTATTTCGCCCAGGAGATGTTGAAAACAAAAGACACGGCCTTCGAGGGCAAGCGGGTGGCCGTGTCCGGTTCGGGAAACGTGGCTCAGTACACGGTCCAGAAGCTCAATCAGCTGGGGGCTAAGGTAGTCACCCTTTCGGACTCCAACGGCACCATCGTGGATGAGGACGGGGTGGACGAGGAGAAATGGAACTTCGTCATGGAGCTGAAGAACTACCGCCGGGGACGGATCAAGGAGTACGCGGAGAAGTACAAGAAGGCCGAGTACGTGGAGGGCAAACGTCCCTGGGGATTGACAGAGGCGGATATCGCCTTACCCTCGGCCACCCAGAACGAGTTGGACCTGGAGGATGCCAAGGCCCTGGTGGCGAAGGGCTGCATCTGCGTGTCCGAGGGGGCAAACATGCCCACGACTCTGGAGGCCACCGAGTTTTTCATCTCAAAGGGAGTATTGTTCGGCCCGGGTAAGGCGGCCAATGCCGGCGGTGTGGCCTGCTCGGGGCTGGAGATGGCTCAAAACAGCATGCACATGAGCTGGTCCCGGGAGGAGGTGGACAGCAAGCTGCACGGCATCATGATCAACATCCACCAGGCTTGCCGACGGGCTTCCGAGGAATACGAAACCCCCGGCAACTACGTCAACGGCGCCAACATCGCCGGATTCAAGAAGGTCGCCGACTCCATGATCGATCAGGGGCTGGTGTAGCACCCGAGCACCGGAACCCTATTGGCGCACCTGTCGTTTTTGTTTATCCTGGCTAGTAATGGAAGGTCAGTTCAGGGAACGGCTTTCGAAGCTGGTAAAACAGCACAAGACCGACAATGACATCTACCACGACCTGATGCAGTTCCGGGTCCGGGAGATCCTGCTGGTCGCCACGATCTACGACGCCTTCATCCTCGAGGAGGAGGATAAGCTAACCGAGAAGATCTTCGGGGAGTATCATCAGCTCAATCTGTCCACCGCTCCCCGCATCACCAGCGTCTCCTTCGGCGAAGAAGCGATCGAAATCCTCAAAGCTCGCTCCTTCGACATGGTGATCCTGACCATGCGCATCGACGAGATCAGCCCTTTCGAACTGAGCAAGCGCATCCGGGGAGTGAATCCCGACATCCCGATCCTGCTGCTGCTGAACGACAACACCGAAATTTCCCTTATTGCCGAGAAAAAAGAACGCCTGGCTTCGCTCGACAAGGTCTTCGTCTGGAACGGCGATTCGAAGATCTTCCTGGCCATGATCAAGTATATCGAAGACAAACTGAACGCGGTCAAAGACACCAAGATAGGTCTGGTCCAGGTGATCCTGCTGGTGGAAGATTCGATTCGCTACTACTCCCGCTACCTGCCTCTGCTGTACACCGAAATCATGAAGCAGACCCAACGAATCATCAGCGACGAGCATCTGGTCGAAATGAAGAAGCTGCTTCGCATGAGGGCCCGTCCCAAGGTGCTGATGGCGGAAAGCTACGAGGAAGCGCAAGGGATTATCGAGAAGTACAAGGATTATCTGCTCTGCCTGATCACGGACATGAAGTTTCCCGTCGAGGGCAGGCGGGACGAGGAAGCCGGGATGAAGCTCATCAATCATGTCCGCGACCGGATCCCCGATCTGGCCATCCTGCTCCAGTCCTCCGATCCGGTCAACGCGGCCAAGGCGAAGCAGCTGAACGCCAGCTTCATAGACAAGAATTCTGAAAACCTCTCCAAGGAGCTGACGGACTTCGTCTTCCGATACTTGGGTTTCGGGGACTTCGTGTTCCGGGACCGTAAGGGTCAGCCCATCGGTCGAGCCCGAAGTATGGAGGAGTTCAAAGATCTGCTGTTCACGGTGCCTGACGAATCCCTCGTGTACCACGCAAACCGCAACCACTTCTCCGGCTGGCTGATGGCCCGTGGCGAGATCCAGATCGCCAAGGAGCTGCAGCCCGTCAAGGTCAGTGATTTTTCCTCCACCGCCGGGTTGAGGCAGCATCTGATAGAAGTACACGACCAGGTACGGCAGAACAAGACCCGGGGCCAGGTGGTGCCCTTCGACGAGTCTCTCCTGGACGAGGTTCACCACGTGCTTCGTCTGGGTGAAGGGTCGCTCGGGGGAAAAGGACGAGGCATGGCCTTCCTGCATCTGATGATCGAGAACTGCGATCTCAATACGATCATCTCCGATGTCAATATCCGAATTCCCCAGACTGCGGTGATCGGTACCGAGGAGTACGATTTCTTCATCGAACAAAACGGCCTATCGGAATTTTTCACCTGTACCGTTGCCTACAGAGAGGTGAAGGAACGCTTCCTGGCGGCGGATCTCTCTCCGGGCTTGCGGAACAAGCTCAGGCGCTTCCTCAAGTATTCGCCAGGACCGCTGTCTGTGCGTTCTTCCGGGATGTTCGAGGACTCTCTGTCCCAGCCCTTCGCGGGGATCTACGATACCTTCCTGCTGCCCAACAACCATCCGGATTTCAATATCCGCCTGCAGCATCTGGAGGAAGCGGTCAAGTTGGTCTACGCCTCGATCCTCTCTGAGTCCGCCCGGGCCTATTTCGACGCGATCAGCTACAAGACAGACGAAGAAAAGATGGCCGTGCTGGTCCAGGAGGTTGTCGGGGCTCGCCACGGCCGCTACTTCTATCCCCACTTTTCCGGTGTCGCTCAGTCCTACAACTACTATCCCGTGGCATATCTCAAACCGGAGGACGGGATCTCGGTGATCGGCATCGGTCTGGGAAAATACGTGATCGACGGTGAAAAGGCCTTCCGATTCTGTCCCCACTACCCGAAGATCGATTTCGTCTCCCCGGAAGAGCAGCTGGATTTCAGCCAGCAGGAGTTCTACGGAATCGACATGACGGAAGATCACGTGAACCTGATCGCGGGGGACGACGCCACCCTGGCCCGTCTGTCCATCGGGGAGGCTCAGGAACAGGGAACCCTGCAGTACTGCATTTCCACCTGGGATTATCAGAACAACCGCCTGCAGGTGGGGGACGGGCAGCAGGGTCCCCGGATCGTGAATTTCGCCTATATCCTGAAATACGACTACTTCCCCCTGGCCACTGTGTTGGAAGCGGTGCTCGAAATCGTCAAGGGGGCCATGGGAACTCCCGTGGAAATCGAGTTTGCCGTGGATCTGACCAAAGCGGGTAATGGCAAGCCCAATTTTTACATTCTCCAGATAAAACCGCTCCTTGGAGATTTGGAGGAGTACAATCTGGACCTGTCGGAGGTCGGCAGGGAAGACCTGGTCCTGTACTCCGACAGGGCAATGGGAAACGGGCGGATCGATGGGCTCAAGGACATTATATTTGTCGACCCCGAACGCTTCGACAAGACCCGTACCGTAGAGATGACTCGAGAGATCGAAGAACTGAATAATCTGATGAAACAGGAGGACCGAGGCTACATACTCATCGGTCCCGGCCGGTGGGGAAGCCGTGATCCCTGGCTGGGTATCCCGGTAAACTGGAACCACATCTCCAATGTGAAAGTGATCGTGGAAGCGGAGCTGCCCGATTTCAAGGTCGACCCTTCCCTCGGTTCGCACTTCTTTCACAATGTAACTTCGATGAACATCGGCTATTTTGACATTCCCTGCAACTCCGCCGCCAATTTCATCGACTGGGAGTGGCTGCGCTCTCACAAGGCGGCCCATAGAAGCAAGCATCTGGTTCACCTCCGATTCGAGCATGCCTTAGTCGTAAAGATGGATGGACGAAACCGAATTTCTGTGGTATTCAAACCAACGTGTAAGCAGCTATGATCGGTCCCACGGCGTAAGCGGAAGGTCTCGTGAAACTCGTCAATAGAATTTTTTTCAGCGTCTTCGGCCTGATCATGTTTTCGACTCTGGCCAGTACGATCCTCGGCGCCGTGTTGATTTCCGATGCGGTACGATCCGAGGCGATCAGCAGAGTCGAGCTGGGATTAAAGGAAGCTCGTTCCGAGCTAAATGACAGAATAAACTCGCTGTGTTTCTCCGCTCAGATCTACTCCAATGGTTTGGAGGATCGGCTCACCACGACTGTCGAACCGGATATCACCGTCCTGTACCCGGGAGGTCTCTCGGAGTCCCTGTCTCGATTCGGCCTCAGCCCGGGGCAGCCGCAGAGTGGGATGATTCTCTTCTCGCGGGAGGATCTTGCCGCCCTCGGGTACCAACCCACCCCGTCACAAGCCGAGGCGGTCTACACCGGTGGAGAACTCCTCTGCCTGTTTGCAATCTGCTCCGGGAATCTCGGTACCGCCTTCGTGGCCACCGTGCTGAACGGGAATATCGCTTTGGTCCGGCGGATCCAGTTAAATCTATTCGGTGAAGACCTGTACGGGACTAAACCCTTCGGTACGGTTACCGTATTCTGCCGTGATGTCCGGATCGCCACCACGGTCTTGGGACCGGGAGGCAAAATCGCCATCGGCACCCGGGTCTCAGCAGAGGTGCGGCGGAAAGTGCTGGAACAGGGCGAGGTTTGGCTCAGAAGAGCATTTGTTGTAGACGAGTGGTACTTGTCGGCCTATGAGCCGATAAAAGACCCTCTGGGTGAGAATATCGGCATTCTCTACGTTGGTGTGCTCGAGCGGAAGTACACGGATATCCGTGACCGGGCCATCACCTTCCTGTCGGCTCTGATCTTCCCCACCCTCGGTCTTGTACTGCTCGCGGTGTTTTTTACCGCCCGGGGCATCGTGCGGCCCCTGGCTCGTCTGGCCGAAGCTTCTTCGCAGATTCGTCTCGGCCGCTTCGATACAGGAACAGCACCCTCCAAAGGAGCACAGGAGATTCGGATTCTCTCCGATGCGTTTCAACTTATGAAGGAAGCCATTCAGGAGAGAGAAGAGCGCTTAAAACTTCAGAATGTCGAACTGGAGGCGGCCAACAAGGACTACCAGGAGCTGCTCAGCTTCGTCACCCATGAGCTGAACAACTCAATCGGAGCGCTGCTGCTGAACGCGTCACTTCTTGCCGAAGAAACCGAACAGAGCCTCACTGGAGAGGACAAAGAGATCCTGGATCAGATCGTGCGGGATGTGGAAAGGTTTCGAGATATGGTGAAAAACTACCTCAACCTGTCCCGCCTGGAAAAGGGGACGCTGCGCTTCAATCCCCAATCCGTGGATGTGTGTCACAGCGTAATCGAACCTGTCCTGGAACGGCTCCAGCGCTGGATTTCCCACAGCAACTTCGATATTCGCTGGGATTGGCCGGAGCAGGTCATCGTATACGCGGACGCGGCGCTCCTCGACATCTGCATCAGCAATTTCATCGTCAATGCCCTGAAGTACGGTAAGGAGTGGATCGAGTTTTCCGCTCGAAAAGACGGGGAAATGTGGATCGTGGCCGTCGCAAACGGCGGAACTCCGATTCCCCGGGAAAAGATCCCCCTGCTCTTTAAAAAATTCTCCAGATTGGTAAGATCGAGTGACGGAGCAGGCCTGGGATTGTACTTGGTTCAGAAGATCGTGGAGCGGCACGGCGGGGAAGTTTGGTGCGAATCCGAAGATGGTTCGGGGACCCCCCCGGGGACCCGCTTTGTCATGAAGCTTCCCGCTATCTCGGCCGGCATGCGTTCCACATGATCGTCGCGGTCACAAGGAATAGAAAACGTTCCAGATGAATCAACTTTGGATCGACCACGGCGTGGGACAAGTAGCCGCTGACATTCCTCTCTTCCGTCGTGATCTCGACGGTTTCCAGCAACTCCACCGCCAGCGCCGAAAACAGGGATTTATTCCGCTGGGGCAATCGGGACAGAAGTTCCTGCAGCAGATCTCTGGGAATCCGGGGGAACTCCGCTTTGGCCACAAAATCACCGAGCAGGGCAATTCCTGTACCGGCGCTTTCGAGGAAGCCGACGTATACGGGATAAAACCATTCGCCGAATCCAAGGATACCCGCCAGTGAGAGGATGATCTCGTCCCGGACGTACGGTTGCATCTTGGTTCCGAGTTTGCTGAGCAGCACCGGGATCGATTCCACATCCCTGAACAGTTCCAGGGCCGAGGCACCGTGAATGATCACCCTCGGGTTCGTGGTTCCATTCAGGTTTTTTCGAATCGTTACGATGCTCGGCCGGTCTCCTATCCTGGCCAGGGCGACCATGGATTTTCCCTGGAGGAAAAAGTCTTTCGAATCCAGGCTCTTGCGCAACACCGGTACTCCTTCAACGATCTTTCGACTGCCCAGGATGTCGGCGGCCAGATAGGCGGTGGTGTAGGCGTGGTTTTTTACGTCGGAGATGAGGGCTTGTACCGCCTCCTGATCGAGGGGCAGGTCGGCGAGGGCTTGAAGAGCTTCGGCACGGATGGTGAAACGGGGTGAGCTCAGCCGGGAAAGAACATCCGCCAGGGACAACCCCGAATGAGCTTCCCCCATGGCTTTCAGGGTTTGCTTCTCTTCGGCCACACTCTGGACCCGTTTCAGTCGATGGGTCAGGCTGATCGCCCGAAGATCTCGCGGAGAGAAGATCGCCGCCACCGCATCACGTATCGGATACGCGCCGAGGTTTTCCATGGTATTGAGAAACAGCAATGCGATGAGGGAGAGCAGAGCCACGGCGCCGAAGTAGATTTGAAAAACCCGTGTCTGAAGATCTCCGGACGCAAGGGAAGAACCGGACAGCCAGCCTTCGATGCTCTGCAGAACAATGCCTCCGAGGATGGAACCGATGGCTCCGGCGATCCCCAGGGTCGTGAAGAAAACCACCCCAAGGTCGAGACGATCCTCCGGTTTGATAGCGGCCAGGAAGTAGGTCTGCCCCGCATTCAGGATGCCGAACTGCCCCAGATTGAAGAACAGCATAACCAGGCCGGCGAAGACCCAGACGCCCCAGGTGGTTGAAAAGGGCGGAGAGACGACCATGGGGATGAGTATGAGGGTCAAAATGGCGAAGAAGAGAAAATAGAGCGGCTTGGCGCCGATCTTATCAATCAGGAAGCCGCTGACCAGAGCCATCAGGACAGCCCCCGCACTGCCAAAAACAAGGAAGAACAGAATCACGTTATCCGGCTGGAGATAGCTGCGTTTGAAGTACACGACCAGAAACGGCGCCACCATATAGATGAGCAGAGTCGTGAAGAAGTACAGGAGGATGAAGGTGCGAAACGTACGCTGAGAGATGGCTTCTCCCAATCTCTTGAGAAGATTCCGCTGTTGCGGCTGTTCCGACTGAACAGGCTCGGGAAAACGAAAAATCGTGGAAGCGGCGATCAGCCCGGTGGCGACTCCTGTAAGGATAAACAGGGAGTAGATGTATAGAGGTGCGTTTTTGCCCAGGAACAGCGCCATGGCCACGGCCAGGGCAAGGGCGACGGAATGTTGAATCGCCTGTACGCGGGCCAGGAAGGCTCCCCGATCCTTCTCCACTGCGATCTCGCCTAGTACCGGGTTGTAGGCCGCAATAGCCACACCTCGGGCGGTGTTGAAGCCTAATACGCTGAAGATGATGAGCCCGTAGGCCAGCTCGGAGTGTCCCCTTGCGGCGAAGAGGGGAGAAGCCAGGATGGGCAGCATCATTAGATAGCGGAGCATCCAGAACCTGCCCATCAGGGGAATCATCCCCCATTTGTGTGCAATCCGCCGACCGACAAAGAGAAAAATATAGGCCAGGTACATGAACGAGGAGAGAAGACCGACCAGAAAATTCCCGGCCCCCAGTCGCAGGGAATACAGAGTGATGATGTTGCCGCTGAGAAGGGTAAAGGATGTGACGTTGAGAACGGCAAATAGTACGAATAATCTCTGGGCTCGGCCGAGCTCTCCGGGGCTAAGGTTGTGTCTTCTCATGAGCTTTGTGAATCCTAATACGCCTATCCCAATCGCTGCAAGCCATCTCGGGCGTTAGCCACCGGGCCAGGGCCGCGGCGATCACCGTCCATGGTTGCCGCGGCACCTCGACCTCCATGTCTCGTGCGAACGAAGTGAGCGTGGCTACACGAAGTGCCTCCAAGTCAGGGCCGCGGCGATCACCATCCATGGTTGCCGCGGCACCTCAACCTCCATGTTTCTTGCGAGTGTCAGCGAGCGTGGCCCCCGGGTGTTGCCTTGGCAGGAGGGCTGGAAACTGGTATATCTGAGAAGGGAGGTGATCATGGAACGAGGGGAGATCCACTCCAGAGTCAGAAAGGTTATCGCTTCCGTGTTGAAGTTGGCTGAGGAGGAGGTAACGGCTGAAGCCAACTTCATCTTCGACCTGGGAGCCGACTCCATGCAGAGTCTCGAGTTAGTGGCGGCCTTCGAGGAGGAGTTTGGCGTCGAAATGGATGAAGCCGCGGCTCTCGGGGTCCAGACGGTAGACGGTGCCGTCGAATTCATCTCCGGTATCCTTTCAACGCAGGGGTGATCTGTTGGGGCGGCGCAAAACTCGGGAGCAGGTGCACGGAATCTTCTATCCCCGATCCGTGGCCGTGGTAGGCACCAATCGAGGCCGGGGTACGGTTCCATTCGATATTTTCTACAATATTCTCAAAGATGGCTTCCAGGGAACCGTGTATCCGGTCAGCCCCAGAGAAAAATCCGTTGCCGGGGTGAAAGCCTACAAGTATGTGATCGATATCGATGACGACCTCGACATGGCCGTCCTTGTGTTCCCCAGCACGGTCGCCCACCTGGCCATGGAGCAGATCGGCAAGAAGGGGATCAGATCGGCCATTATCATTTCCGCCGGTTTTCGGGAGATCGGGGAGGCGGGAATGAAACGGGAGCAGGAGGTCAAAGCGATCGCCGATAGGTATGGAGTTTCCTTCATCGGCCCCAACTGCCTCGGTGTGATCAACACGGATCCGGAATGCAGCTTCAACGCTTCCTTCGCCCGCCAGATGCCTGCTCAAGGAAATATTGCCTTCCTCTCCCAAAGCGGAGCTCTCTGCACCGCCGTATTGGACTATGCTCTGGCCAAGAATATCGGTTTCTCGAAGTTCGTGAGCTTTGGAAACAAGGCGGATATCTCCGAGATCGATCTTCTCTACTACCTCAAGGACGATCCCAAGACCAAGGTGATCCTTCTTTACCTCGAAGAGGTCACGGAGGGCAAGGCCCTGATGGAGGTGGCTCGGGAGATAATCACCGAACGGGGGAAACCGGTGCTGATCCTCAAGTCGGGACGTACCGCGGAGGGAGCCACGGCAGCGGCTTCTCATACCGGTTCCTTGGCGGGAAGCGATGAGGTGTGCGATGCCGCCTTCCGCCAGGCCGGAATCATCCGTTGTGAAACCATAGAAGACATGTTCAACTATGCCATTTGCATGGCCTACCAGCCGATCCCCCAGGGTAAACGGGTTGCTATCGTTACCAACGCGGGTGGACCCGGGGTTCTGGCCACGGATCGGGCGGTACGGGAAGGATTGACTCTGGCCCGCTTCTCGGAGAAAACCACGGACATCCTAAGAAAGAGTCTTCCCCATACGGCAAACCTGAGCAATCCCGTGGACCTGATCGGTGATGCGAAAAAAGACCGCTACAGTGCCGCGGTATCCTCGATCCTTGGCGACGATGGTGTAGACGGAGCTCTGGTGATTCTGACTCCTCAGTCCATGACCGATATTCCCTCGATCGCCGAAGAACTCTGCTCTATAGACAGGAGGTTTCCCAAGCCTCTGTACACTTCCTTCATGGGAGAGGCGGACGTCTCGGAAGGGGTGGAAATCCTTCAGCGCCATCATGTCCCACATTACCCCCTGCCCGAGGATATGTGCCAGGCTTTCTCCCGCGCCTGTCTTTTCGCCGAGCTCAGAGACAGGGATCCGGGGCAGCCCACCCTTTACGACGATATCGATACGGACGGTGTGGATCAAATCTTTGCTGCAGTACGGGAGGAGGGGCAATCCCTGAATCTGGACCAGTCCTTCCGCCTTCTCGATGCCTGCCGGATTCCGCCGCTTCCCTACGGTCTGGCCGGTTCCGAGGCGGAGGCGGCGGCGTTGGCTGAAGAGATCGGTTTTCCCGTTGCATTGAAAGTCGTCTGCGCGGATGTGACCCACAAGAGTGACGCAGGAGGTGTCCTTCTCAGTCTTGATTCTACGGAGAAGGTGCGGAGGGGATACCAGGGTATTCTCGAGAGTGTCCAATCATCCGTCGCCGGTGCCCGGGTTGAGGCGGTGCTGGTACAGAAGATGGCCGGGGATGGGGAGGAAGTGATCATCGGTATCAAACAGGATCCTTCTTTCGGTCCCGTTGTCCTGGTGGGGATCGGCGGCATTTATGTGGAGATCCTGAGGGATTTTGCCGTTCGGGTAGCCCCGTTCAGCCGCGGCGAAGCCCGGGCCATGGTACGGTCCCTGAAGCTCTTTCCCCTGCTCTCCGGCGCCCGCGGCCGGGAACCGAGGGATGTCGAAAGCCTGTTGACCTGCATCGAGCGGGTCGGCCAGCTGGCCCGGCAGCGACCGGAGATAGCCGAACTGGACATGAATCCTCTGCTTGTCCGGACACAAGGACGGGGAGTTGTGGTTGCAGATGCCCGGGTCGTTCTCAAAAAAACCTTTGAAGGAGGATACGATGAGAATCATCATTCATGAAAATTATGCCGTCCTCAGCAAATGGGCGGCCCACTATGTCGTGGGTAAGATCAACCGCTTCAAGCCGGCAAAAGACAGGCCTTTTATCCTGGGTCTGCCTACGGGATCCTCCCCCGTCGGGACCTACGAGCATCTGGTGGACCTCAACCGCCAGGGGGCCGTTAGTTTCGCCAACGTGATCACCTTCAACATGGACGAGTACGTGGGCTTGCCGGAAGACCATCCGCAGAGTTACCACTATTTCATGCATCATCACCTCTTCGACCATATCGACATCGCCCCGGAGAATGTGAACATCTTGAACGGTAATGCGGCGGATCTGGAAGCGGAGTGCGAGGGCTACGAAAAAAAGATCGAATCGGTAGGCGGCGTCCAGCTGTTCCTCGGCGGGATAGGTCCCGACGGCCACATAGCGTTCAACGAACCTTACTCCTCTCTCTCATCCCGCACCAGGATCAAGACCTTGACCTACGACACCCGAGTCGCCAACTCCCGTTTTTTCGACGGCGACGTAGGCCGGGTGCCCAAAACTGCCCTCACCGTGGGAGTCGGCACGGTCATGGATGCCCGAGAGATCCTGGTTATCGTGAGCGGCCATTCCAAGGCCCACGCTCTTCAAAAAGTCGTGGAAGAGGGGGTGAATCACGCCTGGACCGTGTCGATGCTGCAGCTGCACAGGAAAGCGATGATTCTCTGCGACGAGGACGCTACAGAAGAGCTGAAAGTGGGAACCGTCCGCTACTTCAAAGATATCGAGAGGGACAGCATTCACAGTCTTCCCGATTTGAATATCTAGGTACATGAAATTCCGGAGTTTATCGGACTCAGAAATCGCCGGCCTGGCCACACAAGGGTGCACTGCTGAAGATTGGCGGCAGATCCAGGTAAGGCAGGGTTTCGACCCGCGGCGGGTTAGGAATGCGACTTTCAGCGGTCCCGTGTTTCTCGGCCGGCTGGACGGGTCGGTTTCCTTACCCGGAGGCGCTTCTCTGCCTTGCGGTTTGTACGACAGCAGGGTCCACAACTGCACGTTTGCCGATAACGTCCGCGTGGACTCTGTGGGCTTTGCGGCAAACTACGACTTCGAAGAGGGGGTGATCCTTCGAAACGTTGGTACCTTGGTGGTGGATGGGGTCAGCTCCTTTGCCAATGGCGCGGGCATCCAAATAGTGAACGAAGCGGGCGGCCGGGAGCTTCCGATCTACGACGGACTTTCCGCTCAGATCGCCTACCTGCTGGTGATGTATCGTCACAAATCCCGCTTTCTTCACTCCCTGGAGGCATTGATCCAAACCTACATGGACAGCAAAAAATCCCGACGGGGTAGAGTTCAGCGGGGGAGCAGGATCGAGGACTGCGGGCGGCTGCGCAACGTCATGATTGGGGCCGCCGCGATCGTAGAGGGTGCTCTTGAATTGGAGGAGGGAACCATCGCCAGCTGTCCCGAGGATCCGGCCTACGTCGGAGTCGGGGTCGTGGCCAGGCAGTTCGTCATCCTGTCCGGTTCCCGGGTCGACACGGGGGCAATCCTGGAGAGATGTTTCGTGGGGCAGGGGGTCCGCATCGGAAAACAATTCTCCGCCGAGAACAGTGCCTTTTTCGCCAACTGCGAAGGATTTCACAGCGAAGCCGTCTCGCTGTTCGCCGGTCCCTACTCGGTGACCCATCACAAATCCACGCTGCTGATCGCCAGTTATGTGTCCTTCTTCAATGCCGGAAGCGGTACAAATCAGAGCAACCATATGTACAAGCTTGGTCCTCTGCACCAGGGAGTCCTAGAGCGGGGGGTGAAGACGGGTTCCTTTTCCTATCTGTTCTGGCCTTCCCGAGTCGGCGCCTTCACCTCCGTGGTGGGCAAACACTACGGAAATCTAGACACAACGGATCTTCCGTTTTCCAACTTGACGGAAAGCGAAGGCCGGAGCCTTCTTACCCCGGCGATGAATCTTCTCAATATCGGTACGCGCCGGGATGCGGAAAAATGGCTGGATAGAGACAGGCGGCGGGATCCGGACAAACTCGACCTGATCCATTTCGATCTTCTCAACCCCTTCACGGTCGGGAAGATGATCATGGGGGTGCAGGTGCTCCGTGGTTTGGCCGAAGGCAGTACCAAGCAGCAGGAGACCGTGGTTTACAGGGGAGTGCATATACGCCGTTTGCTGCTGAAGATCTGCAGCCGCTACTACGAGATGGGGATCGGTCTGTATCTTGGCGAGCGCCTGGCCGAACGGCTGGAACCACTCTGTCCCGAAGGAACGGTCGCGGATATCCGCAAGGCCATAGCGCCTTCGGAATCACTTCCCGGGGCAGGCAAATGGCGGGATATCTGCGGGCTCCTCGCTCCCGCCGAGAAGATCGATGAAATCGTCGAATCGGTGGCGGAGGGGCGTATACGGGATCTGGGGGAGCTGCAGCTCCGGCTTCGGCGGATCCATGAAGGCTACCGGGTCCACGAGTGGGACTGGTGTGTCGGGATCATGGAGGAGCGCCTGGGAATGACCTGGGACAAATTTGGGCCGCCCCAGTTGGTCGAACTGATCCGTGCCGGCGGGGAGAACGCCGTGAAACTCAATTCGATTCTGGAAAACGACGCGGCGAAGGAATTCGACGAGCACTCCCGCATCGGATATGGCATCGACGGGAACGGGGAAGAGAGGAAGCTGGATTTCGAAGCGGTCCGGGGGTCCCTGGAAAACAACGCCTTTGTAAGGAAGCTGCAGCAGGACTCCCGCCGGGTGGAGAGCAGAAACTCCCGGCTGCTTACGTGGCTTGGTGGTGTGGGCAGCTCCTGATACCGGGTTTCAGAGGTTCTCGGTGCTGCGGCGCAGCTCCCGGGAATGTCGATACAGCTCATCCAGGCTCATGCTTTTCAGAAAAACTATTCCCCGGGTGGCCCGGATCAAGGCACTGGAATGCTCGTTGAAGAACTCCCTGCCGAGACAGGTTTTGAGCGTCTGATATTGGCTGACCTGGATCTTTTGGGCGAGCTCGGAGAACGGGCCGTCATGTTCGTAGCTGGGGAAAGAGGCCGCCTTCTGAGAGATGAAGGTATTGAGGAAGGCACTTTCCTGGAGTGCGAACATGTTCAGGGATACGGGAACGAAAATATCCGCCTCGCTGGGGTGAAACCGGTACCAGACGTTTCGATAGCCGAGAATCGTGATGTCCTTCCGTCCTGATTCTTCCTCGTACAACCGGATCGCTTCGCTGACCGTCTGCAGGACCTTATAATGCGTATCAGGACCGCTGGCTTCCGGATCCAGAGCGATCGTAACCACATCGGGACTGATCTCTTCGAGAAGCTCCAGCACCGGGGCTACGTCTCTGTTGACCGTGGGTTCCTCGGT
>CAZSBH010000031.1:30087-39492 GCA_964604845.1 uncultured Spirochaetaceae bacterium
CGGTAAAGATGTCCCCCTTGTAGAAGCCCAGACGCAGGTGGCGCACCGACTCTCCGCTCCAGCCGAAGTATCCCCATAGGCAGTCCGCCTCCCACTCCCGGGCCATGCCTTTCAGCCGCTGGATATGCTGGAGATCCTTTTTCCCGGGATATTGGGTCTCGAAGTAGTTTATCAGCTCTTCGACGCGATCTTCGAGTATCTGCCTGTCCCTCTCGTCGTACAGCTCCAACAGATTCCTGTACAGCCGGCGCATCTCCCCGTCGTCCTTCATCGTTCGAGATCCTGCTGCTACTCCGTCCAGATATTGCCAGACGTCCCGGTTGCGGAAGATTCCGTTGGCAGGATCGAAATACCCGGCAGCCTCCAACTCGAGGAAAGCGGAGGAGTGGATATAAGCCTTGAGCTTTCGGCACTGCCTCAGCATGAACAGATTGGTCACCGCGGTGAAGCCGCTGGTCAGAGTGGCGAAATAGTGCCGTGTGGAGTGATCCCGGATGTGACGGACGATAAAGGGAAGGTATCCCAGCATCAGATCGTCGTGATGGGGTTCGGTGTGGAGGAAGACGGTATCCCCCATGATCTGGGTACCCGCCGCGATCTTCTTTTTCAAATTTTCCAGCACGCTGCTGCAGATTTCCCGCACCGAATCGGGCTGTCTCTCCAGAAGCAAGGCCGCAAAGGGGGAGTCCTTGAAGTCCTCTTCGCTGAGAGCTTCGATTTTTTTCTGTTTGCTCACAGACAGATCGATCACCACCCGTTCGATCTGGGCCTCCGTCAGGGAGGGCGCTTTGACGAATTCCGCCAGCCGGCGGGAGTGCAGAGCCTTGGCGGCTCCCCTGGTCACGTAAAACCGGGCGTTCGGCAAAACCCGCAGAGAACTGGCGGGGAAGCGGACATGGCGCTGTTCCTGGACAGCCTCGGCTACGATCCGGGCTTTGGACTCTCCGGCTGCAATGATTATCGCCGTGCATTCAGGATTGTAGGTGATGGTGGCCAGACCGACCGTAATTACCAGGCGTTTCCTGGCAACCTCGATTCCTCCGAGGTCTCCCGCCGCCGCTGCCTGTGTTTCGTAGTTGACCGTTGTCAAACGGGTTGTGGAGTACAGATCCGAACCTCTGACGTTGAAACCGATGTGACCGTCCGGACCGATTCCGCCCAGGAAGAAGCCGATTCCCCCCAGCGCCCGTATCCGGTCTTCGTATTCTACACACCACTGGTCGATGCGTTCGATAATCTCCTTCTGCTGTCTCTCAACCTTGTTCCGGGCCATGCGATAACGGAGGGTTATATCCACCTCGTCATTTGCCCAAACCTCCTCCAGGGTTTTCCCCTGAGGGAGGCCGATGCGGCTGCAGTCGATCAGCAGCGCCCGGTTGGGTTCCAAATCGAAACCCTGAAGATAGAAGCGATTTACGTAGTGGAAAAAGCTGTTGTGGTGCAGTGGATTGACCGGGTAGAATTCATCGATCTGCACGAAGTGAAGACCTCCCAGCTTGCATCCTCGGGACGGGTCGATGCCCCACTCCTCCAATTCCCGCTGAATCTGTTTATTCTTCCAGCCCTCCAGCAGGCGGGTCACCTCCTTTATGAAATGCTCCGGAGTCTTGCCGGTGGGTAGGGCGATCACTCCTTCCGGATTCTCTTGGACCCACTCGATAAAACGAAGCGCAGCCAGTGTCCCCAGGGAGGGAAAGCTGTCCACCACGATCACCCCGATCTTCTCGGTGGGAGGATAGAGGATTCGCTGTCCCGTACGCACAAGGGCCCTTTGTTCAACCTTCGAGCTCATCGGTGCTCCTCTCCCGGTACAGTCCGCGGTAATTGTTTACAGCCGCCCACAGGATCATTTTTTAAAGTCTACCTGAAGTTCATTCTACCGCGGCTCTGGCCGCCGTCTCAAGCTGCCCCCTGCCATTGACCAGGAGGCCGAGAACCTCCTACACTTCCGCTATCACGATGGAACGATTTCTCATTTCAGGTGGAAGGATCCTCACTCCCTTCGAAGAGTTGGAGAATCAAGAAATCCTGCTCGGGGAGGGCAGAATCCAGCGCATAGCCACCCTGGGCACGATCCAAGACTACGACATCCGGGTCGATGCCGCGGGGAAGACGGTAGTACCGGGCTTTATAGACGTCCATGTGCAGGGAGCCGGAGGCGCGGATGTTCTTGACGGGACGCCGGAGGCCTTGGACTCGATTTCGCGAACCTGCGCCCGTTTCGGAGTGACCGGGTATTTGGCCACTACCGTGTATCGCCCCCAAGGTGACAACAGTCATCTTCGCACCGCCGCCGGAGGCTGCCAGCTGGACCAAAGGGGTGCGGAGCTTCTCGGCATTCACCTCGAGGGGCCCTTCATCGCCAGAGGCAAACGAGGGATGATTCAGGAGGACTGCCTGGGCCGGGTCGAGGATGGCACTTTCGGGAGGATCCGGGAGCTCACCGAAAAGCATCTGCGTATGATGACCATTGCTCCGGAGCTGCCCGGGGCGCTCACCCTGATCCGCCGGCTGCCGGCGGCGGGCGTGGTGGCTTCCTTCGGTCACTCCACCGCCGACTACGAGCAGACCAAGGCGGGAATTCGAGCCGGGATCCGCCACGTCACCCATCTGTTCAACGCCATGATGCCGATGCACCACCGGGATCCGGGGCCTCTCCCGGCTCTGCTCGAATCGCCGGAGGTGAGCGCCCAGGTGATACCCGACGGTGTCCATATTCATCCAGCGGTGCTGCGGATGGCGCTGCAGCGGCTGACCGAGGGGCGCCTGGTCCTGATCAGCGACGGCATGCAGGCTATGGGTTTGCCGGAGGGGCGTTACCTGTACAACGGTCTGGACTACGAGTCGAAAAACGGAACGGCCCGGTATCTCGACGGCACCCTGATCGGAACCTCTTTGGGGATCAGTGAATTGATCGGCCGCTGCATCACCCACACGGGCTGCGGCCTGATGCATGCGGTCCGGGCCGCTTCCTATAATCCCGCCACTGTCCTCGGGCTGCAGAACCGTAAAGGGAGCCTGGAGCGGGGAAAGGACGCCGACCTGGTTCTGCTCGGACCCGATTTAAAGGTCGGCATGACGTTCCGTGCAGGAAGGTGCGTGTACAGGGCCGAGCCGGGTTGAAACGATCAGCTCCGCTTTTACTGCTCTCGGGTTTGCCTCTGGGCAGAAAACCTTCGTTTTTTCACCAACTGACTCTGCTCGCCTCGGTGTGGAATCACCTTGGCCGGGAAACCTTTCTCTGCGGGCCGGTGTTTCCGGAGGGTGGGGTGGGGACGGCCGTCTATTCCGATCCGCTGTGGCGTCTGCAAGGCAGCCGCCGGGACCACAGGGGATTCGGGGAAATCGTGGTGCGTACAGCCGCAGAAGCGGTGATCGCCCTTGGCTACCCCGACCAGTTTCCTTTCCTCTACGAGAAGCGGGTGATCGGGATTCCCCTTTTTCTCTGGTCTCAGTTCTCCCGTGTTCCCGGACAGACTCTGCCCGTCCAACCGCTCTATGTTCCGCTGACTGGGAAGACCGACTCTTACCTGCGCCTGGCCGGATGTTCGAGAATCGGCCCGATCATTCCCCACGGGGTCGACAGCGGGCTTTTCAAGCCGATATCTGAACCCGAACGCGGCCGGCTGAAGGGCAGCCATGGGTTGGAAGAGTACTTCGTGGTTGGAAGCGTAGGCGCCAATTCGAGAAGAAAACGCTTCGATCTGGTGATCCGCTCCTTCGGGCTGTTCGCTCAGGAGAGGCAAAACGCCCGGCTGATGATCAAGACGGACAGGCGGGTGTCTTTGGATGGGGTGGACCTTCCGGCGTTGATTGCTCGGGAGGGGCTTTCCGATCGAGCCGTGGTAATCGCGGAGCAACGATCGGAACAGGAGATGGTTGAAATTTACAATTTAATGGATCTGTACCTCAATCTCTCGGAATGGGAGGGTTTCTGCATTCCGGTGATCGAGGCCATGGCCTGCGGGGTTCCGGTGGTGAGCCTCCCGATCCAGGGCCCGGGGGAAATCCTTCCCTACCGGGATACCCTGGTGCCGGGTAGCCTTTTGCGGAAAGAGGGGGGAAGCCTGCTGTATGAAGCGGAACCTCGAGCTGTCTGCCGGGTTCTGCTGGAAATCGCCGAGCGGAGCGAGTTTCGGATTCACCTGAGCCGCAGGGGAAGAGCAGCGGTGGAGTCGAGCTACGATATTGCCAGGGTAGTGGAGTCGTGGGAAGCTGTGCTGTAATTTTCCTCGGATAATGGGTGCGGAGGCGTGCCGCAAAGTGCTCCAGCACCGAGGTCCATGCCTTTAGAGGATATAGGGAAGGATCGCCTTGCGTTTATCCGGGTAATCCGAGAACTCCCGGCGGTACCACTGGTGGTGGGCCAAGGCCCGGGGAATGAGATTGGCGGCGGTCCAGACGGCGAAGGTAAGACCCGCCAGCGACCAGGTCAGGCAGGCCCAGCCGAGCCACTCGATCAGTTCGCCGAAGTAGTTGGCGCAGGATACCAACTCGAAGGCTCCCCCCTTGGGAATCTTATATCCGGGGATTTCATTGGATCGCAGGGAGCGCAGGATCCCATCGGAATGGAGGTTGATATACATTCCAAAGAAGAACAGGGCCAGCCCGGCGAGAAAACGGATGTCCAGAAGCCAGCCCGTTGTGTATCGGAAAGAAAACAGGTTCAAATAACCGCCGTTGATCAGCCCGTTTACCGAGTTGAAGAATACTCCCATGACGATCACGGACACCGCCATAGGCCGCTCGCTGTTCTTCATGCGGAAGGGATAGACGAAGGCCCTGTTGAGATAGTGGAGCAGGAACAGGCCGAGGAACAGGACGGTTATCAGGTTTGGGCTTCGGTTGCCCTTGAGAAAGAAGTAGAGAAATCCCAGAGGAGCCACCGCCTCCATGAGGATCCAGCCAACCTTCGCGGAGATCGCCGGCCCCCAACCGCCGCGGCTGTGGCGGCCGTACGGGGCGGTCACGAAGAACAGCAGACAAAATGTCCCCACTCCGATTCCGATCCAGACGAGCATTGTGGTGCGCAGAAGTACCTCGTCAGCCATAGTCCTATCGAGTGTAGCCGATCTTCGGGTCTTCGAACAAGAGCCGAAGTACATCGCATTTTTAGCGGTTGTGCGCCGTATTGGGGATTGTTTTCATTGCTCCGATTTTTGTATTCTTAACCGTACCGGTAAATTTCATCCGGTCATGACGGGTCCAACTATTTTGTCGGGGAGATGAAGTGGAAACCGAGCGGATCGAAAACGAAGAGCAGTTGGAGGAGGTGCTGAGCCGTCCGTGCGAAGCCACGATCGAGCTTCTAGGCTCGATCGAAGGAGATTTCATGGTCCTCGGAGCGGGTGGGAAAATGGGTCCTACCCTGTGCCGTTTGCTGAAAAAGGCCGTGCAGGCCGCAGATCAGGAAAGAAATATCTACGCCGCCTCCCGCTTCTCCGACCGCGAGGCCAGGGATAGGCTGGAGGCCGCAGGTATCAAGACGATCCAGGTGGACCTGCTCGATCGCTCCGGCTACGCCGCCCTGCCCGCCGCGAGGAACCTCTTTTTCCTGGCCGGGATGAAGTTCGGCGCGGGCGACACGGAAGATCTTACCTGGGCCATGAACACCTATGTTCCCGCCCTGGCGGCGGAACACTGGTCCGGACCCGAGGTGCGAATGGTCGTCTTCTCCACGGGTAACGTCTATCCCTTTGTCGACGTGGATTCAGGAGGTGCGGGGGAGCAGACCCCTCCTTCACCTCTGGGAGAGTACGCCATGTCCTGCCTCGGCCGGGAGAGGATTTTTCAACACTTCAGCCGCAGCCGGGGAACCCGGACGGTCATCATTCGTCTGAACTACGCCAACGAGCTTCGCTACGGGGTTCTGGTGGATATCGCCCAGAAAGTTCTGGCCGAGCAGCCCGTGGATCTGACCATGGGCCATGTGAACGTGATCTGGCAGGGGGATGCCAACGACTACATCGCCCGGTCCCTGGCTCTGGCCTCCTCCCCCGCCTCTGTGCTCAACGTCGCCGGTCCGGAAACGCTCACGGTACGTTTTCTGGCCGAAAGGATGGCAGAGCTTGCGAATAAGACGGTTCGTTTCACCGGCAAGGAACAGTCCACGGCGCTGCTTTCCGATTCAACCCGCTGCGTCGACCTGTTTGGTCCGCCGGCGGTATCGTTGCAGCAGATGCTTTCCCAGGTCCTGGATTGGCTGAGCCGGGGAATGAAAACCTTGAAGAAACCCACGAAGTTCCAGGTGCGGGACGGGAAGTTCTGAGGAAGGAAAAACCAAAAGCGTGAACAGCGCACATGATTTTCCGCCGCCTCCCGACGAGGTAGAGGAGGCACTGCGGGAGGGGCTGGTGATTCCGGCCCACCCCTTGGCATTGAAAGAAGATAAGAGTCTGGACGAGTCCCATCAGCGTGGACTTTCAAGATACTACCTCGACTGCGGGGCGGGAGGCCTGGCAGTGGGCGTGCACACGACGGAATTCGCCATCCACGATCCCAAAGTCGGATTGTATCGGCCGGTTTTGGAATTGGCCATGGAGACTGCTCGTGCTTGGAAACCTCTCGCCGCTGTTTCCGCTCATCCCGTGATGGTCGCCGGGATCATCGGTAGGACCGCCCAGGCCGTTCGGGAAGCGGAGCTGGCCCGGGAACTGGGCTACGATGTGGGTTTGCTCGGTCTGGGTGCCCTGAAGGGATATTCCGACGCGCAGCTGGTGGACCATGCCCGCCAGGTGGCCAGAGTACTGCCGATCATGGGCTTCTATCTGCAGCCGGCCGTCGGGGGAAGGATTCTCTCCGAAGATTTCTGGCGTCGATTCGCCGAGATACCCAATCTGGCCGCCATTAAGATGGCTCCCTTCAATCGCTACTACACATTGGCTGTGATACGGGCAGTGGCCTCCGCCGGCAGGGCGGGAGAGGTGGCTCTGTATACGGGAAACGATGATTCGATCCTGATCGACCTGCTCACCCGCTTTGAGTTTGCCCTGGAAAAAGGCACGGTCAAACTGGAGATCGTCGGTGGGCTGCTCGGGCACTGGGCTTATTGGACAAAACGGGCCGTGGAGCAGTTCGAGCAGATTCGTTCAGCCAAGATAGACGGTGCAGTTCCCTCGGAGCTGCTCACCCTGGCGGCACAGGTCACCGAGTCCAATGAAGCGGTGTTCGACCCGGAGCACTCATTTCAGGGCTGCATCTCCGGCATCCTCTACGTTCTCAAATCAAGCGGTCTGGTCGCCGGAGTGCATCCTCTCGGTGAGGGGGAAGGGCTGTCTCCCGGACAGGCCGAGAAGATCGACGCCGTGATCAGCCGTTATCCCCACCTGATCGATCACGATTTCGTGCGGGAGCACCTGGACCGCTGGCTGGCTTAAAATGGGTGTGTATCGGGTATATGAGAAGGGTATTCAACCAGGTATTGATAGACCTGTAGATAAACATAGATATAAAAAAATCATTGCCGCCTCATTCCTCCTGACAGTTTTGTTAAACTTGTCGTGCGAGACGATACCTTTGGCAAAACCTAGACAGGAGATACAGGTGCGTTTGTATCCCCATAAAGTGTCCGCCGAAGGAGATATTATTTACCACGCCCTATGTGAAATCCTGGACAAGTCACGTCGCAAGGAGATTCGCTCTTCTTTCTTTAATAATGCATTGATCAGAGTGAACAACTCGGAGCTGCATTTGGATCAGGGATTTGTAGAGACACATCCTGGAGAAAATTACCAGGACTATATCGTCGACGGACGCTTTTTATATACAGGAGAAGCCTTGAACCTGGATAGCCATGATCAGGTTCGGGTGCAATTTGTTCATCCTGACATCGGCAGTGTCGAGCGGGTATTTACAGTTCCGGCGAGTGTTCGCGAGGTTCAAACGAGTAAAGACGAGCTTCGTCTGTGGCGGGGGGGAGAAATCGCTGGCCTCGAAATCCAGTGGACGGAAGAGGATTGTGATTTATTCAAAATCGTAGCAATCGTTTATTCGCTTGACGGAAAAAGTGAACGAACGACGTTCTACTCAGAAGTACCAAGAACCTATATAGAGAGAAACGCTCTTGCGCTACCCTCTGGCCATGAATGTGCTTTCCAGGAAATAGTAATCGAGATAATAAGCTGCAACAACGTGGAGTTCGATATCGAAAGAGCTCACTGCTGCTGGATGGTCGAATCCCCTTTTGCCTATCGGCTCATCCTCGACTAGCTTTTATTGCCTATCTCTTCCCAGCGCCCTCTTTGTTCCTCGAGAACACGGACTTAGCGCCCCGTACCACCGCTCCCGTGGCCAGCCGGAACCAGCGCATCTTGCTCACGATCGTCAGTATGGTGATCGCAGCGATCACCGCGCAGATCGGACGCGTGAAAAACGGCACAATGTTCCCGTCGGATAGGATCAAGGCCCGTCTCAGGTTCTTGTCCAGAATGTCGCCCAGGATGATCCCGAGGACGAGGGGAGCTACCGGATAGTCCATCTCCCGCATGTAGTAGCCGATGACGCCGAAAACGATCATGACGCCCACGTCGAAGACCCGAGCCTGAATGGCGAAGGCGCCGACCACGCAGAGGGTGAAGACGACGGGCATCAGCTTCTCCCGCGGTACGAGAAGGACTTTTACCAGCAGCTTGACCAGGGAAAGACCCAGGATCAGCATGGCGGCGCTGGCCAGAAGGACCATGGCCCCGACTTGAAACACGAACTCGGGGAACTCGAGCATGATCAGCGGCCCGGGACGGACGCCGTGGATGAACATGGCCGCCAACAGGACCGCGGCGGGTGCCGAGCCGGGGATCGCCAGCGATAATACCGGAATCATCGCGCCTGCCACGCACGCATTATTACCGGTCTCGGCAGCGATCAGTCCTTCCTCTATCCCTGTTCCGAATTTGTGCCCCTCCTTGCTCGCCCGTTTGGCCATGTCGTAGGAAACCCAGGCGGCGATATCCTCCCCCACGCCCGGAACAGCTCCGATGAACGTTCCGACGATTCCGGAGCGTATTATTGTTTTCCAGTACTTGAGCACATCCCGCACTCGCGGGACCACCCGCTCGATCTTGGTCTTGATAACCTCCATCTTTGGGAATTTCATAATCGTCACCAGCTCGGCAAAGCCAAAGGCCCCGACCATAGCCGGAAGCAGGGCGATGCCTCCAGACATGGCCACCGAACCGAAGGAGAAGCGGATGTAGGCATGGATTCCTTCCATGCCGATCATGGCCACGAACAAACCGAGAAAACCGGCGATCCAACCCTTGAGGGGATCTTTGGGTGCTGTCAGGTTACCGCAGATCACGACCCCGAAGATTGCCAACCAGGTGAACTCGAAACTCCTGAACTTTAAAGCGAAGTTCCCGATGATCGGCGTGAACAGGCTCAGCATGGCCATACCGATGAAGGAGCCGA
>CAZSBH010000031.1:39502-42654 GCA_964604845.1 uncultured Spirochaetaceae bacterium
CGTCGACGGCTGTAGCGGCGTTGGCCGGAGTGCCGGGAATGTTCAGCAGAATGGCGCTGCGGCTGCCGCCGTAGATCGCCCCTACGTACATGCAGATCAAGATCAATACAGCATTGGAGGTCTCCATCTTGAAGGTCAGGGTGGTCATCAGGGCCACACCCATGGTCGCGGTCAATCCGGGAAGCATGCCCACGATGATTCCCAATTGCGTAGCCCAAAGAACATCGAAGAGGATCTTGAGCTTCATGAAGCCGACGATAGCTTGAATCCAGAGGTGAAAACCCTCAACCATTGCGGTTCCTCCTTAGAATAGATCGGGTCCCGGCAGGTTCACCAGGAACAAACGTCGGAATGTCGTGCCGACGATACCACCTACCAAAACGGCGATAATCGCCGCGATGAGTATTTTCTTCCATTGGGACTTGATTCCTTGCCGCCACTTGACATCGAAGATCACGATAAAGGCAAAGATATAGATCGCAGTGGCAACCTCGTAGTTGATCCGGGCGATCATACCCCATCCGTAGGCTATGCTGACCAGCAAGGTCACGGCGAAGCGTTTGGTTATCTCCGCCTTGAAGAACCTGCCTATCGCCGCCCCGTCCAAGCCGAGCTTGTACCCCTTGCGGATGATCGACCGAATGAAGAGCACGACCCCCAGGAAGGCGACGATTGCTCCCAGGAAGCCCGGTACAATCCCCGGGACGGAAAACCGGTTCATCCCCTGCTCCTGGAAGCGGGGCATCTGTATCGAAATCACGAGCACGGCTACTCCGAAGGCAATCAGGCCGATCGATGTGATGAAATCGGCCCGCGGCATGTTTCGCTCTTCCATAAAACGATCTCCTTCTGTCTGTTTATGAGTAGGGTGGTACTATTATTACAGGATTCCAGAAAAAAAGAAAAGAGCATCTCCCAAAGAGAGATGCTCCTGTGTATTTGAGGAAATCCGTACGGTCGTTACGGTTTGGGGATCCCCACTTCGGCGGGGGACATGACGGTCTGACCCGCTTCTTGCAGGTTCCAGGCGATGATCGACAGATAGGGCATGGCCTTTTTCTGGGCTTCCGCACCCCAGGAGGGATCGAAGACAGCGCCGCGGCTGGCGGCGTACTTCTTCAGAGCCTCGGAGTTCTTCATCACATCGTCCCAGAGCTTGCCGAAGGTATCGATGACTTCCTTGGGCGCATCCTTGGGAATCCAGATACCGAAATAGTTCGGACCCGGGGCGTAATCGGGAATCCACTTGGTGATCGGCGGGATCGATCCGTATTTCTCCAGTTCGAGGGGTTTGTCGTCCAGGACGGCCAGGGCGCGGAGCTTGCCTCCGGCCAGCATGTCCGCCTCTTCCACGGCCAATTGGGGCACGGCCACGCACTCCCCGGCGACCGTAGCGATGACCGCGGGATTGCCGCCGTCGTAGGTGACGTGCTTGTACTCGATGCCTGTGTACTTCTGGATGGAGATCATGGCGTTGTGGCCCGCGGACAGCTGTCCGGCAGTGGCTACAGGGATCTGACCCGGTTTGTCTTTGAACGCCTTCAGCAGCTGGCCGAAGTCCTGGTAGGGCTCATCGGCGTTGACAGATATTACCGAAACATTGGCCACGGTCAGGTACAAGACCCAGTCGTCCAACGTTGTGTCGAGCAGACCGCGCACCTTGTAGGCGCCTAGGTCCGCAGCCGCGCCGGCTGTCCAGGTATACCCGTCGTGGGCCGCATCGAGGGTACCCTTGGTTCCTACAGACCCGGAAGCTCCGGGTTGGTTGACGACCACGATCTTTTGACCGAGGGAGTCCTCCAGCTCACCCGCGACGACACGGGTCATCTGGTCGGTCGATCCGCCCGCTCCCCAGGGAACGATGATCTGGATCGGTTTGGTGGGCTTCCATATCTCTGCTTTTTCTTCTTTTTTAGCGCAGGAGATAAATACGAAAGCTACAAGTGCCAACAACATTACGAGAAAAACGACTCGTTTGGACATACGTCCACCTCCTCTATTTGGATTTTAGGTATTCTCAAAACATAGTGGTTCTTTTATATACAGTCAAGACCTTCGGGGTTGAATCCCTGAATCTCAGACATCAACTTCAATCCAAATCGGAACGATCAGATTCGGGCGGAAAACGCTCCTTTGAGCGTCTGGATCCTCTGCACGCAGTAATCGACGGCCTCGGCGAACCATTTCGCTCCCTTTTCAGCGCCGGCCCGGCTGGGATAGCCCCATACACCCGTTGGACTGATGCCCTTCATTCCCAGGTGGGTCAGATCCGCCCGGCTCCAGGTGGGGACGAAGTCCTCCGGTTTGTTTTCCCGCACCCGCTCCGGGGCCAGATGCATCATCATCGAGGTCTCGACTTCGCCGGCGTGGAGGTTGCCTCCGATTTCGTGTAAACCGGCGAAAAAGTCGATCAGCAGCAAGTGAGGTTCTTTTCCCTCCATATTCCACTGCCTGGCCGCCGGATTCAGGCAGAAGTTGCCTCCGTGGGAGTTGAGCAGCACCAGGTAGCGGATTCCCCATCGGTGTACCGATTCGGCGATATCCCAGACAAGCGCGACCAGGGTTTGCGGTTTCAAGGTGACCGTACCGGCGAAACCGAGATGTTCCAGCGAGGTCGAGTAGGGAAGGGGGTTCAGGAGCATTGCCTGCAGTCGGCCCGCGGTCTCCCGGCTAACATGAGATGCGAAGAAAAAATCCGTTTCGACGGGCAGGTGAGAGGAGTGCTGTTCGAAGCTGCCGATTCCAAGAACCGCCGTGTCGCAGCCCGCGCTTCCGATTTCCAGGGTCGTGCTGGCCGGATCGATCATTGCTGCTACCCCTTCAGCTCTTCCAGGTCGACCCAACGGCGGTCTTTCCAGGACCGTATCCCCGCCTCGGCCAGCTGCACACCCTTGGCTCCCTCCAGGAGCGTCCAGCGGAACGGTTCCTCCGCCACAACATGCTTGAGAAAAAGCTCCCATTGGACTTTGAAGGCGTTGTCATACTCCCGGTTGTCGGGAAGCTTCTGCCAGTGCTCGAAGAAATTCAGAAGTTGAGGTAAGTCCGGATTCCAGACGGGCCGGGGTGTGAGGGCCGAGGGTTGGATCCAGCAGTCCCGCAGGCCCGCCACCGCGGTCCCTTTGCTACCCTCAACCTGGAACACCACCAGGTCG
>CAZSBH010000032.1:0-42648 GCA_964604845.1 uncultured Spirochaetaceae bacterium
GAAGAAGTGGGGATGGTCTTTCAATCCTTCAACCTCTTCCCCCACCTGTCGGCGCTGGGAAATGTGACAGTCGGGCCGCGGATCGTCAAGAAGACCCCGCTCAACGAGGCGGAGGATCAGGGGCGTGCTCTCCTGGACCGGGTCGGGCTTGCCGACAAGGTCGGCGCCTATCCGGAACAGCTGTCCGGAGGCCAGCAGCAGCGGGTGGCTATCGCTCGCGCTTTGGCCATGAACCCCAAGGTCATGCTCTTCGACGAGCCCACCTCCGCCCTCGATCCGGAGATGATCAAAGAGGTGCTGGACGTGATGCTGCAGCTCGCCACAGACGGGATGACCATGCTGGTCGTATCCCATGAAATGGGTTTCGCCAAGGCGGCGGCTCACAAGGTTGTTTTCATGGACAACGGTGAGGTGATCGAGACGGCTCCTCCCGAAGTGCTGTTCAACAATCCCCAATCGGAGCGCACCCAGAAATTCCTGGCCCACATCCTGTAGCGGCTGCTTTGAAGGAATAGAGGCAAAGACCCCTTCAACGAATAAACACCGCAAAAATCCCCGCCATCGGGAAAATACCTTCTTCACCGTTTCCCGCCCTCGACCCGCTCTCCCTGCAGGCGCCGAAACCTTTCACAGGGGAAACAGGCGCACTCGCCGGTTCTCAAGGATCTCCTGCAGATCCAGGGGTAGCCCTGCTTTCCGGAAACTATGTCGCGGCACAGATCCAGATCCTGCTCGGACAGCGGCTGCATGTTGGGGAGGGCGAATTTTCGGTAGCAGATAAATCCGGCGGCACTGAGGATGACGGCCCCGCCGACAGCGGCAATGATGATTCCCATCATCGACCTCCTGAGGTTCTATCCAATAAAACAACGGAGCGGCGGAAAAGTGTCACTTTTCCGCCCGTAGTACCTCGGCAGGGTGGGTATTCTTTGCTATGATTTCGATCTTATACCATGAACAAAGGAAAGGTACTCCTCGCCGCCGCCGTACTGACTTTCACCGCCCTTCTGATCCTTGCGCTCCTGCCCGTGGGCAGCAAACGGTACCGGATCGAATTTGATGCAACGAAAATCGAGGGCAAGCGAGACTACCTAGAAGAGATCACCAGAAGCGAACTTCCACAGAAGCAGGAAAAACCCAACATCCTCTTCATCCTGGCCGATGACCTGGGAAAGACGGACATATCGCTATACGGAGGCCGAAGCGTAGACACGCCTCATATAGACGCGATCGGCGAACACGGCGTGGTGTTCACCGACGGATACTGCACATCCGCCATCTGCTCTCCCTCCCGCGCCGCTATTATGACAGGACGCTACCAGCAGCGCTTCGGCCACGAGCTGCAAACCAACAACCGTTATCCGCGAAACCGATTGGAGTACCTGGTCTTCAAGTACGTCCTGGACATTGGTTTTTGGCGGGTTGCCGAGCTGGCCGTTCCAAGGAAACAGGACATCGCCAGGCAGGGCCTGGCGCCGGGGGAAATCACGCTGGCGGAGCTTCTGCAGAGCTCCGGCTATGCGACGGGACTGATAGGCAAGTGGCACCTGGGACACC
Organism: uncultured Spirochaetaceae bacterium; assembly: GCA_964604845.1. Lineage (GTDB taxonomy): Bacteria > Spirochaetota > Spirochaetia > SZUA-6 > DRHE01 > JAFGQJ01. Next base: position 1,558 of record CAZSBH010000032.1, read on the forward strand.
AAGAGCTCTTCCTTCCCCTCAACCGCGGTTTCGATTATCACTACGGCTTCTACGAAGCCTTCAGCCTCTACGACCAGATCGACGATCCGAACGTGGTAAACCGGCCTCTGGACGAGTTTTCCGACAGGCATCAGTGGCGGCAGGGACGAAAGGGAACGAGTGCCATCAGACGTAACGATCTGGTGATCGAGGAGAAGGAGTACCTGACCGACAGAATCGCCGCCGAGGCCGTCCATTTCCTTGAAGAACATCGAGCAGAGCCCTTCTTCCTATGCGTTCCCTTCAGTGCGCCCCACGTACCCTTTCAGGCGCAACGGGAGTACTACGACCGCATCGGTGCGATCGACGATCAGACCAAACGGGTGTACAACGCCATGATCAAGAATCTCGACGATGCCGTCGGCCGGATTACGGACAAAGTCGAAGAGTTGGGACTGGGGCCGGATACGCTGATATTCTTCGCGAGTGACAACGGCGGCGCCATACACACTGGGGCTACGGAAAACGCCCCCCTGAAAGGGGGCAAGTTCACCAACTTCGAGGGCGGGCTGAACATCCCCTTCATGCTTCAATGGGAAGGGGTCCTTGCCCCCGGCACACGCTACACCCGGCCGGTGAGCCTGATGGACGTGTTTGCCACCGCCGAGGCCGCCTCCGGCACTCCCCTACCCGCGGACAGGCAGTTCGACGGAGTCGATCTGCTCCCCTACCTGCTCGATGCGGAACACGATCCGCCCCACCGAGCTCTATTCTGGCGGGCCCTGTACAACAAGGCGGTACGCAGCGGGGATTGGAAGCTCATTGTCAACGAACAGAGCGGGCAGATCCTCCTATACGACCTGCTCCACGACCGGCGGGAGAGGGTAAATCTCGCTCCCCGCTACCCAGAAATAGTTCGGGAGCTTTTGGACCAACTCGAGATCTGGGAAAGATCCCTGCAGCCTCCCTCCTGGCCCCGGGTCATGGATGTGGAGTTACTCATCGATGGAGTGCCCTACCGTTTTGCCATTTAAGTGGAGGGAGCCGCATCGGTGGATCCGGAGGCACCGATCATAGAGAGCCGATCGAGCTCCTCGTCTGCAGGGTGCGCTGGACAGCCCGGAAACATACCTATAAAATCTTCTCACCCAGGGGAGAAGAACCATGAAGGGACACGCCATACTAACCGCTATCGGGAGCGATCGGGTCGGGATTGTCGACGACCTGACCACGACGATCCTGAGCAAACGGTGCAACATCGAAGAAAGCCGAATGGCCGTCCTCGGTGGGGAGTTCGCGGTGATGCTGCTGCTGTCCGGGGAATCCGGCGACATCCAATCCCTGATCGCGGAAACACCGAAGATGGGGGAAGTTCTGGAACTCCACATCTCCATGAAGGAGACCGTAGCTCCAAAATCAGACCCGGAGCTGAGGCCGTACAAGATCGAATCGGTATCTCTCGATACTCCCGGCATCGTTCATTCAATCACCTCGCTGTTGCGCCGTCACGGCATCAACATTGAAGATCTGGAGACCGACACCACGGCCGCACCGTGGACCGGGGCTCCGATGTTCGTGATGCGGGGGAGGATCAATATCCCCCCCTCGGTCTCCCTGGCGAGCTTGAGGGAAGAGATTGAAACACTGGAGGCGGAACAGAATCTGGACGTGCGGTTGATCCCCATCACGGTAACCCAGGCAGAGTTCTAAGCGAGGAAGCTGGAGAGAATCCCGACAGCTATGGATATCGGTAATCTTTCGAGGGCGGACAAGTATCTCCTCTACGGTCTGTTGCTAAAGAAGAAGCGTACTCCGGCGGAGGAACGCAAACTGATCCCGATCATGCGCAGTTCCCGCGATCTAGACGAAAAGATAGAGGCGATTATGGCTCTCGGTGATGAAACCAACAAGAGAACCGCACGACAGGGCCGTGCGGACAAACACGCTGTGGAGGAAAAGTCTGCGCGCAGAGGCAAGAGGCGGACCAGCGCTTTGGTCGTGGACATCCATCCGGAACTAACCAAGTTGTTGAAGAAGTGCTCTCTGAAGAGGCGATTTGTTTTTACCCGGATCGGGGAAAGCTTCGATGCGGTACACCTTTTAAGGAGGCTGGGAACCAAGCTCATCGTTATCAACGATTATCTATCAGACGAGGACTATCCCCGCTATTTCGAGATCTGCCGAGCGATCGAACCGGGGGTGAAGATCATCTTCCTGGGATCTCCGCCCCGCCCTCTTCCCGCGGATCCGATTTTTCGAAAATCCACCCGTTTCTCACCGAAACCGATCAGCATCAACCGCTTAGAGGGAACCGCCCGGGAGCTGCTGGGACCGGATTATTGATAGCGGGAGAGGAGTTCCTGATAACGATCGGGATCCATTAGATTCTTCAGGAACTTCATCTGCGCCTGCACCTCCATCTCGTATCTCCTCTCGTTGCTCAAGAAGTAGAACACGAAGCGGTCTCGGAATATCATTCCTGCGGTAAAACAGAGTGACACCGCATCGGCAAGGGCTTCAGAAACGGTCTTTCCCTCGAGGTAGGAACGGTCCCGGATCCTCTGCTCGGCGTAGGGCAAGGAGTACGGCTTTCCCTGAAGGATCACAGGTTCCAGGGGCTCGACGTTATCGGCTTTCGGAGTCCCGGCACTTGAACCGAGGACCTTGGTCAAGCTCTTACCCAGATCAGCCAACCCGGCGATACCCTCGTCAATGAGCTGGATCAACTTCGCTTCGTTGCCGATCGCTCCGATCTTGGCTTCCCTGACCCGCAGATATTGGGATAGCGGAAAACTGCTGAAGTGGAATGGTCCTTTTTTCAGTTTCTCCACAACCGTGCCCAGCCTGGCCATCTCCATCTCGTAGAAGGATCGGGAAAACACAGCGACTCGGCCGATCCCTCCGATCTGCACCTTCCCGTTCAGTAGAGGCAGAAAAGTTCTGTGAAATGAATGAAACAGGCGTTGACCGAACAAAAGGACATTCTCCTGATCCGCATCGTAGTCGCCTTCCTCCTCGCTAACCGACTTTCTGTACAATCGGCGCAGCTTCCCCGAATCGATGCTTCCCTGATCGTCATAGCTCAGATAGCTGTTCAGACGGCGCACCTCGCGTAATTGGCTGTGAAGCTTCTTAATGGAATCGACAGACTTCTGAACGTAGGCATCGATCCGTTGTCGCACATCGGCGCTGCAGTTGAACTCTTTTGAGCTCACAGCTTCACCCAGCCCCGGCCGCATCAGGTTGTCAAGGGTGAGAAAGCACCGGTGCTTCACCATGTTGAGACCCACGAGACAATTGTAAAGCGATGGAAGGCTGGCTTCCTTTGCCAAGATGCGCAACGCAATGTTCCGGGTCTCGTCGCCCTCCTCCTCTTCTTTGCCCTGCTTGTTGTATACCGTCTGGACGGAAGCAAGGGCGCTGTCCACGTACTCCGGTCGATAGTGAAGCATCAAAAAGAGGCTTTCGATCCGCTTCAGTTTATCGATTATCTTTCGATCCCGGTAGTTAAGGTGAACAAAGTCAAAAGCCAACAATTTATCCGCCAAAGCTTTGAGCAGAACAACCAGGTTGTACTGTAGTGGTGTAAGGTGCAGCCACCCATGCTCGGTGATCAGGTTTAGTCGCGGGGAAAGATCCGCCGCCCAATTTTGGAGATAGCCTACGAAGTAATCCCGCAGCTCCCGATTGACCCGTATACCGGGCGGGAGCAAGCGTGTCTCCAGAACATGGGTTTCCTTGCCAAACTCTCGTACCTTTTTTCTTTCGTATAGCAGGTAGGGTAGATAGGAAACATTTTTCTGTGGTGCTTTGACGGAATCTCGAATTTTGACGAATTGTCGTCGCGCAGCCTGCGAGTAGGCGCGCTGTACGATCTTCTCGACCTCCTCCTCTCCTTCCTGCTCGTCGATTTCCCGGATCTTCTCGATCTTCTGCAGGATCCGCAGGTCGGCGCCCAGAATCCGCTCCACGGCTTTTTTCTTCTCTTCGACCCGGTCTATTCGCAGAAGCCTGCCAAGGGCTATATTGTCGTCCGCTTCTTTCTCGATCTCTGCGTGCGAAACCGCTATCGCCATATCCTCAATCCTTCGAGATCATTTCCTCTCGAATCGAATCCAACCCGCTACGGATCGCTGCGATCTGGGGCTCTGTGTCCTCAAAGCTATTCGAGCGGCCCTTCTCTTCGATTGTCCGTGCTGCATCAGCGATGCCGGTCAGCTCCAGATTGCTCGCAGCACCCTTGATGTGATGGGCGAGCTTTCTCACCTGGTCGGCGTCCTGATCGGCAACGGCTCGCTCCAACAGGAGAAGATCCTGTTCGCTCGCCTCGATGAAAATCCGCACGAATCGCAGGACATCATTTTCTTCCAGGCCGAGCTCTTCCGCCAAGTTTTTGATATCCATTGCAAATCCTTTCTACGATTCCGGACCCACGATATCGTCGATGCTCTGGCCCAGGCTGCGAAAGCTGAAAGGCTTCTGTATGAAACCGCTAGCACCCTTGCCGATCAGCCGGTCGGCCTCCCCCTGTATACTGTACCCGCTGCAAAGAAGAACCTTGGCCTTGGGGTCCAACCCGCGGAGCTCCTGAAACACCTCGCTGCCTCCCATTCCCGGCATTACGATATCAAGGATTACCAACACGATATCCTTACGATACTGTCGGAACAGCCGCAATGCTTCCTCTCCGCTATCGGCAGCCAATACGTCGAAGTGTAATTTCCACAGGATTTCACCGGCCACCTTGCGAACGGCCTGTTCATCGTCGACGAGCAGGATCGTCCCGCGGCTTTCCGGTTCCGGCGTGCTTTGTACCTTTTGGAGCTCGTCTTCCTTTTCCTCCTCCGGCAGCGCGGGTTTCACCGGCAGATAGATCCGGAAGGTGGTTCCCTTACCGATCTCGGATTCTACATCGATATATCCCCCGTGCCCCTTGACCGTGCCGTACACTGAAGCGAGCCCCAAGCCCGTACCCCGGCCCATCTCTTTGGTCGTGAAGAAGGGTTCAAATATGCGCTCCCTGGTTACGGAGTCCATTCCGGTTCCCGTGTCGTGCACGGAGATCAGGACATACTTGCCTTGCTTGGGAGTAAAGACATCACTCGATATCCCTTCGTGACCCACGTTTCGGGTCTGTATATCCAGCGAACCCTGACCCGGCATGGCATCCCCGGCGTTGAGGAGTATGTTCAGGACCATCTGTTCGATCTGCCCGGCATCCCCTTCAAAGACCTCCAGGTCAGGATCGAGATCTGCGTGGATCGAGAGCTCCTTGCGGGTTCGACCGAAGGTCTCGACGGTTTCACGGATCAACTGATTGAAATCGAGCAATCGAACCTCGAATCGTCCCTTCCGGGCGTAGCCGAGAAGCTGACCGGTCAGCCGCTTCGCGCTCTGCACCTGCCGCAGGATCTCCTGGAGTCTCTCGAAATGGGGGTGGGTCTGCTGGAGGTCCATGGCCATAATATCCGTGTTACCCTGGATGACAGTGAGCAGGTTGTTGAAATCATGAGCGACCCCGGCGGCAAGGGTTCCAATAGATTCCAGACGCTGAGACCGTCTCAGCTGATCCTCGAAGCGCTTGCGTTCGGTGATATCCATCAACAGGACGATCGATTTCCCTCCATCCTCGTGAATGGGGTACACCCGCAGTTCTATCTCTTTGTCACCCAGCTGAACCTCGACACCGGGGGAGGACGGGCCGCCATTGCCGGTCTTCACCTTCTCGATGTAGGATACGACTCCGTCGCGAAAGACTTCCTGAAACAGGTCGATCACATTAGAGGAAAGCAGCATCTCCTCGGCCAGCCCGGTAATCCCGATCGCGGCCCCGTTTGCATAGACGATCCTGCCTTCCCCGTTGATCTCCAAGATCCCTTCGTTCATGCTGGCCAGAACCACTTCGAAATGATGCTTCAACAGGAGCAGTTCTCTGGTAATTTCCCGTGCGTGGATATCCTCGAGTCCTCGAACTTCCGTTTCCACCGCCTTGAAATCACTCTTCTTTGCCAGCTCCATCACATCGAGTATATGCAGGGACATCTTCTTGAACGGACCCTTGGCGATATAAGCATTAGCCCCGCAGTCTTTCAAAGGAATGATCGCTTCTGCGGCTGTGGCTGAGAGCACAACCAGAAAGGATTTCTTGTGGCCGGGCATGCGGCGGACGATGCGGCAGAAGGTCTGTCCGTCGATATTGGGCATGATCAGATCGACGAAGATCACCTTTGGATGATGCTTGCGCAGGACATCCACTGCAGCCAGCCCGTCTTCCGCTGTAAGTACGGTGTACCCCTCCTTGCCGAGGAGGGATGATAGGTATTCCCGGATAAGGGGATGGTTGTCTACAATTAGAACTTCAAACACGCGCCACCTCTAGCTGCTTCTATGATCGGCATGGAATCCTATTAGCCCAAAGGCAGGATTTCCGACAACCTGGACCGGGCTATCCGCCGGCAAAAGGATTGAGAATGGTCACGGGTCCTAATGTTTGACCTGCCTGCAGATCCTCCGAGTACAGAACTCGGCAATTGCCGCGCTGCGCCGCGGCCAGAATCAAGGAATCATAGAAGGAATACTTGGTAGTCATATGGATATCCATCCCCTGTTTGTAGAATTCAGGATCAGGATAGATCTCGCAGAGGGGTACAAGGACAGTATCCAAATAGGTCTTGGCATCCTGAACTGATAATGGCTCGGCAAATTTCTGAAGCGCGACATGCAGGAACTCCTGGACTACCTGCGAACTTATAATTCCGTTCCCCGTTCGCAAGGCGTCGTTTATCAGATTTCGGGCAATCCTCTGTTTTAGCGTATCCTCGCGATCGAAGGAATAAACGAATATATTGGTATCCAAAAAATAACTATCGCTCATTCATCTCGCCGCGTGAAAATTTACGCCCGGGTCTGGCGTAGGACAGCTTTTTCATTAGATTGTCATACAGGTTAGTGGAGTTTTCTTTTCCTACATATCTGGCCAGCCATTCCCGGAATACAGCATTCAGTGACTTCTTTTCACTGGCGGCTTTTTCCCGGGCTTTCCTGATCAGCACATCCTCAGCACTCAGGGTAATATTTTTCTTCATTGATAACTCCCCCTCGATGCGAATTCCTCATTCTTGTCCGCACCTGGCACGAATTTAGTGTACACTATATTCGTGTTAACTACAAGAGGACGGTGGGATAGGTTCGCCTCCGACTCGATCAAAACCGGGAAAAAACGGGGAGCCTGCCCGAACAGGACAGGCTCCCCCGATACACTCAGTTCTCCGGGCCCGGCGATCTACTTGGGCACATCTCCCACGACGTTGTCCACGTAGTAGTCGATGCTGAGCAGCTCGCCTTTGCTGCCCATGGCCCCATCCTTGATTCTCACCGTGCCTTTATTGTCCGAGATCGGTCCGGTAAAGGGATCAAAAACATCCCGCCCCTGTTTCATCTGCTCATAACGCTTCATGACCAGGTCATAGGCGCTCAGTTTTCCCAAATCCGGAGTTGCGATCGACACCGCTTTCAGATCGTCGACGAATTTCGGATTGATCGCATGATCCAGGCTGCCGCCGAGCAGCGCCGCCTTCTCTTTGGCCAGCCACCAGAGATCCTCTTTACTCCAGGTACCGTTGTAGATATCGTTGAGGATCCTCTCGTACATGACCCCCCAGTCGACGAGCTGTCCGGAAACCGCAGAATCCGGACCGAAGGCTTCCATGGGGCTGTAGTGGCTGAAACTGTACGCGGTCTCGCCCTTTTCCATGTGCTCCTGGCCGACCTCGATCACCGATGGGGAGTCCTCGGTGAAAGCCAGACAGTCTATGCCGTCAGCCACCAGCGCTTCGGCTGCTTCCCGGGCCTTGGCCGGATCGTACCAGGAGAAGATCCAACGCACGTGAACCCGGGCATTTGGATTCGTCGCCTTTACACCAAGTGCATAGGCGTTGATGTGGCGGACGACCTCCGGAATGGGGAAAGCCCCCACATACCCTACCTTATTGCTCTTGGTCAAAGCACCGGCCATCATGCCGTTGAGATAGTACATCTGATACAGCTCGGCGAAGTAGGTGCCCACGTTCTCAGAGTTCTTGAATCCTGAGCAGTGCATGAACAGTTGGTCCGGGTACTTGGCTCCAGCAGCGACGGTATCGTCCATGTAACCGAAACTGGTGGTAAAGATCACGTCGCACTTCTCCTCGACAACGAGTCTGTCGATGATGCGGGCGGCATCGCCCTCCGGAACGGATTCCACATACACCGACTCCAACCAGTCCAGCTTTGATTCGACATATTTTCGCCCAACCTCATGGGCATGGGACCAGCCGTAGTCCCCGATCGGACCGACGTAGATGAAGCCCGCCTTGATCGTCTTGGCTCCCGATTTTGTCTCTGCCTCGCCCTTTCCACCGGCAACCGCCAGGGCGGTGACCAGCAGGCAGACAACCAAGACAGCCAGTACCGTTTTTGTAGCTTTCATAGCTCCCTCCGTGGAATTATTTGGAATTGATTTTACCCATACAAGGGATGAGTACCATAGTACAACACCGGCGGGGTCTGTCAAGTTATCCATGATGGTCCGGCAACGATTGGGGAAAAAAACGGCTGCGTTCCGGTAGACGCGGAAAGGATTGGTGGCTCTAATTCGACGAATCCCGCAGTGATCGGTAGATCTTCAGGCGTCGTTTGACGATCTTCTTCCAGGAGTACTCGTGGGCCCGCCTGTAGGCCTGGTCGCGGAGCTTCCGATGCTCCCTCTCGGGCATGGCCAGGATTCTCAAGGTCTGCCTGGCGATTTCCCGGTAATCTCCGATAGCCACCAATCCGCCGACCACCAGCTCTCCCAGGCCGCCGGTTCGGGAAGCCACCATCGGCAGGCCGCAGCCCATGGCCTCGAGAGCCGCGATGCCGAATCCTTCCGAGCGGGAAGGGAGAACGCTGAGCCTGGCGATGTTGTGAAAGGCAGCCAAAACTTCGGGGGTCTGATGCCCCATCATGACCACGTTTTTCATCTCGTAAGCATCCGAGGAACCGCCCGGCAAGACATCCTCGAGATCGCCGGCCCCGAACGCCACGATCGCGGCCTCCCGCTGTTTCTGGATGATCCTGTTCGCTCTCAGGAGATAGTCGATTCCTTTTGTTTTCGATATTTTCCCGGCAAAGGTGATGATCGGGGTTTTCTGGTAACGCTCCAGACCGAAGCGACCCAGCAGCTCGCTTCGGTCCACTTTGTTGCGATGAAACACACTTTGATCATACCCATTGGGCAGAACCACCACCCGTGCCGGATCCACGGGATAGAGCTCGAGAACCTCTTCCTTGACGCTCTTCGAAATCGCAAAGATGCAGGAAGCGTGCATTGCTGCACTGCGGGCGTACCTGCGCATCCGCCTGTCGTAGCGAAAGCCGAGTTGATCGCTGTGATGGGCGACGGAGATATATTTATATCCTTTTTTCTCCAGCACGTAGTCCATGATCCAGATATGCTGGCACTCGATGATATCCGGCTGGAACTCCTCGATGACCTTTTCGGTGAACTCACCGTAGTAACCCATATAGGCCTGCAGTTGAGATTGGCTCAGGTCTTTGAAGGTCCAGGCGTGGCGAAAATTCCGGGGATGTGGATCGGTGATGATGAGAGGAAAGGTGTACAGGTGCTCCCCATTGTATGTTACGGGGAACTTCAAAATACTGAACCTGTCGGGATTCTCGTAATACCTGTCGAACTCCGGGGATTCGAAACCGCTGTCGGGAAAGACAACCCGGGCCTGATGACCCTTGCGGATCAGCTCGTTCATCACTCCATTGACAACGGTGGCGCTGCCCGTGCCCCACGGCCCGGTATTGGTAAACAGGACTCTCACCGTTTTTCCTTCGGTCCTTCTTCCAGGTAATGAGACACGTACGACCGGGCAATGCTCTCCCAGCTGAAGTGATCCACGGTCAGCTGCCGGAACTTGCGCTTTAGTGCGGGATTGCGGAGATTCCCCCCTTCGATGTTCTGGATGATGTTCTCGGCGATGTTGAAAATCATATCCTCGTCGATATTCACCCGGGGAGAGTTATTCACCTCGTACACGCTCGCCGAGATCAGGTCGACGATCTCCTTGAACCCGGTCTGGTTGGAGATGATCGGCAGCACCCCACAAGCCAGGGCTTCGATCGAAACCATGCCGAAAGCTTCCGGACATACCGAGGCGGCGACGAAACCGTCGGCGCAGGGCAGGAGACGGCCCAACTCGGCATGGCTGAGCGCTCCCAGAAAGTGGACATGTCCGGAGATATTATTTCGCTCTGCGGAATCGAAGTAGCTCTTGACCTCTTTCCTCCCGGCCAGGGCGTTTAAAAATTTGAAGGGTTTCTCAACAGAAGGCTCGTTCCCCGGCTGCATCTGGGAGATGCTCTTCTCGATCAGATAGCGAAACAGTTCCCGGCGTCCGGAGGCAAGGGAGTAGACCAGGGCTTCGAGCTCTTCCCGGTAGCTTCCGAATCCGACCAGAAGCAGGTGGAGATCGGGGACGGCGTCCAGCGCGATTGGAAGGGCGCTGATGACCATCTGGATCCCCTTTGTCCAAAGATACTTGCCCACAAAAAGGAGAACCCAGCTCTTCTTCCAGTCGATTCGGCCCAGGGTCTCCAGGATGTCTCGATCCGGATGCCCCTGGCTGTATTCGGCGTTGTACTTGGTTACCAGAGCATCCACTTCGTCCACGGAAGAGGTTTCCTCGAGCTCGCCCAGAAAGCTCTGCTTCTGCTCCGGGGTCTTGCCATTGGGAAGGAGCTTCAGCCGCTCCTTCAGGATCGACTCCAGCTCATCGATCGATTTCTGCTTGGAGTCTTCGAGGATGCGGAACAGATCGGTGTCCACCCCCGCCGGAATCACAGTAAATTTCTGTTCGATCCTGGTGGCGATTCTCTTGAAAAAGGTGATAGCCTCCAGGCGGTTGTGATTGCTGACGGCAAAGATCTTGGTAGCACCCAGCAGGGCTCTGGTCGCGTAGGGCCGCAGACGCGCGTCGTTTCTCACGCTGAAGTTCAGGGCACTGCCGTGAAGCGTGATGTAGTAAGGAACACTGTACATCTTCCGCATCACCCTGGCGATGTACGGAGACATGATGACGTGGTTGGTCTGGATGAGATCGAACTTGTTCTCCAGATAAACCGTTTCTACGGCTGTTATATTCCGGCGTAAATAATCCTCGATCTCCCCGATTTTCATCTGCGGGAAGGTCTTGACCCTGAAGCCTTCGTAGTCATCGTAGACATAGACCGGCAGCAGGCCTCTGATCTCGGGGTTGAAGAGGGTACATTTCCCGGTGTAGGGGGTTTCCCGGGAGAACAGGGTTCGGTACTCCTTGTTTCCCGGCTCGAAGACCGAGTATTGAGAAATGAAGTCGATATCCTCCGGATGTTTTTCCTGGCAGAAAAGTAATACCTCGTGGCCGAGGCGACAGAAGTTGCGCACCAGGTTGTTGACGAAGATGTTGCTGCCCGTTCCAGTGAGAAGATAGCCGTGGATCATACAGATTCGCAGCATGGCTGTCTGATTGTACCCTCCCTCCGGAGTGGAGGCAAGAAGTTCGGAGGAAGTAATCTTTAACCGGCAGCCGGAATCGCAGCCGAAATCGTGAGCATGGTGATGCGGATCGTGGCAGGGAAAACCTCAGTTATCGAGCAGAATCGAACATGGCAAGAATATTTTCCACAGGTACATTTGCCTGGATATTATGCACGGGGGTAAATACGTATCCGCCACCCCTGGAGAAGATCTCGACGTTCCTGGCAACCTCCCGGCCAACCGTATCGGGAGTACCGAAGGGAAGCGTATGCTGGGTATCGACTCCCCCTCCCCAGAATACGAGCCTGTCTCCGTAGGTATTTTTCAAGAACTCCGGATCCATTCCACTCGCCGAGATCTGCACCGGATTCAGGATATCGAAGCCCGCTTCAACAAAATCGTCCATGAAAGCCACAACCGAGCCGCAGGTATGATAGAAGGTTTTCCACTTCGTGTTTCCATGCACCCAATCATTCATCTCTTTCAGAAAAGGTTTGAACAGCTCCCGAAACAACATGGGTGATATAAACGGTCCGGCTTGCGAACCGAAGTCCGTTCCAGACATGTAGATCACCTCTATTCGATCACCGACCGCCTCACGGTACAGCTGGAGGTTCTTCATTTGGATTTCAAATTGATACCGATGGATATCTCGGATGTACTGCTTCCGGGTGATCATGGACACCAGCCACTCTTCCGGGTCTCTGATGCCCCGGGGGTGGGCCAGATGCGGGCCGGGCACATAGGCGATGTTGGAAAAAGCGGCGCCGCCGAAGTTACCGATCAGCGCATATTCCGTATTCTCGAAGTAGTCCTTCGAGGTCTGCTCGAGAAACCTCAGATCGTCGTCTGTGTAGAGGCCGTAGGATTGTTCGGCCCAGTCTCTGGCATCCAGTTCGCTCTCCACGATCGGTTCCTGCCGTACCAGCACATCGAAGTAGTAGCCGTCTTTCGGCATCTTGGCCGACGGCGGGGCGTTTCGATCTCCTCGAGGATACTGAAGGATATCACCGTTCTCCAGGATGTCGTACTCGAAATGTCCCGACACCAACACCTCGGTTCCGTCGAACAGCTTGAACGGCTTCCACTTATCGTTCGCATACCCGAAAACGGTCTTTGGTAACTGTATGCCGATCGTATCGATTTCAAGCGCCTGGCGTACGGCCTCTTCGACCTCGGCGAGGATCTGAAACGGATCGTATACTCTGACTTGCCCATCCAATATCCCGAGGGCTTGCTTCAGTTTTGCATACGTACTGGCATGGATTCCCGTGACCAGGGTCGTTCCCAGATCTCTGGGCACCCTGTCGGGAAGTTGATGGTTTATAGCTCTTCTTACCCGCTCACGAGAGGTCATCGGTGTTGTCCGCAAATCGTTCGAAACCTCATCTGGTCGTACCCTTCGCTACCGGCCGGCTTTTCAGCGAAACCTGCCCGCCGTTCTCCACATGTCGGGGTTTGGTCCCATCGCGACCTTCAACTCATCGGTGGCCTCTTCCAGCTCTCGCACCGTCTGTTCCGATAGCATGAAATTAAAAGCTTCCGCATTTCTCCGTACCTGATCCGGTTTTCGTGCACCCACGAGGACCGCTTTTACCGCAGGGCGTTGCAGAAGCCACAGGATCGCCGTGTGCGCCATAGACACGCCGGCGGCCTTGCATATCGAATGGATCCGGGACAGCGCTTGAGTAATTTGTTCCTCGTAGCCGTCCTCCTCGTGTACCGTGCCGGGCCGGTCCTTCGAATAGAAACGGATCCTGGCCCGTTCGTCATCCACATCAGCTGGACTATCGAACTTTCCAGTCAACAAACCCTGAGCCAGAGCGCTGTAAGCCAGCACAGGTACGTTGTGTTGTCGACAGGCTCCGAGGATCTCGTATTCCACCGCCCTGAACAGCAAACTGTAGGGCAGCTGATCAACCATGGGACGAGTAACAGTGAACGCATCATCCAGATCCTTGATCCCGAAGTTGCAGACACCGACAGATCTGACTTTGCCGGAACGCTCGAGGGATAGCATCGCTTCCAGTGTCTCTTCCAGCGCTACGTCCCTGTTCGGCCAGTGAATCATGTAGAGATCGATATAGTCGGTTCGCAGCCGCTTCAGGCTTCCTTCACAGGCCTGGATGATGCCCCCATGAGTCATGTTGTCCACCCAGACTTTGGTCGCAACCACGGCGGATCCGCGTCTGCCGTTCAAGGCTTTCCCAAGAACCTCCTCAGACCGGCCTCCGCCGTAGAACTCCGCGGTATCAAAACAATTAATCCCCAGATCCAGCGCCGCATGAACCGTGGCCACAGACTCCGACTCTTCCTGATCCCCCCAGGTGTATCCTCCTCCCAGAGCCCAGCAACCCAAAATCATCTCTGAAATCTTGATGTCCGTCTTTTTTAGCTCCGTGTAGTTCATAGTTGTCTCCTATAATATCTGTAGATTCTCCGATAAACTTCGCGTCGTCAGTCACAACTCGAATTTTGAAAATCCGGATCGTAGCCGAATCGCTGAGAAATCCTGAGGGCATGGTCTCGCACAATTTTACCGATCTTGTCGAAGCTGGCGGCGGGGATGCGGAAATCCGGCCCGGTCACCCAAACCGCTGCGATAGGCAACTTGCGAAAGTTGAATACCGGAGCGGCTACACAATTGATGCCATCCAGCCTCTCGCAGTTGTCGACGGCCCAACCCTTGTCGCGCACCTCTTGTAACAGAGCGACAAAGGACTTACGGCTGGTTATCGTGCGGCTCGTGTATTTCTTGAAATCGAGTTGGTCCACGATATGGTCCCGTTCCTTTTCGGGCAGAAAGGCGAGGATCGCCTTGCCGGGCGCCGCGGTGTGCAGGGAGAAACGGTGCCCGACGTCAATAACGAACTTGATCGACTGGTTGGAAACGACCTGTTCCAGGGTGACACCCTCAGTGCCGAACAGCGTGCCAAACAGGGTGGTCTCGTTCACCTCATCCCGGAGGTCGCGCATGATATCCAGTGCCTTTTCCACGAGATTCTGTTCCCCTAAAGCCGCATACCCCAAGGCGAGCAGCTTGGGACTCAAGAAATAAGTCTTCCCCGTTTGGGTGAGATATCCCATTTCATGGAGGGATCGGCATATTCGGAAAACGCTGTTCTTGGGAAAACCGAGTTGATCGGATAATTCGGTGATACTCCAACTCTGAGGGTCTCTGGCCATGAGCTCGAGCAACTGAAATGCCCGCACCAGATTCGGTACGTTGTAATCCCTGCCGATCCGGTGATTATCCTGCACGTTCACGTTGTCTTTTCCTTTCCTCTTTGGATCCGCCGTCATAAGCAAACTCAACTAGCCGCCGAGGTATAACTTCTTGATCTCCGCATCGGTTCGGATCTCCTCGGCCGGCCCATCACATTTGTTGCGTCCTTCCTCCAATACATACGCATAATCCGACATCTTCAGACTCTGATCCGCATTCTGTTCGACCATCAGGATCGCCGCACCTTCCCGATTGACCTCGCTGATCTTGTTGAACACATCTTTGGCCATCAGTGGCGATAGTCCGAGGGAGGGTTCATCCAAGAGAATCAACTCGGGCTTCAACAGCAGAGCACGGCCCATCTCCAACATCTGCATCTCGCCTCCGCTCAAACTGCCCGCTTTCTGATCCTTGCGCTCCATGAGAATCGGAAACAGCTCGTAGACCATCTCGAGCTGGCGCTTCAGATTCCGCTTGTCGCTGATCACATAGGCGCCCAGTTCGAGATTCTCTCCAACGGTCATCAGGGGAAAAACGTTCCTGCCCTGGGGTACGAAGCACAAACCGGCGGATAGAAGCTCCCTCGGCCGGGCATTGGTAATCTCGCGCTCCTTGAAGAAGATCTGCCCCTCGGTCGCATTCAATACGCCGAAAATCGTCTTGAACACCGTAGATTTCCCCGCACCGTTGGGACCAATGATCGAAACGATCTGAGCCTGATCGACATCGAGGGAAACGCCTTTCAAGATGTCGAGCTCCCTCGTATAGCCGGCGACGATTCCGCGCACCTCAAGTAACCTCATGGTCAAGCTCCAAAATAGGCCCTCAGAACCTCGGGATTCTCCTTGATCTCCTGCGGTGGGCCTTCAGCGATCTTCCTGCCTTCGTTCAACACCACGATCCTGTCGCAGATGTCCAGCATGATCTTCGCATTATGTTCGATGATCAGTACTGTACAGCTCTTCACCTTTATCAGCTCGAGGATGTGTTCGATGATTTCCCTCCCCAGCGTGGGATTGACCCCGGCCAGCGGCTCATCCAACAATATGAGCGCTGGATCCGACATCAACACCATGCCCAGGTCGACCAGTTTCTGCTGTCCATAAGAGAGATTCTTGGCCAGATTGTTCTTCACGTGAGCGATTTTCAGGAAATCGAGGATCTCCTGGGCTTTCGCTTTCTCCCCTTCCTCGGAGAAACGGAACAACCGGCTGAACATGCTGCCCCGGCTCTCCTGTATGGCCCCGATCATATTGTCCAGCACCGTCATCTCGGGAAATAGCTGCACCAGCTGGAATGTTCTGGCTATGCCGAGCTTGTAGATCGAACTGGACTTCCAACCGGTGATATCGCGGCTTCGGTGATAGACCCGCCCCCCCGTCGTGGACAGGACTCCGGTCATGCAGTTGAGCAGCGTCGATTTCCCCGAACCGTTGGGTCCCATCAGGCCCAGCAGCTCCTGCTCGCGGATTTCCATATCCACCCCGTCGAGGGCGCGAAGCCCGTAGAAGTTTTTTCTCAAGTCCCGGATTTTCAATACCGTCTGCATTTCCATAGGCATCACTTCGTCAGCGAAGGCGGGTTCTTCCCGGTCAGGCGCTTGAAAATCCAATCCCAGAGAGAAGCGCCGCCTTCCGGCGCCACGAGCAGAACCACCACAGCGATCGCGGAAAAAATGAGAAGATTGGCCTGGTTGGTGATACGCAGGAACTCCGGGAGAAGGATCACAACAGCCACCCCGATCAGCGGTCCCTCGAATCTCCCTCTGCCTCCAATCAAAACCATCAGCAGGAAATCGAAGGAGATCGTCAGCTCGAACAGCGTCGGCTCGATGTAACCGAGTAGGGGCGCCAGGAGCCCTCCGGCCACCCCGGCGTAGGCAGAGCCGACGGCGAAGACGACCAGCTTGTAGGCCCGTATGTCTACCCCGACGATCTCCGCTCGGACCTCGTTTTCCCGTATCATCTTGAACGCCCTTCCCCAGCGCGTGTTGAGAATCCAGTACATGATGATAACCATAATAAGCGCGATCACGGCGATCACCCGTGCGTAGGCCAGGTCGGATTCGAATCGAAGCGCCCCGAGACTGGGCCGGGTGATGTCGAAGATGCCGTAGTAACCTCCGGTAACGGCTTCCTGGTTTTCAAAGAGCTTGTACATAATGACGTTAAACCCGATCGTGACCATCGCCAGGTAGTGATGTTTCACTTTAAGAGCCGGAAATCCCAGGATCAGTCCGATCCCGAAGCTCAAGATCGCCCCAAGGGGAAGGGCGATCCAAAAGGAAACACCCCTGGTTACCAGGATGGCAACCACGTAGGCCCCGATTCCCATGAAGGCCGCCTGGGCCAGTGAAATTTGTCCCGCGTACCCCAGGATTAGATTCAGGCCGTAGGCGGCAATCAGGTACACCAGCAGCCAGGAGTATATGTAGATCGTGTAGATGCCGAGAAAGCGGGGGATGATGAGCAGTACGGCAGCGATCGCCGCAAACTTCCACACCTTATCGAAAAGCGATCGAAACATCGTGTTTCTGCCCATGCGCATCGGTGCTCACAGTTCCCTGGACCAGACTTCTTTGGTCCCCCAGATGCCTTCGGGCTTGAACAGAATGATCCCGATGACGATCAGAAGGATCACCACCTCGCTGTACTGGGAGGTGACGTAGGCAATCGTAAACACCTCGATGTAGCCGATCAGCAAGCCCCCGATCAGCGCGCCCCGGGTTTGGTTGAACCCACCGATGATCGCTGCATAAAAGGCCCGCAATCCCAGGGCCAGCCCCATGTTGTACTTGGCGGCATACACGGGCGCCACCAGAATGGCGGCGAAGGTGACGATGACCGCATTGATCGCAAAGGCGAGGGCGGTCATCCTGCCTACATCGATGCCCAGAACCTGAGCCACATCGCGGTTTTGCGCTACCGCCTGCAGCGCCTTTCCCGGTTTGGTCTTGCGGATGAACAGCTGCAGCGCCGCGATCACCAGGGCAGCCAGACCGATGTTGAGAACATCGAGTGGTGAGAACCTGATGGTCAGGAGAGGGATGGCCTCCTTACTGACAATACTCGGGAAGGCCATCGATTCGGCGGTGTAGAAGATCAGGGAGTTGCGAACCATGATACTCACCGCAATGGTCGCACAGATCAGGGACAGCAAGCCCGTCTTGATCAGCCGCTCCACAACGACCTTTCTGAACAAAATGCCAAGAATGCCGACTGCCACAACGATCGTCAGCACCAGGGAGAGCACGTAAGGCAGATTCAAGGCATCGTAGAAGATGAGCATGATGAAGGCCGCGGCGGCAACAAACTCGCCTTGAGCGAAATTGATCGTCTGTGAGGTCTGCCAGAGCAGAGAGAAGCCCACGGCCATGAGAGCGTAGATGGCTCCCGTGGCGGTCCCGCCGATGATCAACTGTAGAATCATTTTACAGATTCCTTACAAGGGAACGATTTTCTGTACCATCGGCAGTACAGTCAGGTCCTGGATCTCCAGATGTCCCGGTAGCTCGCAAATCCCCACCACCAGATCGCCCAACTCCCTCGGTTTGGTGACCCGCCTCTCGGTTTCTTCGTTTCGCTGCTGGATCTTCGCGGCAGCCAGGAAATCGGTCGCTCCCCAGGAGGGGATCAAGGTTGTTACCCGTACTCCGAAATCCTGGACCTCGAGATAGAGACACTTCGAAAACTGGGACAAGCCGATCTTGGCGGCAGAATACACGGACCAACCGGGCCAGGCTTCACGGGCGCAGACGCTGGAAACATTGATGATGGTTCCAGATTCTTGTTTTTTCATGTATGGCACGACCCGCCGGCAACCAATAATCGCAGCGGTTAGATTGAGGGCGATCGATCGCTCGATTTCGTCATCCGACTGCTCGATCAAGGGCGCTTTGTTGATGCCACCCCCCGCATTGTTGATCAGGATATCGATGGTTCCGGTCCGTTCGATGACCTCCTGGAGAAGATGATCCCAATCATCTCCACAGGTGGCATCCGCCGTGCAGCAGTTGACCCCGAGCTCCTCGGCCGCACTTCGCAATTCTCCTTCATGACGACTCGTGATCCAGACCTCGGCTCCCTTGGATTTCAGAGCTTCCGCGATCCCATAGCCGTATCCCTTGGAGCCGCCGGTGACGATCGCCGTTTTCCCCTTAACACTGCTCATATGTACCTGCCCTCAGTATAGATGTAGATATGGTAAAACGGAAAGCCCGAAAGGGTGTTAGCCCTTCCAGGCTTTCCGATCCTCGATAAACAGCTACTTACACTTGGTGAAGTTCTTGGGGTTTCTGGGCGCCAGGATTTGGTTCACCACCTCTTCCCCGTTTACCGTCATCACCTCATAGGTCTCCCGATCCAGCACTCCCCATTGGTCGTAGTGCAGGCTCACGGGAAGCCACCTGTGATCTTTAGCACAGAGGGTATTACCGTGGAGATAGTCCCTCAGTTTCTGTTGATCAAACTCCCCGACGGCCTCGGTCGCCGCGGCCACCAGCATAACGCTCAGCCAGGACTCCACGCTGTTGCGGCTGGGCCATTCGCCGTTCTTTGCATTGTAGGCTTGGGCCATCGGCTTGAAGACATCCAGTTTGTACGTATCGTCCACAATCGTGGCCACTCCATTGGCCGCCTCTCCCGCCAGTTTTACGATCTCAGGTCCGGTCATGTTGTCCATGCCGATAACCCGCACATCCAGTCCCAGCTTTTTGATCTGCATCATCTTCCTGGCGTTCTCATCCGTGCGTCCGATGATGTACAGGGTGTCGGCTCCCGACTTCTGTATTCGCAACAACTCTCCGGTGAAATCCGTTTGCCCCCCGTCGGTGGACAGCACTTCGACAATCTCAACCCCGCTGCCCTCCAGGACTTTGCTGAGACTGTCCAGACCTGCTTTCCCATACTCTTCGGAGAGATACATGATCGCCAGTTTCTTCGTTCCGATCACGTCGACGATCCAGTCTTTGACCTTCACCATCGTGTTCTCCGCGTTGACGCGGATGGGGAAAATATTCTTGTTGCCCTGATTGGTCACGTTGGGAGAGGTGGAACCTGGAAATTGGGGGATTCCCGCCTTCTCCAGTATTTCCATGTTCACGAGGGTGGAGCTGCTCATATTGGTGCCGAAAACGACGTAGGGTTTCATCTCCACCGCTTTTCTCATGGCAGCCACGGAGACCGCCGGCTTGCCCTCGGTATCGAGGACTTCTAATTTGATTTCCCTGCCGAGCAGGCCACCGGCTTCATTGATCTGGTCGACCGCCAGCTTAATCCCATTGATCGCTCTGACCCCCCAGGTGGCTTGCGATCCGGATTGCGGAAGCACCGCCGCCACGGTCACCGATTCTTTGCCCTCCTGCTGCGGGGCGGCAAATAATGAGCCGCCGGACAACACGACGGCGAGTACCATGAAAATCGCCGCTTTCCAAAATTTCCTTTTCGAAAAGAACATCTTTTCCTCCTGTTTCTGAATTGATGATCAGAGCCCGAATTGGATAAAACCATCGAGTTCTGTGCATGTGTCGATCGCTCGCATACCGCGGCGACCAACCGCGACAGTCAAGAACCCATCGAGCGCATAGATCACCCCCTTTCAGTACACCACCATCTCATCATGCTCGGACCCCCCTCCTGTAGCTATGCCGCCTCCTGCTGCAGCGATTGGCGTTTGTTTGTTATATAGAATAGCGTTTACTCTATGGGGTGTCAAGGATTTTTCTCCGAATTCGTTTTCCGCAGGGTGATTGCCAACAGGGAAGGCTCTCTTAGCCGGAGTTGCTGTAATGCTTGGAAACTGGGAGCCATTGCAGGCCCCTTTGGCATCGTTTATAGCGGAAGAGTTTTAGCCTGCCGAGAGCACCCGGCGCACTTCCTGCACCACCCGGCGGGTTTCGCTGTCTATGTGTGTCGACGCAGCCGGCTCTTCGGTCCCGGCGTCCCGGTTGCCGTCACGGCCTTGGATCAGGCTCGATAGAACACCGGCCACGCCCTCGGACAGGGCGGTGTGGTCGTAGCCTCCCTCCAAAGTGAAAGCGATCCGACCCGGGCAGCACTGTTCGGCCAACTCCTGCAGCACCGCGGTGAGCAAACCGTATCCGCTGCTGGACACACCCATAGAGGCCAGGGGATCGTTGCGGTGGGTGTCGAAGCCCGCGGACACCAGGATCAGCTCAGGGTTGTACCGCCGGGCGATCGGGACCAGGATTTCCCGGAACACGAAGAGATAGTCCGCGTCGCCCTGTCCTCCGTTCAGGGGAACGTTCACCGTGTAGCCCCGCCCCGCACCGCGGCCGATCTCATCGATTCTTCCGGTAAAGGGGTAGTGGGGATACTGATGGACGGAGAAGTAGAGCACCCCGTCGGTGTCGTAGAAGGAATGCATCGTCCCATTGCCGTGATGCACGTCCCAATCCACGATCAGTACCCGCTTCAAATGTCGCAGAGCGTAGGCTGCGGCAACCGCTACATTGTTGAACAGGCAGAAGCCCATGGCTCGTCCCGCCTCGGCATGGTGCCCCGGGGGACGGACAAAGGCGAAGGCCGCCGGAAAGCGCCCGCTCAGCACCGCTTCAGCCGCTTCTATGGTGCCCCCCGCCGCCCGTAGAGCCGCGGCGTAGGAATCTGAGGTTGCCGAGGTATCCGGATCGAGGACCGTGAACTTGCTCTCCCGGGTTTGTTCGATCCGCCGGATGTAATTCTCATCATGGATCCAGGCCAGCTCTTCGAAGGTGGCGTCGCGGGGAGGAATGTCGACAAGGTGCTCTTTGAGAGGGAACGCCGCCAGCATTCGGTCGATCACTAAAAGCCGCTCCGGTCCTTCCGGATGCAAGGGGCCGTTGGAGTGTTTCAGGTAAATCGGATCTCGGACAATGGCAACTGTATTCATACTCACCCACTATAGAAAAGGATCCCATAATTTGCAATTGAAGCTGCCCCCTAACCGGCAAGAATTACCGGACAAGTTCTATTCCTTGACTTTTTTTGAAGCGATCCATATTCTTGTTTTCACGCCCATGGGCAGATTATCCACCTTCGTACGGTTCCTGACCGCCTTCTTATTCCTCCTTCTCCTGATAGTGATAGGGACTGCGGGCTATAAACTGATCGAAGGCTGGTCCGTCCAGGACAGTCTATACATGACCTTCATCACAATCACGACCGTAGGTTTCGGCGAGGTAAAACCCCTTTCCGCTGCGGGACAGCACTTTACGATCATATTTCTCGTGCTCAGCATCGGAACCGTTGGCTATTCGGTATCCGTGCTCGTCGCCTACGTGTTCGAGGGACAGATCCTACACGCCATGAGGGAGCGAAGCATGAAACGAGCGATCCGGCATTTAAAGGAACACTTCATTATCGTCGGCGGCGGGGACGTGGGCCGGGAAGCGGCCTACGAGTTCAGGCGGGCCAAGAAGAAATTCGTCATCATAGACCGGGATCCCTCCCAGTCGGATCTGTCCCGGGACGAATCGATCCTTTTCCTGGAGGGCGATGCGATCAACGATGAGGTTCTGGTGGAAGCGGGGATCGAGAAGGCTTCCGGTCTGATCGCCACCCTGCCCGATGACGAGGCCAACGTCTTTGTGGTGCTCACCGCCCGGCAGCTCAATCCTCGCCTGCTCATCGTCAGCCAAGCCGCCGAGGAGAGAACCACCCGCAAGCTGATCAAGGCCGGAGCGAACCGGGTCATCTCACCGAAGAAAATCGCCGGCCGGCGGCTGGCCGCCATGGTCCTGAAGCCGAGTCTGCTCAACTTCCTCGATATAGTCGTCGAAGGAGGCGAGTTGGACATGAGGCTCGAGGAGGTGGGGCTGGAGTCGGGCTCCCCCTTGATCGACAAGACCCTCAAAGAGGCGGGCATCGGGCAGCATACAGGGGCTATCATCGTGGGCATCAATGCGCCTGAAGGGAGGATACGGATCAATCCGTCGACCACCTCCACCCTTTCCTCGGTCAATCTCGGGGAAGGGGACGTGCTCATCGCGTTGGGAAACGAGGATCAGCTCCAACGACTGCGGGAGTTCGTGCGCAAGGGGCACTGAAACTCCTCCCTCAATCCACACTGCGCAGAAATACAGGGGCGATGAGGTTTTCTACAGGAGCGTAGTTGTCGGTCAGGATACCCTCCCCGTTGCGAAACCTCAGATCCTCGAGCAGCTCTCCGGACAGCCGATAGCCGACCGCGGCATCCGATCCCGAATAGAGGACATCCGCTGCCTCTCTGATGGGCTGAGAGGCGGCAACGATCACAAAGGTAGCCCGTCGCAGGGTCTTCATTCCGTCCAGTCCAGCACAACCTTTCCCGACATCCCGGAGCGCATCACTTCGAATCCCTTCTCGTACTCACTGTAGTGGAGGCGGTGGGTAATGACCGGGGTGATGTCCAAGCCGGTCTGGATCATCATGGTCATCTTGTACCAGGTCTCGTACATCTCCCGGCCGTAGATCCCCTTGATGGTCAGGCTGTTGAACACCACCAGATCCCAATCAACCGAGGTATGGGGGGGCAGGATTCCCAGCAGAGCGATTTTTCCCCCGTGACACATGTTTGCAAGCAACTGGTTGAAGGCTTCCGCGGAACCGGACATCTCCAGACCAACGTCGTAGCCCTCCTTCATGCCCAAATCCTTCTGGGTCGCTGTGATGGACTGCTGCGGTACTTTCACCAGTTTGGTGGCCCCCATGCGCTCGGCCAACTCCAAGCGGTACGGGTTGAGATCGCTCACCGTCACATAACGGGCGCCTGCGTGTCTGACGATGGCTGTGGCCATCACTCCAATGGGTCCGGCACCGGTAATCAGCACATCCTCGCCGAGAACGTCGAAGGACAGGGCGCAGTGGGTGGCGTTTCCCAGGGGATCGAAGCAGGAAAGCACATCCAGAGAGATGCGGGGATCCGCGTGCCAGACGTTGGTCTGGGGGATGCACAGATACTCGGCAAAACAGCCCGGGCGGTCGACGCCGACACCGCTGGTGCTGGCGCAAAGGTGTCTGCGCCCGGCCAGACAGTTACGGCAGTGGCCGCAGACCAGATGCCCCTCACCGCTGACCACATCCCCTGGATAGAAATCCTTGACCAGATCGCCGACCGCTTCGACGGTTCCGGCAAACTCATGTCCGATGACCATGGGAACCGGTACGTGCTGCTGGGACCAGGCGTCCCAGTTGTAGATATGGACATCCGTACCGCAGATCGAGGCTTTGAGGATCTTGATCAGAACATCGGTCAGGCCGACCTCCGGCTCGGGAACCTCCTCCAGCCAAAGGCCGGGTTCCGCGTGCTTCTTTACCAGCGCCTTCATGCCCGAAGTACCGGGAGATTACAGCGCCAGAAGATCGAAGCCCGGGTCCTTCAGCTGATCCGGGTTCACCGATTTTCCCGCCTCGAGCAGCTGTCCCAGTCGAATCAGCTCCCTAGCCCGGCCCACACTGGCCGCGGCCCTCAAGGTTCCGCCGATATAGATTCCGGCCAGGAAGGTCTTGTCACTCACATCTCCCCGGAACACCACCTGGTCGAACTTCGGCGCGTATCCGATGTAGCGAAGCGAGCTTCCGTACTGCTTGCTCCAGAAAAAGGGCACCTCCCTGTAGCTGTCCTCGGCACCGAGCATGCAGCGGGCTGCGTGCATGCCCTGCCGGCCCGCTTCCACCCAGTGCTCCACCCGGCGGAGCTCTCCGCTGCGCCCGTCGGGAACCAGGGCGATGTCTCCCGCCGCGAAGACGCCCTCGGCGGCCGTCTCCAGCCGGCCGTTCACCGGCACCGCGCCCTCCTTTACCAGTCCGCTGCTTTCCAGGAACTCCACCGCCGGCCGGATCCCCACACCGACGATCACACAATCCGCTTTCAGTCGGCTGCCGTCCGCCAGGAGAACCTCGCCGATCCTATCCTGACCCGCAAACTCCTCTACGGTCTGGCCTAGATGGAAGGTGACCCCGTTCTCCTCGTGGGTTTTTTTGATCCGCCTGCCGATCTGCTCGCCAAACACCGCAGCCAGGGGCACCGCTTCCGGAGCGACCACATGGACATCGATCTTTCGCGTGCGCAGGGAGCAGGCGACCTCCAGCCCGATGAAGCTTGCCCCCACGATCACAACGGTTTTGGCCTGCTCCAGGGCGGTCAGGATCGCCTCGGCGTCCTTGCGGGAACGTAAGCGGAAGCAGCCCGGTTTGTCCGCACCGGGCAGATTGAGGCTCCGGGGCGATCCCCCCGGAGCCAGCAGGATCCTGTCGGCCTTCATCGTGTTTCCGTCGGCGAAGGTCACCCTGCGGCTTGAGGGATCCACTTCGGTGACTAATTTGTCGGTCATCACCTCGATGTTCAGACGTTCGTAAAACTTCTGTCCCCGCAGGGGAAGCCACTTGGCCGGAGCCTCTCCGGACAGCAGATCCTTGGACAGCATGGTTCTGTCGTAGGGTCCGTAGGATTCGCCGGTAACCATCACGATCCGACCGGCAAAGCCCTCCCGTCGCAGGGTCTCCGCCGCCGAGTTGCCCGCCGCTCCGGCTCCTACGATCAGAAAGGTGCGGTCATCCTCTCCCTCGGGCATCGGGATCGTTCCTTTGCCAACCTGCCGTATCCATACCTGACCGCTCTCCACCTTGGTTTCGTACGAAGGAATACCGTTCAGGCCTGGAGGCGCAACCAGACCTCCATCGCGGATGTCGAAGCGGGCGTTGTGCCAGGGACAGGTGACGACATGCCCGACGACAAGCCCGTCGCTCAGGGGGGCGTGGTAGTGGCTGCACTCATTCCCGCAGGCGTAGATCTTTCCTTCAGCTCGGACGAGCAGAACCTTCGTCTCCTCCACCTCGACCACAGAGGGCACTCCCTCTTTCAGCTCGCTATCCGCAAGGACGCTGGTCCAGTCATTGTTGTCCATGAAGCCTCCTCACTTTCAAATTCCCCTGACTATCCGCGAACCCGAGAAGTGACCGCACCCACAACCAGGCCGATTCCGGCACCTGCGGCCCCGCAGATCAGAATGTTTTGGCGTATCTTCTTGATTCCCGTGACCGATTTAACAAGATCATCGAGAACGTTTTTCGAGGGACTGATCAATGCCTGGATGCTCACATACCCGCTCGAGGTCCGGGCAAAGATCAGGTAGCCCACGGCCAGTCCGATGATTCCGACGATAATCAGCAGTGGGATGATTCTTTTCATGTTTCTTTCCTCCTTGGTAGGCGGTCTTTGAGATATAGATACAGTTTGGCATCGAGAATTCGCCGGTCCCGTTCACATTCTGATAGAAAGCTTTCGAACTCTTCAGGCCGGATCGTCAGGACCCGAATTCGTTCCGAACCCTCGAGTCGCGGCTTGGCCACCGGCTCCTCCCCCACCCGCATATATACCATATGAACAATTTCCGTTGAAAGACCGGCGGTGGTGCTGACCCCGGGTCCGACCCCGAGAACTTCCCCTTGGAAGCCGGTCTCTTCGACCAGCTCCCGGCGGGCTGTCTGCTCCGGCGTCTCCCCCGGATCGATCAGGCCGGCGGGAAACTCGTAGATTTCAGCTTCAAAGGGAATCCTGAACTGCTCGATGAGGACAAGGCAGCCGCTTCGCTCCGTAGTAGCCACGATGACCGCAGCTTTCCGCTGTTCCCGACGTTCGATGTAGGTCCAGCACCGCCGTTTGCCCTTGGTGTCGAGATAGCTCTTCTCCTTGAGCAGGGTCCAAGTCTGCTCATGCAGCACCCGCTGCCCCAAGATCCGCATCGATTCGCTACCCAACGTGCTGGACCAGATGTTCGAAGGCTTGGTAGACCAGACGGTACACCTCCTGGAAGGCGTCCGCGGCCTTCTGGGCCTGCTCCAGCGTGAAAAACTCGTAGGGAGTGCCGTCGGGCAAGGCGTAGGGATAACGGGTGGGGATGTAGAGAACGTCGAGCTCGGCGCAGGGCCGGCCGATAGTCGAGTAGCTGTTGTCGTAGCGCTCGCAGGACCGGGAAAGCTTGTAGGTGGAATGGCCGGCAACGACCCGCTCGCCCTGCAGAATCAGATAGGCCTTGAGGATCTTCTCCGCGGCCTGCTGGAACAAAAAACAGGAGATCTCGAAATCCCCGGCCCGGGCATTCCTCTCGGCGGTCTTGCTGTCCTTGGCTCCCTGAAGATACCACCGCAGAGCTTCCCTTTCGTTACTGTTCATACACTACCCTTCCCTCCTCGAGTATCTGCTCGACGAGTGGATGCTCTTTATCTCGCAGGGCATTGAACTCCCCCTCCGTGAATATGTACGGATCTACATCCACCTCGGAAGAGGCGACACTCTGCTTCAGTTCGACGGCCCGGTACAGCCAGCTCTTCGAAGGCCACTCCTCAAGGGGCCGCTCACCGCCATCAGCCACAATGATGCAGAGGTTGAGATCGCTGTGTTCGTGGGTGTCTGCCCTGGCGTAGGAGCCAAATACGATGATCCTGCGGACGGGGAAGGTGTCCGTTATTTTCCGGACGATTTCCTGTAGCTGCTCTTCACTAAGCATAGGCTTACACGAGTAGTGTAGCCGTATTTTCCAAAGGTGTCAAAAGCCCCCGGGCCGGGGCGAAGCGGCAATATCCCGCGGCGCGGCCGGCCGAGTTGTGTCAGCTTTCCTCGGATCCGGAACCGGGTTTGAAGTCTAGAGATACCGAGTTGATGCAGTAACGCAGGCCCGTAGGTCCGGGGCCGTCGGAGAACACATGACCTAGGTGGCCGCCGCAGCGGGCGCACAGTACCTCGTTGCGGTTCATTCCATAGCTCTTGTCCTCTTCGGTATCAACCGCCTGCTCGGAAATCGGCTGGTAGTAGCTGGGCCAGCCCGTTCCGGAATCGAATTTCGTTTCCGAGTCGAACAGCGGACTCCCGCAGCCGGCACAGAGATAAGTCCCTTTTCCCTTACTGTTGTAGTAAATACCCGTGAAGGCCCGCTCAGTACCCTTACGGCGCAGGACCTCGTACTGCTCGGGGCTCAAGGTTTTTTTCCACTCGGCGTCGCTTCGTTTATTTGCATCGCTCTTTTTCATAATTTCTGCTCCATTCTCAAGCTTCGTTCAGACTCCAGTCGTACTGGTAGTCGATCCGACCGGAGAAACTCTCCAGCTTCCCGGCCAGGTCCGGGGCTGCGTATCGGCGCAGGTGGCGCAGCACTCCCTGATCGGACCCACCGAAATCTTCCTGGAACCAGTCGTAGATGCTGGAGAGAACGAGTTTTTTCCCCTCGAAGGCTGCTCCCCTGGGATGGTTGATGTACTCCCGGGCCCCTTTTTCCAGAAGCACCTCGGTGTTTTTTGACGTATAGGCCCGGTCCTGGAGGTTCGGACAGCCGATGCTGGCACAGTTGACCGCGTAGTGTACTCGCGGATCCTTCCAGATCGGACGGAGGATGCGGTGCTCGATGTCATTCAGGGAGACCTCTTGTCCCTCGATCTTCAAGATCTTTGCTTCCCAGGGTCCTCTGCTGAACAGGCCGGAGGAGAGATTGACCTTGGTGATGCTGGAAACGGGGTAGTGATCCAGGACGATGTCGAGGGTGGCCGCATTGTACAGGTTGATCCAGTACGCCTTCTGCTCGTTCCTGTTCAGTTGAGAAACCGGGACTTGCTGCAGGTCATCCAGGTAGGACTTGAGCATTTGTTTATCCACTGCGCTCACCTCGCCGTATTCCACGCAGTTGATGCCGGAAGGGTGACTGGTTACCAGGTACTTGGCCAAAAAACGCTCCCAGGCCGAGTGGTCCACAACCCTGTCGCTTCCCGGACCGTATGCCTGCCATCTAGGCCACAGATCCGCCTGCGGAGCGGCGCCAAGTCTCCCCGCCAGGACGACCAGCAGGACCGTGGCGGCTGTCAGTAGTTTTCGTCTGCCTATCATCAGAATTACTCCTCTCTATAGAGAGCACGTAAGTCGGTTAATGCTTACAAGAAAAATAAGGATTTTTCAGGGGGAATGCAAATACCGGGGAGTCGGCCGGTGGAGGGAGTCGGCCGACGGCGGGCTCCGGCCGGGGCTCGAATGCTGCTACAACCCGTACCTGCGGGCACAGTCTTCGAGAAAGCGCTTGGTCGCCAGGAACTTTTCTTTCAAGTCCGGCAGTTTCTCCAGATCGATGGAAAAGTATCCGTTGAAACTCTTGAGCTTGAGAAGGCGAAAAACCTCATCAAAGTCTACCGTACCATTTCCGGGCACGAAATGGCGGTTGTCCCTGCCGTCGTTATCGGCGATGTGTACGTATTTCATATGCCGGCCCAGTTTCTCGATGCTCAGGGGGATCAGCTCTTTCTGGGCGTACTGATGCCCGATATCGAGGATCACTCCGAGGTTGTCGTCATTTACCTGTTCGATCATCCGCAGCATGGCATCGCTGTTTGCCACGACTTCTCCCACCCGCGGCTCGACGAGCAAACCTATGCCGCCCTTCTTGGCCGCCTGGTTGCAGTGACTGACTGCTTCGATGAAGGAATCCCAAAATCGCTGCCAGTCGAACCCGTCGGGGATCCTGACCCGGAACTCCTGCCCGTACACCAGCTCATCCGTGGGAACAACACCCTTCTCGACTCGAAGCGGAGGGAAATAGCTGTCGATCCAAGTGTAGGGGCTGCCCAGGTACGCCGCTGTCTCGACGCCTCGTTCAAAGTAGGAGAAGGCTTTTCCCCGGATCTTTTGTTCCATGCTGATCACGTCGGGGAGGAGTACGGCGAAGTTGGCCAGCTTTAATCCCTCGCCGTCGCAGATCTTTTTGATCTCTTCACGATGATCGATCACCTGATCGAGATTTTCGTACCCGATCCCCTCGGCTTCTATATACTCGAATCCCATCCCCTTCATCTCTCGGATAGCTTTCAGGACGTTCCCGATCGCCGGGGGGAATCCATACTGTCCGATGGCGTACATCCAGGCACAGACGATTTTCATGAGTTTGCTCCTTCTCTTCCTTTGGTAACAGGGGCTAACGGTGGAATTCGTCGTCGAGTTCGTCTGTCTTGCGGTGAAAGATCTTGCGGCGGGGCTCGTCGGAAGCATAGTCCGCCTTCTCGCCGGCCAGAGCGCCGCAGCGGACCAGCTCGACTCCTTTTGCTTCAAGGTATTCACTGATTGCGTCGGTGATGGCACGCACACTGTCGCTTCCGATCGCCATTTTCATAACTTGTATCCCCTTTTCCGAGCAGAAATTTCAAACGTTTTTCACGCGGTAATAACCGGCGACCTTCTCCGTCGCCCGGATCATCTCATCGATATCGGCATTCGTATAAAACTCGTTGATGTTGAAATTGAAAGTCTGCTCGAAGGCCAATTCCGCGTGGGGACACAACCCCCTCCGATAAGCGACATCCGAGCCGAGGTCCTTGGAAACAAAGGGAAACTCGCTTCCCGGAAAGGCGCTTCGGTTCTGGAAAATATCGTACAGATAGGTCGCCATTCCGCCGGTTATCTTGTTCGCTTCGGCGGGTATACCCTCAGCTTCGAGGGCTTCGCAGAACTGGGCAACCGTGGCCTGGATCGCTTGAGGATCGAGTCGGACAACGAGCAGAAAGAAAGAGTGCTCGCTGCCCTCCGGTACTTTCTGGGGAATCACCCCTTCGATAGACTCCAGGCCCCGGATCAGCTTCATTCCCAGGTGATTTCTCCGCTCCACGATCCCGGCGATCTTGTCGAGCTGCGCCTTGGCCACGGCTCCCTGAAGCTCGGTCATCTGATAGTTCGGCGCCAGGAAGTACGGGTTGCGCTTACGGCCGTCCCGGAAGTAGCACTTATCGACAAAAAGCTTGATCCGTTCTTCCAGATCGTCCCTGTTTGTCATCACCATACCCCCGGAGCCGGAGGTGATCAGCTTGAAGTGATTCAGGCTGAACGTGGAGATGTCTCCGAAGGTCCCACAGAGTCGCCCCCCGTAATGGGTGTGCCAAGCCTGGGCGCAGTCCTCTACGAGGGGAAGACCGTGTTTCTCGGCGATTGCTTTCAGCTCGTCGATTTCCGCGGGCAGTCCGGTATGATGGACCACCACGATGGCACCGGTTTTCTTGTTGATGAGCTTCTCCACCTCTGCAGGATCCATATTGTAGGTTTCCGGATCTATGTCAGCGAAGCGGGGGATGAGACATTGGTAGAGGATCCCCGTGAGAGTTCCCATGTCGGTAATGGCCGAAGTTATGACCTCTTTTCCCGGAGGTAGCTGGAGGGATCCCAGAGCGATATGCACCGCTGCTGTTCCGGAGGAACAGCCGTTGCAGTGCTTCATCCCGTACATGGACCGCATCTTGGCTTCCATTTCCCGCACCTTGGTTCCGAAGACGTAAAACAGGATGTCGCTGTCCAGGACCTCCAGGACTTCCTTCTTTTCCTCCGCACCGAATCTCTTGCCGTCTCCGAAGGGTGTTGCTTTGGTTTGGGGACCACCGAACAAAGCAAGTTTTTCCATACACTGCTCCTCTCTTCCTACATCACCGTATTGCCCCGCCATGGATGAGGCTAGAATTTCAACCCCGTTGTGGCTATGCCTTTGATGATGAATTTCTGTACGAACAGGTAAACCACGATCGTGGGAACCGTTGCGATCGAGGCGGCAGCCATCAGAGGACCAAAGCTGATCCTGTAGGGATCCTTGAAGAAAGCAATTCCTACAGGGAGGGTGCGCAGTCTTTCCGAATTGATCACGATGACCGGCCAGAGAAAATCGTTCCAGGAATCGATAAACAGAATCAACGCCACCGTCGCCATTACGCTCTTGACCAGTGGAGCGATGATGGTTGCGACGATACGAATCTCCCCGGCACCGTCGATGCGGGCCGCATCGATCAGATCCACGGGCATCCCTTTGATCGTCTGACGCATGAAGAAAACACCGAAGGCGCTGGCGAAATTGGGAGCTAAAATTCCGGGAAAAGTGTCGATCCAGTGAAACCTGGCCATGAGAATGTACAGGGATACCGAGGTAACCTGAATGGGAACCATCAGCGTGCTCAAAATAAGGATGAACAGGAAGTTCTGCAGGGGAAATCGATACACGGCAAAGGCGTACCCTGCAAAAAGCCCGAAAACGATCGAACAGGATACTGAAATCGCCGCTATGATCAGACTGTTGCGGTAGTACAACAGGAAGGGCGCCTGGTCGGTCGCCGCTTGAAAATGCTCCAGTGTGGGGGGCTGGGGCCACCACTTCGGTGGGAAGGCGATGAGGTTTTCGGGGATCTGGAAAGAGGTGACGATCATCCAGTAGAAGGGCAGAACCATCAGCACGCCAAACGCGGTGATAACGAGGTAGAGGAGAGCTTTCGCGCTGATCCTGCCGGCTTTCTCGAGGCTCATCAGTAGGTCACCTCCCATCGTCTGCTCGCGGCGTATTGGATGACCGTGATGATCATGATAAGGAGGAACAGGACGAAGGCCATCGAGGCGGCGTAGCCGAAGCGGTAATGCATGAAGGCCATCTCGTACAACTCGAGAACGACAACGGTGCTGGCACCGGCGGGTCCGCCCGCTGTGAGCACAAAGACCTGGTCGAATACCTTGAGGGAAAGGATCGTGTTGTAAATCACCACGAACACGATCGTGGGGGCCAGAAGGGGGATGGTTATCCGGAAGAATTTAGCCAGAGCTCCGGCGCCGTCGATGGTCGCGGCCTCGTAGAAGGCATCGGGTATGTTCTGCAAGCCTGCGATAAAGATGACCATGTTGTAGCCAAGATATTTCCAGATGCTGAAGATGATGATGCTGCCGAGGGCTTCCTTCGAGGAGGTCAGCCAGTGCCTCCCGGGAAATCCGAGTAGCTTGAGAATCATATTGAACAGACCGAACTTGGGGTCATAGAGATAGCTCCAAACGACCGCTGCTGCTACAGTCGCGGTGATGAAGGGAACAAAGTACACGGCCTTGAAAAGGCCGGATAGCTTCATCTTGGAGGAGAACATCGAGGCCAGAACCATGCCGATGAAAACGCTGAACACCACGATATAGAAGGTGTAGATAAACGTATTGGCAATAGCCCGGATAAAATCCGTCTCCTGCAGCAGCAGTGCGAAGTTCTTCAGACCGACCCAATCGTACTTCTTGGCAATGATGTTAACCTTGAAAAAGCTGAACACGAGGGTCTGAATCGAGGGGTACACCCGAAAAAAACCAAAGAAAATGAGAACCGGAGAGATAAACAAGTAGGCATAATGCCAGCGCCGCTTCTTAATCCTGGTAATAAATCCGTTCATCAACACTCACACTACCATATCGCGATCTTCAGCTACAATGGAAAATGGACTGTTCCCTCTGTTTGTAGAGAGGTAGATCGGGAATGAATCCCTTCCACCCGATGGGCGAATGGAAGGGAATAGGATTGTCAGACGGACGGGTGGAAATGCGGAGATCCCAGCCCTCCTCTGTCTGCTCGAGGTTCGTCCCGCCTTAGGCTATTCAACCGCGGCGATGGCCTGGTTGGCTTTTTTCTCCGCTTCAGCTATGGCCGCAGCCACGCCCATTTCGTCGTGCAAGACCTTCTGGATCCCCGCACCTAGAGCCTCCATGACACCGGGCAGGGCCAGATGCTTGGGATAGGGCTGTCCGTAGGGCAGGAGGGCCAGGAACTGTTTGGTGTAGGGGTCGGAAACGAAGGGTTCGCTGTTCCAGTTGTCGTTCCAACGCGGAGTGGATTTGTACATTTTGGCCTGGGAGAAGTCATTCTCCTTGCTGTTGAACCAGCGGACGAAATCCAGGGCCAGTTCTTGATTCTTCGAAGGTGAAAACACGGCGTACTGCCAGGCCGCGGTGTGAACCGCGGGTTTTCCGCCCCTGACCGCCGCCGGCGGCGGGGCAAAGGCCCATTTCAGGTTGGGAGCCTCTCTGGGCTGACGGACCTGGATGCTGATCACCTCGCTGATCTGCATGGCAGCCAGTCCTTTTAGCAGAGCTTCCCGCGGATCCGGGAAATCCAGGGATGTGGACTTGTCCACGTAGATCATGTCGTGGGCCTTCTGGAAAGCGGTGACCACCGAGGGCAGATTGAACACCGCTTTGCCGCCGGAGATGGTTGTAGGCGGATCGATGTACTTGACTCCCGAGGACACGGACAACCAGTCCCACTTGTCCACGATCCCGTGGGGATGGCCGACATGGCGAATCGCATAGCCCACGCGATTGGTCTCTCCGCCATCCCGTACAGCCAGCTTGTCGGAATACTGGCGGAACTCGTCGAGATATGCAGGAGCTTTGTTCGGATCGAACCCCGCCTGCTGAAACATCTCGATGTTCCAGGTCAGGGCATAGGCATCCTCACCCCAGGATGGATAGCCGTACATCTTGCCGCCTCCCCAGTCGGAAAGGGCTTTAGTATCCGGAGATACCCCGGCCATCCACTCCTTGGCATGAGCCGCCGGGACCTCGACCAGGGCCCCATCTTTCACGAACTGACCCATCCAGGAACCGTCGATCATGCCAACATCCGGCGCGGTTCCTCCGGCCAGGGCTGTGAGCAGCTTCTGCTTCATCGTTTCATAGTCGATGGCGACTACGTCGATTACGCAGTTGTTCTCCGCCTCGAACGCCGCCCAGGGATCGGTGCCGTCACGAAGGGGCATCGAAGTGGCGGTGATTTCACCGGCCGGGAACCATAGGGTCAACTTGGCAGGGCCGGTCTCCTGGGTACCTGTGGCCAGGAGTCCCACTGTAGGGGCGATCAGCAGTGCAATCGCGAAGATCGCAAGCTTTTTCATACGCTCCTCCTTTGTAAGATTTTTTATATGTAAAATCCGCACGGATTTTACAGCTTCTTGACCGACTCCCGGACTACCAGCCGGGAATCTAGGACTATTTTTCTCGGTTCGCGGTGCTCCTGAGTACGCATCTTGGTCATTAGAAATTCGATACCGAGCCGACCCATCTCCTCCACCTGCCTCTGCAGGCAGGTGATTCTGGGATGAAAGATCGAAGCCCAGTCCGGATCTCCGAAGATCAACAAGGAAACATCTTCGGGAACGCGTAGTCCCATGCTCAGGAGCGCCGACAAGACACTTAAACCGAGAGACTGCTTGGCAACGTAGAGGGCTGTCGGCGGATTCCCGCCCTCCATCAACATCGTGGCGGCCCGATAGGCCTCATCCTTGCCGGCGCAGATCTTCATGCGGTCTGGATCTTCCTCGATGTTGTAGACTTCGAGAGCACGCCGGTAGCCATCGTAGCGGTCCCTCTCGGTGTCGGTCAGGGGTTCCGGATTGACAATGGCGATGCGCCGATGGCCACATTCGAGCAGATAGCGGACCGCCTGTTCGGAGTCCGCTTCGTTATCGATGCAGATCCGATCGCAGGGCAGCTCCTCCGCGAAGGGAGCGTCGAGAATGATGAAATTAACATGTTCTGCCCGGAGCATGGAGATCAATTCCTTGTCCGGCGACACGAGGCAGAGAGCCACCCCGCTGCATCGGTACGAGAGAAAGGCGTCGATATGGCTTCGTTCTTTGTCTACACGCTCATTCGAGCTGCCGATTATGAGAGTCATGCTGTCCCGATTGGCCTGCTGCTCGGCTCCGGCCAGCATTTTCACGAAGTACGGATTGGTAACATCTTCGACGAGAAACCCGATCAGGTTTGTCTGCATGCCCCGCATGCTTCGGGCCATGAGATTGGGGCGGTAGTTGTGCTCGAGAGCGATCCGGAGAATTCGCTCGCGGGTCTCCTTACTGACGCCGTCTTTCTGATTCAGTGCCCGGGATACGGTGTTGATGGACGTGTGGGTCAGCTCAGCGATTTTCCGTAAGGTCGGATTGTTTTTGATCGTTCCAGCTCCGTTCGGTAACGTTCACGTGAACGTTACCACACTATCACAGACCGACGGCGATGTCAAGGAAACGGAATTGCTGATTACTCCTCTGCCAAAATTTCTTGGACTTTCTGGATGATCGCCGTCGCTGAAAACGGCTTCTGGAGAAAGGCGATTCCCTCATCCAGCATCCCATGGTGCACGACAGCCTCATCCGGATAGCCTGAGATATAGAGCACCTTCAGGTCGGGTAGCCGGGCTTGGAGCTGCTCCGCCAGCGCCTTGCCGCCGATTCCCGGCATGACCACATCGCTGATGAGCAGATCAATCCCGGCATGACCGGGGCTGTCGATCAGGCGCAGTGCCTCCTCCCCGTTGGATGCCGACACGACTGAGTAACCGGTCCTCTCCAGGATCTGAGAAACCAATTTCCGTAAGGGCTCATCGTCTTCAACCAGCAGGATCGTCCTATCAGTCGCCTGCCCGGACCTTTCCTTTGGACGGTTGCGGCTTTTCAGCTTCCTCGTCTGAACTGCGGGAAGGTAGATCTTGAAGGTGCTTCCCAGCTCAGGTTCACTGTATACATAGATATAACCGTTGCTCTGCTTCACCGTCCCGAAAACCGTGGCTAAACCCAAACCGGTTCCTCTGCCAGGCTCTTTGGTGGTGAAGAAGGGTTCGAAGATCTGTTTCTGGTTTTTTTCATCTATTCCACACCCGGTGTCGGTGACCGCGAGCATAACGTATTCCCCCGGGATCACCTCGGGACGGAGTTTACAGTAGCTTTCATCCAGCACGAGATCTTGCGTCTCTATGGTCAGTTTGCCGCCTTCAGGCATCGAGTCCCTGGCGTTGATCGCCAGGTTGATGATTACCTGCTCCAGCTGGGCCGGATCCGCTTTTACCCAACCGATCTTCGGATCCAGCACCGTATTCAGTTGGATATTTTCGTGGATCAACCGACGGAGCATCTTGGTTACATTTGCCACCAACTCGTTGATGTCGAGCTCTTCCGGGCGGAGCACCTGTTTGCGGCTGTAGGCCAGAAGCTGCTGGGTCAATGCGGCCGCCCTTTGGGCGGATTTGCTGATTTCCCGAACTGATTCCAAGGCTTCCTTGGTCGCCGTACCCTCGGATAGCAGCATCTCCGAATATCCCAGAATCGTGGTCAGTAGGTTGTTGAAATCGTGGGCGATGCCGCCTGCCAGCCTGCCGATCGCCTCCATCTTATGGGACTGGCGCAGCCTCTCTTCACTTTCTTTGAGCGCGTTTTCCGCTGCTTTGTGCTCCGAAAGATCCACAATGATCCCCCGTAGACCCACCACCTCCCCGTCCCGGACGATGCGGGTCGAGTGGATCATAACCGGAAAGGTACTCCCATCCTTCCTCCGGGCCATGTACTCGATAGATCCCGGCTTGTCGCTCCTCATTGCCCGGGCGACATTCTCCACGGCACGTTCGTGGTCCTGGGCAGAGATCATCTCGAGGGTATTCAATCCCCGCTGCAGATCCTCCTCAACGTAGCCGAACAGTTCAAAGGCTCGCCGGTTGGCATAGGTGATTGTTCCCCGAGTGTCCACCTCGAACACGACTTGGGGCAGAGAGTCGGTCAGCTCCCTGAATCGTTCTTCGCTTTCCCGGAGAGCCTGCTCTGTCTGCCTCCGCTCGCTGATATCTTCACCGGAGCTGAAGGTCCCGAGAATTTCCCCGCCCCGCGACTTGACGAGCGTGTTGTGCCAGGCCACCCAGCGAATGTTGCCTTCCAGAGTTACCACCCGGTTCTCGACGTATTCGGCAGGTTCCACGGTTCCGCTCATCAGCTGCTGAAACACCTTCCGCACCTTTGCGCGTTCGTGCTCCGGAATGAAGCTGTCGACCCAATCCTTGCCGACAATGTCCCCTTCCTCCCCCTCGAGGACCGAGCAAGTCTTCGGATTAGCCAGGACGACTCTCCCCTCCCGATCGAGTGCCAGAAGAATCACCCCGGCCATGTCCAAATACATCCTGGACCGCTCCTCTTCCTTCCGCAGCGCCTGCTCGGTCCGTTTCCGTTCCGTGATGTCCAGATGGACAGAGATGCTTTGCTGAGGCTTTCCCTCTCTATCGAGTATCATCTCCACGTTGAGCAGCACGTCTCGGATCGTTCCGGTTTTGGTCAGAACCTGAAGCTCTTCATTTCTCAAGGAGCCCGCACGTTTCCATCGGGTCAGCAGCTGCTCTGCTTTGCTCCGGGAGGCCGGTGCATAGACTGTGCCTACCAATGGCCTACCGATCAGGTCCTGCTTGCTATCGTATTCCAGAAACTCTATGGCCGCTCTGTTGACATCGAGAATCGCTCCGTCCAGGGACACGTTGTAGGCGGGGAGAGGGATTTGTTCGAAGTATTGTTTTAACCTGGACCGCTCCTGCTCAACCAGGATTTCTGCCTGGAGGAGCAGCTGCTGCAGCCGCTTCACTTCGTCGTGCAGATTTTCGCTTTCCCCGCGGTTGTCAGTCTTCATTCCTGTACCGGCTCGGGGATCATGAGGAAGAAACAGGAAAAGCGGTGCCGGCGCGAAACAAGGTTCGGGGCACTTTCTCGCCGAGAACCTCGTCAAGGGGATAGCGGCCATTGGCTACGATGGTTGTGATGCCTGCGGAGGCTACCATCTTGGCGGCGTGGACTTTGGAAGCCATACCGCCCAGTCCGAGGGCATTGGTCTCCTTGGCCGCCATCTCCTCGATCCGGCGGTCGATGACCTCCACCTCCTCAACCAGCTTGACCCGGCTGTCCTGTTTCGGGTTGCCCTGAAACAACCCGTCCACGTCGGTGAGGATCAGCAGCAGATCCGCCTCGACCCGAACAGCAACGAGGGCGGCGAGAATGTCGTTGTCCGTGAATACGGGCTTGAACTCCACCTCCTCCTTGTTGATCATGTCATTCTCGTTCACGACCGGGATCACCCGCTCCTGAAGATAGGCCTCCATGATTTCCCGGATCGTTCTTTCCTCGCTCGTAGACGCGAAGTTGTGATGGGTCAGGAGGATCTGGGCCACATGGATCCCCTCTGGCTTGAAGTAGTCCTTGTAGTACTTCATCAAGCGGATCTGGCCCATCCCGGACATCATCTGCAGCTTGAGGGTTTCGGTGGGTCGATCGGTCAGACCGGCGATTTCCATGCCGGCGGCAACCGCTCCGGAGCTCACCAGTACGATCCCATTACCCTGCTTATGCAGGGAGGCGATCTCCCGTACCTTTGCTTTGAGCCAGCGGTGGTTCAAGCGGTTTCCCCGGGTAATCAGAGCGGTACCGATCTTGAGGCAGATCCTCATTCCAGGTCCTTGTGGGTGAAGGGCCGACTCCCGTCGGCATAGCCGGCCACCACCTGGCCGCCGCCTTCGAGGATGTACTTCGTGCTGGTCAGCCCCTCCAGCCCGACTGGACCCCGTGCGTGGATCTTGCCCGTGGAAATTCCCACCTCTGCCCCCAGACCGTAGCGGAAGCCGTCGGCGAAGCGGGTCGAGCAGTTCCACATCACCGAGCTGGAATCCACATAGGCCAAAAAACGGCGGGCCGTCTTTTCATCCCGGGTTACGATGCCGTCGGTATGGTGACTTCCATAGGTGTTGACGTGGTCGACCGCCTCCTCAAGGCAATCCACCACTCGGATCGAGAGAACCAGATCGTTGTACTCCGTGTTCCAGTCTTCCTCCGTAGCAGCCTTTGCGCCGATGATGTCGCGAGTCCTCTCATCCCCGCGCAGCTCCACTCCTTCGAGGCGCTCGGCCAGTCGGGGCAGGTATTCTTCAGCCACGGCGGAATGGACGATAAGGGTCTCTATGGCGTTGCACACCGCCGGGTACTGGCACTTGGCATCGAAAGCCACCTCTACAGCCATATCCAGATCCGCGGCCCGGTCGACATAGAGGTGACAGATCCCGTCGGCGTGACCGAGAACGGGGATCTTCGTGTTCTCCTGTATCCTTCGCACCAGCTCGTTGGAGCCGCGGGGGACCACAAGGTCGATCCACCTGTCCAGTTTGAGCAGCTCTCCGATCTGCTCCCGGGTCTCCACCAGGTGAAGCGTATCTTTGAACACCGGGTCCGTCGTCTCCGCCGCCTCCCGGATCAACCCGAAGAGGATGCGGTTGGAATGCAGGGCTTCGGAGCCGCCCTTCAAGATCGCGACGTTCCCGGATTTCACGCAGAGGCTGGAGATCTGCACCAGGGCATCGGGACGGGACTCGAAGATCACCCCGATCACGCCGATCGGGACAGTCTTTTTTCTGAGAACCAGGCCTTGATCGAGTTCCCGAGCGAGAAGGGTCTTTCCCACCGGATCCTCCAATCGTTCGACGTCGCGCACGCTGGCCACGATCTGATCGATCTTATGATCCGTCAGCACCAGTCGTTTGAACATTGAATCCTTGAGTCCGGTTTTTTTCGCCTGCTCCTGGTCCTTGCGGTTTGCCTCGAGGATGCGGCTGCGGTTCCGGTCCAAAGCATCACCGATCGCCGACAGTGCCCGGTTTTTCAGCTGCGCGGAGGCACTGGCCAGGCGAAAGCTTGCCTTCTTCGCCGCCTGAGCTTGCTCCTGTACGGTCATCGTCCCAACTCCTTGCTGCGCTCCGCGGCAGCCTGTATCGTCTTCCCAATCGCCCCGGCAAAGCCTGAGGATTCCAATACCTGTCGCCCGGCCACGGTCGTGCCTTTCGGTGAGCTCACCATATCCACCAGAGTTTGGGGCTCCATGCCGGTCTCAGCCAGCAGCCTGGCCGTACCGAGAAAGGTCTGAAGCGACAGATCCCGGGCCACCTCGGCTTCAAGTCCGAGCCCCTTACCCGCCTCGATGAACGCTTCGATCAAACGGGCGACAAAGGCCGGCCCGGAACCACTCAACCCGGTCACCGCGTCCAGCTGTCCTTCCTCGACCTCCGCGGCGTAGCCCGCCGCTCCCAACAGCTGCTGCACCTCGTCCCGGTCCTGCGGCTTTATCCTGGACCCGAAGGCGTAGCCCGCAGCCATGGCGCCTACCAGGCAGGGGGTGTTGGGCATGACCCGGACCACCCTGGCTCTGGTCAGAGTCCCCTCTAAACGTCTGATCGGTACACCCGCGGCGATCGAGATCACCAACCGGTCCGTGTCCCGGATGGCTTCCAGCACAGGTGTGATGTCCTGGGGCTTGACCGCCACGAATATCACCTCCGCCGCTTCTGCCACCTGTTCAGGATTGGAGAGGGCCCGTACACGGGGCAGCTCTTCCTCGAACAGAGCGATCCGTTCTTTCCTTAGATCACAGACGAATATCTGCAAGTCGGAAAAGCGGGCGAATATCGCCTTTGCCAGGGCAAAACCCATGTTCCCCCCACCGATGAATCCTACCGTCTTCACTGTTCAGCCGTCCCTTCCATTGTCGCGCAAGTGGAGTGTAGAACAACAATTGGGAAAAGTAAACTTGTTTCCCATTCATCTTGTATTACGGCTGGTGTTCATTGCAGGATTGCTGTTCGTGTTCGGTGATCGGGACAACCTGGTCGGCGATCCACAAAAGGCCACGGCGTTGGTGCAAGACATCCCCGATGTACGGGTTGAGGTTGTGAATGCGGGGCATCTGATGGGCGCGGAACTATCGGCGCAGGTCAATG
>CAZSBH010000033.1:0-41284 GCA_964604845.1 uncultured Spirochaetaceae bacterium
GCAGGGGATTTAGGGAGGTCATCGGTTCCTGGAAGATCATGCTGATCTCGCTGCCGCGTATCGATCGCAGGGCGTTGTCGTCCATCTGCAATACATTGCGACCCTCGAACAGAATCCGGCCTTCCGGATAGGCTATGGTGGTCTCCGGGATCAGGCGCAGAATCGCCTGGGCGGTCACTGTTTTGCCCGAGCCGCTCTCCCCCACCAGGGCCAGAGTCTCGTTTTGCTGAATGGTCAGCTCGACACCATGCACGACCCGCCGCAGGCTCTGACCCCGGCGAAAACCGATGTGGAGATTACCGATTTCCAAAAGCGGGCTTTGCGCCGCGATGTCCTTTGCCTGCCGTGTAGAGGCCATCAGAAAGCCTTTCGCGGGTCGATTGCATCTCGGACCGCTTCCCCGACAAACACGAGCAATGTCAGAGTTCCCCCTAACACGCCGAAGGCCGACAGCCCCAACCAGGGGGCCTGCAGGTTGGCCTTGCCCTGGGCTAGCAGTTCGCCGATGGACGGCGAGCCCACCGGCAACCCAAAACCAAGAAAGTCCAGTGAACTCAGGGTGGTAATCGAACCGGCCAGGATGAAGGGCATAAAGGTCAAGGTGGCCACCATGGCGTTGGGCAGGATGTGACGGAACATGACACGTATATTGGACATCCCCAGTGCCTTGGCCGCCTGGACGTACTCGAAGTTTCTTCCGCGGAGGAATTCAGCCCGTACCAAACCGGTTAGACCCATCCAACCGAACAGCAGGGTAATGCCGAGGAGCCACCAAAAGTTGGGCTGCACCACACTGGCCAGTATGATCAGAAGGAATAACGTCGGCATGCTCCCCCAGATTTCGATGAAGCGTTGACCGACAAGATCAAGGGCGCCGCCGTAGTAGCCTTGGATAGCACCGACCGCTACACCGACGATCGAGGACAGGATCGTCAAGGTCAGCCCGAACAGCACCGACACCCGGAAACCATAGATAAGACGTGCCAGGACATCCCGGCCTCGGTCGTCGGTACCCAGCCAGTTGCCCGTCGTCGGCGGTGAAGGCGCAGGGCTGGGTAGATCGTAGTTGATCGTGTCGTAGCTGAAGCGGATCGGCGGCCACAGCATCCAGCCCTGCTCCTGGATGAGCTCGATGACAAAGGGATCCCGGTAGTCCGCGGCCAGCTCGAACTCCCCACCGAACTCCTGCTCCGAATACTCTCTGAAGAGGGGGAAATAGAGGTGACCGTGGTGTCCGATGAGCAAGGGCACATCATTGGCCAGAACCTCAGCGAAAAGGCTCAAGCCAAACATGGTTAAAAAAATCCAAAGAGAGAGAAATCCGCGACGATTGGCTCTGAACCGGGCCAGTCGGTCTCGTTGCACGGCGCTCAGGCTTATGACGGCTCTCATATCTACATTCTCGACTCAAAGTCTATCCGCGGATCCACTACCGTATAGGTAATATCGCTGATCAGCCCCAGCACCAACCCCAGCAGCGTAAACATGTACAGATTGCCGAAAATAATCGGATAATCCCGCTGCATGACCGCCTGCACTCCGAGCAGACCCAGCCCTTCCAGGGAGAATATGGTTTCGATGAGCAGGCTGCTTGTGAAGAACATACCGATAAAAGCCGCGGGAAAACCAGCAATGATCAGCAGCATGGCGTTGCGGAACACATGCCCGAACAGGATGCGCCGTTCGGTCAAGCCCTTTGCCCGGGCGGTCATGACGTATTGCTTGCCGACCTCATCCAGGAACGAGTTCTTGGTGAGCATGGTCAGGGTAGCGAACCCGCCAATGACCATAGCTGTAATCGGCAGGGCCAGGTGCCAAAAGTAATCACCAATCTTGGCAAAGAAACCAAGCTTCTGCCAGTTGTTCGATACTAAGCCCCGCAACGGAAACCACTGCAGGTACTTGCCGCCGGCGAAGAAAATGATCAGCACGATTGCAAACAGAAAGCCCGGGATGGCGTTGCCGAGAATCACGACAGTACTGGATGATACGTCGAAACGGCTGCCGTGGCGCACGGCCTTGCTAATGCCCAGAGGGATCGACACCAGGTAGATGATCAGGGTGCTCCACAGCCCCAGAGACAACGAAATCGGCAGGCGCTCCACGACAAGTTCCACGACCCTACGACCGCGAAACAGGCTCTCCCCAAAATCGAAGATGATGTACCGTCGGAGCATGCTGAAGTAGCGCACGTGCAGGGGCTTGTCGAAGCCGAATCGGCGCTCGATCTCGGCGATGACCTCCGGATCCAAACCCCGGGCGCCGCGGTAAAGGGAAACCTGGTCTTCTCTACCGGGTCCCAGAGCCTGCCCGCCCTCCTCGCGTACCTCCTGACGGCCCTCGCCGGACACGCGCTCTAGGATCTTGTTCGAGTCGACACCTCGCATATTGGCGATGGCCTGGTCTACCGGTCCACCCGGGGCGACCTGGACAATTATAAAATTTATCGTGATGATCGCCCACAGGGTGGGAATGATCAGCAGAAGGCGACGGATAATATAGGCGGCCATGTCATTCGAGCTTACTGCGGTAGCGCCGGATTCTGGATCGTCGCGGTTCTACCGCTGCGGGAGGCGAGCCGCCCTGGCACGGTCGTACCACCAGGTTCCGGTACCCAGAGTGTACTTGGGCCGCACCGCGGGTTTGGAAAACTTGTCCCAGTAGGCCACTCGGAACATGCTGATGTGCCACTCCGGCATCACGTAGTGGTTCCAGGTCAAAACACGGTCCAGAGCCCGACCCCAGGCCAGAAGGGCTTGCTCATCATCCTGGTTGGCCTCGATCCCGTCGATCAGGTAATCCACCGCTTCGTCCTGTACACCTGCGGTGTTGTACGTGTAATCCATATAGTCGGAGCGCCAGATGATCTTGAGGTCGCTGGAGGGGTAGAAATTGGCGCTGTAGCCGCCGGAGATCATGTCGAAGTCCCGTTCGCGCAGGCGGTTGACGAACTCAGAGGTGTCCACAACCCGAATGTTCATTGTGATGCCCATGCGCTCCAGGTTCTTCTGCACTGGAACAGCCACCCGCTCCATGGAAGGGCTGTACAGCAGGAGCTCGAACTCCATGGGCTCTCCAGTCTTCATATCGACCAGTTTGCGATCGCGAATCTCCCATCCCGCTTCTTTGAGCAGTGCAAGGGCAGCCCGGATCTCGCCGCGGATGTTGCCCGACCCGTCGGTGACGGGGGGCTGGTACTCCTTGGTAAATACCTCCGGAGGAATCTTACCCCGGATCGGCTCCAGAATCTTCAGCTCTTCACGGTTGGGCTGGCCTTTGGCCTCGTACTCCGTATTCTGGAAATAGCTGCGGGTGCGGGTGTATTGGCCGTAGAACAGATTGGTGTTCATCCACCGGAAATCAAGGGCGTAATTCAGGGCCATGCGCACGCGCCGATCCTGGAAGAACGGGCGCTGTATATTGAACACGAGGGCCTGCATGCCTTGGGGGATCTCATGATGGATTTCCTCTTTCTTGATGTAACCTGCGTCGAAGTTCGGCCCCTTGTAGAGGGTAGCCCAGTTCAGAGCAATGTTTTCCTGGCGCAGGTCGTACTCGCCGGCGGTGAAGGCTTCGAAGGCCGCTCGTTCGTCCCGATAGTAGTCGTAGCGTATGTGGTCGAAGTTCAGCTGCCCCTTGTTGACAGGCAGATCCATACCCCAGTAGTTTTTAGCTCGTTCATAGACCACGTACTGGCCGATCTTGTAGTCGCTTACCGTGTAGGCCCCGCTGCCCAGCGGGATCTCGGTGAGTGGTTCG
Source organism: uncultured Spirochaetaceae bacterium (assembly GCA_964604845.1). Taxonomy (GTDB): domain Bacteria; phylum Spirochaetota; class Spirochaetia; order SZUA-6; family DRHE01; genus JAFGQJ01. The sequence continues at coordinate 3,760 of CAZSBH010000033.1, forward strand.
GCAAAATCGCGGCTTTCCCAGTAATGCTTGGGCAGGATCGTGAGTTGCCCGAGCGAGACCAGCATCTCCTTGTCGCCCTCCTTGAGCTCGAACTTCACCCGGTAACGGTCCAGAGCCTCGACCTTCTCCACGTCGGCGTAATACTGTTTGAACTGAGGCACCCCCTCTTCGAAGAACTTGTTGAACGAAAACACCACATCTTCCGCCGTGATCGGCTTGCCATCCTGATGACGGGCTCGTGGGTTGATATGGAAGATGATCCATGTGTGGTCATCGGGATATTCAACCTTTTCGGCGATGAGACCGTAGTATACTTCGATTTCATCCTCGCTGGCGGTCATCAGGGTGTCGTAGAACGACGAACTGGCGTCCGCAGACAAGCCCCGCTGCGCATAGCGGTTGAAGTTATCGTAGGTTCCGATCGAGTGCAGGACCAGGGTACCCCCCTTTGGCGCATTGGGGTTTACGTAGTCGAAATTTTTGAAATTCCCGGGGTACTTGGGAGTACCCCGCACGGTGATGGCATGCGAGACGATTATATCAGGGGCAGCCCAGGCTGCTGCACCCGCAAATAACAAAAAAAGGGGTATAAGGCGGAGTTTTTTCATGGCTCTCCTCCAAAACTCGTATATATGATGTTCTCGCTTAAAATAAAACATTCCTGCACCAGGGGCAAGGTGCAAATCACGATGTCGGAGGGCAGGCGGATGATTCGCTTGTTTCCAATCCCTCCGCCGCCGAGATGCCGGGATCGGCTCGGCAACGAAGGGATTCGATTGGCTAGCTCCGGCTGAACGAGATTACTCTTTCTTGACCCACAACTCGTACAGGGGCAGCAGGATCAGTGCTGCGTTGGCCAAAGCCAGGGTCAGCCCACCCAAAATCACTACCGGTGCCAAGGCGCCGGAGAGCTTGGCCAGCCACCAGCTCCCCACATCGACAAGGATGGCGACGGCGGAGAAGGCGATCACGACGGTCTTGATCCAATCCTTGTACAGGGTAAAGGAGAAGATGAAGATCAGGGCGAACATCACCGGCAGGGTGCCGTGAACGTGGGTATGGCTCAATGAGATCAACCGGGAGACGGACTTGCCCGTGTCCTGCTTGAGGTACTCGGCAACGTCCTTGTACTCCTCGGTCACAACTCCGGCCACCTGGGCGTCGGCGGAGTGGCAGATGCTGCAGGACACGTCGAAGATCTCCTTGATTCGGGGGAAGCCGTCTTCCGGTCCTCCCGCACCGATCCACTCCTTGGCGGCCTGGTAGCCCGCCTCGTCCATGAAATATTCTTTCATGGTGCCGTCGATGGCCTTCTCGAGCTTGGTTTTTTCCCGCGCCCCGTAGAAGGAGATGCGGATGTCCTGAATGGACAATCCCGGCTGCTCGTCGATCGGGGCGTAGGTCACTATGATGTTGGCAAAACCCAACAGATACCCCACCCCGGCAACGATCAACAGGATGCTGATCCCGACCTTCGAGTACATCGGGATGCTCTTCAAACCCTTCGGATCCTTCCAAAACATGCTTTCCTCCTGTTGCCAATATTAAAAATAGATTATATAGTAAATCGTGATTATATTACCGGAATCAGGTGAAATCCCCTTGATTTCGGAAGTATTATACAGTAGTGTAAGACTATTGTGAACTGATTTACTCATGATATTTCCACAGATGCTGCGTATTTATCGATTTTGGGCTACTATTGAGCAAGAATTATCCTGATACCGCCGCATGAGCGGCGGGGATAAAACACGAGAGGAAGGAGAAAAGGAGATGAAAACAGCCACCAAGATACTGTTCTTTCTCCTGCTTGTCGGCGCCGTGGCAGCCGTGACCCTGTTCCTGGTCGCCGCGGACGGCAACAAGCCGTTTCTACCGGGAGTCACAGTAACCGACGAACACCCAAACGGATGTGTGGACTGCCACAAGGTTTCCGGAGGCACCGACTACCGGCTCAATGTCGAGCTGGCCAAAGTCGAAGGACATCCCAAGATCGACGCCATAGTAAAAAATGTCCCCCAAGACTGCCTGATGTGTCACAAAGAGGGCGCCAAGGGGGGACCTCTGAACATCATTACACATAGAAATCACTACAGGAATCCAGGCGACAATCATTTCGTTACAGCCTACCAAGGTGCCTGTCTGAACTGCCACAACGTGAGTCCGGGCAGCGGGAAAATGGCGATCAAGAACGGACCGAAGAACTGGTAGACCCAGCCCATACAATTCTGATAGTGAGGAAAAGTCAGCTCCCTCTGCAAATAAAAAGGGGGAGCTGATCGCATAAAGAACCTATGGCGAGTAAGCGTAAAAGAGTAATCGGGGGATACCGGTTTGCCCGTTTCACCGGACAGCCGCAGCCCGACCTTGTTGAAACCGAGGTGGCCCAGGTAGTCACGATCGGATTGGCGCCCGTGGGGACCGCCCCCATGCAACCGCAGGTAGAGCAGGGTGAATCGGTCAACGCGGGTCAGATCATCGCACGAGATGACAAGACCGTGGGAAGCCCGGTCCTGGCATCCGTAAACGGTACGGTCCAGGATATCCTGAAAGGAGGGGGATCAAGTCCGGCGGTGGTCATCCGCAGTGACGGCACGGATTCCTGGCGCCCCTTGGCGGGATATTCGGCCGAGTGGACCAACCTGAGCTCCGACGTGCTCGAAAAACTGATTTACCTTTCAGGGGCCTCCGGTTCTGTTGCCGGTGGTATCCCGACACGGTTCAACAGCGCCGTGATCCAGCCGGAGGATGTCGAGCACATCCTCCTTCAAGTCGTACCGGCGGAAGTGTTCAACCCCTCCATTACAGCCCTGCTCGGGGGGCGGGAGGTAGGACAGTTGGCCGAGGGCCTGGCTATCCTGGCAAAGATCATGCCCCGAGCCGCCGTGCACCTGGTCGGCGGCAAGAAGCAAAAATCCTTGCTGTCCCAAACCCGGCAGGCCTGCCTGCAGATCGGGCTCGATCGGGTTCACCACCACACCCTCGACAGCAAATACCCGAACCATCGCGAAGAGATCCTGGTTCCAGCCGTGCTCGGTCGGGAATTTCCCCACGGGTACTCCGCGATGAACCTGGGGGTGGTCATCCTCGATCTGCAGGCCCTGCTTCAGCTTCGGGACGCCGTTGTGGCAGGAAGACCGGCGATCGACAGAGTCGTGGCCTTGGCGGGCGAAGGCTTTTCCAAGCGGCCCCATCTCCGCCTGCGGATCGGCACACCCTTGGAACGAGTACTGGAACAGTACCTGGACCGCAATCGGGGATTCCGGATCGTGTGCAACAGCATCCTGACCGGCGATGCCTTGACCGATACCGCCCGGACCGTTGACGGCCTCATGTCGACGATCATCGCTGTTCCCGAAGTCGAACAAGGGCCTCCCCTGCCCTTTGCCAGGCCGGGGTTCCGCACGGATTCCTACTCCCGCACCTTCATCGCCAACTTCGTTCCCTTCACAAAAACGGTGGACACCAATATCCACGGGGAACACCGCCCCTGCATCGCCTGCACCTACTGCGACGATGTCTGTCCGGTCGGGATTCTGCCCCATCTCCTTCACCGATACGTGCAGAGGGGTGTGATCGATGAGACGATCCTCCGCTATCGGATCTTCGACTGCATCGACTGCAATCTCTGCACCTACGTCTGCACTTCCAAAATCCCCTTGGCCCGGCTGATGCGGGAAGGAAAGGACGGTCTGAAAGCGGAGGGGCTGGATCCCCGAGGCCGGGCCGTAGATCGCCTTCAGCTCAGGGGAGTACCGGCCTATGCCGGTACTCCGGCAGCCGGCGTCCCGGCAGCCGGCGTCCCGGTGACCGAGGAGGAGGAGGAAGCATGAAAATCGTGAAGGGCCTCTTCGAAGGATTGAAAAAGGCCAGAGCCCTCCGGCCCGTGAAACCGGTGATCGAAACCTTGGAAGGAATTTTCCTCGGCACCCCTGAAACCACCCGGGGTGCACCCCATTTCGTAGACCACATCGAGATCAAGCGCTATATGTCCACGGTGATCGTGGCCATGATTCCAACCACCGTGGCGGCGCTCATATTCTTCGGTTGGTACGTTTTGGCCATGATCCTGTGCTCCTACGTGGTCGGAGGAATCATCGAAGTTCTGTTCGCCCTGATTCGCAAGAAGGAGATCGAAGAGGGCTTCCTGGTTACCGGATTGATCTTCCCGCTGGTGCTTCCGCCGACCACTCCGCTGTGGGTCGTGGCTGTGGGAATCGCCTTCGGCGTGTTTTTCGGAAAGGAGGTATTCGGCGGCACGGGCCGCAACATCTTCAACCCGGCTCTGGTGGGAAGGATCTTCATCACCATCGCATTCCCGGAAATCATGTCGGCAACCTGGCGGGCTCCCTTCTCCGATGCTATTACCGCCGCGACTCCGCTGGCAGTGTATCGATCCACTCAAGGCGCCGCATCCTACCTGGATCTGCTTTTGGGACAGGTAGCGGGAAGCACGGGGGAGGTGTTCCGCATCGGAATCATCGCCGGAGCCCTGCTTCTCATGTTGACCCGCGTATCCAGCTGGCGGATCACTTTGAGCTACCTCGCATCGGTGGCGCTGTTCGCCTTTATCGGCCACAGCCTTGGCCCGCAAACCTTCGCGCCGCCGCTCTTCCAGCTTCTCTCGGGAGGGCTGTTGTTCGGGGCCGTATTCATGGCTACCGACCCGGTGAGCTCACCGGCGACCAGGCCGGGGAAGTTCGTATTCGGAACAGCCTGCGGAATCCTCACCGTATTGATTCGCACATTCAGCGGATTCACCGAAGGAGTCATGTTCAGCATCGTGTTCATGAACGCCTTCAGCCCGCTGATCGACCACATGGTCGTAAATTTCAAGTACAGGCCGGCGAAGTGATGAAAGATAAGATACTGATGATTGTTTTCGTCCTCGTGCTGGGCAGTATCCTCACCGCTGCGTTGGTTGCTGTCAACTTTTTCACGACCCCTATAATCGAGAAAAACGAGGCGATCGCCACTAAATCGAGCATCCTGAAGGCGCTGAATATACCCTTCAACCAGGGAGAGGTGGAACAGATCTTCGCGGACAACGTCGAAGAGAAGCAGAAGGACGGGACCACCTACTACGTTGCCAAAGACAAAAACATCGCTTTCCCCTATTCCGGATCGGGACTGTGGGGACCCATCGAGGGCATTATCGCGGTGCAGCCGGATTTTGAACGCCTGCAAGGGATCACCATTATTCGCCAGGAGGAAACCCCCGGATTGGGAAGCAGGATCGGCGAAGCCCCGTACCTGGCCCAATTCGAAGGCAAACGGTTCAGCGACGGTTTGAAGCTGGTACAACCGGGCAGAAGCAGCCAGGACAACGAGATCGACTCGATCACCGGTGCCACCATGACCTCTGACGCCTTTATCGCGATTCTGAATGAGAATCTACAGGAGGTTATTCCGGCGATCAAACAGGGAGAGAGCCAATGAAAAGTTCGACCCTTGCCAAGGGCCAAAGTTTCAAGACCTTCATCAATGGGGTGTGGAAGGACCACCCGATTTTCTCCATGATCCTGGGCATCTGTTCGGCTCTGGCGGTCAGCAACAAGGTGGAGAACGCCATCGCCATGGGCGCAGGGGTCACCTTCGTGCTTCTGGCCACCGGCCTCCTGATCGCCGCCCTGCGTAAACTGATCCCCACCCGCGTACGGATGATCGCCTACATGATCATCATTGCCACCTTCGTCATCATTGTCGACCGGGTTCTCAAAGCCCTTTTTCCGGACATCAGCCAGGCGATCGGACCGTACGTCGGACTGATCATCACCAACTGCATCATCATGGGAAGGGCTGAAGCCTTCTACATCCAGAACAGGGTCGGCCAATCACTGATCGATGCCCTGGCCAACGGCTTCGGCTACACCTATACCCTGGTCAGCGTGGCGGTGGTCAGGGAGCTGCTCGGCTTCGGCACCATCCTCGGCTTCCAGGTCATGCCCGAGGGATTTACAAAATGGGTGGTCATGGCCATGGCGCCGGGGGCATTCTTTGTACTGGCGATATTCATCTGGATCGGCCGCAGCCTGGCCGGCATGGAAGAGGAATAGGGAGAATCGGAACATGATCGCTTTCAGCCTGCTGACAATTTTCCTGGCCGCCATCCTCACCCACAACATCGCTCTGACCTATCTTCTGGGCATGTGTCCCTTCATCTCTCTATCCCGCAGCCTGCGCACCGCCACCGGGATGGGGTTTGCGGTCATCTTCGTGGTGACCCTGACCGCACTGATCAACTGGCCGATCTACAACCTGATCCTGGTGCCGACGGGAAGCACGCTGATCTACTACGTCGTGTTCATCATCGTTATAGCCGCTTCGGTTCAACTCGTCGAGATGATCATGGAACGCTTCTTCCCCGTGCTTCAGGCCGCTTTTGGGATCTTCCTGCCCCTGATCACGGTAAACTGCACGGTTTTGGCGGTATCCCTGTTCATGGTGATCCGCAGGTACGACTTCGTTACCACGATCGTGTTCGCCCTGGGTTCGGCTGTTGGTTGGACCCTGGCCATTGTCATCGTGGCGGCGATCAACGAGAAACTGAAACTGGTGGGGGATATACCAAAGGGGATGAGGGGTCCCGGTATCATCATGGTGACTGCCGGTATTCTTGCCCTCGCGTTTCTAGGCTTTGCAGGGATGGTGAACGTGCAATGAACTACATGCCTCTGATTCTTATGAACGCTATCCTCCTGGTCATCACGGTGCTGCTGGCCATCGCGGACCGGCTGCTGGTCACCTACGGCCGCTGCAAGATCACCGTCACCCAGGGGGAGGACAAACAGGAGTTCGACGTTCAGGGAGGGAACAGCCTCCTCTCCTATCTGATCGATCACAGCGTGGAGATCAACTCCTCCTGCGGCGGCAAGGGAAGCTGCGGGTACTGCAAGGTCAAGGTGGCCAGCGGGGGCGGACAGATCCTGCCCACCGAAGAGATTTTCATGAGCCGCCAGGAAAAACAGGACGGTATGCGTCTTGCCTGTCAGGTCAAGGTCAAAAACGATGTGGCTATCTCCATCCCCGATTATCTGACGATCGTCCGGCAGATGGCCATGAACAATAAGTTTGATACCAAGAAACGCTGGCGGGTTATCATCCACTAGGGAAGGTTTGAATAGATATGCCAACCGAACTCACGGAAAAACTTCAGTCTATCGTGGAACGCTACAGAAGCGGAAAAAGCTCTCTGATTGCGGTGCTGCAGGATATCAGCCAGGAGTACGGATATCTACCGGAAGAGGTTCTGCACGAGGTTTCGAGGCAGATCGAAGTGCCGATCAGTATTTTTTACAGCCTGGCCACATTCTACAGTTCGTTTCGACTGGAGCCGATCGGCAAGAAGCACGTCTGTGTCTGTGTGGGGACCGCCTGCCACGTACGGGGAGCCTCGAAGATCGTCGACACCCTGGAACGGGATCTTCAGATCAAGGCTGGAGAGACTTCAAAGGACGGCAACTTCACCCTGGAGACCGTGAACTGCCTGGGCGCCTGTGCCCTGGGTCCGCTGGTCACCGTAAACGGGGAATACTTCGGAAAGATGGACCAGAAAAAGATCTCGAAGCTCGGCAAAACTCTTCGGCAGGAAACGGCCAGCCAGGAGAGCGAATCAGAGGCATAGCAATGAAGCTCTCCGAGATTATAGGGGTTCTGCAGGCCGAGGTGTTGTACGGCGAAGATCTTGATCGGATTGAGATCAAACAGGCCTGCGGGTCGGATTTAATGAGCGATGTTCCCTGTCACAGTTTACCGGGCGGTCTACTGCTTACGGGATTGGCCAATCCTCAGGCGGTGCGTACCGCGGAGATGCCGGAGATCTCTGCAGTCTATTTCGTCAGAGGGGAAAAACCGCACGCTGAAACCGTGGATCTGGCTCGCAGGAACGACATCCCCCTGCTGCTCTCCAAATATTCGATGTATATAGCCTGCGGCAAGCTGTATTCGGCAGGTGTGCTCGGTTGTGATGATCGCTGCGAATAAAAACCCCCAGTTCACAATGATCCAGGAGCTGGTCTACGAGCTCAAGGAAGCCGAAGTCATGACCACGAATCTCATTACCGTGAGCTCGGATACCATGATGAGCAAATTGAGAAGCATCCTGCGGGACAACCGCATCTCCGGTACGCCCGTTGTGAAGGGCGGTCAGATGGTCGACCTGATCTGCGTGGAAGACTTCATAAACTGGCTGAGCCGGGGCGGTGTGGACTGCCCGGTCGAGGAGGTCATGTATATAGGGAGGCTCGAACCTTGTTCGCCGATGAATCCCTGGTGCACTCGGTGAGCAAACTCGAAGAGTTCGGCTACGGCCGCCTACCCGTTTTAGATCGGGGGGAAATACGATCGTCGGGCTGGTCACAAAGGGCGATATCATCGAGGGACTGCTTCAGGAGCTGCAGATCGATTATCATGAAGAAGAGATCCACCGCCACCTACGAGGCGGAGATGAACGTGATCATCTACGCCGCCCGGGACTTCGACATTGCTTCGACGGTAGGGCAGGGAACGACTCTAAAGATCTCAATTCCCACCGGTGGGGAGGAGAAACGATGCGCTTGAGCGAGGCAGTACAAACCTTGGGGCTGGAGGTTCGTTCGGCAGCGAAGCATCTGGACACGGAGATCCGGGGCGGTTATACCAGTGATTTGATGAGCGACGTTATGGCCAACGCCGAGGAGGGGTATTTATGGGTCACGCTGCAGACCCACGTGAATATCGTGGCTGTGGCGGTGATGAAGGAGCTGGCCGGGATCGTCCTGATCAACGGCCGGGAGCCGGAACAGGAAACGGCCGAGAAGGCGGAAGAAAAAAGGATGCCGATTTTGGTGAGCCCGCTTCCGGCTTTCGAGCTGATCGGCAGGCTCTACGATCTAGGTATTCCGGGGCTGCGCGCTGATGATGAGGAGTCGTAGGATGGATCTCCACGTCCATACCTGCCTATCTCCCTGCGCCGACAACAGCATGGTGCCCCGGGCGATCGTGGAACGGGCCCGGGATTCCTGATCGATGAAGGATTTGTCGTTGCATATATTCGATCTGATAGACAATTCGATCGCCGCCGAAGCTTCCCGGGTACGCCTGGAGATCCGGGAGGATCTCCGGAACGATCGGCTGTTCATCCGTATCGAAGACGATGGTAACGGCATGGACCAAGAGACTTTGAACAGTGCAAAAGATCCGTTCTTTTCAACAAAAAACGGCAAACCCGTGGGTCTTGGCCTGTCCCTGTTTGCCCAGGCTGCCCGGGAAAGCGGCGGCAGCATGCAGGTGGAATCGCAACCCGGTGGAGGAACGAAGATCCACGCGGAGTTCGGGCTGACTCACCCCGACAGGAAACCTCTCGGGGACATCGAAACGACTTTGTACACGCTGCAGGCCAGTCACCCGGAAATAGAGTTTTCCTGTCACTACGAAATTGTAGAGGAGGAGGGAGAAAATGAAACTCAAACCTGAGGATCTAGATAAAATCCGTGAACGGATGAAATCCACCGCTCGCTTGCGAGGGGCTGAAGTAAAAGCCAAGATCAATGTTCATCTGGGCACCTGCGGCATCGCCTCTGGAGCTCGCGAGATTCTTCACGCCTTTCTCAAGCTGGTCGACGAAACCGGCAGCGAGGATGTGATCGTCACCACTTCCGGTTGTGCGGGCCTGTGCAAACGGGAACCCATGGCCACGGTCGAGATAGCCGGCGAGGCACCCGTGAAGTATGTCGACCTCGATCCTGACAAGGCCAAAAAGATCTTCGAAGAGCATATCAAAGGCGGCAATATCGTCAAAGAATATGCGTTGGTGGTAGGAAGCGAGAGGTTGGGATAGATGGGCAGTTTCAGATTCAACTTGCTGGTATGCGCCGGAACCGGGTGCGTATCCAACAACTCCTTCAAGGTAAAAGCAGCTTTGGAGAGGGAGATCGAGAAGCACGAGCTTCAAGAGGAGATCCAGGTTATCACCACCGGCTGCAACGGTTTTTGCGCCAATGGACCGATCGTAGTAGTCAAGCCGGATGACATCTTCTACCAACTGCTCACCGAAGAGCAAATCCCGCACCTGGTGGAGGAGCACTTTCTCAAAGGCCGACCTGTTGAAAAACTGATGTACACTCCGTCCAAAGACGGGGCGCCGATCCCAAAGATGAGCGATATCCCCTTCTTCGGCAAACAGCAGCTCATCGCTTTGGCGAACCGGGGTTTGATCGACCCCGAAAACATCGATGAGTACATCGCTCTCGGGGGTTACCAGGCTCTATCCAAAGCGCTGACCGAGATGACCCCCGAGCAAGTCATCGAAGAGATCAAGGCCTCCGGTCTTCGCGGGCGGGGCGGTGCGGGTTTCCCCACCGGCAAGAAGTGGGAGTTCTGCCGGAATGCGTCCTTGGCTCAGAAGTACATCATCTGCAATGCCGACGAGGGAGACCCGGGAGCGTTCATGGACCGGTCGATCGTCGAATCCGACCCCCATGCTCTGTTGGAGGGAATGCTTATCGGCGCCTATGCCATCGGCGCGGGTCAGGGCATCATCTACATTCGGGGCGAATACCCTCTTGCCTTGGAACGGCTCAACCAGGCCCTCGAGCAGGCACGGGACTACGGACTGCTCGGGGAGGAGATCCTGGGATCGGATTTCAGTTTCGACATATCGGTGAGCAAAGGCGCCGGGGCTTTTGTCTGCGGGGAGGAGACCTCACTGATCGGCAGCCTCGAAGGCAAACTTCCCGAGCCGAGGGTGCGCCCCCCCTACCCCGCCCAGTCCGGTTACATGGGCAAGCCGACCAACATCAACAACGTGGAAACCTGGGCCAACGTGCCGCACATCATCAAACGTGGAGCCGGCTGGTTCTCTTCCATAGGGACTGAAACGAGCAAGGGCACCAAAGTCTTCTCCCTGGTCGGAAAAGTGAACAATACGGGACTGGTCGAGGTGCCGATGGGAATCACCATGCGGGAGATCGTCTTCGATATCGGCGGCGGCATCCCCGACGGCAAGAAGTTCAAGGCCGTGCAGACAGGCGGCCCCTCGGGAGGCTGCATCCCGGAGAGCCTGCTCGATACACCCGTGGACTACGAGTCTTTGACCCAGGCCGGATCGATCATGGGTTCCGGTGGGATGATCGTCATGGACGAGAACAACTGCATGGTCGAAGTGGCCCGCTACTTCGTGTCCTTCACCCAGGAGGAGTCCTGCGGCAAGTGTTCACCCTGCAGGGAAGGCACCTGGCACATGATGAACATCCTGGATAACATCACTCAGGGCAAGGGTCAGGAGGGGGATATCGAGCTCCTGGAAAAAATCGGCAAGCATATCAAGGAAACAGCCCTCTGCGGGCTTGGAAACACGGCTCCCAATCCCGTTCTTACCACGATCCGATACTTTCGCGACGAGTACGAGGCACACATCCGGGATAAACGCTGTCCCGCCGGGGTGTGCAAAGCCCTTATCACGTACAGCATAGATCCGCAAAACTGCACCGGGTGTACCGCATGCGCGAAGAACTGTCCGGTTGAATGTATATCCGGAGAACGCAAGCAAACCCACGTGATCGATCAACAGAAATGCATCAAATGCGGTATGTGCGACAGCGTATGCAATTTCGACGCCGTGAGGATTGAATAATGGCAAAGATAACGATTGACGGCAAAGAACTCGAGTTCGATGAGGGGCTGACAATCCTGGAAGCAGCCAAGAAACTGCAGATAAAGATTCCTACGCTCTGTTATAACGAGCATTTGAGCCCTTATGGAGGCTGCCGCATCTGCCTGGTGGAAGCCGCTACCCGGGCCGCACCAGAGCGTTCCCGCCTCGTCCCGGCCTGTACCGCCCCCGCAGAGGACGGAATGATCGTCGTAACCGATTCGGATCATGTTCTGGACTCGCGTCGCTTCATCATCGAGCTGTTACTGTCTCGTTGTCCGGAATCCGAGCAGATCCGCGAAATGGCGGCGGAGATGGGAGTGGGCTCGGACAGCTCGAATCTGGATGTGGTGGGCCACTATCTCCTGCACCGGGCACCGAAGCGGGAATCAACCAACTGCATCCTCTGCAGTCTCTGCGTCCGGGTCTGTCAGCAGATCCCGCAACGATTCGCCCTAAGCTTGAAGGAACGGGGGATCGGGCGCAAGGTTACCCCACCCTTCGAGAGGGTGGCCGAGAGTTGTATCGGTTGCGGTTCCTGTGCATATGTATGCCCGACCAAAACGATTACCATAGAGGAAGCCAGCTAGGGAGAAGCCGCGTTGTGAAAACTTCGGCCGCAGCCATCTTGAAGCAGGATCTGAAAGGAAAGATCCGCTGGTTCATCACACTTCGCTGGATGGCCGCGGCCGGACTGGCCCTGGTTGTTACAGGGACGCGGTTCATTCTCAACGTCCCGCTTCCGCTTCTCCCCCTCTATCTGGGAAACCTCTTTCTGGTGGTGTATAACAGCCTATGCCATTTGATCAATAGCCGGCTCCAAGCCCGGATAGACTCAGAGGATTGGATAGACAAGGCGCATCGCCTGGCCAATGTTCAGATCCTTCTGGACCTGGGTCTGCTTACCTACCTGATTTATTTTTCCGGTGGTCTGGAAAATCCCTTTATATTCTACTACATCTTCCACATGATCATCTCCAGCATCCTGCTGACAAACCGCTCCGCCTACCTGCAGGCCACCGTCGCCGCTCTCTTATTCGGATTGTTGATGGCCGGGGAGATGTTCGGAGTGCTGCCGTACCACTCTCTGTCCACCGCCGGGGTTGCGCCGGAACCGAAATCCGTTATAGCCACCTTGGGAAGGTTTCTGTCTTTCTCCTCCACCCTGTACATCGCGGTGTATTTGACCACGACCATCGTAAACAAACTACGGCAGAGGGAGCGGGAGTTGGAAATCTCGAATCAGCTGCTGGCCGAGCAGGACAAATTGAAGTCTCAATACGTGATGATCGTGTCCCACGACATTCAGGCATCCCTCTCGGCGATCGAAAGCTGTCTGCAGACCGTACTTCACGGCTTCACCGGCAAGATCGGTGAGAGGAGCCGGGACATGGTGCAGCGCGCGACGGTCCGCAGTCAGCATCTGCTGCGCTTCGTTCGGGACCTTCTCGATGTGTCCCGGATGCGGTCGGAAAATGACGTCGTCAAGGAAGAGGTGAACTTGGTTGACGTTATCGACAGGGAGATGGAACTTTTTCGACAGCAGATCGAAGAAAAAGGGATCTCCTTGAGCTTCGAAAACCAGGCCGGGGATGTGATTCTGCACGCGAATCGTTTCTCGATCGAACAGTTGTTCAACAACCTTCTCGGCAATGCCGTACGGTACACCGGCGAGGGCGGAAGGATCGCGGTATCCGTCCAGCCTCTGGCCGGCCGCGAAGCGGTTGAAGTCAGGATAGCGGACAGCGGGATCGGGATCGCCCCCGACAGCCTGCCCCGCATCTTCGATGATTTCTACCGCGCCGGCAATGCCAAAGCATTTACCGAGAACGGAACAGGGTTGGGCTTGTCTATTGTGAAGAAGATCGTCGAGCTCCACGATGGAGAGATTCACGTGGAGAGCGAGGTGAATAAGGGATCGACATTTGTCTTTGCCCTGAAAAAATACAACCCTTGCCAGAAAGCAAAACTCGGACTACATTTGGAGAACACTTCATGAGGAGCAGGGATATATTCACATCGATCTCCCGACACCTTCGGGTCGTACAGACCGAAATCAACGCCCAAGCTGAACTGATAGTGGAGAGCTGGACACAGAACGGCAGGCAGGCCGAACACATCGATCGGGTTGTTCGCCATCTGCTCGACAAACCGGGAAAGATGCTGCGGCCCGCATTGGTTCTGCTGTCCGCTGGTATGGTCGGCTGGAACCCGAAGGAAGAATCGGAAGCACTGAACGGCTCGTTGATCAAACTCGCCGCGGCGGTGGAGTTGATCCATTCCGCTTCCCTGATCCATGATGACATCATCGACGACGAGCGGATACGCCGGGGTCAAACCGCCCTGCACAGGAAGCACGGCAATCAAACCGCCGTATTGGTGGGAGATATCCTCTACGCCCAATCCTTTTCTCTGATAACGGGTCTCAAGCTGCCGAGTTGGGACCGCCACCTGGAGATCTACCAGCTGTACTGCGACACCACTCGAAATATGTGCCTGGGTGAGATTATCGAACAACGGGTCATCGAGGACAAAGTGTCCCTCGATTTTCCCGATTACCTGGACATATTGAAGAATAAAACTGCGGTGCTTATGTCGACCTGCTGCGCCAGCGGTGCGATTCTGGCCGGCGCGGATGAGCTCACGACGAAAAAACTCTCGGAGTTCGGGATGTCCTTCGGCCTAGCCTTCCAACTGCTCGACGACCATAAGGACAGGGACGCCCTGATCAGCAAAGATGTGGACATCGTCGACAAGGCTTTGCAGCAGATGGGGCAGGCCCGCTCGAGATTAGCCACGCTGGCGGATAGTATCTACCGGAAGGAACTGATCCGGGCCTGTGATTTCGTTCTGGAAACCGTCGGCGTCGCTCAGATATAGTTTCGGATAAGCTTGACCAGCCGATCTATTTTGATGGGTTTGTTTATAAACTCTTCAGCCTGGACATCCTCGGTATCGAAGTCAAAAGCGTATTCACGGTTGATCGCGGTTAGAACAAACACGGGAATCTTCGGGTACTTTGACTTGATCTCGCCGGCCGCCTCAAAACCCCGGGTCTTCTTTTCAGGAAACATCACATCCAGAAGGATCAGGTCAGGGGAGACCCGGCCTATCATCTCGATTCCCTTCTCCACCGTATCGGCGGAGTGAATTTCAAAACCCTCGTACTCCAGCAGGGAGCCCGTTGTTTCCAGAATATCCAGGTCATCGTCAATGATCAGTATTTTGCTCATCCTCTCCTCCTGCAGAGAAAAATATATGAAAGGCCGTACCTTTGTTCAACTCCGAATACACTGTCAGGCGGCCGCCCAAGGATTCCACGGCACGTTTGATTATGGAAAGACCCAATCCGGTCCCGTCCCGTTCCAGCTCCCTAGCCTTCCGGGTACGGTAGAACTCTTCAAAGATCTTATCCAGCTCCTCCGGCTCGATCCCGTAGCCCTGATCCTTGACCATCAGGTGGATTTCCGCCGCCTCCCGGACTGCATTGACCACGATCGTCGTCGAATCGGGGGAATATTTGATCGCATTGTTGACCAGGTTGCTGAGGATGATGTTCAGCAGATCCCGGTTGGACAGGATCTTCAGCTCGTTGGGGCAGTCGGAAACCAGATCGATATTCTTCTGGACCGCCTGGCTGGAATGAATGTCGAGCTGGTAGTCGATGATCTCCCGCAGGCTCAAGCTCGTTTTCGTATATTGGACCTCCTCCTCCGATTTCATGTAGGCATAGTCGATCATCTCGTCGATGATCTGAAGCAGGTTCTCGGTCCTCCGGTTTGCCTTGTGCACCAGCTCGTTCGCCCGCGGTGTGAGCTTGCCGCCGATGCCGCGTATCAACATCTCGTGGTAGCCGTTCATGGCGGCGATAGGGCCGCGGATCTCGTGGGTCACCTGCAGGATGAAGTTGCTCTTGATCCTGTCCAGTTCCTTGTAGTGATCCAGTTCCACCTCGACCCGTCGCCCCTTCTCGGCGATCCTGCGCTTGATACTGGTGATCAGGTAGGCGGATATTGCCAGGGTCGAACACAGCCCGATCGCACGCGGCAGGTAAAGACGGAAATACGCAGGGTCCACGGCGTCGCTTAGTCGATAATGGGGAATCACCCGGAAATACTCGGCAAAGGAGGCCCCGATGAACAAGGTGATCAGCGCACCGACATAGACAAAAACGCCATCCGAGGAAAACAGAAAGGAGGTCAGCATGATATGGAAGACGAAAAAATAGGCGAACGGGTTCTCGAGGAACCCGGTAAAGTAGATCAGGAAAAACAGGAGCACGTAGTCACAGATTATCTGTACGTGAAGGAAAACCGCCAGCTCGCGGCGGGCAAGGTTCTGTTTCTTGATGACGACGTAGTAGAGGGTGAACAGCAGGTTGATCAGGCAGAGCACCCCGGTAAGCAGGTACAGGAGCCTATAGGGAAGGGGATACTCCAAGCGGAAGCGGACAAAAAAGAGGGTAAGGAGAACGCCTACAGCTGCGATCCAGCGCAGCAGGATGAACCAGCTGACGACTCGATCGAGGTCCGTGTACTGCGAAGAATCGATCTTTGAGCCCAGCCGAAGGTTCTGCATACCTGCTGATCAGGGAATCTCAACCACCGGCCCGGGTCTCGTCGCTGAGGTGGCGGATCTCTTCGATCTGCTCCTCCTTGGACAGGACGAGGGATTCGAAAAGCTCCTTCTGGTTGCGGTTGATCAGATTATCGGCGATGCTGGAGTAGATGCTTTTCAGTTTGCTCTCGTAGTCAAGCAGATGCTCGAAGATCACCGCAGGCTCCGTGTCCCTGTGTATCTTCCCGACCGGGATCAGATCGTCGTCCTTGTAGCTCGGGGCATAGCGGACCCATTCGGTCTTGCCGAAGCTGCTCAGATTCACGCCTTTCAAGATTTCCAGCTTATCCACCAGTTTATCCCTCAGCATCTGCACGGTTTTCTTGGACTTCTCGTTCTTCAGCGCGTATTCTGCGACGTCGTAGAAATCCTTGAGCTTGTTCTCCCACCGCTCCGTGATTTTCAAAATCTCACCCAGGTCCTTGAAAGCGATCATTCGTTGTTCCTCTCCGGTTGAGCTGAGGCCTATCGGCCCATTTCGAGCATTATACTGCAAAAGGGATGGATCATTCCACAACTGCGTAGAGAAGAAAGAGGCTGTCCCCTGTTGAGACAGCCTCTCATGATTTTCAGTGATTTCGCGGCAAAGGAGTCGGTAGAGAATCCTGTCCTCAGCGCGGCCGCAGGGAATCATTGAGCCGGGGATCGAGCGCCTTGAGCGAGTCGTACAACACCTGGATCGTGTAACTGGCATTGTGCACACCATGGCTGCGGTCTTCGATGATCAGCTTGTAGTTCCACAGAGCACCGATCTGGGCTTCGCTCCAGTTTCCGCTTCTTGAACCGGCCCAGCCCGTACCCAGGTCGTGGAAGGTTGCCTCGGCATCAGGTTTGAACATCGGTGGATTCATGGTCTGCAGCAATCCGGTGCCGTTCTCGTTGACAAGACCATCGAGAAGACCCTGCACCTCCATCTGCACCGCCTCGACCGTGCCGTCGCGGTCATAGTCAGCCTTGGCCTTGATGTCGAACATTTCGGTTCCCGGCAACTGCTTGATACCCTCGTGGCAGCTGACGCAGCCGGAGACGTTGACCTGCTCCGCCTCGTGCACCTCCCCTACAACATTGAAGCTGTGCCCGCCAACCTCCGGACTGGAGGAGTAGCGGCCTTCGGGCAGGCTCATGTGGCAGGTGACACAGCCGTCTTTCAGCACGTCTTTGTGGGGTGAACTGGAGTATCGCTTGCCCGGGTACTCGTAGGCATTGGTACCGTTCACAATATTGGACTGGGGCCCGTGGTGAGCGCCCCAATGGCTGCTGACGCTTCTGGCCTCCATCGCCTTGACCTGGGTCGCCACACCGCTTCGAGCCTGGTGGCAGTTGGCGCAGAGGTTGCCGGCGCCGATATCGAAGGTGGAGCCGTCCTGCAGCTTGACCGCCTTGGTCGTCCGCAGGGTGAAATCCCAGGTTTCGTGCATCGTGTGGCAGGTGACGCAGCTCGGCTGGGAGGGATAGGCTACGTAGGCGTCGGGATCCACCTTACCGGTCTTCACGTAGTCGATGAATCCCTCGTTGGTGTGGCAGATCTGGCAGCCCGCTCCGTTGGCGTAGTAGGAGTTGTCGTTGTTCTTGTGCCCCGATACCTCATAGCCCAGCCTGGCTCCCAGAACGGGGTACTCGGGAGATACACCGTGGCAGGCGGCGCAGGAGTTGTCAAAATCCTGTCTGGCCCAACTCTCTTCCATGGTCCCCTCGGCCGCTACGGCCAAAGACACCATAAATACAGCTCCGATCAGGAGCAGCAGACGAAGGACACCCGTGCTTGTTTTGACCATCACTTCCCTCCTCACTTCTCGTTGTACCCTGATCAGCAAGGTCGATTCAAAAATATATTACAATTTCTCTTAGGTACCTCAGTTTAGGATACTTTACATAACTTGTCAAGAATTTTTCACGGGTTTCCTGTCTTGAGACTGAACATTCAGACCCTGGGGAGCTCCTCGGGCACTCCGAGATGGTTTCCCGAGTGGTCCTGCTTGAGGAAGTAGTTCACCCAGGAGGAGGTCTCGTAGAGCTTCCAGTTGCGGGGATTGATGACGTACTGCAGATTGTCCAGCTCTTTACGGCTCTTGGCCCGCCAGTACACCAGCTCCCAGATGCAGGGCCTGTCGTCGAAAACTTCGCAGTTCCCGTTGATCCGGCTCCCGCCGCAGGGTCCGATGCGCTGTCCCTTGGGGCAACGCGATTCAGGGCACAGGTAGTACATCTCGAACAGGGCGCAGTCGTCGCACTCCCTGCAGTCGAAGAGGGCTCTCTTGGCCACGTGTTCCAAGGCCTGGAAAACCTTGTAGCGAAGCCGTTTACCCTGCACAGATTTGGCGAAAGCCCGCATCAACTTATAGCCCGGGGTTCCTTCGATGAAGAACAACTTGTGGGCAAAGCGCATCATCCAGAACTTGGGCGAGGCAATTCCTTTTCTCCGGGTCTCCCTGAACTTCGGTTCCCCGCCGTTTTTCGCAAAAGCAAAATCCTCTCCCCCTTCAAACATGAAGAAGTTGTTCTTCGGCGAAAAGTCCAGCTCCTCGAGGTGATCCGGCCAATTCTCGCCGATCTCTTCGGAACGTTCCATGATGGTGGTCACGTCGGTGAACTTCAGATTCAGACCCTCGATGTGGGCTCCGTTGTATCCCAACCCTTTGAGTATTGCGATCTGCTTGGCCGCCCGGGTCAGCCTGTCCGATCTGCCCTTGTCCTCCGCCTTCGCCTCCGCTTGAAGCACACTGACTAATCTGTCGCTTACATAACAGCCCGGCACCTCACCGCTGGCCATGAAGCGGGCGGCTCCCGCTGAGAGCACGTACACACTGCCGATCAGCGGGACATCCAGTCCGAGGATCCGGCGCACGTATTTGTAGAACTCGGCAAATTTTCGGGAATCGTATCCGAGCTGGGTGACGATGAAATGCGCCCCGGCCCGGATCTTCTTCTCCATCTTGGAGTACTGCATATACGCCGAGGCTTCCGTAGCCTTGAAGGGAGAGGCCACCGCGCCGAGAAAAAAATCGGTGGGATCGAGCTTGAGGGTCTTTCGCCCGCTATCCACTTCCAGACCCTCGTTCATCTGGCGCAGGTAGTGCAGAGCAATCACCGCATCGATGTCGAACACGGGTTTGGGCAGCCCGAAGGCCCCAGAGATCGGGTAGTCCCCCGTGATGACCAGAAGATTGGTCACCCCGGCGCGCTCGAGTGCGTAGGCACGGGCCTCGATCATATTGCGGTTCATGTCCTTGCAGGAGAAATGGACGAGAAGATCCGGTCCGAGGGACTGGATCTCCGGTCCGAGGATATCCGCGCATAGTGCAGGGTTCCCGCCCGCATTGTCGGTCAGGCTCAATCCGTAGATGTATTTGCTATCCTTCGCCTCTTCGGCGAACTTCATGATATTGTCGATTCCCATGCCTGTATGGCCCCTTCCCGGCACCAGCTCGCAGGTGGTAACGAAATCTTTTCCGGACAGCAATCCCTCTTTAAAACGCTTCATCGCAACTCTAATCCCTCCAGAATATCTGTTTTTGTATACATCGATTTCTCTATATATATCGTGATAATGTTAGCGATTCGCTCAAGTTATGTCAACCGAATTGTTCGACGACCCTCCTGGTTACCCTCGTTCACGACCCAAAGAGCAG
This sequence comes from uncultured Spirochaetaceae bacterium, assembly GCA_964604845.1. Classification (GTDB taxonomy): domain Bacteria; phylum Spirochaetota; class Spirochaetia; order SZUA-6; family DRHE01; genus JAFGQJ01. The sequence goes on from CAZSBH010000033.1 coordinate 23,635, forward strand.
GTTTACCTCATCACGGGTTTGATCGGGCTACTCCCGGCCTCGAGTTTGTGCTACCCTATCGGTGTTTCCATGAACCTAGAATTTTTGATCGAGCAACTCAACCACCCGCGGCGGGAGAAACGCCTCGAAGCGCTTTCCAAGCTGAACCGGGCCGCCAAAACCGGAAAGATCGAGGCTCCGCAAGCGGGGGAAGATGTGAACAATCACATCCACACCATCTACTCCTTCTCCCCCTACTCGCCGGCAAAGGCCGTCTGGATGAGCTTTGCAGCGGGCTTGAGCACCACCGGGATCATGGACCACGATTCGATCAGCGGCGCCCGAGAGTTCATAGAGGCGGGAGAAAGGATCGGGCTGGCCACCACGATCGGGGTGGAATGCCGCTGTGATTTTTCTTCCACAACCCTCACCGGTAGGCGAATCAACAACCCGGATCAGCTCTCCAATGCCTACATCGCGCTGCATGGGATCCCCCATACCCGGATCGCCGCCGTAACCGCCTACTTCCGACCCTACCTGAGAGCGAGAAACGAGCGTAACCGGCTGATGGTGGAGAGATTGAACGGCGTGACTGTGGATCCCGATCTTGCCCTGGACTTCGAAGGGGACGTGGCTCCTCTGTCCATGCACCACGAGGGAGGAAGCATCACCGAACGTCACATCCTCTTCGCCCTGGCGGATCGCTTGATCCTGACATTCGGGAAGAGCCCGGCTTTGATCACCTTTCTCCAAGACAGGCTGGGAGTGAATATCAGCGATAGGGTGAGGGAACTTCTCGCCGACGGCTCGAATCCCTACTATACATACGATCTGCTGGGGGCTCTGAAGAGCGAGCTTGTAGGCGCCTTCTATGTGGATGCCACGGAGGAATGCCCCGATGTGCAGGAAGTTCTGGCCTTCTGCGACAGAATCGGCGCCATCTCCGCCTATGCCTATCTAGGGGATATCAAAGAATCCGTCACGGGAGACAAGAAAGCCCAGAAATTCGAAGATGATTACCTGGAAGAGCTGTTCGCGATCTTAACCGAGCTCGGTTTCAGAGCCGTCACCTACATGCCCAACCGAAACACCCCGGAGCAGCTTCAGCGGGTGCAGGCACTGTGCAGGAAAAACTCCCTATTTGAAATCAGCGGTGTGGATATCAACTCGCCCCGACAGTCCTTCTCATGTCCGGAGATCCGCCGGCCCCAGTTTCATCACCTGATCGACTCAACCTGGGCGCTGATCGGACATGAGACAGCGGCAACCCGGGATCCGAGCCGGGGGATGTTCGGTCGGGAAGCAATCGTGAAATATCCCACCTTGGAGCAGCGGATCGGGGCTTACCAGCGGGTCGGCAGGAATTATGGATCGGGGGCAAACTCTACGATTGAGTAGGACTCCCGGATCACTTCCCTGCCCTTCTCTATCGACTCGATTTCTCCCATGCTGATCGCCTGAATCAGAATATTCCCGACAGCCGTGGCCTCGACAGGTCCGGCGAACACCGGTATTCCCGCCGCCGCGGCGGTGAGCTCGCAGAGAAGACTGTTCTGACTTCCCCCGCCGATGATGTACAGCTCCTGGACGGGCCGCGCGGCCACATCCTCCAGCTCTTCGATGGATTTAGCATAGAGGGTTGCCAGACTCTGCAGAACTCCCCGAACGATCTCCGCCGGACTCTCCGGCGGTTTGCAGCCTCGCTCCCGACAAGCTTTGAAAATCCGATCGGGCATGCTGTCTTCGATCAGGCCCGGCTTGAGAAAACGGGGATCGTTGGCATCGATGCTGAACTCGGCGGGACCGAACTGCCTGGCCAGGTCGGTGAGCTCCCCATAGCTATACTCCCGATCGACGCGGTCCCAGTAGCGTTTGCACTCCTGGACGATCCACAGCCCGATGATGTTCTTGAGAAAACGGATCCCCCCGTCCGCAGCCCCTTCGTTGGTGAAATTATAGGCGTAACTCTTGTCGTTGATGATCGGCTCGGGTGTTTCGATTCCCAGCAGGGACCAGGTCCCGGAGCTGATGTAGGCGTGGTTGGGTACTGTGGGGGCGGGCATCGCCGCCACGGCGCTGGCCGTGTCGTGACTGGCCGTGGCCACCACGGCAACATCCGGATCCGCTCCGACCTCCTCGGCGATATGGGGCAGAAGGGTACCCAGGCGGGTCCCCGAAGCCACGATTTCGCCGAACCAATGCCTGTTGAAACCCAGAGCGTCGATACATTTCCAGGACCAATCCCGCTTACGGGGATCGTACAATTGGGTGGTGGTCACGTGGGAGTATTCGTTGAGTATCACGCCGGTAAGCCAGTAGTGAAGCAGGTTTGGCAGGGTGAGTAGGCAGCAGGCCTGATTCACCAGCTCCGGTTTGTTCTTCTTGTGGGCGTAGAGCTGATGGATCGTGTTGATCGGCATGTACTGGATTCCGGTTTCCTCGTAGATCTCCCGCTTGGAAACGAGGGAGAACACCTCCTCGGGCACGCCGTCGGTACGGGGATCCCGGTAGTGGTAGACGCCGCCGATCAGATCTCCCTGTCTATCGAGGAGTGCGTAATCCAACCCCCAGGTGTCGACACCTATGCTCCGCACCTGAGCGGGATATCTGCTGAAGGCTTCTGTAAGCCCCCGCTTGATATCCGTGAAGATTTGCAGGACATCCCAGAAGATACTGTCCCCGATCCGCACCGGATGATTTCCAAAGCGATACACTACCTCGATCTGCCGGATATCCCCGACGATAACCCGGCCGCTCTCGGCGCCCAAGTCAATCGCAATGTGTTTTGCCATCAGCCCCACTACCTTCTCGTTATCCCTTTAGTTCAGCGGATCCGTCGTGCCCACCGCATCATACTCGTGCCATAGGAAGTTGTCCAGGATCGCCCCGCTTGATCAACCCCGTCCTTTCGACTTATAGTCAGCCTCGAGGCAGGTTGGAAACAAAATGGAACAGAGAGATCACAGCAAGCTTTTGGCGCAATTGAGTGGGGAGTATGAACGCCGCTGCCCCGCTTCTGCTTCTCTTCAGAGGCAGGCTCAAAAAACCCTGATCGACGGCGGAAGTCACAGCCTGCGCTTGATCAAACCCTTCCCGCCGAGAATCCGCAGCGCCCGGGGATCGAGGATCACCGATGAAGACGGACACAGCATCCTCGATTTCTGGCAGGGACACCACGCCAACATCCTCGGGCACAACCCGACGGTTGTGACGGAAGCACTCCGTGACCATTTCACCGCTGGAGAAGGTCTTCAGACCGGTTTCGTCGAAGGTTTTCAGATCGAAGCGGCGGAGATACTCTGCCGGCAGACCGGAATGGACAGGGTCCGCTTCACCACCAGCGGCTCTCTGGCCACGATGTACGCGATCCTCCTGGCCCGAGCCTTCACAGGGCGGGATCGGGTGATGAAGATCGGCGGCGGCTGGCACGGGGCACAGCCGTGGGGACTGGTGGGCATCGAGTACCACAACAACAATCCGACAAATCGCTTGAGGAAGAATCATTTTCAGTTCAGCGACACCGAGGGTCTGCCGGTGGCCATCGAGGAGGAGGTGGTGGTCACCCGCTTCAACGACCCGGATATGCTCGAGGATCATTTCAAGAGATTCGGTTCCGAGGTGGCCTGTTTCATCCTCGAACCCTTTATCGGTGCGGGGGGATGCATCCCCGCCGATCTGGAGTATCTTCAAGCGGCGAGGGAGTTGACCCGAAAGCACGGGACTGTACTCATCTTCGACGAGGTGATCTCCGGGTTCCGTTTCCACGCGGGGCTTCTCGGTCAACTGTACGACATACAACCCGATCTGGCTACGCTGGCCAAGATCATCGGCGGCGGGATGCCCCTTGCCGCCGTTGTGGGCCGCCGAGATATCATGGAGCTGGCAGGCAGGTCCGGAAGCGTCCGCTTCTCAGGCGGAACCTATTCAGGCCACCCGGCCTGTCTGCTGGCGGCCAAGACCATGCTGAGCTTCCTGTCGGAAAACGAGAAGGAGATCTATCCACATATCAATGGTCTGGCGGCAACGATCCGCAGTACCGTGGAGAAGGCCTTCGCCGCTGAAGGGATCCATGCCCGCTGCACCGGCGTCGGGAATGGTACCCTTCCGGGCGGCTCGGTCAGCACCGTGGTCTTTCCCTACGAAGAGGACCACCTCTGCAAGGGACCGGAAGACACCCTCAATCCCCACGTCTGCGACGTCGTCCTCTCCAACCGGGTCCTCCAGCTGGCCCTGCTGCTCGAGGACCTCCACGCGATTCATGGACTGGGCTCGATCTCCACGGCTCACACCGAAGCGGATCTACCCGCCGTCGCGGAGGCCTATAGCCGGGTAGCCAAACGGATCAGGGCTTCCCTGTAGGCCGTTCTACCAGGTCAAACGCCAGCAGCAGCGTAGCCAGGGAAGGATCGGATCCAATAATCTAATAGTAGACTAGGGGTTTACTGCTCAAATCCTCCAAAGACTTCAAATCAAGATCCACATCTAGGGACGGCCAGTGCAAGTGGAACTCATGGAGCAATTCAACATTCAATATATCAATCACACGTGCTTCTTTGAACCAAGGAAAATCATCATGCGGCAGAAAATACTCTTTTCCCTTTGCATATAACCATAATCCTTTGCTTTCGATGCTGAGAATCTCAACGTCTGAAATGTTTTCCCCAAGCGTCTGTGATCTCATCCTTATGATCCTCCACAATAGTGGTCAGTTCTGCGATCTGCGAGGCTGAGAGTCCATAGTTCTTGGCAACAGAAACTTGTGGTTCAACCCAAAACTTCACTTCTCCATCGCCGCAGTACACATGCACATGAATTCTCTCTTCCTCTCGCGAAAAGAAATAAAACCGGTATTCCTTATACCGGAAAACCGTCGGGCTCATGGAATACTATGACATAATTCAAGTTGTATGTAAAACCTCAGCCAAACGGATCAGGGCTTCCCTGTAGACCGTTCTACCAGGTCAAACGCCAGCAGCAGCGTGGCCAGGGAAGGATCGGCCGAGAAGCCACAGGCCTCCCGCAGGCAGTTGTCTGCCTGAGCCGAGGGACTGATGGAAAGGACCTCGCCTATCCCCATCCTTTCCTGGACCTCCTCCAACTCGGGAAAACCGAGGGGCGGCACGAGAAAGTACGATGGAGTAGTGCCGCTTGTCCGGCGGTCGGGAAAGATGACAAAGGAATCTCCCAGAGAGATTGTTTTTTCTCCATAGGGTTGGCGGGAGGCCAGCACCTCCTCGCCAACAACCCTGTAGGCGCTTCCCTCGACCGTGATGTAGGACCGGTCGATTCTCTCCTCCGGCTGCCCTTCCTCCACCAGGTATACCGTGGGCTCCGGAGGCTCCCGGAAATTTTTGTCCTTGAGCAGGGCAATGGCGACCTCCCTCTTCAAGGCGATCCGTACGCCCAGGTTTTTCAACGGAATCAACGCTCCCTGCTCATAACGGTTTTCAAGCTCTACGACCTGCTTCACGACTTCCCGCGGAACCGACGCTACAGCCACCACACCCGGAAGCCCGGCCAGAAACCGCAATGCCTCCTCCCCGGCTGCCCGTGAATCAGCCACCGGGGATCTCCAATCCCCGCTGCGGGGCTCTATCCAGCTGCATCACCAGATCCACATTCACACCCCACACGACCGGGAGGGGAAGCCGGTCTTTCCTCGCTGTCATTGTTCACTCCAGGAACTCTAAGAGTCAGAGCAATTCTACCGACGGGAGGGTTGTGATTCAAGGCAGTCTAAGTCCGGATCACAGCCGCCTTTAAACGGCTTCGTACGCTCGTCAAAAAATGACAACCAGCGATCTTGAGGCAACGAAACCGGATTGCTATAATTGGGATTCCTCATCGGAAATTAAAAGATGAACAAGAAAAATCTGAAAGCCCTCCTCGCTCTCTCCCATCACTACGGAACGGATCCCGAGTACCTCCTTGCCGGGGGCGGAAACACATCCTATAAAACAGAGCGGCACCTGTACATCAAAGCCTCCGGGGTTGCCATGGCCGATATAGCGGAAGAGGGATTTGTCTGCTTGCGCCGGGATATGCTGGCGGGTATGTGGGACAAAAAGTACTCGGAGGATCCGACGCAGCGGGAAGCCCAGATCCTGGAGGACCTGCTGGCAGCGCGGGAAGGCGGGCAGGAGGGGAAACGTCCGAGTGTCGAGACCCAACTCCACGACCTGTTCGATGAACCCTACGTGGTTCACACCCATCCGCCTCTGATCAACGCCCTGACCTGCGGTAAGGACGGCAAGAGAGAAGCTCGCAAGTTGTTCGCCGAGGAGGCGTTGTGGATTCCCACGGTGAATCCAGGCTACATCCTGGCCGTCGCGACCAGAACAGCGGTTCTCGAATACCGGAAGAAGCACACCAGGGATCCGAAGGTTCTCCTGTTCCAGAATCATGGTCTTTGTGTCTGCGGAGAAAGCTTCGAGGACATTCGCTCCAGGACGGAATCGGTGCTCGAGAAAATCAGGAAGCACATCGAGGCGGCCCCGGACTTCTCACCCATGGAGGCCGACCGCCGCCGGGCCGCACTGATAGCCCCCACGATCCGCATGCTGCTGATGGGTGATCGTGGAGGGTCGATTCTTGTTTTTCACTTCAGTCCCGCCGTCTCTTCCTTTTTGAAGAGCAAGGCGGCTTTCAACAACGTGTCGACTTCCATCACACCGGATCACATCGTGTACTGCAATCACGAGCCGCTGTTCATCCGAAAACAGGCAGCGATCGATCAACAGTACCAAGTGATAGAGGAGGAGATTGAGCTGTACCGGCGCCGAAACGGATATGCCCCGATCATTGTCTGCGTGGAAAAGCTCGGTGTGTTCGCCTGGGGACATTCAAAGAAAAGGGCGGACATCGCTCTTGCGGTGTTTCTCGACGCGGTCAAGGTCGCCGTGTACAGTCGATCCTTTGGGGGACTCCAGCCCCTTCCCCCGGATCAGGTCGAGTTTATCAAGAACTGGGAAGTCGAAGCGTTCCGCAAACGGGTCGGCAGCGGGACACAGCAGCAGGGAGAACCACAGCCCGGCCTGGGGCGGCCCGGCCCGATGCCGGCAAGCCCCGCGGCGGGGAAAATAGCCCTGGTCACCGGTGCTGCTCAAGGCTTCGGCGCAGGTCTCGCCGAATCCCTGCTTCGGGAGGGAGCCAATGTGGTGATCGCGGATCTTAACTCATCCTTGGCCGGCGAGTGTGCCCGGGCGCTTGAGAGAAAGTACGGCAATGGTCGCTGTCTTGCCCAGGCAGTGGACGTCAGCGAGGAAAGTTCCGTCGAAAAAATGATCAGGGGAACCGTGTTGAACTACGGCGGCTTGGACCTGCTGGTCAGCAACGCGGGTGTCCTCAAGGCTGGAAGCCTGGAGGAGTTGGATCTGCAGAGCTTCGAGTTTGTCAACCGGGTCAACTACACGGGCTTCTTTCTCTGCGCCAAGCACGCCTCCGGGACGATGAAAATTCAACATCGCTTCCTCAGGAATTACTTCATGGACATCGTGCAGATCAATTCGAAATCCGGGTTGAGCGGCAGCAATAAGAACTTCGCCTATGCGGGCAGCAAGTTCGGAGGGATCGGTCTGACCCAAAGCTTTGCCCTGGAACTGGTACAGTTCAATATCAAGGTGAACGCGATCTGCCCCGGCAATTTCTTCGACGGCCCGCTTTGGTCCGACCCGAAACGCGGTCTGTTTGTCCAGTACCTGAAAACGGGGAAGGTCCCGGGTGCGCGGAGCATCGAGGACGTGCGGCGCTTCTACGAAAACAAGGTGCCGATGAAAAGAGGCTGCCGCGTAGAAGACGTAGCCCGCGCTCTTCTGTATATTGTAAATCAGACCTACGAAACCGGGCAGGCTCTGCCGGTGACCGGCGGCCAAATCATGTTGAAGTAGAAACGGAGTGATAAATAGATGAAGACGACAGCGGTGCGATTGTATGGGAAGGAAGACCTGCGCCTCGAGGAATTTGAGCTCCCTCCGATCAAGGACAACGAGATTTTGGCCCAGGTGATCTCGGACTCCATCTGCATGTCCAGCTACAAAGCGGCCAAGCAGGGAGCGGATCACAAACGTGTACCCAACGACATCGACACAAACCCGACACTAATCGGCCACGAGATGTCCGGCAGACTCGTGGAGGTGGGGAAGATTTGGCAGGACAAATTCAAACCGGACATGAAGTTCTCGATCCAGCCGGCCTTGAACTACAAGGGAAGCCAGGACGCGCCGGGTTATTCCTATCGCTACATCGGGGGGGATGCCACCTACATTATCATCCCAAACGAGGTCATGGAGATGAATTGTCTGCTGCCCTTCAGCGGACAGGGCTACTTTCCCGCCTCCCTATCGGAACCCGTGTCCTGCATCGCCGGAGCCTTTCACGCCACCTATCACAGTGAACCGGGATCCTACGCCCATGAGATGGGGATACGCGAGGGGGGATCTCTGGCCCTGTTGGCCGCCGCCGGACCTATGGGTTTGGGTGCCCTGGACTATGCGCTGCACGCAGGCCGCAAACCCAGCCTCATTGTTGTCACGGATATCGACGACAAGCGCCTGTGCCGGGCTGCAAGCTTCTTCCCACCCGAGAAGGTTGCCGAAGAGGGAGTCACACTGATCTTCAGCAATACCCGAGAGATCGAGGACGTACCCGGACATCTTATCGAGCTCAGCGGCGGCCAAGGCTTCGACGATGTGTTCGCTTTCGCACCGGTTGCACCGGTGGTGGAAACGGGCGACCGGATCTTGGGAAAGAACGGCTGCCTGAACTTTTTCGCCGGTCCCACCGATACCGCGTTCGCCGCTCGAGTGAACTTCTACAACATCCACTACATCGGGACCCACGTGGTCGGCACGTCTGGCGGAAACACGGATGATATGGTCGAAGCCCTGGCGCTCATGTCGGCGGGAAAGGTGAATCCGGCCATGATGGTGACCCACGTCGGCGGTCTGAATGCGGTGGTCGAAACGACGCTGAATCTACCGAAAATCCCCGGCGGCAAGAAGCTGATCTATACCAATATCGAGATGGAACTGACGGCGATCGATGAGTTCAAGCAGAGAGGTGCTCAGGATCCCCTGTTCGCCGAGTTGGCAGAGATCGTCGACGCCCACGACGGCCTATGGTCCGTAGAAGCGGAAGAGCATCTCCTGGCAAACGCCAAAGCCCTCGCCGTATAACAATCGCGGTCACTTTCAACCATCCCAATCATGTTCTGGATCATCGCCGCAACCACTTTGGCTGCCTCTTTCGTCTCCGGGTTGAGCGGCTTCGGCTTCGGGTTGATCGCCATGGCTCTGCTGCCCCTTCTCATCGGCATCAAACTGGCCAATGCCTTCGTCAGTTTTTGCGGTCTGGCGATCTTCGCCAGCCTGACGATTCCCCTGCGCAAACATATTGCCTGGCGGGCCCTGGTCCCGCTGCTCGTCGGAACGGCTCTGGGCGTCCCCATTGGGGTGTACGGCTTGGTCAATCTGCCCGAGGGATTGCTGTTAAAGATCCTGGCGGGTTTCATCCTCAGCTATGTTGCTTTCGCCCTGATTGTTCAAAACAGGGTTCATTTTCACATGGACCGGCGATGGGGCTATCTGGCCGGATTTGTCGGCGGCATTATCAGCGGGGCTTTAAGCGCCGGAGGCCCTCCGGTTATCATGTATTGCGATTCCCTGAAGCTGGGCAAAAGGGGATTCAAAGCCACAATGCAGGTATTCTTCGTCCTGTTAATCCTGTACAAGATCCCTATCTTCTACATATCCGGCCTGCTTACAACGGAGCTTTGGCGGATCCTGCTGTACTACAGTCCTTTCGTCGCTGCTGGAACCGTTGCCGGGATATTGCTCTTTCACAGACTGTCGGATCTTTGGTTCCGGAGAATCGTGCTCATCCTCTTGACCGTATTCGCCGTGATCATGATCGTTAAGTCCTGACGGACTCAAAACCGATAATCCCTAGTAGAGCCTTGAAATCTTGTTCATTAGGAATTATAGTTCTACGATAAAGTATGGTCGAAGATCCGAAAATAAAACCGCTGATCGCTTCACCGGATGATCTGCTGAGGACGATCTTCTCCTACGTTGGCCGTATCGCCGACGAACGGGACATCGACCAGCTGTTGATTATCCTGGCCGACATGGGGCGGGACCTGATCAGCGCCGACCGCTGCACCGTGTGGCTGCGCAACCGAAAAACCGAGGAGCTGTGGAGCAAGGTGGCCCACGGAGTGGATCGAATCACCATACCCTGCAGTGCAGGGATCGCCGGATGTGTGGCCATGACCGGAGAATCTCTGATCATCAATGATCCCTACAACGACGATCGTTTCGACAAGGACGTGGACAAGAAAACCGGCTACCACACCCGCAATATCCTTGGCATTCCCATCAACGACGGGGAGGGAAAGATCATCGGCGTATACCAGGCGATCAACAAGATACCGCAAACGGAGAAGTTCAGCGAACAGGATCTGGAACATCTGTTGCTAGCCGCCACCTACACCGGCAAGGCCCTGGATGCAGCCATGCTCCAGGAGGAGATAGAGGCCACCCAGCGGGAGACAATCTTCACCCTCGCCGAGTTCGGGGAATTGCGCTCCAAAGAGACCGGCTACCATGTAAAACGGGTGGCGGAGTTCTCCCACTTGTTTGCCGTGAAGTACGGGATGAGTGAGGATGAAGCTGAGCTTCTTAAGCTGGCCGCCCCGATGCACGATATCGGCAAGATCGCTATCCCTGATTCCATCTTGCTCAAACCGGGCAAGTTGACCCCCGAAGAGTGGGAAATCATGAAAACACACACCACTCTGGGATACGAAACCCTCAAGCATTCCGAACGGCGCTTGTTGAAATCCGCGGCGATCATCGCCAATGAGCATCACGAGAAGTGGAACGGGGAAGGATATCCGAACGGAAAGAAGGGCGAGGACATCCATATCTACGGACGGATCACCGCCATGTCGGATGTTTTCGACGCCCTCGGCAACGCACGAGTCTACAAACCCGCCTGGGAGCTGGAGCGTATCGTCAAGCTCTTTAAAGCGGAAAAGGGTTATCAATTCGATCCAAAACTGTTAGAAGTCTTCCTCGACAATCTGGATGACTTCGTAGAGATCAAGGAAACCTACAAGGACGCACCACCCGGCACCGAGGGATAGTGTCCCCTTCTCATGACCCCGACAATCCAGATCATCGGCACCAAGAAATGCCGGGATACCCGCAAAGCGGACCGGTTTTTCAGCGAGCGGGGGGTTCAGACCTACTTCGTCGATCTGAACGAGCGGCCTCTCAGCGAGGGAGAGCTTCAGAACATCTGCCGCAAGCTGGATCCGGAAGATCTTCTCGATAGAGATTCCAAGGCTTTTGCCAAGGCGGGTCTGGCCTACATGGTCTACGACCCCATCCAAGAGGCTTTGAAGAATCCATTCCTCCTGAAAACCCCGATCGTGCGTTTCGGTAAAGAGGTCGCGATCGGTCTTCAACCGGAGATCTGGAAGAGCTGGCTGGAGCTGTAGAAAAATCGCATGCCGGGATCTTTACGCTCCTGCCCTCTTCCAAGAGAGCCCGGCCGCGGCGGCAAATCCGAACACCACGGGCAGTACCAAGGCCAGAGCCGACCCGTTGCGCTGATCGAAGGCGGGGAGAAGCTTCAGCGGCAAATATAGTGCGGCCAAAGCGGCCAGGGCTAACCAGAGTACCTGCAGCAAGCGCCGCCCGCGTTTTCCCGTGCCGGCGGCGGCAATCAGACCAATAGGGACGGCCAGCAGGGTAAGAGGATTGGCCAAAAAGAGGTTTTCATTCGCGTAGGTTACCGTATGATCGGTGAAGGTACTCATGAAGAAAAGCGCGGTTCCGGGAAAACCGAGGGCAATGCCCAAAACGGAGCTGTAGATCCCGTACAGAGTCCAAGCCCGTTTTCCCCCAAGCCTCGCCCTGTACCCCAGCAGGATCGCCGCCGCAGCCAGTACCAGTCCCGGGAACAGTGCCCAGGGCCGGTTGCCCGGTACATCCTCTGAGATGATCCGCTGTTCCCGGCCCTGGTAGTAGACATCGGACTCACGGACCAGATCTTTCTCCACACCCCTGTCATCCCGGTAACGGAGAGCGGCCACATTCTTCTCCAATTCGCCGGGTAGGAACATCTCCTGCCAACGAGTCACGGGATGATCGATCACATCGGACATGAGAAACATCAGCAGCCAATCCATGAGAAGGCTGTGGGCCGTAAAGCGGTGGGTATGCTCCCGCAGGGTCATCCTGCCCGGAGCAGCCGCGGCATTGTAGAGCTGGCCGTCTACCGCAGCGTCGATAAGATCCCGCACCCGGGTGGCACAGTTATCGTCGTAGTGGTCGTATAGATAGGTACGGTTTTGCGGGAGAATGTTGTTCTCCAGAAACTGTGCCATCTCCAACCGCTTGTGGGGCAGCAGATTCAATGTCTGGATGTGGATGGTACGATCGAGATACCTGTAGTAGGCCAGCTCCCTTTCCGCGTCACTGGAACCGACCTGAAACCACAGTCTGCCCATGGCGAAGTTCAGAAAAAAGTTTTCCTGGTCAAACGAGAAAAGGCCGTAGTTGTAGAAGCGGGAGATATTGAATCGGACGTCCTCGACGATTAGGGCGGAGTGGCCCCACCACGTATAGATGGGATCCGCCGGTCCGATGGTCACCAGCTTGACCACCAGATCCTCGGCCCGACTGGCTCCCGTCGCCCAAGGGGGAGGGCTCTGCGGCCATAAAGGCGAAGGTACACAGCAGAGTAGGAGCGGCAGAGCGAACAGGAGGATCGCCGGCTTTCTCATGATAGGATTCAAACCTCGCCGATCACCTGTTCCCGCTTCCGGTCCTCCTCAATGGCTGATCGTATTCGGGCGCGCAGCACGAAGAAAGCACCGACGATCAGGGGGATGATACCGAGGGAGGGTAAGGTACCGAAGACCGGTACGGAAAAGAGCAGGAAGTCGTAGGCACCGTGAATGAAGATGGCGATCCGCAGGCCCTTGTTTATCAGTGCCTGTTCCATCTGGGCAGAGACGGCGAATTTGGCGCGTCCGACGTAATAGCCCATGAGCCCGGAAGCGGTGGCATGGAGGGGTATGGCGGTGAAGGCTCTGGTCAACGCGGTCCAGAGTGACCCCCCCATAACGTAGATAATGTTCTCCATACAGGCGAAGCCCAGACTGGCCACAACCGTATAGACCACGCCGTCCATGACCTCGTCGAAATTGCGGTTCCTGTAGGCGAAAAGACGGACGATGGTCAGCTTCAGATATTCTTCGACAAGGGCTGCAACCACGAAGGCTTTGAACAGAGCATATAGAAGCGGAAAGCTGATAAAAAGCTGCTGAAACACACTCATCAGCATTTCAAGGGGAATGGCAACGAAGGTTGCCAAAATGCCGAGCAGGAAGATCCTTACGATCAAGCCCTTGGGCTCCGGGCGCTCCCGATCCTGGCGGTAGTAGTAACGGAGCAGCAGAAGGGCCGGAGCGGCGGCCAATAGGAAAGATATAATCAGATTCACCCAGCTTCGTTCCATTACTTCAGCTCTCGTCGATGGCGGCTTCTTTCTCTATGAGGACCTGTTCCCGCTCCTCAGGGGATATCTCCATCTCCAGCTGCTTGCCGTCCATCGTTGGGGGATTATACAAAGTATGATAAAGATGAGCCAGAGGGGCGGAAGGATGACCTCTAGTAATTACAGCGTGTGCTTCATTACTCTGCCTTCTCTTTGCCCTTGTACGAGAACACAGAACCCGGTAAATCACGTTTTAGTATGCTGAACCAGAATCGGCGAACTCCAGGCCCTGCGTCCAAATTGCTCCAGGATCCTGACGTAGAGGTAACATCGACCCTGGTTGTAAGCCAACTGCGAATCTTGGATTATGATGGAAAGATCAACCTCATCTTTTCCGGGGCTCGCCTGCCAAATGGTTCCCCCTACACTAACCAGCTCGACTCTCTCCACCCGGCTACAAGCTCTCACGAGCAAAGAGAGTTCAAGCGGCTTCCCGGGCTCCAAGGAACAGATTCCGCCTTGCAGAACGCTATTAATCCTGAGAACGAGAATGCTGCGCTGGCCGGCGGTGGCGAAGGTCCTGCCAAATCTCAGTGCTTGAAACACGCTGTCCCTGCTCCTATCTTCAGCCAGCACACCGGTCAAGCCATACTGAGTCTCCTCCCGGGACAATCCCATAGGTGGTGAACCGGCCAGCCCGTTGTGTGAATCGCTTCCGCCCAGGAATGCCGGGGGTTTCGGGCAGAGAGGCAAAAACTTCTCCAAACCCTCGGCTGGCTGGCGCTTGTGCTGAATGAGCTCCAAAAGAGATGGCGGCGGGAATCGCAGGTAATCATCCGTCAGCGCTTGAAGCTTGTGAAAACCGAACAACACACGTTCGTTGCTCGAAATCGATGTCAGGAATTCTAAAATCCTTTTAGGGTTTCCATCCAGATCCTGAAGAGGGAAAAAAGGAAAGCTTCGATCTCTAAAGTACAGGTTTACGGAGCCACAGATTTCCACGCCAGGGAGAGTGACGAAATGGCCCGGATCATCACAAACGTCGGCTCGGTCCAGAAGGCTACGCCACTGTTCCTCGTTCCATGAGGCGCCGTAGGTGAGCCGGTCTTCAACGTGGTCATTAAGAGCTACGAAATCCAAACCGGCGTGATAGCGCGCCCATTCGTAGGCCTCTTCCGGAGTGCCCATTCCATCGGACAGAGCCGTGTGGATATGGAGATCTCCGAAAAGAACCTGATAACCATCGGTCAGGTTCGAGTTGACAATGGGATGACCGACTGCGCTCCCGGTCCGCCAGCACGACCGCAGCCTGCCCTGATTTCCTGACAACCGAAGTCCTTCAATCCTGGTATTCCTGCTTTCACCGATATGGATTCGTGCTTTCTGTGGCAGACCTTCAACACCGTCGGCTTCTACCTCGATCTCCTGCGGAGAGCCTGTCACAGCGGCATAGGCACTCTCCGGCCCGGACCGTGCCCTCAGGGAAAGAGTGAAAGTGGAAGCGGTACCTGAGCTCGATGGGTACAGCAGGTCGAATCCATCAAAATCTCCAGGCATCACGACCAGCTCCGGAGAAAGGATCGGGCGGGGAGAGAGGTCAGGAGAGCCGGCGAACACGTGAAAGCCATAGTGGCCGGGTCGCTCGCAGGGCAGCAGGGGAGGTAACTTCACCGTGAGCGCCGAACCGGCAGCTGCTCCGCCGGGAAGGAATATCTCGATGACAGACAATCGGCTTCCCCGGGAAACGACCCGGACGGGAAGCCCATTCCCTTCAGAACTGGAAGCCTCCAGCGTTCCTGCCTTGACTAAAAAATCTTTGTCCTTCTCGCTGGCACATCCTCCCCAGCCCTGAGGAAGATCAAAAAGCACAAATCCATCCGCCGGGAGATCCTCCACCATCCGAAAGCGAAATATGATAGCTGCGCTGCGGCCGCAGACAAACTCTGTCGGTTTCACCTCCAGGAGCATCGTCGACCGGGAACGGCGCAGACCTGCTTTTACATAGTGTCTCCAAGCTCTACTGAGCTTGGAACCCTCCACCTTTCCAGGATCAAACGCCCTCACAGCTTAATCCTCGTCCCAGTATAGAATCGAGCTCCTGGCTTCGACGCTTCCATAACGGTATACGGGATCGAAAGAGGGAGAGCCGTCACGGCTCAGCATCCGTAAGGAATAATCCCTTAGGATCTCGCTACGGATGGGAACGAATTCGTGAACCAAGGCCTCTTTGAAAACAGCAACGGAGAGAATCCCTGCCGGGTAATGAACAGGTTGGGGAACGTTGATCTGCGCGCCCCGGCCGGCCCGAAGCATCCATGGCACGTTCTTGTGTCCGCAGTAGGCGACCCAACACGCTTTCGCCTCAGAGAAGAGCTCCTGTAGTCCTTCGTGGTCAGCCACGACCGCATCCTTGTCCCTGATATGGGGATTGGGGATGAGATCATGGTGGCTGAGAATGATCAGTCTACCCGGGCCGGCCAGTGCCTGACCAAGAAGTTCCCGCTGAACTTTGCCCAGAATCCCCGAGGAGGTGTCGAGACCCAGAACCCGTATACTTCCCCACTGCTCAATAAAGGGGACGGCGGAAAGCCAGTCGTTGTCGAGACCGTCTTTCAGAGAATGCCTTTTACTCCCCCGGTCGTGGTCCCCAGGTATTGTGAAAACAAGCTTGGAGAAGGCGGACAGGATCTCTGAAAGCTTCCGCAGCTCCTCCGGCTTTCCGGCATCGGTGAGATCTCCCGGGAAAAACAGGGCGTCTATTGCTTCGGAGTGGGCCCATTCCACGATTTCCTGCAATAAACAGCTCGACTCTTGAAACAACCGTCCGCGCCGATTTTCTCTGTCCAGGGAGAGGTGCGGATCGGCTATCACCGCGAACCGCAGGAGAGATGAACCGGGGAGATTCGCGAGGGTTTCGAAATTCAACGCAGCGATCTCCCTGTCTCCGGCGTAGCCCCTGGCCGTATAGAAGCTGCCCGCTTCAAGCCCTGTGGCTTTGAGTCTGCCGCAGAAATTAGGTTCGTCCGTGCCCCATTCTGCCGTCCATCCATCCTGATTCTCGAGAGACAGCCTAAAGATCGAAGCTTCTCCGGTACCAAAGGCAAACAACGCGTCCCGAACACCGGTATTCTCCAGCACGAAATAGTCCTCGCACCCGAAGTATGCGCTAGCCATCAGAACAGGATGACTCTCTCGAAGCGCACCGCGGCTTCTTTGAGGCCGGCAAAGCTCCTGTCTGTTGTTTTCACTTCCAGTTTGAGCCCGTCTATCTCGATGTGATAGATCACATGGTCGCCAACGAACAGGAAGTTGCCGATTCGACAGGGAATCCCCTCCGCCTGGGAACGGTACAAGTGAATATCCGCAGGCTTGGCGCATCCCAGACCTTTGCTCAGGCAACCGGTCACCCGTTCCGAATGAAGGGGGATGAGCCTTTCCCCTGCTACGATCAGGAGCCTGCCCTCTTGCGCGGATACCTCGAAGAAGTTCGCCCTTCCCAGGAAGGAAGCCACAAACTCGTTTTCCGGATCATCGTACAGCGATTCCGGTGTTCCGACTTGCTGAATTTTTCCAAAGTCCATGACAACGATGCGGTCAGACATGGACATGGCTTCTGACTGATCATGGGTGACGAATATCACTGTTACACCCAGGCGCTGGTGCAAGCTCTTGATCTCCAGACGCATGTCATCTCTCAAAGCTGCATCCAGGTTTGACAGCGGCTCATCCAGCAGGAGCACGGCGGGGTCAGAGATAAGAGCGCGAGCAAGGGCCACGCGTTGCTGCTGGCCTCCGGACAGCTCGTGGGGAAACCTCCTCTGCATCCCCTTCATCTTCACGATGGTGAGGATCTTCTCGACCCTATCCTGGCACTCTTTTCGGCTTATACCGGCAATTTTAAGCGGATAGGCGGTATTGGCAGACACGTCCATGTGCGGCCACAAAGCATAGTCTTGAAAGACCATACCTATGCGTCGCTTTGCCGGGGGTACGAAAATGTTGTGTTCCAGGTCGCTGACCACCCTTCCTCCGATCTCGATGAAACCGGCACTGGGCGGCTGAAATCCCGCCAACAGGCGGAGCGTGGTGGTCTTGCCGCATCCTGATGGCCCGAGAAGAGTAACGAACTCCCCACGCTCGACCTCGAGGCTGAGCTCTGAAACTG
>CAZSBH010000034.1:0-19377 GCA_964604845.1 uncultured Spirochaetaceae bacterium
GTGCTGAACACCCCTTTGAATCCCCGTGGGGCCCAGATCGATTCCTGGAAGCGCCCTCATCCTCGTTTCCTCGTCAATGCCCTACTGTTCGATCACGATCTTCAGAGTCCGCCCCTCAGCGGCTCTTTCGTCAGTCTCAGGCAAGGAGCTTTTTTTCGTCCTCCGGGCTCCAGTAATCCACGGTGGTGAAGGTTTCAGGCCCCGGGTGAGGATAGATGATTGCTTGACCTTCCACCTTTCCCTCCTTGTCTCGGAGCACCTCGGGAACATGCTCCAGGGATCCGATGCCATAGATGTAGATTCCCTGGCAGGTATTCCTTTTCAAGATTTTTCCCGCCCTTACGACGGTAAGCGACCCTTCGTCCCCGAGGATGATGGGATACACCGCAGGGTCCCATCCATTCAGATAGGGGTGGTCCTTCCCCTGGGCCACAAGTTTCAGGATGGAGGTACACACTCCAGCAGCCTCCACCGTGCAGAGAAGCTGGTTTGGCCCGGGTTCGGGTACAGGCAGTTCCCGGACTTCTACGTGATCGATATCGTTTCCAAAGGCAACGGCCGCCTCCATGGTTTGTGGAATCTCATTGTTTTTCATCCTATTTTCTCCTGTTTCCCCCGAACAGTTCCGATCTGTACAAGATAATCACTGTAATAATCTTTGAGTATCTTCCGCTTCTCACCTGGTTCGCTCTCCGGAAAAGCGCCACCCATTGAAAAACAGGCAAACCCTCCGGAAGCCGTTCCCCAGGCACAAGCCTCTTTAAGATCAGGTTTCCCCATCCCGTCATCCCCAAGCTGAATGGCTACAGAGGCGAGGATGCCCCCTGCGAAATTGTCGCCGCACCCGGTGGTGTCACCGCACGCGGCCTTTCCTTCTCGAATCTCCCGCTTCACCCTTTCGGATACCGGAAAATACCGCGGTTTCGTTTTCCGGAACCTGGCACCGGAGGAGTACATGTATACATCCTCCGCTCCCTGGGTGATGACAAACCCCTTCAGCTCTTTCTTGATGAAAAATTCCCCCGCCGCGGTAAGGGAAGAGCAGCCGCTCAGACGAAGAGCTTCTTCCTTATCGGTTACAAGGAGGTCCGTCAGGGTGTAAGATCTGTCTCCTGACCCCAGGGGCCAGCGGGAGGCAGGGTCCTTCTTCTCATTGAGAAAATCGAACACAGTGCTGACAATGTTGATCGCCCCCGCATCCCTTCCCATCTCCAGCGGGATGTCCAGAGCCCGGTGGATGTGGGGAAGCACGGCGGTGGCGCCGAAGAAAAGGATGTCGGAAGCGAAGAAATCATCGGGGATATCCTGCGGCGTTATTGACCAGGAGGTTCCGATCCGGTTTATGAAGGTCCGCTCTCCGAATCCGTCGTTGTATCCGGGATCGGAGAGAACGAAGGTACAGGGCGATGATCCCTTGATCCTGCTGAACCGGTCAAGGTCGACGGGGAAGCCTGCGAGCAGTTTTCTAAGAGTGTCCCCGACATAGTCGTCGCCGTATACCCCGAAGAAGGAAACCTTACCGTCATCCCCGAGGATCTGGGCCGCGTTTATTGCGGCAACGATGGCAGGTCCGCCCACGTTGACCGTAACAGGATCGCCGCCTCCCGAGAGATCAGCAAGGAATTTTTCCTCTCCGGCTCCTGAAAAGGCCTCGAGGTCCTCTACAAATACCAACTTCCCTGGTTCAAGCCCCCCGTCCCCCGGGACCCGGGAGGCATAGCTCAGGAACGCATCGCCGGTAAAATCCACGGGAGAGTAGAGATAGTCGACAAGACAACACCCCATTACGGAAATTCTGACAGCCATAAGCCTCCTCTTTTCGATTACAGATTAAGCGGATATGTGCCAAGCCGTTTTCCTGATTCGAACAGTGCAGCAACGTTCTCCGGTGGTATGTCCGGGGGCATATGGTTCGCTGATGTAAGAAGGTATCCGCCCCCCGCACCAAAGGTTTCAAGACAGCGTCGGACATCATCCTCTACGTCCTGAACCGTACCTGTTAGGGCCTCTTTCAGGTCGACTCCGCCCATAAAACAGAGACGGTCGCCATATTCCTTCTTGATCGCCTTCCAGTCGGTAGAGGCAAGGGGTTCCAGGGGATTCAGGATATCTATCCCGCAATCAGCCAGGCTCCCGACGATCTTTGTGATGGCGCCGTCGGAATGGAACGCCACAGGCAGGTCCTTCCGGTACTGCTTGACCACGCCCACGATCCTGGCGAGCTGAGGACGGAACATGATCTCGAAGCTGTCCGGCGAAATCATCAGGTCCTGGGTCCCGCCGTAATCATCCCCGGGGACCTCGAAAAAGTCGATATGCTTCCCGACGATGTCGAGATAGATCTCCTGGGTTCGGAGAATGACGTCGGTGCATTTCTCGACAACGAGGTTCGCGATTTCAGGCTCGGCTATCATGTCCATGTAGAAATTCTCGCGCCCCCGGAGCTCCGACGCCTGTTCGAAGGGACCGTAGGAGTTGACCGCGCGGGCTGCGATCGCCTTGTCGGGATAGTTCTTCGCAAGGAAGGCAAGACGATCCTTCATCAGATTAAAATCGAGATACTTCTCCGGATCGGGCCAGGTGTAAGCGGCGATCTGTTCGAGTGAGTAGTCTTTTAAGGGGGCGCCGGTGCTTGTAACAGTTGGACCGCTCCTGGCCCATTCGACACCCCAGGCATCCCTCCGGTCTCCGTCCAGCCGGGCACCCCCCAGGTCTGTAAACCCGCTCCAGACGTAGCGTATGTCGGTATCGAGATAATCCAGGACCCTGTCGTCGTAATAGTTGGAAGCCCTCGGTTTTAGCTTTCTGAAAGGCGGAACCGGGTCTCCGAGTCCAAAGTGTTCGAGTACCCGGAAATAGGTGTCATCGTTTAAGGTATAGTAGCTTCCCCACAGGGCAAGGGGCACCCGGTCCGGTTCCTGATGTGCAAGAGCGGTCTTAACGCGTTCTTTCGAAGTCATTACTGATTTCATGTCGGATTCCTCTTCTCAATGAATAGTGATCAAGTGAAATTTTCCCAGGATGCATAGGCTTCAAGGATCCACTGGAACAAGCGTGAATCCGGATCTAGGGATGTCAGTTCCCGAATGACAGCTGCAGTACCGCTGTCGGCAATCTTTCTCTGAAGCTTCATCGCCTCCCCGTCCTCCGGTTGATGGTAGCGCAGGGCGGCACCTGCAACCCGGGCGATGAACCTGGGTTCGATGCCGAGGGATTGGCAGAAAAGGGCGCTTCCGATAAGCCTGTCTTCCCTGCCCAGCTTGCGCAGGGGATCCCGGCCTACCCGCTTCACCGTATCCTGGATAAGGGGGTTGCCGAAGCGGAGATCGATATCCTCCCTGACACGGTTGATGTCCTCCTGCGTGATGTCATCGGGGTAGCGTTTCATTAGGGCGGCGCAGGTTTCGTCAAGGGCACCGGAGAAAACTCCCTTAAGTTCTTCATTTTCCATGGTTTCGTGCACGTAAGTGTACCCCTTCAGGTTCCCCAGGTACGCCAGGGCCGCATGGCCGAGATTGTAAACAAAAAGTTTCATTTCCACCTCGGCACGAAAATTGGATACCGGGTAGAGCCCTTCTATAGGGGGGGGAGTTGCCCGGGTCGCCTTTCCATTGTATGGAAGCTTGTGGTAGGAATCTGCAATCACCATGAGGGGGTTTTCCTTCAGGATCTCGGGCCGTGCCTGCGGCACCATACGGGCAACCGTGGTGCCTACGAAACCGATATGATCCTCCGCCCAGGCGGCATCCTCTTCCGACAGAAGGGCGAACACGTGGCCTTTCAGCTGTTCTGCCGCATCGAGCATGTTCTCACACAGATAGATATCGAGGGGAGCGCCGCTTTCCACTCTGCGCCGGGGGATCCCTTCGGCAAGAAGTGGCGCGATGCCTGCAAGGTTCTTAACCCCCACGGCGGTACCCACAACATCGCACCGGGCTATCTCGCCTGCGACTTTTTCCCGTTCCCCGGTAGAATAGGCGTCGATCCTGTCGATGATCATCTCGATCTGTTTCCGCGTCTTTGCGTCGAGAAGCCGGAGGGGGTAAGCCCCCGCCTCTTTCAACGACTCCACCAGAGCGGCGACGGCGTCGACAAAACAGATTCGGTAGCCCGCCTCGTAGAACAGTTGGCCCATAAATCCTCTGCCGATATTTCCAGCCCCGAATTGAAGTGCGGTTTTCATGTATGGTTCAACTCCAATATTTTTTTATTTCAGACTATGATGGTTTCGACACCGTGCTCGGCAATTTCCTCTATGAATCCCCTGTCCGTTTCGGAATCGGTGATGAAAATGTCAAGATTTTCCGTGGGACAGAATGCAAACAGGGAACGTTGCCGTATCTTGGACGAATCCAACAGAAGAACTACGGTATCTGCGATGGATATTAAAGATTCCTTGACATCGGCTTCCATCCGGTTCGGTGTCATAAGACCCCGGGTACTGTCAAAGGCAGTCGCCCCGAGGAAAAGAACATCCGCGTGCAGCTTGCGTACCATTTCTGCAGTATCCGGCCCGACAACACTGGAGGTTTTGTTCCGGATGATACCCCCGAGAATCATGGTTGTGACCTGATCGTATTTCACCGCCACGTTGGCAATATCGAGGCTGTAACAGAGAAGGGTGAGGTTCTGAACAGCATTGAGGTGCCGAAGGAGCTCGACAGTGGTGGTTCCGGCATCCACCGCAATAGTTCCGCCGTCCGGAATCAACTCCGCAGCGCGCCTGCCGATACGCTCCTTATGCTCTTTGTTTTTGACCTTGCCTTTATTGCTACCCGAATCATACATTGCGCTCGTCTTCACCATGATTCCGCCGTGGGTGCGGATGACCATGTCGTTTTTAGTGAGACGCGCAAAATCACGCCGGACCGTATCCGCCGACACATTGCACACCCTCATCGCGTCATCCACCGTCACCTTCCTGTTTTGATGAACGAGTTCTAAAATTTTCTCCAGCCGCTCTTCTATGAACAAATCCTCTTCCTTATCCCTGGCTTAATTGAAACTATCGCAGCCCCACCGATTTGTCAACTTGATATCCGTTTTTATGCTTTTACCTGCATATATTTAGTGAATAAGCTGCTCTGTAATACGTTTCATTGCGTTTTTTAAGAATTATAGGGATTATCTTTCGCATTGTTCATGTAAATTGGCAAAATAAACTACCTCACCTTGACAGAAATGCCTGATTTTAAGATGGTTTTATTCACAGAATAGGAAACAGAACAACGGGAGGAAAACGATCCATGGGAGCGATACACCGGTTTCAGGGAAAGGACGGCAGCTGGGCCTGGCAGGGAGTGCCCGTCAGTGACTACGGCGCCGCGCGCCCGGGCTTAGAAGTCCAGAGGTTTATCAGCCGGCAGGATAATTCGAACAATATGGAGATCCGCTACTTCGAGCTTCAGCCGGGGGCATGCAGCAACTTTGAAAAGCACAACTACGAGCATGCCGTCCTAATCCTCCGCGGAAGCGGAACCGTGCAGCTGGGAGAGTTGGTTCACGAGATCGGCACCGGAGATTCCATCTTTGTCGAAAGCGACGATGTTCACCGCTTTGTTGCAGGGCCCGATGGACCTCTTGGATTTATGTGCGCCGTCCTTGACAAGGAACTCCGCTTTACCGTTCACGGAGAGCAGGACCTGGTGATGTTTGATGATGATACCGCGGAAGTACGCTCGCGAGAGCACTGGAAGAGCTACGCCGAACAGGTGAAGTGATTCTTCTCCATGGCCAGGCGGTTTTGATAGAGGGTCGAACCGTACGTTCCCCGTACCGAGGCCAGCTTGTAGTGCAGGAGACTCTTTACCCGCTCCAGTTTGTCTGCGGAAATGTCTGCTACAGCATCTCCCGGCCGGTGAGTCGGCGAGTCAATTCCACGTCAAACCTCCCTTGTACAAACAATCCCGGATGATATTATTATGATGATATATTGGAGCTGGCTGTGGAGAAATCACTTCTCGAACTGCACGGGATTATCACGGTGCTGAACACCCCCTTCACCGAGGATGATGCGGTGGATCTGCCCGCCCTGGGCAGGAATGTCCGCTACGCCCTCGATTCCGGAGTGGCGGGTTTCCTGGTACCGGCCATGGCCGGCGAAGTGGACAAACTTTCCCCTGAGGAGCGGAAACAAATCGTCGCCGCGGTCCTGAAGGAGAACGACGGGCGGGTGCCGGTAATCGGGGGTGCTTCCGCCGCGACGGCGGAACAGCGAAAGCAAATCACCGCAGCCTTGATCGAGCTGGGCTGCGACGGTGTTCTGGCCAGCATCCCTTTTCAGGATGAGGTCCAGTACGAAGGGGATGTGCGTGAGCTGGATGCCCTGAAACCGGGCTTCCTGATGCTCCAGGACTGGGACTTCCAGGGCTACGGCCTTCCGATCTCACTTGTCGCCCGCCTGTTCCGGGAGGTGGAACGCTTCCGCTGCCTCAAGGTGGAGGTGGTGCCGGCCGGGGTGAAATACTCCGAGGTCCTGGAGGCGACGGAGGGTAGACTGCACGTGTCGGGGGGATGGGCGGTGATGCAGATCGTCGAAGCCCTGGATCGGGGGGTCCATGCCTTCATGCCCACGGGGATGCACGAGCTGTACACACGTATCTACAGCCTGTACCATGAGGGGCAACGGGAGGAGGCCCGGGTCCTGTTCGAGCGGCTGCTGCCGGTGCTGGCCTTTGCCAATCAGCATCTCGATATCTCGGTTCACTTTTTCAAGAGACTCCTGCACAGGCAGGGTATCTACCCCACCCCCCGGGTGCGACAGCCGATCCTGCCCTTCGATGAGGTTCACGAGAAAGTAGCCGAGGAGCTGATTGGCCGGGCGATCGAGCTCTGCCGGCAGGCACGGGACTCTGGTGTATAGAAAGGAGAAGAGCATGGATGGATCGAAACCGAACGTACTGTTTTTCATCATGCACGATATCGGAAGGCGCTACGGCTGCTACGGCAACCCCGCAGCAATCACTCCCTCCATCGATGCCCTGGCCTCCGAATCTGTCCGCTTCGACAGCCATTTCTGCCATTGGCCTCTCTGCGGTCCCTCCCGGGCCAACATATTCACCGGCTGCCGACCACTGACTACGGGGCGCTACAACAATCAGCCCTTCTTCCCCGAATTTCGGAAGCGGCGGGGATCGGATTTCCACTCCCTCCCCGAGCTTTTTCGACTTCACGGCTACCGGACCTTCGGCGCCGGGCTAGTCTACCACGATGTGGACGATCCGCCTTCCTGGAGCGAGGCTTTTTGGAGGCCCGCTCTCCCGGCGGAGGAGCGGCCTTGGATCCGGATCGCTCAGGAGGCCTCCCCCAACCCCTGGTTCAACGATGATTCACTGCGGTTGATCGAAGATCGCTTGGAGCGCCTGCAAGCCTCAGGTCCGGTGGAGGAGGAGCTGCAGCGGCCGGAAAACCTGCGCAAGTTCCGGGGGCCCGCCGTGGAGGCGGGAGAAGTTGCTGATGAAGCCTACTTCGACGGACAGACCGCTGAGAAGGCTGTGGAGTGGATCGAAAACACCTTGGATCAGGCTCCCTTCTTCCTGGCCGCCGGTTTTACAGCCGGGCACCTGCCCTTCAACAGTCCACGCAAGTATTGGGAGCTCTACGATCGCCGTTCCTTGAGGCTGCCGGAGCACCGGCAACCGCCGGCGGGCAGTCCCGAGTGGGCGGAGGGGGACTCCGAAGCCGTACAGTATTACACCCGGGACGGCTACGAGCTGCCCTGGCGGGCCGATGAGCAGCAGTCCCTAGAACTCCTCCACGGCCACCGCGCCGCGATCAGCTACATCGACGCCCTGATCGGGAGGATTCTGGCGGCTCTGCGCCGCCGCGGCCTGTTCGACAATACCCTGATTGTGCTGACCAGCGACCACGGCTTTCACGACGGGGAGCACGGATACTGGGGCAAGCATAATCTCTGGGACACCTCCCTGGCCGTGCCCCTGCTGATCCGTCCGCCCGGGGGCGGGCGCACAGGGGGGGCACAGAACGGGGGAACACAGATCACGGCGATGACGGAGCACGTGGATCTCTATCCGACCATCTGCGATCTATGCGGCTTGGAGAAACCACGGTGGTTGGAGGGGGACAGTGTGGCGCCCCTGCTCGACGATCCGGAGAGAGCCTGGAAGAAGGCCGTGTTCAGCCACCGCAAGCATATGTGGCACGATCGGCTCCAGGTGTACGACATCGCCCACACGGTCCGCACCGAGCGCCACCGCTATACCGTCTATCTGGACGGGCAGGGCAAGCGGCTGCACCGGGAACTGTTCGATTACCACGAGGATCCGCTGGAGAAGACGAATCGGGCGGAGCTGCCCGGGTACGCGCAAATCTCGGCGAAGCTCGATGCAAGCCTTGAGTCCGGCTGGAGATAGTTTCGGCCGCCGGGCATTAGGGCAGGCCTGGGATGAGCGTTGGAACATATCGGGAGATTGAGGAGGAAACGAATGATTCTGGACAAACTCACGAACCGCGGAAGGTACGGGGGGATGACTCCCGGACTCGACAGGGCATTGGACTACCTATCGAATACGGATTTCACCGTCATGGAGGACGGAAAACATCCGATCGACGGAGAACGGATCTATGCCCTGGTCATGACCTACAGCACGGAACCGGAGAGGGAACGGAGCTTCGAAGCCCATCGAAAGTATCTCGATGTTCAATGTATCCTGAAGGGGCGGGAGATCATTTACTGGGCTCCCACGGACGAGTTGTCGCCGATGGGAGAATATTCAGAGGAAAAGGATATTGTATTTCTCTCAGGGGATCCACGGGCCAGCCTACAGCTGAACTCGGGCAGTTTCGCCGTTTTCTACCCGGAGGACGCCCATAAACCCAACTGCGACTGGAACGGTCCGCAGCAGAACCGCAAGGCGGTGATCAAAGTTCGGATTGGATGATCTATTCCCACAGCGTCGCCAGCTCGTACTGCCTGATCTGAGGATCCGGGGTGACGAGAGTCAGGGCTTCAATTTCCGGATCCGGTTCATTGAAGCCCTCGGGAAGCTGGATTTTCCCCCTGGCCAGGCCGACGGGGCGCCGCCATTCCGGTGTGAGGGTGAGCGGCCTGATTTCCGCAAAGGGTTTGTTCCGGTCGCAGAGGATGGACCGCTCTCCCTTCTTGATCCGCCGGGCATTTTTGGAGAGATGATGGATTTAACCGTGCTGCGGGACGAGGCCATCCGTAGGAAGTTTCGCTTCTACGAGGAGTTCTGGATGGGGGAGGGGCCGTTTCCCATTCTTTTCACGGAGCCCCATCTGGCCAAGGGCAAGAAGCCCTACATCCGCCACGATCTGGTGGAGCAGCATCGGGATCCGGAAAAGCACCTCGAAGAGCGTCTTCTCGAGATCGAATCCCATCTGGAGCTCATCGACGACGGCATCCCCACGTTGCGCTCCGATCTGGGCACCACCTTGCTGCCGAGCGGATTAGGATTGCAGATCGAGGTGCAGCCGGAACTCCACCCCTGGCTGGCCGAGCATCTCACCCCGGAGCAGTACTGTGAGATCAACAGCCCCGTCGTACCCCAGGATCTCCTGCGAAACGAGATGCTCTTTTCCCAAGAGTTTTATAAATTGTTCGCTAGGCGCAAAGGCCAGGGCCTGATCCCGGCGGAGATATCCCCCTACGTCCCAGACACTCAAGGGATCTTCGATCTTTCCCACCTGATAATCGGTACGGATCTTCTCTACCTGCTCAGCGACCGGGGCGATCAGGTTCTGACGATTCAGGAGCGCAGCCTGGAGTTATTTCTGGCCGCCACCAGGATGTTCAAGGATCTTCTCGGGGAAAGGAGCGGTTCCATGGTGCACGGTCACGGCATGCCGATCGGGGTATGGTTTCCCGATACCGGAGCGCGCATCTCCGAAGACAGCGCCACCCTGGTCTCCGACGGTATGATCCGGGAGTTCTGTCTGCCCTTCATCGAGCGGGCGGCAAAACCCTTTGGCCGACTGTTTATACACTACTGCGGCCATCACCCGGGCTTTCTGAAGATGCTCTGTCAAATGCAGGAGATCTCCACCCTAAACCTGGGAAATCCGGAGATGTATGACTTGGAGGAACTCTTCTCCTTGTGCGGCCGAAGCGGGACCGTTTACTTCGGACACCTGCCCCTGCTCAACGGGGAGGACGGTCCGAGCTACCTGGACCGTCTGGCCGAGCCGTGCAGGCGTCATCGGACCCGACTGATCCTGGTGTCGAGCTACCATCCTCGGGGAAGCGAGGAGAAGGCCTCATTGGTCAAGCGCTGGCACAGCCTGACGCGCAGAATACAGAGCGCATGCCCGTAATGCAAGCACGGAAGGATAGCCATGGCAACCTACGATGAGTTTGTGGAGATCGAGATGCGAGCCGGCACGGTGGTCCGGGCGGAGGTTTTTCCCGAAGCCCGCAGGCCCGCCATCAAGATGTGGATCGATTTTGGCGAGTTTGGGATTATGACCTCCAGCGCCCAGATCACCCGGCGCTACTCGGTGGACGAGCTGGTCGGCAGCCAGGTATTGGCCGTGACCAATTTCCCTCCCCGGAAAGTTGCGGATTTCTCCTCCCAGGTGCTCGTCCTGGGCGCCATCCCTGAAGAGGGGGATGTCGTTCTGGTGCGGCCCGACGCAGAGGTGCTTCCCGGCACTCGGGTGCTGTAGAATGGGACATCATCTATATGGATATCCCGGCCGAGGAGCTCAGGAGTGGCTCCACCCTGCCTCCATTGTCCCCTCCGGAGTGAGGCGGCGCAGCAGGCGGATCGTGCGGAAGTACTCAGAGATCCGTCCGGAGGCAACCAGATGGGGGGAGAACATGACTTCTTCGAATACCTCGACCACGAAGCTGAGCTGCCCGGTCCCGGCGGGAACGATCGCAGCCAGCTTCTCCGTGTATTCCTTCGGTGTGTAGAAGAAAACGTAGGGGATGCCCAAAGTCTCGCCCCACCGGAGCAGGGCGGCGAAGGCCCGTCCCACTCTGCCCATCTGCACTTTCTTTCGTACCGAAAGCCGCCGTTGTCTAATTGTGAATCGCCGCGAAACCGTCTTCGCTGCCCCATCCTCGGCAACGGGCAGAACATGGCGTGAGCGGGATAGACGAAGCCAGTGGGCCAGGCGCAGCCAGAGTCGAATGGAAAACCCGAGGAAGGCGCGGAGCTTTTTTCCCAAGGCTTGAAAGGGCTTCAGTTCCCGTAGCCTATCGACAAAGTCCTGGGACAGCAGGGGGGAGGCGAGGAAGAGAAACAGGCCCGTGCCCAGCAGCGTGGTAAACAGCCGCCTCAGCAGCTCGACGAGAAGGAATGCCAGCGGGTTGGCCACCGGAGGCTGCTGGGGCTGAAGCAGTCCGTTGTAGTAGTGCCGCCTTTCGATCAGGACGTTCTGCAGGGCATCTGCCAGTCCTCGGCTGGCGGGAAAGCGAAACAGCGAAGCGAGCTTCCGCAACAGGGCGATCAGCGCCGACAGGGGAAGAAGAGAAGTTTCCCGGGCAGCCAGAATCACCAGACCGGCGGCAACTGCCAAAATCGACAGGGAAAATACGACACGCCTTCTCTCCAAATGCAGAGGGACCGGAGCTCCACTGCCGAGCAGGAGCTGCTCTTCCACGAAGGTGTGAAGCATCCCGATCGCCAGCAGTCCGCCGACGGCATGCAGGGCTGCTGCCGTTACTCCGACGATCGTCGGCTGCCGCTTGAGCACCGCCGCGGTGATCAGCAAAACTACAACCAGGAACTGGAAGACGATCACGGCGGTTTTGATGTTTCTCAGCACCCGAATGGTGAGTCCGGCCTGGTAGGAAGAATCTCTCAGGCTGTGGCGCAGGGCGGATCCCCGCTTGCCCGCCAGGGCGCTCAACAGGATCTCCCGCTCCCGCAGACCGGAGTGGATCCCGCCGGAAAAAAGCCACTGCAGCAAGACCGCTACCATCGGGTAGATCAAGACCGGGGAGAGATGAACCCCCCGTCCCGATTGGACCCCCAGGAGAATGAAGAGGTATCCGAACGCCAGAGCCAGAACGAAGCACAGCTCTCTGATGCGGGCTGCGAAAGAGGCCCGTTCCTTGAACAGAAGGTTGCCCATTACCGCCTCTTCGATCCCGGCGGCGAGTAGCAGGGGTGCCAGGTGGCGGGGAAACCAGGGGATCTCGGGGATGAGCACCCGTAAGAACTGGTCCATGCTGAGCAGAAAGAGCAGAGGAAGGAGGATCGAGAACAACGGGTGTACCGCAGAGCGATACAGCCGAAGGTAGCGTTTGCTAATAGATGAGCTCATTTCCAAAGTCCTGCACCGAGAGAGTGGGGAACTCGCTTCCGTAGCTTTGCCCGTTCGCCCGGTTCTGCTCTCCGAGCAGGAAGATCTCGACGGTACATCCCTTCGCCTTGATCTGGCGCAGGCGGGCGCAGTGAAGCTCGGAGAGAGTAGGGGTGATCACCTCGAGACGGGTACGCACGGGTACCTCGATACCGGCTGCGAAGAGAAGCTCCGTGAAATCCCGGCTGCCAGGCGCAGCTTCCAACTCTGCCAGCATCTCCAGCAGGGCGGTTGCGTGCTCATGGGTGCCACGGATCTCGGCGACCGGGACGGCTTCCTCCCGGCGAAGACGCGCAGAGGCGATCAGCCCGATCTCCTGATGTAATGCGAGAAAATGAACGATCAGGGAGGCGGCCAGTGTGGCCGCCCGCTCGATCCGGTGATAGCGGAAACGCATCGGATAGTCTTCCCCGTTCAAGTTCAGCAAAATAAGAACCGGGGCCTGAAGCAGGGGCAGATAATCCATCACAAACAGCTGGCCCGTTTTAGCGGAGGCTTTCCAGTTCACCCGCCGGAGAGCGTCCCCGGGCTGATACTCCCGCAGGGAGCGGTACCGGGTCACATCCTCGTAGATGCGGTTTTCCACTCGTATCGTCCCCGCCGGCAACCCTTCCAAGCTCTGCAGGGACAGGGGCAGCACCTCCGGATATACGATCAGGGTCTGGCGTTCATTGGCTTGCTTGCGGAAGGGAAACAGACCCAGGGGGTCGCTGCCCTGGATCACCGCAGGTCCGACACTGTACAGCCCCCTGCGCTGGCTCTCGATCGGATATTTCAGAATTTTTCGTTCCCCCGGTTTCAGGCTGATCAGGAAGTTCCCCGGTTCAGAGGCGAAGAAGGAATTCGGTTCATCGAGGATATTGAGGTAGGCCACCGGCAGGGGACTTCGGTTTTCAACGATCAGGGTGATTTCCATAGGCTCGAAACGGTGAGCCCTGAGAACGCTGTCCTTCCTGCGGATGATCACGTATCGAGCGATGAGGCGGGAGTAGAGCAGAGACAGGCCGGCCGCCGCGATATAGAGAAGGGTGATGAACTGCAGGATCCGCAGCGGGAAGAAGAGCACGACGAGGAGAAGGATCAGGAACAGGAGGATATGGGCTGGTTTCACCGAACCGCCTTTAGGATCGGGACCTCCACACGATCAATAGCTTCGGCCAGGAGCTCGTCCGCCGTGATTCCTTTAACCAGGTGTTCCGAGCGCACGATCACTCTCTTGGCACAGACCGGGATGAACAGTTCCTTCACGTCTTCGGGGATGACAAAGTCTCGTCCCCGAATTGCCGCAAGGGCTTGAGCCCCCTTGTACAGAGCCAGAGAGCCTCGAGGAGACACCCCGAGACGAAAACGGTGCTCCTTCCGGGTTTGCTCCGTGATGTCGAGGATGTAGCCCCGCAGAGCAGGGCTGACATGGACGTCGACCACCAGCTGCTGCATCGAGAGCACGGTGTCCAGCTCTGTGACCGCCTCGATATCCGAGACGGGGTGGGTAATCCGTCTCTGGCTCTCCAGGATTTCCTCTTCCGAAGCGCGATCGGGATAACCGATCTTTAGGGCCATGAAGAAGCGGTCCTTTTGGGCCTCCGGCAGGGGAAAGGTGCCCTCGAACTCGACGGGATTCTCGGTGGCCATGAGGAAGAACGGTTCCGGCAGGGCGATCCGCCGTCCGTCCACGCTGATCTGATTCTCCGCCATTGCCTCCAGCAGAGCGGACTGGGTGCGGGGGGTAGCCCGGTTGATTTCATCAACCAGAAGAACATTGCTCAAGATAGGTCCTTCCCGAAAGGAGAAATCCCCGGTCTTGGGGTTGTACACCGAGACACCCAGAACATCCGCCGGCAGCAGATCCGGGGTGCACTGGATGCGCTTGAATGTCCCCCCCAAGCTTTGGCCCAACGCTCGGGCGGCGATCGTTTTGCCCACGCCGGGAACGTCTTCGATCAGAACATGACCACGGCACAGTAAGGCGATGAGCAGTTTTTCGATCGCCTCTTCCTTGCCGAAAAAAGCCCTCTCCGTAGACTTCCTGATTTGCTCGGCCCACTCGCGAACACGCTTCACGGAACTATTATACACGATTTATCTTCCCTTGTGTGATCGGGTCTGGCTCGGTCAGGTCTACAGGGGGACAAAAGCCTTGAACAGACGGAGAGATCCGTGAATCTCATACGAGGATGTCGAGGCGGGTATCATGATGGAGTCTCCTCTGTGCAAGGGTAGAGAATCCGCCGTGTCGATCCGTCCCTCGCCGTCGAGACAGATCAACAGCTCGATGCTTCCGGTCCCGGGACTCCTGTAGGGTTCGTTTGGATCCACCTGAATTTCCGCTAGACGGAACTCCTCGGCGGGAGTCCGAAACACCCGTTCCCCGGGAACCGTCCGGTGAGATTCCACCAGTTGGACAGCTTTCCCACTGAAACATACGATGGACTCGAGTTCCTCAACATCCACGTGTTTCGGAGTCAGCCCGCCCCGGATCACGTTGTCCGAGTTGGCCATGAGCTCGATTCCCGTTCCTTCCAGATAGGCGTGGAGTACCCCCGCTTCCAGATACATCGTGTCTCCGGGTTGCAGGCAGATGAGATTTAGTAAAACGGGCGAGAGCGTACCGATATCGCCGGGATACAGCTCTTCGAGGCGTTCGAGCCAGCGGGCGATCGGTGCGATCGCCTTTTCGGTCCGGTTGTTCCGGGCCCACTTCACGGCCTCGGCTATCACCCTCTCCCGGGTGTCCCGGTCCAGGCGCATCAGAGCGGCGAAGAATTTTTTCAATCCCGCCGGATCCGGATTCTTTTGAAAGGCATCGAGGTGTTCCGAAATACCGGCAAATCCGATCGAGCGGAGAATATCGAGCATCTCCGGAATCGGACGAAAACCGCTCAGGGCCCAGAAAGGAGTGAGCGCGGAGATCACCTCGGGTTTGTGGTTTTCATCCCGGTAGTTGCGCTGGAATGCATCAAGGGGGATCCCCAGTTCGTTTTCCCTGCGAAATCCTTCCCGCGCCTGTTGGAGGTTGGGATGGGCTTGGATCGACAGCGGCAGAGCCGCAGACAGCACCTTGAGCAGAAAGGGAAGGCGGTTTGAAAATTTCCGTGCTACAGTGGCTCCGAGGATTCTAGCAGGATCCCGGGCGATCAGATCGGGGAGAGGGAGCTCTTTGCCCTCCTCGAGGAGAATCGTGGACGGCGCTTTTGGATGTGCCCCCATCCACAGCTCCGCCTGGGGTGTGTCCGATAGGGAGGATTTCCCGAGAAGCTCGGGGATGGCGTTTCGCGAACCCCAAGCGTACTCCTGGGTCGTGTTGATCAGACGGAATACTTCAGTCGGCAAAGAATTCAACCGCTCCTTTTTTACCTCGTCCAACTATAGTACAATATCCGCCCGGGGGATGTTATGGCAAGCAAATTTGTGATCGGTGTCGACAGCAGCACCACCTCCTGCGAGGTCATGGCCCGGGATCGGGATGGGAGAATCGGAGAATGACAGTTGCAGAGACAATCCGCGGTCTGATCCTGGAGCAGGGAGCCGGGACTCGTGTGCGGCGCGTACAGATTGGACTGATCTACTGCGCGGTCCAGTTGGAGCCAGGCAGCACCGGTGTGGCCTTCACCTTCCCCGGGCAGCGATCCTCACAGCCCTGCGCTCAGGGGCTGAGCGGACGGGGGCATCTGGCCGGCAGCAAGGCGGAGGATTTGGTCGAGCAGCTCGGATCGGATGATCTGATCAGCTCGGCCCTCGGTATGGCCGCGGCGAACGCATTGATCGCCGATTCTATCGATGATCCTACAGCGACGCCCGGGGATATTCTGGATCAGCTGGACATCCGGGAAGGGGATCGCCTGTGCATGGTCGGGTGTTTCCTGCCGGTTCTCGACAAGCTGAAAAACGCTTCGGTCCAGGTGACAGCCGTGGATCAGGTGGCCAAACCGGGGGCCGAGCCGGCGGAGAACAGCGGGCGGCTTCTGCCGGAAAGCCAGGTGGCGATCATTACCGGCACATCGATCATCAACAACACCATCGACGCTCTGCTCGATCTTGCGGCGGGATGTCGGGAGGTGGCGATTCTTGGGCCCTCCACCCCGTTGCTCGCCGGAGCATTCGCCGATCTTCCTGTACACTGTCTGTCCGGAATCCGGGTCGATGAACCTGAGTCGGTGTTTCGGGTCATCGGGGAGGGCGGGGGTTTTCGTTTTTTCAAGGATCACACCACCAAGCTGAACATCCGGCTGCGCTGAATCAACGCGTACCCTTGACCGCGCTCAGGAGAGCAATCAGAATAGGGAATCCTGCGGGGCAGAGGAGGGAACAGGGATGGAAGAGAGCCAAAAACTCCCGGTAAAAGTCAAGCTCGGTTTCGGTGTGGGAGATCTCGGGGGAAACCTGTACTTTACGGTGATCGCCTTCTGGCTGCTCAACTACTTCACCGACACGGTGGGAATAGCGGCCGGGATGGCGGGAATCGTGATCATGATCGGCAAGATCTGGGACGCGATCACCGATCCGATGATGGGGTATATCTCCGACAGAACCAAGAGCCGCTGGGGACGCCGCCGTCCCTATCTGCTGTTCGGCTCCTTTCCCTGGTTCATCGCCATGATCATCCTGTTCACCAACCCCGGGCTCAGCAATCAGACCGCCGTGATTATCTGGGCCGTGGCGGCCTTCTGTTTCCTGAGCACGGCCTTCACCGTTGTCAACGTTCCCTATTCTTCCTTGACTCCGGAGCTGACCAAGGACTACCACGAACGAAGCAGCCTAAATGGGTATCGGGCCGTGTTTATGGTCACGGGGACCCTGATCGGAGCCGGTGCGGCCCTACCCCTGGTCAATGCCCTTCCCAATAAAAACATCGGATTCGCCGTGATGGGGGCGGTGTTCGGAGCCTTGATGATGGGGGCATCCCTGATCACCTTCTCCTCGGTTCGGGAGCCGATGCTCAGATCCGCGGCGGAACCGAAAACGGGGTTTTTCAAGTCCTACCTCTACGTCTTCAAGACCAGGCCCTTCATCATCGTTCTGCTGACCTATATGTTGAATATGATCGCCGTGACCGTGGTCAGCGGCTCGATGATCTACTACTTCAAGTACATCCACGACAACGAGGCTCTGACTACGGTGGCCCTGCTGATCCTGCTGGTCACGGCCATGATCTTCATTCCCCTGGCTGTTCTGGTATCCAAGAAAATCGGGAAGAAAACGACCTATGCAGCGGGCATGCTGATCATCGCCCTGGCTTGTATGCTGGTCTTTGCCCTTGGGCATGAGCTCGGTGTCCTTTTCGTTTTCGTGATGATGTTCGTGGCCGGCCTCGGTCTTTCCACCACCTATCCGATGCCCTGGTCCATGATCCCCGACACCGTGGAGTACGGTTACCTTCACAGCGGGGAACGCCGCGAGGGAGGCTATTACGGCATCTGGACCCTGTTCAGCAAGGGCGGTCAGGGACTGGCGATAGCGGTCAGCGGCTTGATCCTCCATGCCACGGGCTACGTAGCCGAGGCGGCTCAGACCGGGTTGGCTCAGCTGGGCATCCGGCTTCTGATCGGGCCGGTTACAGCGCTATTCTTCGCTTTGGCCGCGTTCATGCTCATCTTCTATCCCCTGAATGAGCAACGCTATGGGGAGATGATGAGCGAGATCAAAAAGATGGAACAGCAGCGAAAGATCCAACCGGAGCGATAGGATCCACAGCGAGGCACCTTTACAGAAACCGGGATTTCGTTTTACATATGCACCCATGAACTTCGTAGAAACAATCGATGACCGAGTAAAGATCCAAAGGGTGCTGGTCAGCGTCTATGACAAAGGCGGACTGCAGAGATTCATACCGGAGCTGCTCCGTCTCAATCCCGGGATTACCGTGTACTCTACGGGAGGAACCTACAGGGCCGTCGCCGATATTCTCGGCGGACAGGCGGCGGATCGCCTGGTCGCCGTATCCTCGTACACGGGGCAGCCGGAGATGCAGGGGGGGTTGGTCAAGACCCTGGATTTCAAAATCTACCTGGGACTCCTGAGCGAAAGCTACAACCAGGCTCATCAGGAGGATTTGGAGAGGACCGGGGCGGTAGCCTTTGACATGGTCGTGGTCAATCTCTATCCCTTTCAGAAAACCGTGAAGGATCCGGAGGTGAGCCCCGAACGGGCTCGAGCCAATATCGATATCGGCGGTCCCTGCATGATTCGAGCGGCGGCCAAGAACTACCTGCGGGTCGCCTCGGTGGTCGATCCGGGGGATTACGAGTCGATCGTCGGGGAGCTGGAAGTCAGCGGCGGCTATCTATCCCTGGAGACCCGCTTTCGTCTGGCTCGGAAGACCTTCTCCTACACCTCGGAGTACGATACGGCGATTGCCGCCTATCTCTGTTCCTGCAGCCGGGATCAGGTGCGGGAATCTTATCGTGAGGTGCGAAGGTGAGTAAGAAAGACTTAAAAACGGCCTACCGCAGCATCACCAGGGACCACTTCCCCGACACCCTCGAGATCTGCTTCAGCCAGGGGGGTGAGCGCCAGTGTCTTCATTTTAAGCGCGTGACCTGGCGGATCGATGGTCAGGACAAAGGCCTGCGCTACGGAGAGAATCCCGATCAGGAAGCGGCCCTGTACAAGCTGGTGTCCGGGAATCTAGTCCTGGGAGAGGTTGAGAGTATCCAACCGGGGCGCTACTTGGCCTCGGAAGTGGAACTGCTGCAGTCGGGCAAACATCCGGGAAAGATCAACATCACCGATGCCGACAGCGCCCTGAATATACTACGCTATTTCCAGGAGACTCCCTGTACGGTGATCGTGAAACACAACAATCCCTGCGGTGTGGCCTTGGGCAGCAGCCTGGCCGAATCCTATCACAAGGCTTACATGGCTGATCGGATCGCCGCCTTCGGGGGCGCCATCGCGGTCAACCGGCAGCTGGATGCGGAGACGGCGGAGCTGATCGCCGAGCATTACTGCGAAGTGGTGGCCGCTCCCGATTTTGCTGATGGAGTGCTCGATATCCTGGCCGGGAGAAAGAACCTGCGGGTGATGCGTATCGGAAACATCGACCGCCTGCAGGAGTTCGTAGGTACCCGGGCGGTGGACTTCAAGACC
>CAZSBH010000034.1:19387-40687 GCA_964604845.1 uncultured Spirochaetaceae bacterium
CGACGGAGGGCTTGTAGCTCAGTGGTCCTACGCGCCCCGGACGTTGACGGTCCAAGACTTCATCCCCGCCGAGGCGAGCTATCAGGGCAGGGAGTACCGGGTGGCCAGAAGTCCGTCTGAAGCGGAGGCGAAGGATCTGTTGTTCGGCTGGCTGGTCGAATCTGGGATCACCAGCAACTCGGTGATCTACGTCAAAGACGGGGTGACCGTGGGCATCGGCACCGGGGAGCAGGACCGGGTCGGGGTGGCGGAGATCGCCCGGGACAAGGCTTACCGGAAGCTGGCGGATCGGATCTGCTGGCAGCGTCACGGCAATCCCTACAGCGGGCTTGGGGAGGGAGAGGAGAAAAAGGCTATTGACGGAGAAGTGAAGGAGCAGCGGGGCGGACTGGACGGAGCCTGCATGGTTTCGGATGCCTTCTTCCCCTTCCGGGACGGCGTGGATGTGGGAATCCGGGAGGGAATCACCGCGGTAGTTCAACCGGGCGGTTCGGAGAGGGATTTCGAGGTCATCGAGGCCTGCAACGAAGCTGATGTGGCCATGGTCTTTACCGGCCAGCGCAGCTTTCGCCACTGAGAGGCCGGTGTGAAAAACATCCCGGTGCTTTTTGTCGAAGGCCGGTCGTTGGCCGAAGCCTATGAGAGGGCTCTGATTTCGCTGTACGAAAACGGAAGCCGGATCGCCACTCAGTACGACCAGGCGGGAGATCCCCTCAGCATCGATGCTACGATGAACATCACGGTGCACGACCCCTGGGCGGATCCCATGATCCACAAGGCGTTCCCGGGGGGTATCGAGGATCTTCAGGAGTACGTTCTGGAATTGACCGGGGCGAAGGATCACTGGGTCAAGAACATGAACGATCCCGAAGACACCCGCTGGGAGTACACCTATCACCAGCGACTGAAGTCCTATGGCAGTTGGCGGGAGAAGGTGAACGGGGAGTCCGTGCAGGCGGGAACCTTTGTCATCGATCAGATCGAGAGGGTGATCGCCAAGTTGGTGGAGCAGCCCCACACTCGGCAGGCTCAGATGATCACCTGGATGCCGAACATCGATTTTGACTGCTACGACCCACCCTGCCTGCAGTCCATCTGGTACCGTTTGGTGTTCGACGAGCAGGCGGTGGCCTGGCTGAACTGCAATGTGCGTTTTCGTTCCAACGATGCATGGGGTGCCAACTTCATGAATATGTTCGGGTTCATCCAGTTCAACCGTCTGGTCATTGCCGATGAAATTGCTCGTCGAACAGGTAAGACCGTCGAACTGGGACGGCTGAACTGGCAGGCGGATTCCTACCACATCTATGGCAAGAGCATCGACGAAGCAAAGGCACGGCTCTTCGACCGCTTGCAGACCACCGCCTTCGAAGACCGGGTCTTCAATTTCCGGGATCCGATGATCCGGCAGATCTATGAGGAGGCTCGGGCGGCGGTGCACGGGAAGATCGGCCGCTTTGACATGGAGCATGAAGTCGGAGGTAGGGAAGCTTATTGACCTCCCCGGTCGCGAGGGGATATCTTAAAGCCCATCATGTACGAACGAAACATTTCCCAAATCGAAGAGATTGTTCAGAAGCAGAACCAATGGCGCGGCAGCACCCTCAACCTCATAGCCAGCGAGAACGTGCTGAGCGATCGGGCCCGTCAGGTGATGGGCTCGGATTTCGCCCACCGCTATGCGGAGGGGCATCCCGGCGAACGCTACTACCAGGGCACAGAGCTCATCGACGAAATCGAGAGCAGGTTGAAGAAACATATGAAAACCCTATTCCACTGTCGGCAAGTCGATGTCCGTCCGATCAGTGGAACGGTGGCCAACGACGCTGTGTTCAGCCGCTTCATTCATCCCGGAGATGTGGTAATGGTCAATTCCACACCGGGGGGCGGGCATATCAGTCATCATCGGGCAGGCTCGGTGGGTAAGTATACGACGAATATCGTGAACTTTCCCCTGACCGCCGACGGCTATCACGTCGACGTGGAACGGACCATCGATTTGATCCGGGCCATTTCGCCCAAAGTACTGATTTTCGGTAAGAGTCTGTTTCTGTTTCCCGAACCGGTGAGCGAGCTGGCTGAGCTTTGCCGGGAAAGAAATATTACGATTCTCTACGACGGGGCTCACGTACTGGGTTTGATCGCCGGAGGCTGCTTCCAGAACCCTCTGAAGGAAGGAGCCCTGCTGATCACCGGAAGTGTTCACAAGACTTTTTTCGGCTCCCAGAGGGGAATCATCCTGAGCAATGCCGGGGAGAACGAGTGGCGGAGGATCGACAAAGGAGCTTTCCCGGGATCCTCGTCCAACCATCATCTCGATACGCTGGTTCCCTTGGCGATCACGGTGTACGAGATGATGGAATTCGGTCAGGAGTACGCGAAGCAGGTCATCGCCAACGCCAAGCATTTGGGTAAGAAGCTTCACGAGCTCGGCATGAAGGTTCAAGGGGCGGAGCACGGCTACACGGAGAGCCATCAACTGGCCGTGGACGTGGTGGAATTCGGGAGCGGCGACGAGGTAGCCCGACATTTGAAGGACAACAACATCATCCTCAACATGAACCTGCTTCCCAACGAGCCTCTGGAAAACGTAGCCAATCCGGCTGGAATCCGTCTGGGCGTCCAGGAGATGACCCGGTTCGGTATGAAGAAAAAAGAGATGGAGATCATCGCCGAGTTGTTCAAGAAGTGCCTCATCGACGGCAAGTACGTCGGCGGGGAGGTGAACGAGTTCCGCGCTCAATTTCAGCGAGTCCAGTACTCTTTCGATCAGTCATCAGTGGAAATCTAAACAGCAATGAAAGACGTCCAGAACCAGCACGACGAACGCCAGATCGAGATCCAAAAAGTCGGTGTAAAAGACGTGAAGTATCCGATCGTTGTCCTGGACAAGAAGAATCGTACCCAGCAAACCGTGGCTACGATCAACATGTACGCCGATCTTCCCCATAAGTTCAAAGGCACCCACATGAGCCGCTTCATCGACGTGGTGAACGAGTACTATGTCGATATCTCGATGCACAATTTTCTCGAGATGTTGGGGAAGATACGCACGCTTCTCGACGCCCGCCGCGCCTACACAGAGGTTATTTTCCCCTACTTCATAGAGAAGCAGGCACCCATCTCGGGGGAGCGGAGCATGATGGAGTACGTCTGTGAGTACATGGGCGAGGTGAGTGACCGCTACGAGCATTTCTACGTGGGGGTACAGGTGCCCATTACGACCGTCTGTCCCTGCTCTCTGGAGATAAGCGATCGGGGAGCCCACAACCAGCGGGGCATCGTTCGTGTAAAGCTGTTGTTCGATACATTTTTTTGGATCGAAGATGTAATCAGCATCGTGGAGCAATCCGGATCGAGCGAGGTGTACACCCTGTTGAAGCGGGAGGACGAGAAGTATCTCACCGAGCAGGCCTTCAAGCGCCCGCGCTTCGTTGAGGACGTGGTTCGGGAGGTTACCCAGAAGCTCGAAGAAACGGGGGACTTCCGCTGGTTCAGTGTGGAGGCTGAAAACTTCGAAAGCATTCACAATCATAGCGCCTACGCCTATGTGGAACGGGGTTCGATCGACTAGCGTAAATGGCGGCTTCGACGGTGTTGAGAATAGTTCTATCTGGATCGGCCGCCTACCTTCTGGGCAGCATCTCCCCGGCCTACTTTTTGGGAAAAATCCTCAAAGGAGTCGATGTCCGTGATCCCCTCCCCGCAGCAATCACGACGGCCGTCGATCTGAGCAAGGGGATCGCTGCGGTTCTTATTGCAGAGCACCTCCTGAATCTACCCGCAGTCTGGTTGCTGGTACCGGCCTGGATGGCGATGCTGGGCCATAACTTTGCATTCTGCCTGCGCTTTCGGGGTGGTGGCGGAATGGTCACAGCGGTCGGCATCTGCCTGTTCTCCTGCGCCGTTTCAATTGTGCAGGGATCCTTCGCTCCGGACCGGCTGGTTGCGGTCCTGATCGTCGCAGCCCTGGTATTTTCAGCCTCCCGGAGCGGAGATCTGACCGGTCTGGCGGCGTTTTTCTTTCTCGGAATTGTCACCCCGCTGGAGATGGGTTTCGCTCCGCGGGCTGTGCTGATCTTCAGTCTCTCCCTGTACTGTTTCGCTTTGGCAGTCCGCAGCACAGTCATTCGCAGGGTCTTCGTCATCGATCCGGAGATCGAGATGAAGTGGTGGCGGGTCATTGCCAGGCCCTTTGCTCTGCTATTCATCCCGATCGACTTGCTCTTCGGGAGAACGACGCTGTTGTTTCTCATGGCCGGGATAGGGGTCATTCTGATCGGAACGGATATCTTCCGAATGCTCAGCCGCCATCAGCTCCAGCAGCTGTTCAAAAAAAAGGAGATCAAACGCTTCTCCTCGATGACCAGCTTTGTTGTAGCGATCTTCCTCATCTTTCTCGTTTTCCCCGGCCTAATTCCATACCTGGGGCTGGCCTTCATTACCGTCGGCGACCTTTTCAGCAAGATCATCGGGATCAAGTTCGGAAAGGTGAGGTTGTTTCGCGATCGCACCCTCGAAGGGTCCCTGGGGTTTCTGGCCGGCAGCTTCATGGCAGGCTGGGTGATCTACATGCTGTGGCCGGTTCCCCTGTACGCAGTTATCGCGGGACCTCTTTTTGCCGCTGCTGTTGAGCTGTTTTCTATGGATCTGGATGACAATTTCACCGTCGGGATCGTGACCTGCGGGTTTCTCTTCGCCCTGCGCTATTTTTTGGGCATCTGAAACCGTCTGTGGGAGGGCCGCACTACCAGCACCAGGAGATAGACGATGCCGGCCACGATGATGATGGTGGCGCCGGCGGGCAGATTGGGTTTGTAGCTCAACGCCAGGCCTCCGACCATATAGGCTCCGGTCAGGGCGGAGGCGAGAATCATCGAATGCCAGAGCCGCTTGGTAAGGGAAGCGGCGGTAGCCGCGGGCAGGGCCAGAAGAGCGATCACCATTACAATACCCACAACTTGGAGCAGGATGACGATCGTCAAAGCGGTCAGGCAGAGAAGCAGCACGTAGTACAGCTGCACCCGTACGCCCCGAAGGCGGGCGAAGGTTTCGTCGAAGCACACCGCTTCCAGCTTGTAGTAGAACAGAAAGCTGATCACCACAATCAGCAGGTCCAGGGCGCCGATCATCACCAGGTCCGTTTTTCGTACCATGAGGATGTTGCCGA
This sequence comes from uncultured Spirochaetaceae bacterium, assembly GCA_964604845.1. GTDB lineage: Bacteria > Spirochaetota > Spirochaetia > SZUA-6 > DRHE01 > JAFGQJ01. The sequence goes on from CAZSBH010000034.1 coordinate 24,558, forward strand.
ACAGATAGCTCATCAGATCCTCCTTGTACCCCGGTGTTCGGGAGATGAAGAAGATCCCCAGAGCCATCCCGATGGCCCAAACGGCGCTCAAGACGGTGTCCTCCCGCTGTTTGCCGTACAACGTCACCATACCGATGATGACAGCCGAGAGCAGGGCGGCAAAGACCGCGCCGTGAAGGGGGGTGATGAAGGCCAGGCCGAGACGGCGTTGCAGGTAGATCGCAGCCCCCATGCCTCCGAAGGTGGTATGGGCGATGGCGCCGGCGATATAGGTGATCCGACGAACCGTGATAAAGCTGCCCACCACACCGCAGGCCACGGAGGCCAAGATGCCTGTCACAAGGGCGTACTGCAGAAAGGGGAACTGCAGCAGATCCTGGACGAATTCAATCATGCTTCTTCTCCGCTCCTGTGATCGTGGCGAACCAGGGCGATCTCTCCGCCGTACAGATCACGGATCATTTTCCCGGTAAGCTCGCTGACCGGATGGGTGAGCACGGTCTTGTTCACGCAGACAACCGAGCTTACGAATCGGGAAACGATGCCCAAGTCGTGGGAGACGAGTACAACGGTCAGTCTTTGATTCAGATCCACCAGTAGTTCGTACAGCTTGTCCGTCGCCAGTCTGTCGACGTTGGCGGTGGGCTCATCGAGAAGCAGGATCTCAGGCTCCGTTGCCAGAGCGCGGGCGATGAGAACGCGCTGGCGCTGCCCGCCGGACAGCTCGGCGAAGGACCTCCTCCGCAGCTCCCCCAATCCCGCCTGTTCCAGAGCGGCCAGGGCCGCTTCCCGATCTTCCTTGCGATACGGTCCGGTCCAGAATCGTCCCAGGCGTCCCATCTGTACCACGTCGTAGACCGTGACCGGAAACAGTGGATCGAAGCGGGTGAACTGCGGAACGTATCCCAAACGGCTCCGCTCCCGCTCCGGGGCTCGGCCGAATACCTGCACCGTGCCCCGATTGGGCCGCAGCATACCCAGGGCAAGCAGGAGCAGGGAGGTCTTGCCGCCTCCGTTGGGCCCGATAACGGAAACGAACTCGCCTGGATGGATATCCAGGTTCACATCCGTCAAGATCGGTTCACTGTTGTAGAAGAAGTCCACACCTTGAAAAGAAATAATTGCTGTACTCATGGTCCAAGCGCGTCGGCGATCAGTCGGGCCATCTCCCTCAGGTTTTCTACGTAGTCCTCGGCCAACGGATCGAGGGGGACCACGACGCCCCCGATCGCCTCGGCAACGGCCCCGGCCCCGGTGCGGGAGAACTGGGGCTGTACGAAGATGATCCGCACCCGCCGCTGCCTGGCCCGCTCGATCAGCCGGGCCAGCTGCTGGGCGCTGGGTTCGCTGCCGCCGGTCTCCACGGCCACCTGCTCGAGGCCGTATTCATCTGTAAAGTACCCGTAGGCGGGGTGATAAACAAATATCTCCCGGCCCCGATAGGGTGCCAGGGCTGCAGCGATTTCTTCGTGCAGGCTGTCCAGCTCCGCAGCCAAAGACTGATAACCCGCCTCGTACACCCCCCTGCCGTCGGGATCGGCCTCGATCAGAGCATCCCTGATGGTCCGGGCCTGGCGCTTGGCCAGGACGGGGCTCAACCAGGTGTGAGGATCCAGACCGTGCTCGTCATGATCCTCCCCTTCGTGGTCACCCGCCTCGATCTCTCGCAGCTCGATACCCGCCTGGGTGTCGATGATCTTCAACTGAGGATTGCTGCTGCGGATGCGGGGAATGAGAGATTGTTCGAAGGCAACGCCGATGCTGAAGAATAGTTTTCCCCGACTCAGTTGGGTCATCTGTTTGGGGGTCGGCTCGAAGGTGTGGGGATCCTGTCCGGGTTGGACGAGAACTTCAACCCGGAGTCGCGACCCCGCGATGCTCTGCACCAGGTACCGTTGGGGACCGATGCTGACAAAGGCAGTGGGTTCTCCCTGCTCGCTGGATTTCTGTCCCCCTGCCGAGGCGGAGAAGGGTTGTACGAAAATAAGGGCAATCCCGAGGAGCAGGATCATCCGTTTCATGCGGCTTCCTTCCTCAACCCGGATCTTCAGAGGAGCAGACCAGGTGCACCGCATCACATTCCCTGCAGTGGTCGATCTGGTGGGTCTCGCTGAAGGCGTCCCAATGCCGCTTCTGTTCAGGGGTCATGATTCCCGTGCCCTGGCAGAGGGGGCAGGCGTGGTCCAGGGCGGAGAGGATCGCCGCTCGGATAAAGGCGGAGCGGTTGGGGAGGTTGCGGATGGCTTCGGCCAGGGAAGCCTCAGCCTTGAAGGTAATCACCTCGTCTTTGTGGGAACTCATGCTACAACTCCTGTGGTATTACTTTGTAATAAAAATACTAGAAGAGACAAATAAAAACAAGATGAGCTCGTCACGGATGCGACGGGAGAATATCACTGCGCAGGCGGGTACATCTTTTCCCCCGCCGGGACCGGTACTTCCAGGCGGTTTTCCTCGGGAGGTATCAGGTTTTGGCGGTCTTGAGCTTGCCCTCCTGCATAAGCCTCAGGGTGCGGGATGCCCAGAGAACGCTGATTACGGCGGCCAGGATGTTCCCGGTTATGATGCCCAGCCAGACGCCGTAAATCTTCAGGTCGAAAACGTAGACGTACAGCAGCATCGCCGGCACGGCCAGCAGCAGCAGTCGGGACATCGTAATCAACAGGGCGGGTATTGGATAGCCGATAGCCTGGAAGAAGGAGCGGGAGAGGATGCCGATCACGGCGAACACGAAGGTGAACTCGACGATCCGGGTCTGAAGCACTGCGTAGTGCACAACCTGGTCCAGATCACTGAAGAAGGGATAGATTTTCGGTGCCAACAGCACCATCACCGCGGCGGTCAGAACCACCATCCCCATCGCGGTGAGCAGGCTTTTGCGCCAGATCTCCCTGACCCGATCGATGTTCCCCCTGCCGGCGTTCTGGCCGATCATAGTGATCAGGGCTGCGCCGATGGCGAAGATCGGCATCAGCACGGCCTGGTCGAGGCGGCCGCACAGGGCAAAGGCGGTTAGCGCCAGGGGATCGATGCTGACCACAACCCTGTTGAAGAAGAAGAAACTCAAGGCCATGAGGATCTGACCGGTGGATTGTGGAAGGCCGACTGCTAGGATTTTCTTGATCGTCTGCCAGTCCACTTTGGCGAGTTTCCAGTGGACCTGGACCTGGGTCTTTCGCCGTACAAAGACACTGATGATGAAGGCTACGGCCAAGCCTTGTGAAACCGAGGTAGCCAGAGCGGCGCCGCGTACTCCAAGTTTGAGGGTAAAAATAAAGATCGGATCGAGAATGATATTCCCTACGGTGCCGACGATCATGGCGGTCATCACGTACTTCATCATCCCCTCCCCCTGGAGGATGCCGAAGAATACGCTTGAAACGAACAGCAGCACACCGGCGGGCACGATGAATCGCAGGTACTCGGAGCCGTGAACCAGATAGTCCCCTTCGGCGCCGAGCAGGCGCAGGATACCGGTGGAATAAACGTAGGTGGGTACGGCCATAGCCACGGCCACAACAATGCCGATAGCCAGACCGCTCTCCGCTGTTTTGTCCAGGACCCGCGTGTTGCCCTCCCCGATAGCTCGGGCTACCAGGGAGCTGGTGCCCACCACGATGCCCTGGCTGAGGGCTATGGCCAGAAAGAGGAAGGGAAAGATGATTCCCGTGCCGCCGACGTATGAAGGATCGGCCAGATCGATCCGGCTGACCCAGATCGTGTCGGTAACATTGTACAACAGCTGAAAGAGCATGCCGAAGAAGATCGGGGAAGCCAGGCGGGCCATGAGCTTGAGCACCGGGCCGTCGAACATGTCCGGAATAGGTCGGCGCACCCCCTCCTCGCGAGCGATGCTGCTGACCCTTTCCTTTCCGTCGGGATTGTTTCGATCCTTCAAGTCGCTTCTCCTGGTCAGGACCTTGTGGGCCGGGAATCGGGCTACCGGATCATACCGGTAAAGCGGCCGGTCGCGCAACCGTCCGCGACCGTGGGATCCGTTCTGAGTCGACCCGGTGCACCACTCGTGATCGAGAGTGGATAGTGTGATATAGTTGAAGCAGGAGGTAGCACATGAAGCTGAAACGATCAACGATCATCACCATCCTCACGGTTGTGATAGCTATATTTACAGGGATTCTGTTGAGCGGCTGTGTGACCACCGGTTCCGCTGATTGTACGGAGTCCGGACAGATCGTCTGGGACAAAGACAGCGATCCCAGACGGGATGCGCCGCGCTGGATCGATAATCGAAAGGCCGCCCTCAAAGAGGCGGGGGTGCGAGCTTCGGAAATACCCAAAAAGTACGTGGTCTACTCGGGCGTTTCCGAAGAAAAAACCGACGAGCGGGCGGCGCGCTTCGACGCGGTGGAAGACATGCTTAAGCGTTACGCCGTGTATCTACAGCAGGAGCTGGACAGCATCCTTCCCGAAGCAGCGGAGAAAGCCGGCGTTCGCCTCCCCGACCTGAATACGGCTTTGGGAGCGGATATGGCGGTGAGCTATCTGCCCAGGGAACCGATTGAGGCTAACGTCATCCGGGCCCACTGGACCGCGACGGGCAAGCTCTGCCCCGACCTCACCCAGACCGTGTACCGGATCTATGTTCTCGGAGCTTTCGACAAGGACGCCCGCCGGGAGCACGTGCGCGAAGCGGCCATCGAAACCTTCAAGTACGCCATCATTCGGGGAGAAGACAAGGATCGGGTACTCGAAGAAGCGCAGCGGCTGATCCGGCGGTTGTAAATCGTCGCAGGCCAACATCGTTCACATTGTAACTTTATATTACCGCTATCGTCATACTATCAACAGATAGAATTCGGCTTTCCCACTTTTCATTGGAATAAATCCGAGGGTCCGGCTCCCTCGATGATGTCTTTTAATCCCTGGATAAACTCCGCTCCTTCTGAGCCATCGACCAGCCTGTGATCCAGTGCCAGCGCGATAGCCATGATATCTTTGGGGATGAATTCGTCACCGTTCCAGACGGCGTTCTTTTTTATCTGCCCGATTCCCATCATTCCTACTTCAGACGGATAGATAATCGGTACAAAACAGTCAATCGGATACATACCGAGATTACTGATGGACATAGTACCAGCCTGCAGGGCCTCCGCCGGGAGTTTAAACTCCTTTGCCTTTTCAATGAGCGCACGTACGGTTTCCTCAAGCTCGGTGATACTCATCCTGTGGGCGTTACATATGTGGGGAATTATTATCCCATCGTCAATTTTTACAACGAAACCGACACTGATATCAGAGCGAGTCGTGATGGCACCTCTGTCCCATGCCTTAGTAAACGATGGGTGCTTTTCTAAGAGTACAGAGCAAGCCTTAACGAGTATTGTGATAATCGATGGTTTGAGCTTACTACCCTGAGCCTGCCGCTGCTCCAGCATATGGCTAACGTCGAAAGACGAAAACAAATAATAATGGGGTATTGTTGTTTTACTTTTAATGGTTGCTTCGGCAGTCCTCCTGCGCATACTGTCGGATAGAACTTTGCCGGTAGACCCCCCGCAGCTCTTTTCTTCGGCAGAGTTTTCGTGTCGCGGTGCTTGTTGCTTGATATATCTCTCAACATCAGACTTTTGTATACGACCGTTGGGACCACTTCCCTCGATCTTGGTCAGTTCAACTTGATGCTCCGCAGCTAATTTCCTGGCTACCGGTGAGACAAGAAGCTTTTCCTTTTCAGGTTGGCTCAAGGATTCATTCATGGAGTCTGCGAGGTAGCCGATAACTTGAGAAACCACAGCCGATTCACCAGCCTGATAATTGATTTTTTTAAGAAAACCGGAACGAGGAGAAGCGATATCCAGAGTAGTCTTTTCTGTTTCGACTGTGACCAGCAGCACCTCTTTGTCGACGAACTCTCCTTCTTTTTTATGCCACTTGACAATCTGCAATGTTTCCGCGGTAAGCCCTGTTTTGGGAGCTCGAATCTCGGTGATCATGAAATCTTTTCTGTGGTACGGACAAGCTTCCGTGCGGCGTCGACGATATCATCTACCTGAGGGAGCACAAAGCTCTCTAGGACCGGTGAAAAAGGAATAGGCGTGTCCTTTCCGCACACGCGTAGTACCGGTGAATCCAGGTAATCGAAGGCTTGCTCGACGATCAGAGATACTATCTCCGCGCCCACACCACATGTCTTAGGGGCTTCATGAACAACAAGGGCTTTGTTCGTCTTCTTTACCGACCCGATTATTGTCTCCATGTCCAGAGGGTTCAAGGTTCGCGGATCGATAAGCTCGATTGAAATTCCCTCTTCCTCGAGTTTGTGTGCCGCTTCCATAGCCTTGTGAACCATCATCCCTGTTGCCACAACCGTCAGATCTGTTCCCTGCCGCTTTACATCCGCCACTCCAAGCGGTATTGCGTAGGGTTCTTCAGGCACCTCCCCTTTGATGTCGTAGAGAACACGGTGCTCGAGGAACAGTACAGGATTGGGGTCTTTGATCGCTGAGAATAATAGCCCCCGCGCATCATCCGGTGTGGAAGGAAAGATAATTTTAAGGCCGGCGACGTGCATGAACATGGCTTCATTGCTTTGGGAGTGTTGGGCCGCCGCGGAAAGACCGCCTCCCACGGTTGTTCTGATTACGATCGGGAGAACAGCCTTTCCACCGAACATATACTTCATCTTGGCCATCTGATTGACTATCTGATCCATCCCGATATAGAGGAAATCGCAAAACATGATTTCCGCAATTGGCTTCAAGCCAACGCATGCTGAACCTATCGCGGTGCCGACAATCGCCGCCTCGGAGATCGGAGTATTTTTGATCCTCTCGGAGCCGTATTTTTGCCATAAGCCTTTGGTCACCTGGAAGGCACCTCCGAGCTGCCCGATATCCTCGCCAAACAGCAGCACTGTAGGATCACTGCTCAACGAGTCGTCCAGAGTTCTGTTGATTGCATCTCGAAACGTCATTAGCGCCATTTGCTACCTTCCTATTCCAAGACCGTGAATACGTCGGAGTAGGCTTCCTGAACGTCGGGAAGGGGGCTTTTCCTGGCGAACTCGACTGCTTGTTCCAGTTGGCGGGCTACTTCATTCTCGATTTTGTCCAATATCTGTTGAGTGCTGATATTGTTGGATAACAGATAGTCTTTGAATCGATTAATGGGGCATTTTTCCTTCCAGCGCGCAACATCTTCAGCAGTCCGGTAGGGTTGCGGGTCGCCTTCCCAGTGTCCCCGCCATCTGTAGGTTTTACATTCAATGAATGTCGGTCCATCCCCCTGGCGAGCGATCTCTGCGGCTTTGCTTGCGGCTTCATACACTTTTATTACGTCGTTTCCGTCGACCGTGACTGCGGGCATATCATACGCGATCGCCCTTCTTGCTACGTCTTTTATCTTTTGATGTTCCGATTGGGGGGTGGTTTGGGCAAACTGATTGTTCTCGCAAACGAAAATCACGGGCAATTCCCAAGTCGATGCCAGATTGCAGGCCTCGTGAAACGGTCCGATATTGGTGGCACCGTCGCCGAAGAAGCAGACACAGACCTTCTTTTCGCCCTTATATTTGATGCCTGCCCCTGTTCCGGCTGCGATCGGCAAACCGCCGCCCACGATGCCATTGGCTCCCAAAATGCCGATATCAAAGTCTGCAATGTGCATCGACCCGCCTTTGCCCTTACAGTATCCTGTTTTACGCCCAAAGAGCTCGGCCATCATCAGATCTACACGGCCTCCCTTGGCGATGCAGTGACCGTGGCCTCTGTGAGTGCTTGTTATGTAGTCCTCTTTGTTTAGGGCAGCGCATACTCCGGTTGCCACCGCCTCTTCGCCGACGTATATGTGCATGAAGCCGGGGATTTCTCCGTCGGCATACAACTGTATTACCCTTTCTTCGAAGCGGCGTATCTTTACCATAGTTCTATAAATTTGCTCTGCCGTTTGTTTGACTAGGGTTATACTCAACAGATCACCTCTCTATCCGAGCGAGTTAACCGCTTAGGTAAGCGGTTAACAACGTGTTATTCCAAAAACAAGATACCGTCAAGATGCCGCACGGACGAGAAACTTTTCAGACATTCCGCCGCTTCCAGCGCCCCGACCTGAACCAGTAGACCATCGCCAGACCTTGAACCACCGTGGCTGTAGTGACTCCCAACCAGATGCCAACGGGGTTCCCGCCGAAAAGACGGGGAAGAAAGTAGGCCAGGGGAAGCTGGATTCCCAGCAAGCTGAAAGCGAGGATGAACATCGTGAACACGGTATCTCCCGCACCATTCAAGGCACTGGCCATTACGAGTCCCAAGGCTAGGAAGAGGTACCCGCCGACGCGGACACGCAGATACTCCGATCCGATTTCCAGGATCCCCGTATTTTGGTTGAAAAGTCCTATGATCTGCCGGGAAAAAACAAAGAACCCAACCCCAACGACGAGTAGAAGCGCCGCGTAAAGGCCGGTAGCAATCCAGGCGCAACGCTCCGCCCGATCGGGCTGCCCGGCCCCCAGATTCTGCCCTACCAACGTGGCGGCAGCCGCTCCCAACGCCCAGCCCGGCATCATCACAACCAGGTCCAGGCGCAGTCCAATACCGTAGGCCGCCGTTGTCATCACCCCGAAGCTTGTGACTATTCTCATGAGCAGCAGGTTGCCCACGCTGCGTACCGCCCCCTGCATCGTACCGGGAACCGCCAGCTTGAGCATGCGCCAGATCAGATTGAAATCCAATCGATAGCGTCTCCAGTCGATGGTGAGGCGGGTGTGGCCCCGTGTGAGAATATACAGTCCGGCGACCATCCCCGTTCCCTGGGCGATCACCGTAGCCGTCGCCGCTCCCCGCACCCCCATCTCCGGAAAGATCCAGATGCCGAAAATGAGGAGAGGATCGAGTGCGATATTGATCACCGTAGATGCGGCCATGATCAGCATCGGCGAGCGGGCATCCCCAGTGCCGCGCATGATGGCGCTGGTTAGGAAGAACAGGACAAGAGTAACGGACCCATCGAACACGATGTTTAAATAACCCACAGCGAGATGCAGGAACTCGTCCCGTGCCCCTAGAGCTACCAGGACTTCCCGACCGAAAAAATTGACGAACAGGACCAGAAACAGAGATACAACGACACCTAAGGAAAGCGACTGCATGGCGGTCAATCCGGCTGTTCGGCGGTCCCCTGCACCGTAGAAACGGGCTACCATGGCGGTCGTGCCTATAGTCACTCCAATCAGAAGGGTCCAGGAGATCTCCATCAGCAGACCGCAGAGAGCCACTGCAGCTATCGCGGATGGACCCAACCTGCCCACGAAGATCATGTCCACGACATTGAAGGCGTTCTGCAGAACATTGCCCGCGACCATGGGCCAGGCCAGATAGAGGACATTCTTGAAGACATTGCCGCGCGTAAGATCGACTCTCTCAGCCATTACCATGAATCCGGTCGTGAACGAAGTCCCAATAGTAGCACAGGTATAAACAATTATGCATCTCCAGACTCGATTGGAGGCTCGACTGCCACATCCTGTTCACTGTTCAAAAATTTTACCAATATTATTTCGTGCCTTTACGCAGGCAGGCAAAGTAGGTACTATTGCTGACAAACCCGGTCTGATTCATTGAGCATCTCAAGACAAAGAGAGCGTCGACCCACACGGGAGGTCCGATTTGAGCGCACCTAATAACTACGCGGGAACGATCCTGCGGGTCGATCTATCCACCGGTGCGACGGAGGAGATCCCCACTCAGAAGTATACGGAGCGCTTCCTGGGCGGCCGCGGCCTGGCCACCGCGATCTACTGGAGCGAGGTGGCTCCGGAGATCGAAGCCTTTGATGAGCGGAATCGGATGATCCTCTCCCTCGGTCCCCTGGCCGGCGTTCCAGCTTTGGGAGGCTCGCGCTGGGGAGTGTATGCAAAATCTCCCCTGCCGGGGGGTGATGGCTTCTGCTACGGGAGCCTGGGAGGAACCTTCGGGGCGGAGCTTAAATTTGCCGGCTACGACGGGCTGATTCTGCAGGGAAAAGCGGCTCACCCCGTAATACTGTCGATTCGGGGCCGGGGCATCCGCCTTCACGATGCCGATGATCTTTGGGGCAGGAGCACCACGGAAACGATCGAACTCCTGAAACAGCGAGAGGGAGAAAACTCCAAGGTGCTCACCATCGGCCCGGCGGGAGAGAGGCTGGTACCCTATTCCACGCTCTTCGCAGATGGAGATGCCAGCTGCAGCGGAGGCATGGGTGCGGTCATGGGCTCGAAAAACCTCAAGGCAATCGTCGTGCGGGGTGCGCGGCGGGTCGTGGAAACAGCCCTCCCCGAAACCTTGCGGGAAATTTCCCGCGAACTACGAGGAAACGGAAGGGGAAACGTCAAGGCTTGGGGTATCGATTTCATGGCCCATGGACCGAAGACCCGAAAGCTGCCCTGTTACGGCTGTATCGCCAACTGCCTGCGGGTAAAGTACACCGCGGACAACGGTAAGAGCGGCAAGTTCATGTGCCAGTCCCGTTTCTTCTATATGCCCCATGCCTGGGGCTACTATGGACAGGACAACGATGTTCCCTTCCATGCCAACCGGACCTGCGACGAGCTGGGCATCGATACCTGGGAAGTGCAGGCCATCATCGAATGGCTGCTCCGCTGCCATGCCGAAGGGGTAATCACGGCATCGGAAACGGGTCTCCCCCTCAGCAGAGTGGGCAGCCTGGAGTTTATCGAAATGCTGCTGAAAAAAATCGTTGCAGGGGAGGATTTCGGAGTTCTGTTGGCCAAGGGCGCCCGAACCGCCGCGCGGGAGCGAGGCCCGGCGGCGTGGTCTCTTTTCCGACACAACGACCCCTACGACCCGCGATATTGCACCGTCAACACCCTGCTCTATCCCTTCGAACCCCGGGAGCCGATCCAGCAGCTCCACGAAGCAGGGCTCGTGCTCGCCCAGTGGTCCAGCTGGGCAAAAGGTGTGGAAGGAGCACACGTTTCCTCCGACGTTGTCCGAGGCATTGCCCATCGGTTCTGGGGAAGCGAGCAAGCCGGGGATTTTACAACTTTTGAGGGCAAAGCACTGGGAGCGAAAAGGATACAGGATCGCCAGTATGCAAAGGAGAGCCTCATAACCTGCGACTGGATGTATCCGGTTATCGACCTTCCCAACTCTCCGGATCATATCGGCGATCCCGGGATCGAAAGCCGTATCCTAACCGCCGCCACCGGGATCGAGTATACCGTGGAAGATCTCAACCGGATCGGAGCGCGCATCTTCAATCTGCAGCGGGCGATCCTGCTGCGGGAAGGCCACCGGGCCCGCCTTCAGGATGTGCTTCCGGAGGAGTGGCACACCCGCCCGCTGGAAGGACATGTGGCCGACCCCGAGTGTATCGTGCCGGGTAGGGGAGGTAAAATCACCTCCCGTATCGGAGAGAGGATCGATCTGAAGGAGTACGTGCGGCTGCGGGACGACTACTATGAAATGAGAGGCTGGGACGTGCTCACGGGCCTGCAGACCAGGGAGGGGCTCGAAGGATTGGATCTTGCCGAAGTAGCGGAGGATCTGGCGGCCAGAGATCTGCTGGCACGCTCGGCCCGCGGACTGCCTCCCCTTCTTCGCCTGTCCCGCCGGCTGAGACCCCGCTTAAGACTTGGAGTCGGTCGGGGGAACCGGAACCGGCGCCGGGACTCCTCAGGAGAGGGTCGTAATGCACCCGCCGTTACACGGGAACAACTGCTGCAGCTATTAGAGGATCAACGCTTGAAATTTGTTCACCCGCAGGTGGCCCGCAACTTCCAAAACTGGAACAAAGTCATGCAGTATTTCATAAGCGATTTCGATGAATATTTCATCATTCGTATGGTCGGGGGCGTTGCCCAAGAACCAGAGTCTATAGAAACGCCGCTGGACCGACCCGAGATCAGTTACCAAATGGACTCGGAAACTCTCCGGGCCATGACGCGGGGAGAGATCAGCGGGCAGCAGGCCTTTCAACAGCGACGGCTCAAGCTCAAAGCTTCATTTACGGATATGATGAAGCTCCAGTCCCTCAACCGGGTGTAGATAACAATCGATGCCTGGATAAAAAAATTCCCGTGCAGCTCGTAATCCGGGCTTGACAGGGCGGCAATTTCGTGTTACGAATTCCAAAAAGATAACACGCTTCCATTTCTAACTGGAAGAGGAGGAACCTGATGCATATCCCCGACGGCCTGATAAGCGCGCCGATCAACATCGCAACCGCGGTGGTTTCGGTGGGGGTTGGGGCGGCCGCCGTGGCCCGTGCCAGGCGTACGCTGGGCGAAAAAAACGTCCCGATCCTAGGCGTTTCAGCCGCCTTCGTCTTCGCCGCTCAAATGCTGAACTTTCCCGTTGCCGCCGGCACGAGCGGGCATTTTCTGGGGGCACTGCTCGTAGCGCTGCTGCTCGGACCCCTAAATGGCTTTCTCGTTATGGCGGTTGTCCTGGTGATCCAGAGCCTTCTATTCGCCGACGGCGGACTCACCGCGCTGGGCACGAACATCTTCAACATGGGGATCGTCGGCGGCCTCGGGGGATACGGCCTGTTCCGGCTGATGACATTGGTGCTGCCCCGGCGAAGGGGTGTTTTTGTGGCATCTGCGGCCGTGTCGGCCTGGTTCTCTGTGGTGCTGGCCGCGTCGGTCTGCGCCGTGGAGCTGGCTCTGTCCGGGACCTCTCCCCTGAAGCTGGCGCTGCCCGCCATGGCCGGCGTACATGTCCTGATCGGGATTGGAGAGGGGATCATCTCCGCCGTAGTGGTATCTCTGATGCTCGGAGTCCGCCCCGACCTGGTCCTGGCCTGGAAGCCCCAATAGGTGAGGGCATGAAGAAGTACATCTTCCCGTTTCTTCTCGCCGCGATAGGTGTGTGCTTGCTGCTGGCTGCGTTTTTAGCCCCCTTCGCTTCCTCCTCCCCGGACGGGCTGGAACGGGTCGCCGAAGACCAGGGGTTCCTGGGACGAGCCGAGGGAAGGCAGGTTTGGAAGTCCGCACCGGTCCCCGACTACGAGATGCCCGGGGTAGGCGGCAGCGGTATAGCCACCGCTCTGGCTGGTGTAGCGGGGACCTTGATCGTTTTCGGGCTCGCCCTTGGCCTCGGCAGGCTGCTCGTCCGCGGCCGGTCCCGGCCCGGCCGACCCGCTGCCGAGGACGCCGGAGAATCGATCCCCCGTTGAACCTGGATTTCCTTGACCGGTATGTCAGCCTGGACAGCCCGGTCCACCATCTGGACGCCAGGGTCAAGGTCCTGGTCGTCCTGATGTGTCTGTCCCTGTGGGTTACAACCCCTCCCGGCCGGTGGCTTCCTCTTGGATTCGCGCTCCTGCTCCTTGCAGGTGCAGCCGCCCTCTCGAAAGTACCTCCGGGCTACCTGCTCGGCCGCAGCCTGCCGGTGGCCGGATTCGTAGCGCTCGTCGCCGTGCTTGCGCCCTTCCGGCCGGGCGATGAGATCCTCGTTCGGCTCACACCCGCTGTCGCCGTCAGCAGGGAGGGTGCCAGGCTCTACGCTGCGGTCATCTCCAAAGCCTTTCTTTCAGTCACCGCCGTGGTGTTGCTCTCCTCCACCACGTCCTTCGCGGGGATTCTCGAGGCGATGGAGCGGCTGCGGGTGCCCCGCACCCTGGTCCTGATCATCAGCTTTGCCTATCGATACCTGTTTGTCATCGTCGAGGAGACCCTTCGCATGAAAAGAGCCCGGGACGCCCGACTGTTCGGCGGCCGCTGGTTATGGCACTCCACGGTAATCGGCCGGATGATCGGCACGCTGTTCCTGCACAGCTACGAGCGGGCCGAAAGGGTCTATCAGGCCATGATCGCAAGAGGATACGATCCGGGGATACCTCCGCGGCAGACCCACGCGCTGTCGGCCCGTGATCTGGCGGTGCTGGCCGGGTTGCCCCTCGTGGTGCTCGCTTCGCGCCTCCTCCCCTGGCTGGCGGGCTGCCGGTGAGCACGGAATCCCGGGTCGTCCTCTCCCTGCGCGGCCTGTCCTACCGCTACCCGGACGGCACGGAGGCCCTGAAGGAGGTTTCGTTTGACCTGAGGGAAGGGCAGCGGCTGGCATTGATGGGACCCAACGGCGCGGGCAAATCCACTCTACTCCTGCACCTCAACGCCCTGCTCGACGGGGAGGGGAAGCTCGAGGTCGACGGGGTCACCCTGTCCAAAGCCACCGTGAGGATCATCCGACAGAAAGTAGGTCTGGTATTCCAAAACCCGGAGGATCAGCTGTTCTGTCCGACGGTATTCGAGGACGTGGCCTTCGGACCTCGCAACATGGGCCTGCCCGATATCGAGGTAGAGCGTCGGGTGCGCGGGAGCCTCAAAGCGGTGGGCCTGGAAGGATTCGAAAGGCGTAATCCCGCTCACCTGAGCATAGGTGAAAAGAAGAGGGCGGCGATTGCCACGGTCCATGCCATGCGCCCGCCGGTGTTTGTCCTGGATGAGCCCACCAGCAACCTCGATGCCCGGGGAAGGCGGGGCGTCCTGGGCCTGCTCCTCAGCCTTGGCGGCACGCAGATCATCGTGACCCACGACCTCGACCTGGCACGAACCGTCTGTTCCAGGGTCCTGATAATGGGGGGGGGACGGATCGTGGCGGAGGGTCCGGTGCCGGAAACTTTAGCGGACCCCGCAAAGCTGGAGGTCTGGGGTCTTGCCTGATCCCCCATCAGGGAGTCCCGTAGCATTGGCTGGGTAATACGTTTTCCGCTATGATATCAACACTCAAGGAGTGCATGGTGACAGACGTACGGAAAGAAAAGGTTATGGTGGCTGGGCATTTGTGCTTGGATATTACCCCCAGATTCGCCGCCTCGCAAAGATTTGATTTTGATAGTGCGTTTTCTCCTGGGAAATTGACCAATGTTGAAGATGCGGTCCTGTCTACAGGCGGGCCGGTTTCCAACACCGGATTGGCCTTGGCCAAGCTGGGCGTAGATGTCGTGTTGAACGGTAAAATCGGGCTGGACGAATTCGGCAATATTATTAAAAGAGCGGTGGGTGAAGAACGGGCTAAAGCCTTTAAAGTGGTCCCGGATCAGAACTCATCCTATACAATCGTGATTTCTCCGCCAGGGATTGACCGGTTCTATCTGCACAATCCGGGAACCAACGACACCTTTGGCGCCGATGATATCGACTACGATCTGGTCAAAGATTGCCTCTTGTTCCACTTTGGCTATCCTCCTCTAATGAGGAAAATGTACGAAAACGATGGCCTCGAATTAATCCGCATGTATCGAAAGGTCAAAGAACTCAAGATCACAACCAGTATGGACATGGTAGCAGTCGATCCTTCAAGCCCGGCAGGGAAAGCCAATTGGCCGAAAATCCTTGAACAGGTGCTCCCCAGTGTGGATATCTTCATGCCCAGCATCGATGAAATCACCTTCATGCTCGACAGAGCGCTGTACGACAAAAAACTGGAACAGGCGAATAGACAGGACCCCGTACTGGTCTATGAGCCCGAAGATATTGCGGGTATGGCCGAACGTTTGATAGCCATGGGCGTTGCCATGGCAGCGATCAAGTGCGGCGTTCGAGGCGTCTATCTTCGGTCAGCCGATCAGCGTCGAGTAGGCAATTTAGGTTCCGCTCGTCCGGCGGACATCCGAATGTGGTCCGATCGAGAGATCTGGGCTGCATCATTCATGGCTGAAAATATGGGTTCCACACTAGGCGCCGGGGACGCGACCATCGCCGGATTTCTTTGCGGATTTATCAGGGGATTTACGCCGGAAGAGACGATTCAGATAGCCAATACCGTAGGGTGGCAAAATGTTCAAGAGATCGATGCGGTCAGCGGGATCAAGGACTGGCAGAGTACTCTTGATCTTCTCGAAGATAGATCCCGGAGGCGAAATCCAACCGGCTTGGAATCGTATAACTGGGATTACTCGAAGCAGACCCAAGTCTACTATGGTCCCCGAGACCGGGGAATATAGTAGGGGGGGGATCGATCTTGAAGAGGTTACCGTTGTTTGATTCTTGCCCGGGCATCAAGCCCGGGCTTTTGCTGTCTTTTTCTCTTTGGTCGCGGTTCCTGCTTTCTTGACCTTCACCGCACAGACCTTGAACTCGGGGATCTTGGCCACCGGGTCCAGGGCGTCGTTGGTCAGGATGTTGGCCGCCGCCTCCCGGTAGTGGAAGGTCATGAACACGGTGCCCG
>CAZSBH010000035.1:0-40592 GCA_964604845.1 uncultured Spirochaetaceae bacterium
GCGAAATTGGGGACTCCGGATTCCCACCAGTAGTCGGCGAACTCTTTTTCGATCACGGCATTTGCTCCGGAGGCGATTCCCACGATCAGCCCGTCGATGATCTCCAGGGTGTTGGATACTCCACCCAAGACGCCGGATCCCGGGACGTCGACGTTCCGGACAATCTCGTAGCCGGTAATGATGTCGTCGATCAGTCCGAGAACATCGGCGCCGGTGCCGATAGCATCGGCTCCTTTTCCGTACAGCACTTTGAGCGCTCCGAAGTAGCCCCCACTGCCGACGATGTCAAACAGGGGTTTGGACATCTCCACGCGATCTTTATTTGAAAATAGATTGTGGAGCCTGTCAAATAGAGATACCGCTGGGCCGATGGTGTTTCGAATGGTGTAGATCGACGCGTCTGCGGGGTCCTGCTCGAGTTTCATCACGTAGTAGCTGCTCTTCCTGCGAGTTGTCCCGATCGCCGTGCCGCTCCATCGTTCGATGCTGTACAAATCGCCCTGCCTGCTCTCGTACACACTGTCTACATAGGCTGAGAAAAACTCAGGTCCTATCGCCTCCGCCAGCCGGCTGGCAACGACATCCCGAAGCAGGGCTCGGTCGGCATCGATAAAAGGGAAACCGTAATCACCTGCGATTTTCAGAGCCATGTCCGTGTGTGAACGGACGGCGGACCGGGTCTCCAATTGCTGCGCCAAGGCATCCGCGGTCAAACCATCCCGGTGCGCTTCATGTTGGAGGACCACGCCGCCCGCCAGGCGGCTGTTGCGGTCCCAATAGTCGCCGAGGGTCGCCACATGCACCCGCTTCACATCGTCGAGGAGCTCGGTTTGTCCCTTGGCTGTGGTAAATCCGATCAACAGCTGCGTCTGCCCGCCAAGCAGTTCTTCGTACAACTCCTGACCCTCGACATCTCCGTAGGAGTAGAGCGAGCGCATCGAGGTTCCCACGGAGCGGTAATCCTTGTAATCGTTCGCGGTTTCCCAATCACCGAGAAGATCGTAACGGCGGATTCGCAAGCTCTCGATCCAGGTATCGAATCCGGAAGCTGCATCGGCGAGCGCAGATAGGCTGATATCGGGTCCTTGTTGACCTAGCGCAAAATGCGGTTGATCTTGGCCGAGATGAAGCTCAAGAACTCCACCGGATAGGTTTCTGTGATTCGCCTCCCATCCGAACATGCTGAAATCAGCCAGGTTCAGGATCGTCTGACCGGTTAGAGCATATTCCAGACTCGCCTGAGTCAGTCCTCCCGCTATCTGGGATATCGACTGTATGTCTCGGATGTGCCCACTGGAGAATCCAGTCAGATTTCCTTCTATTATATTGCCGACGGCAAACCCGGAGACTTCCGCCAGATAACCGCGAAGGGCTTGCCGGCCGATCAGCCTGTCGTTGTATTGCGCGGTGTCGAACATGAGCCCGCCCTGCGAGTCAAAACCGACTGCATTCACGGTAGCACCGATAACTCGGTTCGTTGCACTTTCCGTACCCTGCAGCAGGGTTTTACCTACTCCACCCTCAGCGAAGGCTCCCAAAGCCCCGTCCAGTGCATCGAAGCTTGCGCCGGTACCTACAGTAGCCATGCCGACCAGGGCCTGCTTGCCGAAAGACAGGACACCCTCTTCCAGGTCGATATATCCACTGGATACGTCAGCCATCGTGAAGGCAGCATCATCGACCAGATTTACCGCTGCGGCAACCCAGACATTGCCCGTGGCCGTGGCGGCGATGCTTACCGCCAGGTCAACAGCGTCACGGGCGCTTGGGGCTTCGAGCCAGCCGTCCGCCTCGCCGTCGTTGTCGGTATCGTCATCCCACATTCTCAGGTTGTACCAGGGAACCACCAGCATGGACAGTCCACGGGCCTGCCTTGCCTCGTTTCGAAAGTAGTCTTCCATGATCAGGCCCAGTTGGCCGTATCCGGGCTCTTGTACCTCTTCCGGTGCGTCCTGCTCCATAACCGGTTCATAACCGATGTGATAGGGGAACAGCCCATCCACTTCGTGGAACAAGCTGTCTTTTCTATGAAATCCCTGGGCGCCTTGAAATGCAGCTGTCTGTGAGGCAAAGTAGGTTTTGAACTGCCCGTTGATGCCCTCCCAGTCCCAGTTTTCACGTCGATTCTCCGGTCTCCCGAAGATCAGTTCCATGTACTTCTTGAGGTTCTCTTGGGCCCGGACGGCCATCTCCTGGATGTAGTCGCCGGAACGGCCTTCAAGGGTAGCTCTGCTCAGATCCACCCCGGCATCAAAATCGGGGGCCACGAAGTAGCGATAGGCCCGTACAGTCTGCACCTCCTCTTCCATGCCTCCGAACAGAGTCTTATCGATTACCGAAGAGCGGCGGTACTCCGGACCGCTCCTGCGGTAGCCGCTTCCCTGCAGCATACCGGTGAGGTTTTCCTCCATCCTACGATTTGCCTCAACGATATTTGCTCCGACCGCGTCCTCGGCTTGTTCGACCAGCCGACGCATCTGAAGGGCGGTCACCAGGGCGACGTGGCTGAAAATCTCCTGCCCTATCGTGTCGGCGAGCTGTTTGGCGTATCGATCGTATGAGCTCGAACAACGCAAACCCGGTAGATACATCGCTGCCTCCAGATCTACCGGTTTTGAGATGTAGTCCACCGAGAGAGCATCTGCTAACACATCATCGAGAGCGGCGCCGGGCAGCGCTTCCTGGAGGATTCTCTTCACATTCGGCGGACCGCCGATCATGCTGGGGATGGAGATCGTCTGCGTTTCCGCAATCAGGCGATCCGCATCCAGGTCCATTTGTAGGGCAACGGATTGCGCCGCAGCGGCTACGGCGTTGCGGGTGCTGCGATCGATCCACTCTTCTCTGTTATTTACGAACAGAATGTACTTTCCATCCCACATCTGCCGCTTCTCGTTGTACTCATCCATGAATCCCCGAACCCATTGCTCACGAATGTCCGTGATCTTCCTTGCTCCCTCCGCCCAATCATGAAGGCCTGCAGCTAAAAGGTTCTCGATCCCGGCTTCCCACACGATTCGTTGATCTACAAGCCGGCGGAGCTGGAGTCGGAGATCCTGCTGAGCCTGTTCCTGGCAGAGCTCCAGACGGTGTGCCAACAATCCGTAAAGATCAACGGCAATTTCCGACAACCGTTGTGATTGCCCTTCGGGGGTAAGAGCTTCTACCGATTGGGCATAGATCAACTCCGCGTCGTGATAATCATCTGCAAAGAAGCCGGAGCCGGGACCGCCATACAACTCTTGCACCGCCTCGATAAGATCCTGCTCGTTGGTATCGGGGTCGTACAGGCTTTTCAAGTAGGAGGCAACTTTCTCCCGATACTCTGCGGAGAGGTCGGAGACTGAAGCGGCGATGGCCAATCTGGTCTGTGTAAGATCTTCCGCCAAAATGGACTGAACCGCTTGAAGCACCGCAAGGTTGTCGCCCCGCTGGATCGGATCCATGCGGCCGTACGCCTCTTCAATAATTGTGGTAAGTGTGTCGTTCGCCGGAAACCGGGTCAGTTGTTCCAAGGCTGATGCGAGGGAACTCCCGTCCGTGCCTTCAAGAAACTCGAGTCTGTGGTTGAATTCTATTCTATCCGCCTGGGCACGGGTGGTTTCCGCCGCCCGCGAAGCGATCGCAGCTCGCTCCTCTGCGCCGGTTACATGAAGGGGGGCGATTTTGTTCCGCAGCGACTGGATTTCATCCGCTTTCCACCATTTGAAGAGCCACCATTTTTTTTCCCAATCGTGCTGCAATTCGCGGGCTTTATCCTCAACGTAGTTATAGGCAAGATCCCCGAGATCTTTACAGATGAAATCAGCCCCTGGAACGAAGTGGCCCGTTGCAAGCATGGCTTTGAAGAAGGCGTACAGTCTGTTGGTGTGAGGGTTCGACCGCAGATCGTCCAGAACCTGACCAGTTTTCCTTTCCAGATAGTCCTCCGGGACCAGCCGGTGATCCGGATACACCGTCATAAGTTCAGGACCCGAATCACCCCACACGAACAGAGGCAGTATAACGGGACCAAGCTCCAGATATTCATCGACAAGGACTGTAAAATTGGGATTGTGGAAAATCGCGATGTCGATTTCGGGACTACCTTCGAGATTCAGATCATTCTGAACGTTCACATCGTGGTAGTAGGCCAATCCAAATGTCCGCAGGGCCGCTTCACAACCACCATCGAGTTCGGCCATCGCTGTCAACCATATCGTGACGTCATGGGACAATTTCTCCGAAACCTCCGATTCCTCCCCTGCGAAGTAGGCTGCGAGCGTATCAGCGAACAGCGAATCTTCAACAACGGAGAAATCGGTAAGAGCTTCCGGGTCGAGACTTGCAAAGGTGGGAGTGTAGCTGAGGGCTTGGATCGAGTCTCCTTCGGCGTCACGATAGAAGCCGAATACCTCTCCGATAGATTTGATCAGTTCTGCTGTGCAGGAGCCAAGCCCGGCTTCAATTTCCTCTATTGATTCTCCCAGCAAGTCAGAGGCAAGAAGCAGATGCTGCCACGCGTTCAGCTGGGAGAGCTCCCTGTCTTTCAGTTCGAGATATCCCGGGTCGACCCGAGCCGAGGAATCGAAGAGTGGGCTGTCCGCATCCAGTGTGCGAAGCACATCGAGAACGGTCGTAATCCTTTGGTAGGCCTGTTCTTGCTGACTGGTGATATCGGAGGGAATGTCGGTTGTTCGAGCAAGGTCCAGCTGCCCGGAGAGGTAGAGCATCTCATCTTCCAGACGGGCGATCTCCCGCCGGAGGCAGGAGGAAGGTCGACCGTCCGCTCCGTAAGCACGGATTCTCGCCTCCAGATCAATCAGAGATGTCAGCACTTGGTCGGAGGTCTGTCGGCACTGACCCATTATTCCTCCTTCCCCATCCTCCCCCTGCCAATAGAACAGCTCTTCTCGAAGTAGCTGCAGACTGTCCAATCGATCCGGATCGTTCTGCTCTTCGAGGATTGAGATCTGCTCCTGAAGAAGCTCGGCGTTGGCCTTGGCCACCTCGAGGAGGTCGCTGTTTTGGCTGTAGAGGCTCAGCATGCTGCCCAGCTCCTGATCCAACTGATCCAGCTCGCCCTTGGAGGCGGCAGCCAGCTCTGTCATTGCCAGGTCGTATTGATCGACGAACTCCGACTCCATCTGATCCCAGTGGGCAAGGCCCGCATCCAGACCCCTCTGCATGTCTCCGATCCAGTTCTCTCGGGCTTGCTCGAACTCAACGCGCGCCGTCCGCCAGGCTTCCTCCGATTCGGCGAAGGAGGTGCGGGCATCGGTCTCCCAGCGGATCCTTTCCTCGAGAAAGCTCCGTTCCCCCCGGTTCCAGGATTCTATTCCCCGTTCAAAAGCCCGGCAAAAATCCTCCTCCCAGGTTTGAGGATCGAGTAGGATTGACGGTTGGGTATGTTCGGGGATCGCTTCGGGACCCGGCGCGGATTGCAAACCTGAGTCTTGAAGCTCCGTCTGTGTGCGGGTGATCAACAATCGGGCCAGCTCGCCCGGAGTCCGGATTTCCGGTTCAGGAGTTGCTTCGGAAGCTTGCCTCAGCCTGATTCGGATGAATTGGCTCTCCGCCTGGCGGTACAGGCGTTCGAACTCTCGATGGACTTCCTCTTTATACCGGGCAAGGGTCGTTCGGGCGGCTGATTGAACTTTACCGGCCTCCGGGGTATCAAGAGCGGACAGCAGCTCGTGGTAGACGACCAGACTCTCCCGTTCCCATTGCTGGAGGAGTTCCTCCATACGAGTACCGAGATCTTCCTTCCAGGCCTGGAAGTCTTCGGCGTCCCCCCTATGCTCGAGCACGAGCGGGTTGTCCCGTACGTCCCGCAGGACACGCCCCGAATCGTCGGTGGCAAATACATAGGCTTCGTGGGTCTTCTCGATCTCGTCGATGAACAGATCCAACCTGGGTCGGGGCAGGGTGTCCGCCCATTCGTGTCTGAGCCACAGGAGTAGACGTTCCTCCCATTCTTCCAGGTAGTGTTCTCTTTCCCATTCGGGTAAATCCGCCAGGTGCAGATCCGCCGCTTGCAGCCAATGATCCAGGTCCGTAGCCGTCGCAGCCTTTTCGAACACGAGGAGATTCTCTTTCTGGGGGAGTTTTGATAAGAGGGGTTCTGACTCGTCGGATGTGGCTGGTTCAGAGATGAAAAGCAGGAGTAGAAGCCCGAAACCAATAGCAGTCGACGGTTTCATACTCCACGTCTTTCGCCGATCTGTACATCATAAACGCCGCGGGGGAAGATGACAAATTTATTTCCTGGAATTTCTCAAGTTTTTTCAAGCCGCTTGAGATAGGATAGGAAAAAACCGACGGCCGGTTTCGGGTAGTGACTTATAACTAGCTGCCGGACTTCAGCCGGACCCAGGATTTTTTTTCGGGAGCCCGTTTGGCCAGTTCGAACTCTACCAGCCCTTGCTCACTCAAGGATTGCATGAGCTGGAGAACGTAGTCCCGAGAGATGCCGATCTTCTTGGCAAAAAAATCGCATTGAAGCTTCTTGTCTCCCTCTTCTTGCATAACAGCAAGCATTCTTTTTTCGTAACGCTCCCTTGTTTCTTTGTTCAGGCTCATGTTCGACCCTCCTTCTTTGCTCTTAATTCATTTTACCATGAAACGCCGGCAATAATAACCCACCAGGAAGAGCAAAGCGGGATAGTTTCGACGGCGCTTCAGTCCGTCCGGGATTGCCACAGGCCCCAATGTCCGGTACAGTCAGAACATCCCTCTATGAGGAGCAGAGATTGCCCAAGATCGAAGTGCTCGAGATGAGCAATATCTCCAAGTCCTTCCACACGACCCGGGCGAATCACCGCCTCAATCTGCGTATACAGGCGGGGGAGATCCTTGGTTTGCTGGGGGAGAACGGCGCCGGAAAAACCACGCTGATGAACATACTCTACGGCCTGATCCCCGTGGACGAAGGAGAGATCAGGATCAACGGTCGAGCCGTCCGAATCGAATCGCCCCGGGATGCGATTGATCTGGGCATCGGAATGGTCCACCAGCATTTCATGCTCATTCAAAACCATACCGTTGCTGAAAACATCGCCCTGGGACTGAGCGGCGCACCCTTCCTGTCTCCCTCCCGGCACGTGGCACGCAGGTTGGAGGAGTTCGGCCGGCGCTTCGGCTTGAAGATCAATCCCCAGGAACGGATCTGGCAGCTCTCCGCAGGGGAGCAGCAGCGCGTGGAAATAGTCAAAGCTCTGGTCAAGGGCGCGGATCTGCTGATTCTCGACGAGCCGACCTCGGTCCTGACACCCCAGGAAACGGATGAGCTGTTCGCCATTCTGCACCGCATGGCCGCCGAGGGGCACTCGGTGATCTTCATCAGCCACAAGCTGGAGGAGATCCTGTCCATCTGCCACCGGGTTCTGGTTCTGCGCAAGGGTGAGGTTGCCGGCAAGGAGGAGACCAGGGATGTGGACAAGAGGGAGCTGGCCCGCATGATGGTCGGCCGGGAGATCATCTTTCGCATCGAAAGACCCCAGCTCGAACAGGGCGAGATGGTTCTGGATGTGGAAGAACTCGTCGTGCCGGGGGACCGCCAGCAGATGGCTGTGCGGGGAGTTTGTTTTCAAATATTTCGGAACGAGATTTTCGGAATCGCCGGGGTTTCGGGAAACGGTCAGCGGGAGCTCATCGAGGCGGTCACCGGGCTGCGGAAGGCAACGGAGGGCACGATCGTTTTAGGCGGGCAGAACATCACCAATGCCTCCGCCCGGGTTGTGGCCAGCCGAGGAATCTCCCATGTACCGGAGGAGCGGATCAAGTTCGGGATCGTTCCCAATATGTTCGTGTACGAGAACGCTGTCTTGAAGCAGCACCGGCGGCGTCTGTTTTCCCGCGTTCTGTTTCTCAACTACGGTAGTATCCGCAAGCACGCCTCGGCGATCATCGAGCGGTTCAACGTCAGCGTGCCGACCATAGACACGCCGATCAAGAACCTGTCCGGGGGCAATATACAGAAGCTGATCCTCGGCCGGGAGATCTCGGGCCAGCCCGCCCTCCTGGTGGCGGCCCATCCCACCTACGGCCTGGACGTCGGGGCAACCGAGTACATCCGCAAACAGCTTCTGCAGAAGCGGGAGCAGGGATTGGCGGTTCTCCTGGTCTCCGAAGATCTCGAGGAGATCTTCGAGCTCTGCGACCGGATCGCCGTCATGTACGAAGGTAGGTTTATGGGCATTCTGGCCACAGCCGAGGCAACCATGGAAGACGTGGGTCTGATGATGGCCGGTTCTCAGCCCGGTGCCACGGCAGGCGGCGGGGTGAAAGGAGCGGGCAAGTGAGTGTCTCGATTCGCCTGCAGCCCCGGCGGGAGGTGTCGGCCGCGATCCAGCTTGCCGTGCTGGTTCTCTCCCTGCTGGCCGGGTTTGTTGCCGTCGGTCTGGTATTTACAGTGAAGGGGGTGAATCCCTTCTTTGCTCTCTGGAAGATCCTGGCCGGTTCCTTCGGCAGCCCGTATGGAATTTCCGAAACCATCACCAAGGCGATTCCCCTGATCCTCATCGGCTCCGGTCTTACCCTGGCCTTCCGGGCCAAGTTCTGGAATATCGGTGCGGAGAGCCAGCTGCTGATCGGAGCGATTTTCGCCACTTGGGTCGGGTTGAATCTGGGTGTGGGTCTGCCCGCTTGGCTGGTGGTCCCTCTGATGTTCTTGGCCGGTTTCCTCGGCGGAGCCCTGTGGGGCGTTCTGCCTGCTCTGTTCAAGGTACGCTTCGGGGTCAACGAGGTCATATCCACATTGATGCTCAACTATGTGGCTGCGGAGTTTTTGACTCTGCTCATCGTGGGGCCGTGGAAAGGAGCCACCCAACAGGGCTTCCCCTACACAGACGATCTGCCCGCCGCGGCCGTGCTTCCGCTGATCCCGGGCACCCGGATCCACTATCTTACCCTGCTTGTCGCCCTGGCCTGCGCGGTCCTACTCTTTTTTCTCATCCATTCGACCAAGTTCGGCTACGAGCTGCGGGTGGTCGGGGAGAATCCCGAGGCGGCCCGCTACGCAGGCATCGATTTCCTGCGCACTACGGTAGTCTTGATGGTTATCAGCGGCGGGGTGGCCGGGCTGGCCGGCGTAGGGGAGGCCGCGGGGATCCACCATCATCTGACCTATCCGACGGTGATATCGGGGGGGTACGGATTCACCGCTATCATCGTGGCCTGGCTCGCCAAGCTGAATCCTCTGGCGGTGATCATCTCGGCATTGTTTTTCGCGGGGATTCTTGTCGGTGGAGACGCCATCCAGATTTCCCTCGGCCTGCCCGCGGCTACGGTGCATGTGTTCAACGGGATTCTGCTCTTCTTCCTGATCATGGGAGATACCTTCGTCAACAACCGGATCGTGGTTTCGGCGCAGAGGAGGGCCTAGGGTATGGAAGGTATTCTCATCTCGATACTTGCCCGCACCTTGATCGCCGGAACGCCGTTGCTACTCGGAACTCTCGGAGAGATCATCACCGAACGTTCCGGGGTGCTGAACCTTGGGGTCGAGGGCATGATGGCAGTCGGCGCCATGTCGGCATTCACCGTGACCCTGACCACCGGCAGTCCCTG
Source organism: uncultured Spirochaetaceae bacterium (assembly GCA_964604845.1). GTDB lineage: Bacteria > Spirochaetota > Spirochaetia > SZUA-6 > DRHE01 > JAFGQJ01. The sequence goes on from CAZSBH010000035.1 coordinate 9,550, forward strand.
GATCGGTCTGCTCGCCGCCGTCTTGGCCGGGGCGCTGGCCGCCGGGATACACGCCTTTGTTTCCGTTTCCTTGAGAGCCAACCAGGTCGTTTCCGGCTTGGCCCTGACTATGCTGGGTTTGGGGGTGAGCGGTCTGTTCGGCCGTCCCTTCATCGGGCGTCCCCTGCCCCAGAAGCTGAACGCGGTCAGGATCCCGGGGTTGGCTGAAATCCCGGTGGTCGGCCGCATTCTCTTCTCCCAGGACCCATTGTTCTACCTGGCCGTGGTCCTGGGCATCCTGCTTTGGATCCTGCTCAACCGTACCCGCTGGGGCATCGAGATCCGTTCGGTCGGGGAGAACCCCGCAGCCGCGGAGGTGCAGGGGATCAGTGTCGGCAGGATCCGCTATCTCTGCGTCCTGCTGGGAGGCGCCCTGGCCGGTATGGCCGGAGCCCACCTTTCCCTCGTATACAGCAAGTCCTGGACCGAAGGATTGACCGGCGGGCGCGGCTGGATCGTCATCGCCCTGACGATCTTTGCTCTATGGAATCCGCTGCGGGCCTTTCTGGGCGCTTTCTTATTCGGATGTATCTTCGTTCTTCAGTACCTTCTTCAACCGATCGGCGTGCCTCCCAATCTCCTGGCCATGATGCCCTACCTGGCCACCCTGGCCGTGCTGCTCGCCGGGGGACTGCGCAGAGACCGCCGCCGGCTGCTGGCGCCGGCTAAGCTGGGAGAACCGTACAGCAAAGGGGAGCGTTGAGTTTGACCTTTGTGGGTGCTGTGACTACTTTTTCATAAGACACTGATATCGCGTTCGTGACCGCACTGAGGGGAGGAAAAGGTATGTTTGAAGCCAATTTGGGAGATTACACACAGGTGGTTGATGACGCCCTGAAGGAGATGTCGGCTCAGCGCGTGATGCAGAGAATCCGGTCTCACGACCATACCGTCTGGAAAACCGAGCCGACCGAGATCATCAATCGTCTAGGCTGGCTCACCATCGCTGAGACTTCGAAGAAAAATATCGGCAGGCTGACAGGGCTGGCCGATGAGCTGCGGTCTTCCGGCTACAGGCAGGCCGTTCTGCTCGGAATGGGCGGATCCAGTCTGGCTCCCGAGGTGTTCAGCAAGACCTTCGGCCCGGCCGAGGGATATCTGAAACTGTCGGTGATCGACAGCACCGATCCGGATCTGATCCTCTCCTATGCAGAAGAGCTCGATTTCGAAGAGACCCTGTTCATCGTGTCCACCAAGTCCGGGGGCACGGTGGAGACCCTGTCCTTTTTCAAATATTTCTACAACCGTACCGTAGAGGCCGTCGGTGCCGACAGGGCGGGAGAGCATTTCGTGGCGATCACCGATCCGGGAAGCAAGCTGGCCGATCTGGCCGTTCGGTACAGTTTCCGGATCACCTTTCTCAGCGATCCGAACATAGGCGGGCGCTACTCCGCCCTTTCCTATTTCGGTCTGCTCCCCGCGGCATTACTCGGAATCGATCTGGAACTTCTTCTCGACCGAGCCTTGGATGCCGCCCGTAAAGATACGGACGGCGCCCGGCTTGGAGCGATTTTGGGGCGGTTGGCCGGAGAGAAACGGGAGGGCCTGAGCCGGGACAAGGTCACGATCTTCACCTCACCACGACTGGCCAGCTTCGGGGACTGGGTCGAGCAGTTGATCGCAGAGAGTACGGGTAAAGAAGGCAAGGGGATCGTTCCTGTGATCGGGGAACCCCTCGGGGCGCCGGAGGTGTACGGTCAAGATAGGTTGTTCGTTTATCTCCGTCTGCACGGCGAGGATGCCTTGGAGGCGGGATTGCAGGCCCTCGAAAAAGCAGGCCACCCTGTCCTGCGCATCGATCTGCGGGATCTCTACGATATAGGCGCCCAGTTCTTTTTGTGGGAGTTGGCCACGGCGGTGGCGGGACACCTTCTGGGAATCAATCCGTTTGACCAGCCGAATGTAGAGAGCGCGAAGGTGCGGGCCCGGGAGATGGTGAGCGCCTATACCGATACGGGACAGCTTCCCGAGGACAGGGCCGAGCCTCCGGAAGGCAAGGTTTTGGCCGAGTTCCTCTCCCAAGCCGAAGCAGGAGACTACGTCGCCCTGCAGGCCTATGTCCAGCCGACCGAGGCAACCACATCGGCACTGCAGGAGCTGCGGAGGAAGATCAGGGACCGGCACCGGGTTGCCACTACAGTCGGCTATGGTCCGCGCTTCCTCCATTCCACGGGGCAGCTCCACAAGGGCGGCGGGGGCGGCGGATTGTTCGTCCAGTTCACAAATTCGCAGCGGCGGGACGCCGCAATCCCGGATACTGCGGGAAAGCAGGAATCCTCAGTCAGCTTTGCCACTCTGAAGATGGCCCAGGCTTTGGGGGACAAGCAAGCCCTCCAAGACAACCAGCGGCGGGTGATCCGCATCCATCTAGGCCAGGATGTAGAGGCTGACATCCGGGGCTTGATGAGCGGCATCGGATCTTGACATGAATCCGAGCCTGAAAAAACCGGAAGCGGCCACGGTGGTCATTTTCGGGGCTTCCGGAGACCTTACCCGCCGTAAGCTGGTACCGGCTATACACACCCTGGCCTGCGAAGGCCTTCTACCCGAGGCAAGCCGGGTGGTCGGAGTTGCCCGCAGCTCCATGAGCGATCAGGAGTTTCAGAGCCATACCTTTGAAGGGGTACGCAGCTACGCTCGGCTGAAGCCGCAGATCTGCAATCGCTGGCCCGACTTCAGGGACCGCATCTCCTATCTCGCTGGCGCTTATGACGATCCCAAGACCTACGCCAAACTGGCGGAGACCCTGCAGCGCAACCATCAGGACAAACAGCTCAAAGGCAACTGTCTGTTCTATCTGGCCACACCCCCGAATCTCTACCCGCTGATCATCGACCAGCTCGGCAAGGCGGGGCTGAACCGGTCCGAGCTTGGCTGGCGGCGGGTCGTTATCGAGAAGCCCTTCGGCTACGATCTTCCCAGTGCGCGAAACCTGAACGAACAGGTGCATTCGGTGTTCGATGAAAACCAGATCTACCGGATCGATCACTATTTGGGAAAAGAAACGGTACAGAATATCCTGACCTTGCGATTCGCAAACGCGATTTTCGAGCCGCTCTGGAATCGGAATTTTATCGACCATGTGCAAATTTCCGTGGCCGAGCGCGTCGGGGTCGGACATCGGGCCGGATACTATGACAAAGCCGGCGTGCTTCGAGACATGTTTCAGAATCACCTGCTCCAGCTGCTTACCCTCACCGCCATGGAGCCGCCGTCCCTGTTTGAGGCGGACGCCCTGCGGGACGAAAAGGTGAAGGTGCTGCGGGCCTTGAGACGAGGATCGGTGAATGTTCGCGGCCAGTACAACGGCTACCGCAGCGAGCCGCAGGTGGATTCGAAATCCCAAACACCGACCTTCGCGGCTATTCAGGTTTTCATCGACAACTGGCGCTGGCAGGGGATTCCCTTTTACCTGCGGTCCGGTAAATCGATGCAGCTTAAAACCAGCGAGATCGCCATCCAGTTCAAGGGTGTTCCTCATCTGATGTTTCCCTCCAAAGAGGAACAGAGCATCAGCCCGAATATCCTCTCCCTCTGTATCCAGCCCGACGAGGGAGTCCACCTGCGATTCGAGACCAAGCAGCCGGGAGCGGGCATGAGAACCCGTTCCGTGGACATGGACTTCCATTATGCCGAGGATTTCGGTGACGACGTTCTTCCCGAAGCCTACGAACGGCTGCTCCTCGATTCCATGCAGGGCGACGCCTCTCTTTTCTCCCGAGGTGATGAAATCGAACTGGCCTGGAAGTTGATCGACGATATCCTATCCTCCTGGGAGGACCCTAAGGCCCCACCCCTATGCTTCTATGAACAGGGCAGCTGGGGACCCAAGGAGGCGGATGAAATTCTGACCCGGCAGGGCAGGAAGTGGTATCAGGACTGCGGAATGCACCACGCCGAAAGACGATAGAATGGCAGAGGAGGTGACCCTTCGCGTCCGTTACGATGACCGGCAGGTCTTCTCCAGCGTCGGCAAGTGGCTGCACCCGCTTTTCGAGCTCGAGGAGTTTTTGAACACGGAATCCTACCCGCCGCAAGGTGTTCTGGTGGAGGACAAGATTGTAGGCAAGGCGGCGGCGCTGCTTCTGATTCGGATGGGGGTCCGTCAGGTTAAAGCCGGTGTGTTGAGCAAACTGGCCAAGGCGGTCCTGGAGCGCTACGACGTACGTTTTTCCTACACCACGATCGTGGAGCGGATCGACTGCCAGACCGAAATCCTCCTTGCGGATGTAGAGGATCCCGAGCAGGCCTATCGGGTCGTAAAGGCCAGAGCGGGAAGATAAACGACTATCTGCGCAGGTAGGATAATTTTTCCGGAAGAGGAAGGTTGTTGCCGAAATCATCCTCCCCGTAGCCGCTGTCGGCGAGCAGTTTGATGTCCTCCAGCACCCTCTTGTCCCCCACGAAGGTCACGTTGATATCGATAACCACATCGATCTTTCCCATGGTCAGGAGCTGAATCAGGGCTCGGGTGATATATTCGGTGGTGGTTTCGTCGGGCAGGGGTTTGATCTCCGTCAGCGGGAGGTTTCTTTCGTACAGCACCAGCTTGTTCTGGGAAAACAAGGCCGGTATCGCGCTGTGGGCCAACTTTTCCATCAGCTTATCGTCTTGGTCGCCGGCCTTGTCTCCCTTCCTTCGGGAGTGAACAGAGCTCTCCGGGCGGGAGTGCAGTCCGAGCTTGTGCACCTCCGCTGCCAGCCAGCGCTTCTTGCCGGCGTTGATCTTCTCGTTGGCCCGAAACAGATCCAGGGTCACCCCGGCGTTGTAGGTCTCTCCGGCCAGCTTCATCTCTACCTCGCTTCCGTAGTGGCTGACGATCTTGGCCACCAGCGTGGAGGGACGGACATGGAATCCGCGGTAGCGGGGCGCAGGAACCGTGATCCGGCCTTGGATCGCGTAGCGCCTGAGCATAGCGTGGCAGAGGCTGCGGGTACGGGCGATGTAGCGGCTGGCGAAGGCCACGGAGTAGTGGATCAGAACCTCGAGCAGCTTGTTGGGGTCGGTCAGGTTGTGCCTGTTCTTCCGTGTCCTGGAGGCGTAACTCAAGATGTGGCGTTCGCAGTAATGGGTGAACGCCGTCGCCGTTTCCAGCAGGTGGTAGATCACGGTGATATGACCGCGGAGAACCGGCAGGTTTTCATCCAGGGTCTCCACGTTGGAATCGGAGATATGGGTGTCGTAGAGAGACTGGAGGTTGTGAAACATCTCTTCCAGATTGCGCAGACGCTCCTCGCTGATGGGATCGGGAATCCAGTCGGCGAGGTTCTCGCCCTGCTGGTATTGAACCGCGTGGAGAAAGGTGCTCTGTACGGCCAGGTTGAGGAAGGCAGTAGCCAGATGCACCACCGTCTCCTCCGGGGAAGCAACCTTTTGACTCAGTCTGTCGGACGGAAGGTGCCCGGCGAGGATTCCATCGCTGAAGTTCTCCAAGGAAGGAACGGATTCCGGTACCAATATATCGAGCTTGCGGGCCTCCCGGATCAGAGCTTTCAGGGTTTCGGTGAGGATCGAGCAGGTATAGGTCAGAGCTTTTTCCGTGGCGGCGGGAAAATCCTGCTCGATCGGCAGCAGACGATAGTAGGGCAGGAAGTGCAGGACGTGAATCAGGATATAGCTCACATTGGAGAACAGTTTGATCGGAGCCACGGCCTGGCGCAGGGGATACCAGCGTTTGTTGTGTTTGACTCCATAGGCATCGAGCAGCTCTTCGATTTTCGTGGCTTCGGAAAGCAGGTCGGCAAGCAGGGGGCGGGTAAAGCACTCCTTTTCGGAGGCATTCTTGCTGACATACACGGCCAGCGCCATCATCTCGCCGATTCTTCGGTTTAGATAGTCGCAGAACGCTTGGTCAGAGAGGGTTTGTTCGGCTCTCATGGTGTATCTCTGCTACAGCTGCCTAAGAGACTAAACGACAGGCGCGGTTTATTCAACATGAAAACTCAATAACAGGAAAGGTGATCCATTGCGGTTTTCCTTCGGCAATGCATATAATACTTGAGACGGAGGGTACAAAACAATGTTTGTCAAATGGATCGCTGCGCTGATCGTGGCTATCAACGCCAACAATCGAGCCGGGGAAGTCGCCGCAGGGATATCCTTCGCCCTGCTTCTTGCACTGATCCCCGGCGGGAACCTGCTCTGGACCGTCCTATTCATCATCACTTTTCTGTTGAAGATCAATCTGGCCGGGGAGTTGCTGTTTCTGGCCCTGTTCAAGCTGCTCGCCCCGCTGACCGACGGGCTTCTGCACAGGCTGGGAGCTTGGATGCTGAACCGGCCGTTTTTGCAAGACCCCTTCACAACCGCCTACAATCTGCCCCTCCTACCCCTGAGCCGTTTCAACAACACCATCGTGATGGGTGGATTGATCGCCGGTCTGCTGCTCTGGATTCCTGTTTTCTTCCTCTTTCGACAGCTGGTGATTCTCTACAGACGCAGATTGAGGGACAAGATTGCCGGTAGCAAGCTGGTGAAGGCGCTGGGAAGAGTCCCTTTGGTTGCGTCCATCGGGAACATGGTTCGCAAGCTCGGCGGCCCATACCTGACCGTGCGATAGAGGCGACCGGCATGAAAGTACCGAAGCTGTTTAAGGCGGAGCTCAGCGAAAAGCGGTTTAGGAAAAAGGTCATAAGGCGCGTCTATATCGAATCGGAGCGCAACTTTCTCCTCGGGCTGTACAGCAAGGGGGCGGACGGCCGCTTCCACCGGCTGGAAGAGCTGGATACCGAAGATACAAAGAGGCTCCAACAGCTGGCCCGATCCATAAAGAAGAACCGCGGAGTCCTGCGGACCGGGAAGGTTTCTCTGCTGGTAATCGTCGTTGCCGTGATCCTGGTATTTAATTTTGTTTTCAAAAACAGGCTCTTGGAGCAGGCTCTAGAAAGAGGACTGGAGGGTGTATTTTCCGCTCGAGCCGAAGTGGACGATCTGGATTTTCGGATTCTCTCCGGCCGGATTTTTTTTGCGCACCTCAGCGTGGCGGACCGGGAGCAGCCTTTTCGGAATCTCTTCGAGCTCGGGGCGACCGAAGTGGACCTGAACACAGCCGAGCTGCTCAAGGCCAAAGTGGTTGTCACGAACCTGGAGAGCCTGGAGATCGGCTGGAATACGCCTCGGCAAACCTCCGGTGCAGTGGCTGGGGGCGGGCGGGGAGAGAAGGAAGTCCCGGCGGACCGGGAGCAGCGGAGAGGATTGTCGCTGAACCTGGGCAATCTGGACGCCGAAGCCCTGGTCGATGACCAGATGGAAAAACTGAGCAGCCCCGCTCAAATCACCGCTTTGAATACCCGGCTGAGGACCTTGCAGCAGCAATGGCAAATCACCGTCGACAAGAGCCGAGCGGACGTGGCTGATCTTTCCGGGCACATCGATTCGGTTCGCTCGATCGACGTGCGTTCCCTGGATACCGTACCCGAGCTGCAGCAGGCGGTGGCGGATATCCGGGAGGCAGCAACAGCCCTGGATCAAGTCAAGAATGATGTAGAGGCTGTGAACACTCAGATCAATGCGGACCGGGAGGGAATCGAAGCGGCACGATCGGCTTTCGAAAAGGCGGTGGATGCGGATGTAGCCTACCTGGCGTCCCTGACCGATCTTTCCAGCGGTGAACTGAGGAGCCTGGTTTCCGACCTGGTCGCCGGATATCTGGAACAGACCTTGGGGCGCTACTACGGATATGCCCGGCGGGTCAAAGGGTACGCGGATAAGCTGATCCCCGGAACCAAGGGAAAACGTTCAGACAGTCAAAGGGGAGGACGGATGGAAGGAGGAGAGAATATCCCCTTTGCCGCGGTGGTGTATCCCCGCTTTATGTTGGAGAACGCGGGAGTGTCGGTGAGCGGGATGGGAACATCAGAAGCGATCGAGGGGTCCGTTCAGAATGTATCCAGCGATCCCGATCTGATCGGACGGCCGGTTACCTTCGCCTTTTCTCGAACAAAGGGGGAAAGGCAGCTCTCCGTCGACGGCGTGTTCGACAGGCGAAGCAACCGGAAAAACGATCTGATCCTCGGGGTTCAGGTCGCCAATCACTCCATCGAACTGTCCGAGAGCCTGGAGAGTCTGGGCTTGCGCTCGCTTTCGGCCCTGTATCGATTTCATACGGATTTCACTCTGTCCCGGCAGGCGGCTTCCGCCGATGGAAGTGGCGTGCTCGACCTGTACGATCTCTCGGTGCAGCCCACCTCGGAGCAGGACCTGTTGGGCCGTACCCTCTACGAAACGCTCAACTCTGTCGCCGCCGTAGCTGTGGAGTTTGACTACACTCTCAGCGGCGGTGGAGTGTCCAAGGTCGTAGCCCGAAGCAGCATCGACGAACAGCTCAGCCGGGTTCTGAAAGACCGTGTCGCCGGGATCGCCAAGCAGTACGAGAGCAGATTGAGGGAAGAGGTGTCCGCTCGAATCGAGGCGCAGCTCGAGGAGAATGAAACTCTGTATGGGGTCTTCAGCGGGCTGGAACAGACCTCCGGCGGGAATCTGGCCGACGTGAACGCCTGCGAGGCGGTGCTCGCGCAGAAGAGAGGGGAGGTAGAGAAGCGGATCTCCGACTCTCAAAAGCAGGCCACGGATGCCGTGAAATCCGAGTTGGAAAAGCAGCTCGACCAGATCAAGGGTAAGGTGCCTCTGCCCCGCTTGAATTTCTGAGCAACGGGATGATCATCAGCGCCAGTCGAAGAACCGACATACCGGCCTTTTACGGTCCTTGGTTTCTCAGGCGGTTGCGGGAGGGATACGCACTGGTTCGAAATCCGGTGAATCAGCGGCTCGTGTACCGCGTTCCGATCTCTTCCGGGCAAACCTCCTGCATCGTGTTTTGGACCAAGAACCCGGGCAGCCTTATCGGGCGGCTCGGGGAGCTGGAGAGTTACGGGATTCCCTACTACTTCCTCTTCACCCTGACGGGATACGGGCCGGAGCTGGAGAGGAACCTTCCCGACAAGCGAGGGATCCTCCGGACCTTCGTGGAATTGGCACGGCGGCTGGGGCCGGAGCGGGTTGTATGGCGCTACGACCCGATTCTCTTTACCCGGGATTATTCGCCGTCGGTGCACATTCGCCTGTTTCGGCAGCTGGCTCGAGAATTGGCCGCTTCGACCCGGCGCTGCATTCTCAGTTATCTCACGATGTACAACAAGTGCCGGCGCAACCTGGATTCCGTAGACCTGATCGAGATCTCCACCGAGCGGAAGAGGAGCCTCGCCCTGGAGATCCAGAGTATCGCTTCGGAGTACGAGATCCAGCTCTACGGGTGTGCCTGCCCCGAGATGACCGAGGCGGGGGTTCCGGTGGGGAAATGCGTGGATGACTCATTGATTGCTCGAATCACGGATCAGGAGTTCACAGGAAGGAAAGACAGGTCCCAACGGGATGCCTGCCGCTGTGTGGAGAGTGTGGATATCGGTGCCTACGACACCTGCGTGCATAACTGCCTGTACTGCTACGCCAACGCCAACTTCCGGACGGCTCAAGAGCGCCATTCCAGCCATGATCCGGAATCCCCCCTGCTGTACGGGCGGGTGAAAAATGAGGATCGGATCGTGGAACGGGGGTCGGTCTAAAGGACTAGAGTGTTGTTTACAGCTATGGTTCGGCCTACGAGGCGCTGGAGTTTGTAGAGCATCCCCTTGCGCAGCTTCTCCTCGTCACAATTTTCGAAGTTGCAGTAGAACTCTTCTTTCTCGAGTTGACAAAGAATGCCCCGTTCATCGTAATAGTTGGACTGCTCGGGGCTTTCTCGGTCTCCGGCGCCGTTGGAGCGCCCCCAGTCCAGCCAGCCGATCACCACGTTGAAGTCCGTTCCGACATTGTCGATGCCCCGATCGGTAAGGCGGATTTTAACGTAGTACCTGGTTCCGGCGAACCAGAAGGGCAGGACCCCTTCCCGTTTGTCCACCGAATCCGCCTCCACTTCCAGCCCGGTCTGTGCTTTCAACTTGGTCAGGCAGGATTTGACAAGCTCGAGTTTTTCCAGCCCCTGCTTGAACTTTCCCTGCACGCCCTTCATTTCATCCAGTTCCATCATGTGGCCCTCTGACCTCATTATACAGATCGGCGTTATTCGATCAGAATGTCTCGAGGATTTTAATGAATAGTCAACACGGGTCTTAGTATCTGGTGCGCCGCTGGACGTTCCTCGCCCGTTTGCGCTGCAATCTCCGGATTGCCTTCTTCTTTTTCTCCCTGCGCTCGTCCGATGGTTTTACGTAGTACTGTTTGTTTTTAAACGCCCTGACTATGCCCTCGCGCTCACGCATACGTTTGAAACGCTTCAGCCCCTTTTCCAGGCTTTCGTTTTCGTCGATGAATATCTTTGCCACTACTCCTCCAATCTAATGTATCAGCACCACGAGACGACTCGACCCGAATTGAAACCCGGCAGACTGGCTGGTAGGAATGAGTGCTGGTTCGGCAACCCAGACATGACAACGAAAAGGGAAGCTCTTTTTCCCTTCAGCAAAGCCAGCAATACGTAGGGAGGTGCTTTTGTCTCAGGGATCAGGCGTGGGAGCCTGCATCCTTTGCTCCTATATAGTAACGAGAATAATGCGTACTGTATATATAAATTCACATTTTTATTTGCGGTTTTTGAGCGCTTGCGGTCCGGGTTGCGGATACAGGCGGTGACAGATACAGGCGGTGGGATTGATTTTCTGGCTCAGAATAGGTACTTTATCCTGACGGCGTCAACCTTCCTTCGATCCCCTTCCCGTTTATTGGGCGGGCGGCCGCGGCTGTAAAAAGCTCGAAGTGATAATGAAAAGAGGATTTTGATGGTCAAGAGATCGACCTCGAAGGTCATGATTGCATCATTTGTGTTGTTACTGGCTTCTGCAGTGTTGCTGTCCGCGGGAGGGGCAAAACAGACCTCTGCGGTAGCTTCGGTAAACGGGGTCTTGATTCCCAGGGAGTATCTTACCCGGGAGGTCAGGCGCTTTGAGGAGCAGGCTCTCAGCCAAGGCCAGGCCGTGGACGAGAGTCAGAGGGATGTGATCAATCGACAGGCTCTGGATACGCTCATCGACATCGAGCTGCTCTACCAGGAGAGCCAACGCCGTGGTTTCGAGATCACGGTGGAACGTATCGAGGATCAGGTCAGCAATCTGCGCGCTCAGTTCACCGATGACGAGGGGTTTGCCGAGGCCTTGGCGCAGATAGGCATCAGCAAAGATGAATTGAGGACGGAATTCAAGAGACAAATCGCGATCCAGGACATGATCGATCTGGATATCGCACCGTCCGTATCGGTTTCAGACCAGGAACCAAGGGATTACTACGAGAACAATCCTGATTTCTTTTTTACCCCGGAACAGGTACAGGCCCGACACATTCTAATCCTGGTGAGTCCGGACGCCGGCGAGGAGGAGAAGTCGGAGGCAAAGAGCCGTATGGAGGAGATCAGGAACAGGTTAGTAGCGGGGGAGGATTTTGCCGAGCTGGCCGGCCAATTTTCCGAGGACGGCAGCAGCGCGCACGGAGGCGACTTGGGGTATTTCCGAAGGGAGCAGATGGTCAAGCCCTTCGCTGATGCCGCCTTTTCGCTGAAGATCGGGCAGCTCAGCGGGATTGTTGCTACGGAATTCGGCTATCACCTCATACAGGTCACGGACAAGAAAGCGGAATCGATCATTCCGTACGAGGAGATCCAAGCCCGCATCGTGCAGTATCTGCATCGGGCGAAGGTGATGGTCGCAATAGAGGAGCTGGCCGCCCAACTGCGCGGCCAGGCAGAAATCGAGGAGTACGCCCTCCCGGAAGGGTAGGAGGAAATATGCAAATAGAAAAAGACAAAGTTGTGGCAATTGACTACATACGGAAAAACGACCTTGCTGGGATGGCTCTTGATTTAGACATCACGGTCCAGTCCGTTCGGGATGCCACCGCCGAGGAGTTGGACCACGGACACGTTCACGACGGACACGTTCACGAGTAATCTGTATGAGCGTGGCCGGTTTTCTCGCAGCGGTGTATGCGCTGGCTGAATATATCATCGGTGAAGAGCTATCGACCCAGGCCAGGAGCTTGATCCGCAATTACTTCGAAGATGCCGGCAACGTGGAGTTGTCGGAAAGAGCACTGTACGCCGTCCAGAGATATACTCAAGCGGAACTGCCCACCCTTGATTCGGTGCTTCAAAAACCAAGGAGTTCCGATCTGTCCCCTCCCGAAACCCTGATCCGCCGTATTCACGACGAAGCTGTGGAATTGCGGGAGGAGTACAACCGCTAGCCCCCGCTCCGGTTCAGTCTGCTCTGCCAAGGAAAGAAACATTAGAAGGAAATACAATCATGAAATTCACAGAACTAGATATCAAACCAAAGATCCTACAAGCCCTCAGGGCGATGAAATACAGTGATCTCACTCCCATACAGGAGATGACTTTCCCCCATATTCTTGCAGGCAAGGATCTGCTGGCCACCGCCGAAACCGGTTCGGGAAAGACCAGCGCCTGCGGCATTCCTGTGGTGCAGCGCATCGATCCGGATCTGAAAGCGATCCAGGCCTTGATCCTGGTTCCGACCAGGGAGCTGGCTCTTCAGTATACCGAAGAGATTGGCCGTATCGCTCATAATTCGAGCGTGGTTCCCTTCGCCGTGTACGGCGGTTTTGACATGGGGGTTCAGAAGGCGAAGCTGCAGGATGTGGTGCACATACTGGTGGCCACACCGGGGCGCCTGATCGACTTCCTCTACAGCGGAAAGATCTCTCTGTCCGATGTTAAGACCTTCGTGCTCGACGAGGCGGATGAGATGCTGAAAGAAGGATTTCTCGAAGACATCGAGTTCGTTTTCTCCTGCCTGATCCACGAGCATCAGACCCTGCTTTTCGCTGCCACTATGCCGGCGGATATAAACAAGCTGGCCGATAAGTATCTGAACCAGCCGGTTCGCGTCCAGTTGAGCTATCAACAGGTGTCGCCCCAGTCATTGATCCATCAGTTTCAGTTTGTGGCTCAGGATGCCCGCTTATCGAACCTGCACAGCAAGATGAACGAGGGATCGATCAAACAGGCGATCATCTTCTGCAACTCCCGCATCAACGCGGAGAAATTGTACCTGAAGCTTAAAACCAAATTTTCTCAGGTGGATATGGTTCACGGTGGCATGGAGCAGCAGAAACGCAGCTCGGTGATCCGGCGCCTGCGCAACCTACAGGTTCGCTACCTGATCGCTACGGACTTGGCCGGCAGGGGTTTGGATTTCAGTCATGTGAGCCATGTTATCAACTACGATTTCCCGCGGAGTGCGATCGCCTATACCCACCGGACGGGCCGGGCCGGGCGCATGGGCAGGGAAGGAACGGCGATTACCCTGGTCACCCACAGAGATCTGGGACCGGCGAAGGCTCTGATAACCGCCAACCGTCTGTCTCCCACCTGGATCGGCCATCAGCCCGAATTCGATCACATGGGTTCGAGGAAGCGGAATGACCGGCGAAACAGGCCCAGACGCCGAACCCATGGGTTCTCGAAAAAAACCTGACGGTGTGATAGGATGTGTGCTGTGTGGAGGCAACGATGAAGATACAGATTCTGGGCGGCGGCTGCCCGAAATGCCAGAAACTGGCGGAGAACGCTCGAGCAGCGGTGTCGGAGACCGGCCTCGATGCGGAGATCGAGAAGGTCACCGACACGGACCGCATCATGGACATGGGTGTAATGATCACCCCTGCACTAGCGGTGGACGGGGTGGTGAAAAGCACCGGGAAAGTACTGGATAAGAACGAGATCGCCAGGCTGATCGGCGGGAAATAAGCCGCTCCTGATGACTTCCGGAAAAGGACTTTCGCAAAACGCTAAGCTGGCTGTTTTAGCCGGCATTTTTCTGTTTATCTATTTTATCCCCTTCACAACGCCTATGGTGTCCGGGGCGCTCAACGAAGCCGTTCTCCTCGTGTCTGAGTATGCCCGGGAACATGTCCTGCTCTGTCTCGTCCCGGCCTTTTTCATTGCCGGGGCGATCATGGTTTTTCTCAACCAGCAGGCTGTTATTCGATACCTGGGTCCTTCGGCTTCAAAGATCGTTTCCTACTCCGTCGCTTCGGTGTCCGGTTCTATCTTAGCTGTCTGCTCCTGCACGGTTCTACCTATCTTCAAGGGGATCTACAAGAAGGGTGCCGGTATCGGACCGGCTGTGTCCTTCCTGTACTCCGGCCCGGCCATCAACATCCTGGCTATCGTCTTGACGGCCAAGGTGCTGGGACTTCGCCTGGGCGCGGCTCGAGCCCTCGGCGCCGTTGTGTTTGCCTTCGTGATCGGTATCCTCATGCACCTGATATACAGGAAAGAGGATGCAGTTCGAGTTACGGATGAACGGATGTTCGTGTTATCGAATGTCGAAGCAGAGAGGGCTCTCTGGCAGGAAGGGATCTTTCTCCTTTCGATGGTCGGCATCCTCGTATTTTTGAACTGGGTGCCTTCCGGGGGGACACTGCCGGTTTGGGACCTGATCTACCGCTTCAAATACTTCATCACAGCAGCTTTCGCCGTGCTTCTGCTCTACGTCATCCTGCGCTGGTTCCGGCGGGGCGAGCTGGGCCAATGGGTTGCGGCTACCAGGGATTTTGCCGTACAGATTCTGCCACTTCTCTTTGCAGGAGTATTGGTCGCCGGTTTTCTCCTTGGACGTCCGGGGCACCGCGCGCTGATCCCGGAGAACTGGATTGTTAGGTTGGTCGGAGGGAACAGCCTGCGGGCGAACCTGGTCGCCTCGTTCGCCGGAGCCCTGATGTACTTCGCCACCCTGACCGAGGTGCCGATCATGCAGGGACTGCTCGGCGCCGGGATGGGACAGGGGCCTGCTCTCGCCCTGCTCCTGGCCGGACCTTCCCTGTCGCTGCCTTCCATTCTGGTGATCGCCGGAGAGCTGGGGTGGAAGAAAACACTAACCTACGTACTCCTGGTCGTGGTCATGTCTACTGGCGCGGGGTTTGCATACGGACTGATCCCGTAAATGGGGCGGGTAGCGCAGCGGCTATCCGATGATCTCTTGGAACGAGCCGTAGACCTGGTTGTCTTTGGGCAGGCGGATGTTCCAGTTGGCCGTATTGGAAGCGGGATGCACCAACCGACCCAACGTGGGAATGTTTGCGGGAAGAGACCGATAACGCTCATCATCTTCCTGGAAAGCAACGAAGGTGAAGATCTTGTTCAGGTCCTTCGATCCCATCACCGTGCCCAAACGCAGGCGTTTATGCTCCCTCTGAGCTTTTGGGAATTTCTTGTTGATCAACGAGATCAGAATAAATGCCTTTAGATGCTCCTGCTGGCCGAGGAGTTTGAGAAGATCCAGGGTCGGTTCCACGCTGATGTAGATCCAGACATTTTTCTGGGGATACATCACTGCGAAATCGAAGGCCAATCGTTTGTAGATATCCTTCACCACCGAAGGAACCGCCTCGCGTTCTGCATCGTACCACCACCAAGGTACGACCGGCCGGTCTTTCTTGGCTTCCGCTACGCTGCAGTACTCGGTGTCCGGGCGTATCCCCTTCGTCGGCAGCTTCCCGTCCCAACGGCTGGGATTGGTGTTGGCGATGATCTTGATTTTAGCCAGGTTCTTGTACGGATCCTCCCCGATCTGATGGGAGAGGATGTAGGCTTTGAGGTGAGCGTAAAACTTCTTATCCATTTAATACCAACTTTCTTCCTCTCCATTGTACAGTGCCGGGCTTAAAAAATCCATCTAGTAAATTCCAACACAACTCCGTTTCTTCAAATATGTTCAGAGCGCCCGTGAGCTGGCGTTCTCCCACAGCTCGGGGTAGGATTGCAGGGAAGGTATGGGGGAAGTATGACAAAATTGAGATTCGGATTCTTCGTCGCTTTGACCGTAGTTTGTATTCTACTTGCGGGCTGCGAGACCGTTCCCGATCCCGTACTTCCGCCCCAGGAGAAAGCGGCATCCCGGATCGAAGCTGAAGCCCAGTATCAGCAGTACAGGCTTTCCAAGGTCGGCCATACCTTCTGGGGGGCTCACTATCTGCAGGGGATGAAACCGTATAAGTACAGTCACCAGCGCCTCTCGCATCTGTATGCTTTGAGCAGCCCGGATGCACATAACGCCTATAGGAAAGGGTCAAATCTGGCGATCGTTGGTGCGGTGCTCGGTAGTACCGGAGGGGGTTTCTTCGGCTATCCCTTTGGCTGGTATGTTGCGACGGATGAACTGGGTGCCAGGGAATACGTGTTTTTGGGAGTCGGTATAGTAAGCGCCGGCGTTTCCATCATCCTCACTATTCTGGCGGACGACGCCTTCGAAGAAGCAACGGCGAAATACAACCTCGACCTCAAACAAACATTGGGGGCCGAGTAGAACCGATTCCCGGTATCTCGGCTTCTACACATTTGTTGAACTTCCTGGGGCTGCCGAAGCGGCTTCCAGAGGTAAAACCGACACTCGCTTGAAAAAGCCTCTAATGTTCCTCATCGATCAGTCGAGATACCCGGCAACCGGCGGATCTATCAATTGCCTGCCCTACTGTGATTCCGGTTCCGGCAACGCGCTCAATCCGAGTTTCTCCGCTTCTTTACGTACAATTCCGGTCAACTCCTTCTGAATACCCGGTTCCAAGGATATCCCCGGATACTGTGCGATCAGTTCGTTCGCCCGGGCCAGGGCTCTTTGGCCGATACTCGTCTTGCCGTGGCGGTGCCAATCGTCGAAATTCGATCGATCGATGACCTGAGAGGGAAGAAAGTGCTCTGTCTTGAACCATTTCAACGTATGTTCATGGTCGAGAAGCTGCTGATCCCGGATCAGGGTCTTGAGCAGATCCAGGGCGATCGGCTCATCCCTTTGGCTGATCCCCTGCAGGAATTTGTAGGTCATTCCGCAGATCTCATTATCGATGACCAGCTTCTGAATGCTCTGGGTCGATTCGAAGTTCAGCATTCCCGCTCCGGAGATCATGTTGATCCCCTTGATGCCGGAGAGCAAGCTGCCCATAGCCGACTCCAATCCGGACTGGGCATCCAAAAGCTTGGCATCGCTCATCCCCATGTAGGCGTGGGTAGGCAAATTCAAATACTTCCCGATTTCCGCGTATCCCAGGTCGATAAGCATGGTATCGATCGAACCCATCGGGGTCGTGCCGTGACGCATGTCGAAGGCCGAGGGAGAACCGCCCCAGATGACCGGGGCTCCGGCTTGCGCGGTTTGGCTGATAACCAAGCCGGCCAGTGTTTCCGCTGCGTGCTGCACGATGGCCCCGAGAAGCGTTATCGGTGCAGTGGCTCCGGTCAGCGGCATGGAGACAAACTCAGATGGGATGCCGGCCCGGGCGGCATCGATCAGGCTTTGGCAGGTCAGTTCGCTCCACTTCAGTGGAGGCGAGGGGCAGGCATCGAAAATCGCCAGGGGTTTTTGCTTCAGCGCTTCAGAGCTTCCGCGCACGGCGACCAACATCTCCCGCATGAGGTTGAACGACTCCTTGGCGAAGGTACCCGTGACTACCGGTTTTTTTGAGTAAAGCAGAGCCAGGTAAAGCCGGTAGCTGTCGGCCATGCCTTGGGGTACATCGGAACAGATCATGGCCGTGCTCTGGGCTCGGATGTGCTCGAGCTGGTTGACGACCTTGCTGAAGGCGACAAAATCCGGAGTAAGGGCGGGGCGGATCTCCTTTGTTTCGGGGTCCAGTATGTTCAGTGCTGCGGAACCGGGGTCGAAACAGATGGTGTCGCCCCCCAATTCCACCACTTTTGCTCCTCCCGTATCGTAGAGACGAATCGTTGACGGAGCGGTTTCTATCGCCCTTTCGACCATGTCTTGGGGTAGAAAGACGCGATGACTTTTCTCATCTATTTTGGCGCCCGTGGCGTCGAGCAGCTCCAAGGCCTCTCGATTCTCCAGGTAAAAACCCAGTACGTGGAGGATGTCCTTTGCCTCTTTGATCACTCCTTCGATTGTTACGGAGCGGAGAATTTTAAACTCCGGTCTTATGGCTGATTCCATGATGTCCAATCCCTTTCCGATCAATGATTTTTTGCAGGTTGCGAAGCTGTTCCCGGAACTGGCCGGATCCGCGCGGGCGATCCCTATACATCCAGCTCCTGTGGATCATCCGCGGCAGGGTAAACCTTCCATTCCTGAGCTTCCAGTTCCTCTTCCGGGAGCATGTCGCCGATGACGCTGAAGTACTTCCCTGAAGCCTCTACGGCAACGGATCCGTCGGCCAGTTTGAGCTCTGCGGTCCCCTCGAAGATCCTGCGGGCGTCCCGGGTTACCCGGGCCAGGATCGTCAATGTTTGATTCAGGGGAATCGGCGCTTTGTAGCGGAGGTGAAGCTCGGCTGTCTGACCCATGGCCTCTTCGTCGTAATGAGTTCGAATGGCCCGGCCGATCGCTTCGTCTATGAGTCCGGCGGCGATGCAACCATGAAGGCGGTCGGGATAGCCCTGGTAGAGATCTGTAGGATGGAACCGGCCAACCACCTCACCGTTCTCCAGTTCGTAAAAGGATGCCCGCAGACCCTTCGGGTTCTTCATTCCGCAGACATAGCACATCTTTGAATTGGGCTGTTTGGCAATGACTTTCTGTTTCATTTCCCCTCCTTCTTCCTTCTATCCTCGAGTATAGGAAACGGTTGGAGGGAATGCAAATGTTCGGGCGTTTAAAGAGTTGTAGGATGCAGCGTGCTGCCGCACAAACAGGAGCGTTGATCCGGACGGAAAACCAGCGGGACCTGGTCGATTGACTCGTGGTCCGTCAGGGCTCTACTATTGGGGCACCAACGATCTTTAAGGCAGACAACGGAGGAGAAATGGATAAACGCCCCCTCGGTAATACCGGACTTGAACTTTCCATCATCGGCTATGGAGGTTTTCATCTGATCGAGGTCCCTCGCAAGGAGGCTGTAACTCTTCTCAACACTTACCTCGATCGAGGCGGCAACTACATAGAAACCGCAGCCCAATACGGTGACGGGATTTCGGAGCGCAAGGTTGGCGAGGCCGTTTCCCACCGGCG
This sequence comes from uncultured Spirochaetaceae bacterium, assembly GCA_964604845.1. GTDB lineage: Bacteria > Spirochaetota > Spirochaetia > SZUA-6 > DRHE01 > JAFGQJ01. The sequence goes on from CAZSBH010000035.1 coordinate 28,554, forward strand.
TGGGGAATTCGTACTGGCGACCAAGACCGCGGACCGTACCCGGCAGGGAGCTCTGGCCAGTCTGGAACGGAGCCTGAAGAATCTACGCACCGATCACGTGGACCTCTTCTTTATGCACGAGCCCCAGACCATTGAGGAGGCCAAACGGATCCTGGCTCCGGGAGGGGCAGTGGAAGCATTCGAAGAGGCGAAGACGTCGGGAAAGGCACGTTTCCTGGCGATCTCCGGCCACGGCCGGCCCGCGGGTATTCAGTATTCCATCGAGAATCATCCCTACGACGTTCTCATGACCGGGTTCAACTACTTCGACCGCTTCAACTTTCCCCAGACCGAAGAACAACTCCTGCCCCTCTGCCGCGAGAGAGGGGTAGGAGTGCTGGGCATGAAGGCTCTGGCGGATGGCTACCTGTTCCGGAATGTGGAGCCGGCGATCCGCTACACTTTGAGCCTGCCTATTGCCTCTCTGGTTCTAGGAATGAATCGTCTTGAACACTTGGAGCGGGATCTTGCCATCGCGGAAAACTTCACCCCGATGGCTGAGGAGGAGAAGGAGCAGCTGTACCGCAGTGCCCCCGAGCTTGGAGGTTACATCTGCCGTCAATGCAAAAAATGCCGGGGTGCCGGCGGCTTCGCCCCTTATGAGATCTTCCTTCTCGAGGGACTGTTCGACCGGCAGATGTCCGATTATTCGATCCCGGATCCTCAAACCTACGCCCTGCAGGAGCGGCTGAAGCACTGGTTCGACCAGAAGGATTGGGCGAGGAAAGAGTATGCAAAACGAACGCAGAAGGTAGATCCGCAGCGGGACTACACGACCTTGAACATCCTCTGTCCCTACGACATCGACGTGGATAGAAAGCTGAAAATCGCCCATTCCAAGCTCGCCGGCGACGGCTATCTGTTCTGATCCTACTTTGCTTTATTGGAAAAGTATTTCAGGATGCGGTTCCGGATGCCGCAAATAGTACCGCCTTTCCCCGTATGACCGGTCCTCCTCCCGCAATCGCTTGGCTCGTTTCTCTATTGCGGCCCGCATCCGCGCAGGACGCCTCAATGCCCGACGAAAGACACGGCGATCCGAAGTTGCCAAGGTGGCCTCGGTCACCATGGTCCAGCCGGGGCTTATCGAGGTTGCGTGGGTTTCGACCACCGAACCTTTGCCTTCTCCATCAATAATCGTCATAACGATTGTGTTTGGTTCCGGACGGTGGAAGGTGCACCCCGTGCCAGGGACAACTCAACTTGGTGCGATTGCACCCGACCAGAGCAAATACCATAGCCAGGGCAACCATCAATACGATCAGTTTTTTCATCTCTGTCTCCTTTTGTCAAAATCTTTTCAAAATCTTTGATTGAAGTGAACACTTTTTATCAAGTCTCCGGCGTTACAGACGAACACGACGCCCCGAAGCATACAATTGGTCAGGAATTGCCCTGCAGATTTCAGCGCCCTGTAAATACTTCCCCGAAGAGCCTCCGGCAAATGCCAATCGAAGAGCTGCCCCCGTTTCCTTTTATATCTGCGTAGGAGCACGTCCGGATTGGATTTCTGAGTTCAATTAGAATATTTAGTTAGTCTTTCAGTAGGGTGTTTAGCTTCTTCAGGACTTCACTCATTGTTGATTCTGACAACGTGCAAATAAACTGAGCATTGCGGACTCTCCAATCAAGACTCTTTATCTGATCGGAGAGTACCACCCCGGAGATACTGACACCAGCAGGAATAATAACTTCAAACGGATAGCCTTTAATTTGCGATGTGATGGGACAAAACAAACCAAGTCCAACCTTTTTATTATAAGATTTGGGTGAAACAACAACCGCTGGTCTTCTACCTGATTGCTCATGGCCTGTTTTGGGACTGAAATTTAGCCAAACAGCATCACCACGATCAGGAAAGTATTTTTTGCTCATCACCAGGACTCTTTTCCCTGCCGAATGCCAGTTGGAACTTCATCATGAATATTCTCGGCTGTGATTCCGGACAATAATTCTTCCAAAATATATTCCTGATCCTCAATTGGCTTGATTTTCAACTCACCGTTGGAAAGGGACATTTCCACAGTGGATCCGGATGCAATGTTTGCCTCAATAGCAAGAGCCTTTGGAATCCGCAGAGCCAAGCTATTACCCCATTTTTGAACTTTAAGTTTCATAGCTCCTCACCTTCTTTGTATCTACAATGAGTATACATGCTTTTAGCCTAAAAGTCTATATGATTGTTGCCGGGTAGCCCCGCGTGGTTACCCACCTGAGCCCCCCACAGAGCCGTGCGTACCCAATTAAGGTATACGGTTCCTCCTGCACCATTCGTCAATACCCTTGAGCGCACGGCTGAATCGCCTTTTGCAAACCACGGCACGATCCGCACGATACCGCGTTTAGCAATACCGCAAGAATCGGATTGCGTCTCGATCCAACCCCAATTACTTTAGAGCGCGTGCGAATATCAAGACAGGGGAATGAAGATGAGAACTGACAATAGATCGATGAGACTCCTCGAGTGGGCGCTTCTGGTAGCTCTTCTTCTCAACAATGTAATTCCCTTCAGTCTAATCGTCTGGGGACAGACGCATATTGCCAGTGGGCTCGCATCGATCCTCAACGCCACGACTCCTTTCTTCACCGTAGTCGTGGGCATTTTCTGACCAACGGCGAGAGGTTGAATGGAGGGCGGCTCGTTGAGATATTCATCGGTTTTTCGGGCGTCGTGTACATAATCGGTCCACAGGTCCTGAAGGGCATCGGCGCTAACACCCTCGCCCAGCTCGCTGTTTTGGGTGCTGCGACCTCCTACGCCTTCGCTGCAGTCTTTGGTCGTCGGTTTCGCCGAATGGGCTTGGCTCCGATAGTTACGGCCGCTGGCCAGGTGACAGCAGCGACCGTTGTGCTGATCCCCTTGGCTCTTTTCGTCGATCGACCATGGATGCTGCCTCTGCCTAGCTGGGAGATCTGGGGCGCTGTAGTGGGCCTCGCATTGTTCTTTCCTGTCCCTTGATGTATACCAACAGGTCATTATAGTAGAGAAATGAAGCTGTGTATCATCGTCAATCCCCAGGCCGGGAAAAAGCAAGGCCTCGCCGCCGCGGGAATGGCCGCCCATCTTCTGCTTCAAAACGACATCACCGTTGAAACTCTGATGTCCTCAGATCCGGGACACACGGTAGCAATTGCCGCAGAGCTCGATTTGAGTTCATGGAATGATGTTCTCGCTGTAGGTGGCGACACTACGCTCTTCGAACTGATCACCGGGCTCCTTCGCTCGAACGATGGGATCCCCATTCCTATTGGACAGGTGCCGGTGGGTACCGGCAATTCCTTCATCAGGGATCTGGGTATCAACTCGATCGAGGATACCATCAAACATATCCTGGGGCGGAATGTACTAAAAGTGGACCTGGGACATTTTTCCTGCGCTGCCGGAGAGCACGATTATTTCAATCTAACTGCGGGATTCTACCCCGGTTTCGTGTCCAACGTGGTCTACCGGGCTAAGAAATACAGATCCAGGTTCACCGGCGGAAATATGATGATGGCCGCTGCAGCAGCTATCGATGACGGGTTGCTCGACATCGTGCTCTTGAACCGAATTCCAAGGGCAACACTGTTGAAGTTGTTGCCCAGGATTTTCAAAGGCACCCAAGTACGAGCGGAATCCGTAGAGGTTTTCCGGGGAAAAAAGAATCTTCTGCGCACAGAACATCCTCTCCCGCTGACCTTCGACGGTGAATCCTTTGGCAGCACTCCCATCGAGGTTTGTAGATACCCGCGGAAAGTGGAAATGTCCGGATGTTCCAGCTGACAACCGTTTTCGGCTATGCCATGGGCATCGGGTTGCTGGCAGCGGCTCTGCTGCTGATTCTGCTGCAAAACCTGCTGCGCAATCAGAAGGTTTTCGATCCGCTGTTGAAAGGGATCTGTCGACTGATCCTGGCGTTGTTGGGAATCAAGGTCAAGGTGAAAGGATGCAAGCATCTCGACCGAACTAAAACCTGTTTATTTTTAGCCAACCATGTCAACATATTGGATGGATTTATTTTATACGGCCACATCCCAAACTTCGTTCGCAGCGTGGAGCTGGTCGATCATTTTTCCTGGCCCGTCTGGGGATTGATTACAAAGCATCTGGGCAATATCCCGATAAGTCATCATAACATAAAACAAGCCCGGAAGAGTTTGGCCAGAGCGGCCAGATTTGTGGCAGAGGGTACTTCGTTGATCCTCCTGCCCGAAGGGCACAGAACACGGGATGGGGAGCTGGGGCATTTTATGAGCGGACCCTTTCGCTTGGCTTTGCAAACACAGGTCGAGCTCATCCCCGTCGCATTGAGGGGGGCCTTTGAACGAAAAAACGTGCACTCCCCCTTTGTTCGTCCCGGCAGGATGGAGCTTGTTTTCGGGAGGCCTATATCTCCCGAATCCTATGCCGGCAAAAACGACAGACAGCTGCGGGCATCCGTGCGAGAGATACTGTCACGGTTGGTTTCAGGGCCGAGGTGAGCGATCGGGGATCGACCAGGAGCAAGTGATCTTCCAGCACTGATGCGGCCGGCGGTGGGAGAAATCAGGCGGCCGGGTGATCTCGGTGAGCGGCTCCACCCTCACATGGCTCAGGGAGGCTTCGTCGAGCTTGAATTTTCGGTAGTTGCAGGAAAAAATCAGTGCACCGTCCGGCCCCAAATGTTTCAATGCCAGATTGATCAGCGCCACATGATCTCGCTGGACCTCAAATACCCGTTTCCTGTCCTTGGAATTGGAAAAAGTGGGAGGATCGATAAAGATCAGACCGTACCGGTTTTGCTCCCGCTGCAGCCACTCCAGGCAATCGTCCCTCACCAGCTCATGACGCTCGGGGCTGATTCCATTGAGGGTTAGGTTTTTTTTCGCCCAGGCCAGATATCGTTTCGAGCTGTCCACGGAGGTGCTGCCGGTGGCCCCGCCTTTGGCGGCATAAAGTGTCGCGGTTCCTGTGTAACAGTACAGGTTGAGGAATCTGAGCCCGCCGGCCAGATCGTGGATCAAGCTGCGGGTCAGCCGTTGGTCGAGGAAAAGCCCCGTGTCCAGGTAGTCTTGGAAGTTGACCAAGAAACGCCAGCCTCCCTCGTGTACCTCGTGAAAAACACCACTGTCATCCATCTTCATATACTGCCGGCGGCCACGCTGGCGCTGACGGGTTTTGAGGAACACATCGGCCGCATCGATCTCCAGCACCTCGGGCACTACGGCCAGGACTTCCTGCAGGCGCCTCTGCGCTGTTTCGGGCTCTATCGTCGGTGGGGGCGCGTACTCCTGTACATGCACCCACTTATTTTCATACACATCCACAGCCACGGCGTAGTCGGGCATATCGGCGTCATAGATCCGATAGCAGGAAATCCCTTCAGAACGAATCCAGCGGCGCAGGCGCTTGCGGTTTTTTTGCAGCCGGTTGGCGAACATGACAGCCCCCGGGCTGCTTGTCCGCGAGTCTGCCGCAGGGCTAAGGCTGTCCGGTGGAGTTCGCAAGGGCTCGGTCGGCTCTCCGGAAGCCCCTGCAGAATGGGCTGCGCTGTGGCGGACCAGCCTGTTCTCCGGACCGATGTCAATATGAACCAGGGTGCACTTGATCGTCCCGTTGTACAGGGTATTGCGCCGGAAAGCCTGCAGACCGATGCTCTTGCCCAGCTCGGGATTGGCGGTGAGCACCGCCGCCTTCCAGCCGCTGAAATGCCTTTTTAGCACCCGCCCCAATGTTGCGTACAATCCCGGTAGATCCGGATCAGCGTCGAGCCGTTCGCCGTAGGGCGGGTTGGCCGCCAGCAGTCCGCTTTCGGACTCCGGCGCCTCGACCCGACCGAGCTCGCGTTGCTCGATCCGAATCAGACCCTCAAGCGCGGCCCGCTTCAAATTCTCCCTGGCAGCGTGTACGGCTTGCCGGTCGTGGTCATATCCGATGATCCGGGGAAGAGCCCTGCGGCCGGCGGTAAAACGATCGAGTCCCTCCTCGCGGAGTTCCTGCCACAGCTGCCGGTCATGTCCTTTCCATCCTGTAAAACCGAAGTAGGGACGGTGAAGTCCCGGCGGGCAGTCGGCAGCGATCAGCGCCGCCTCGATGGGAAGCGTTCCCGATCCGCACAGCGGATCGACAAATCCGCCCCCGGATTGCGCGATCTCGGGCCAGTGGGCACGCAGGAGCAGGGCAGCGGCGATGTTCTCCTTCAGCGGCGCCTCACCGGTCTGCCGTCGGTACGCCCGGCGGTGCAGACTCTCTCCGCTCAAGTCCACACTGATCAGGGCCTTGTCGTTGTCCAGATGAAGGTTCAGCCGGACATCGGGCCGCTCGAGTGAAACGGAGGGCCGCCGTCCGCTTTTCTTGCGGAAGTAGTCCACCACAGCATCCTTGACCAGCTGGGCCGCGTAGACGGAGTGGCGGATCGCGGAGTGGGAAATAAAGCAGTCTACGGCAAGTGTGCTATCGGCGGATAAATGATCCGACCAGGGGATCTGCGCTGTCCGTTCGTAGAGCTCTTCGGGGGAGCCGGCAGTGAAATCCTTCAACGGCAGTAGGATACGGCTGCACACGCGGGACCAGAGGCAGGCCCTGTAGGCTGTCTCCAGAGTACCGCGAAAATATACCCCGGCACGGGTTTCCCGGACGCTCTGCGCTCCCAGATCGAGCAACTCTTCGGCCAGCAGGTCTTCCACGTAACGGGTCGAGCTGGCAAAGAACTCGTGCTGCTGCATATTTGTTTCCTGATTGATCCCCAGGGGTATCCGCATCGTAGCTCGTATGACGATACGTCAAATGGAGCCTCGATACAAGAGCCGCTGCTCGAGGAGGCTGTGTTGCGGCGATCGGGCACACTCAACCGTTTGGGGGCCGTGTTGACCGGCTTGAGAAAACGAGCATAATAGCGGGATGGACAGCAAGGCATCGTTTCAAGACCTTACACCGGATATCATTCTGCCCTCTGTGGAAGAGCACTGCGGCGTGAACCTCGAAGCGGTGATGACGCCGTACAACAGCTACATTAACCGGGTCTACGGCCTGCAGGATGAAGACAACCAGCGCTACGTGGTCAAGTTCTACCGTCCACAACGCTGGAGTACCGAAGGCATTCTGGAAGAGCACCGCTTTCTGATGCAATGTGCCGAAGAGGACATCCCGGTAATTCCTCCGCTGATCCTTCAGGGGCAAACAACCCTTGGTGAAGCTCGAGGGATACGATTCGCCGTCTTCCCGCTCCGGGCAGGCAGAACCTTCGATATCACTTCGGACAAGGACTGGCTGCGCTTGGGATCGATAGTCGGGCGGATTCATCAGGTGGGCATAAAAGAGACGGCGCAGCACAGGACTGTCTGTTCCCCGACGGCAACAACAGAAAAGTACTATAAAGACATCGTAACACAAGGTCTGATTCCGCCGGACTGTGTGGATGATTTTCATGCTGTCTGCGAACAGACCCTGGCGCTTATAACTCCCCTTTTTGCCGGTGTTGGAAACATGAGGATCCATGGCGACTGCCACAGGGGAAACATACTGGACAGACTGCAGGAAGGGCTGCTCATTATGGATTTCGACGACATGATGATGGGGCCGGCCGTCCAGGATCTCTGGCTGCTCCTCCCGGGCCATTTAGCGGATTGCCGGGCTGAGATGGATCTGCTCCTGGATGGATATACCCAGTTCTTCGATTTTGATCTTGAATCACTGCAGCTTGTCGAAGCTCTACGTTTTATGCGCATCATCTATTTTTTGACCTGGTCCGCTATGCAGGCAAAGGATTACACCTTCGCGCAGAATTTCTCCGAATGGGGAACAAAGGCCTTCTGGATCAAAGAGATCGAAGATCTCAATTATCAGCGGGAAAAGATAGAGGAACATTTAGCCGGGTGATGCGGCGCAGCTCTTCTGGCCGGAACGGGCTTCGCCGATCGAAGGGCAGGCAGCAGCCCAACACTCCGCAAATCAGGATTTTCGAGCAGCATTCAATTCCCCTCCGGCCCCGGCCGATCAAGCTCCTTGCCGGTGTATTACCTCGTTCAACCTTTTACGAATGGAAAAATAAATAAGAATGTGCTCACCTCGGTCGGCACCGCGCCGAGGCTGGAAACGATCTTGGCGGATAATCCCGTTGCGCGAATCTTCATGGCCTCCAGCGTTCCGGCGCTCCACCTCCCTGGCCCAGGCCTCAGCGGTCTGCGCCTGCAGGTGGCTGGCCGGGAAGAAGATGCTGTAGCTTAGCTTCACTTGTTCAGAAACAGCGGCGTTCACAGTGGCAGAACCGGCCTGTTTACCCTTTGGACAACCCACGGTAACGATGGTTACAGCTATGACTATGATGGCGATGTAGCATCTTATATCTCGTTCCTTGAATAGAAAAAATTGCAGGAGCTGTTGAGGTCCCGCAATTTCCGAATCTCCGGACGATCGTCCGGGTTGATGGCGGTAGGATAAAGAGTTACGGGAAAAAATGCAAATGGTCTATCTATTCAGCCTGTAATGACCCTGGACACCTTATCCATGAACTCGAGATAGGTCTTCTTGGTCATCATGGGTTTGAAATTTTCGACCACCCGCTTCGCCGACTCCGCGCCGTCGGTCAACAGGTCGATGACCGTCATGGCCATGCACTTTGCCGGAATGATGACGGCGAGCTCCATGTCCTGGCCCTTGAAGGTCCGTGTATGGATCTTACCCTGGACACCTCCGATGAGGGGATGAAGAACCGGCATGAGATGGGAGATATCTCCCATGTCGAAGGAGCCCGCGAAGGTGGCTCCCTCCTGGATCTCCTCGTCTTTGACGAAGCTGACCGCATTGTCCCTGAACAGCGCGTCCAGCTGCGCGTCGTGGAGGAGGGGAAGGTACCCGGGGATGTCGTCGATACGTACCTGCGCTCCTACCGCCATGGCTCCGGCTTTTATGGCCCGGTTGACCTTCTCGTTTGCGTCCAGAATCGCCTCCGTCGACCGTCCCCGCACGTAGCTTTCCATATGTACGTCCGCCGGGATGACGTTCACGATATCCCCCCCCTTGGTGATGATGGGATGCACCCGTATCATCTGCTCATCCAGAAAGGTTTCTCTCTGCGCGTGGATGTTGTTCATCGCCAGAACCGCTGCATTGAGCGCGTTGATCCCCTCGTGGGGCGCCGCACCGGCATGAGCCTCCTGACCCGTAAACACTACTTTCTTTCCCAAAAAGCCGTTTCCTTGAGGCCCGACCAGGATCTTCTTTCCCATCGCGCTCATATCCATTGAATGGATCATCATGCACATATCAATCCCATCGAGAAGCCCGCGATAAATGAGTTCCTGCTTGCCGCCGAAAAATCTGATCTTGCCCTCATCCATCAAACCCAGGCGGTATTCGAGCTCGACGTACTCCTCCGCCGGAACGCCGATGAACTCGACCTTTCCGGAAAAAGCGTCGAAGGCGCCTGAGAGAAAGAGGCCGAAGGCCGTGCCCAGCATGGCTCCGACCTGGTTGTTGTGGCCGCAGGCATGAACGGCTCCGGTGTTTTTATCCGAATCTTCGTGCTCCCGGCAGATTACCGCATCCAGCTCGCCCATGACAGCTATCGCGGGTCCTTTTTTCGCGCCTTGCACCGCAGCCCTGCATCCCGTTACGGCGATATCGGTCTCCACCTCCAACCCCAGATCTTCCAGCGCCCCGGACAGCAGATCGGTGGCGAATCTCTCCTTGTAGCCGAGTTCCGGATTCTCATACATTTTCAGGCTGACTTCCAGTATCTTCTCGCGGTTTTGATCGATGAGATCGCAGGCCTTTTTTTTCAGTTCATGCCTTTCCATACTAGTTGTCCTTATCCTCCCCAGTCATTATCCGCTGTGCTCGTTCATCTGTACAGAGACGATACGGGGCAATCCGGCTCACCCGGATTGCCCCTCCCCTCGAGCCGGGGTTTTCTGATCGGCGCAATTGTACGCGCCTCTTGCCTTTGTCAGATCAGACCCTGGATCTTCAGCACGATTTGAGCGATTACAGCCGAGCCGAAGAAGGTTCCAAGGAACACGAAGATCGCTATGATAAACACTTTCCAACTAAGACTTTTGAGCGTGTTGATTTTCGCTCCTACCGAAATACCGGCAAAGGCCAGGATACAGGTCGTGGTTCCCAGAAAATTCACCTGTCCTGTTTGGGCCAAGAACCAATTCGCAGTCGGCATGAAGGGCATGCTGAGAACAAGAGCGATGAGAGATGCCCAGGCAAACGCGGGGAATTTGACCCGGGGAAGTGCGGCCTTTATGATCAAGGAAACCTGGGAGATAACCAGAATCAAGACGATGCCCGGGATCGCCTGCCATGGCTTGATCCCGTACCCGATCCACTGGCCGATGAGGATCATGATGCACACGACGACGAGGACTTTAAGCTCGTTGACTATATTTCTTGCTTTAACCATTGTCTTCCTCCTTTATTCTGCGCTTTGTCTTTTTCGCGTGAACTTCTTGTAGAGGAAGTTTACAAGCGGCAGCCCGAGGAAGATGACGGAGTACATTCCGGTGACACCGGTCAGCATGTTGCTGGTGGCCGCATAGGCCAGGATAGTATCCTTCATCGCCGGTACGGCCTCCGCCAGAGCGCTGGAACCCGCGGTCATCATGCTGGCGCTGCCGATACCGCATCCCATAGCCAGGGCGTAGGGGTGAAGCCCCGTAAACACGGCCACGGATCCCAGAAGACCGAAGAAGATGGTTCCGAAAATTGTACCCATCAAGTATGTTCCGAGCACGCCGGTTCCCTCGGCGGAGGATATTCCATAGCGCTCCCCGATAACACCAAGAGTGGGCTCGCGGCAGATGCTCACCGTGGCTCCCACAGCCTCACGCTGCATGCCGAGGAGCAGCGCTATAGGCAGGGCGATGAAAATCGTAAAAAGATTCCCCAGCTCCTGCAGGAGAAAGGCGGGCCCGGCCGTCACGATCTTGACGATGTTGGGCCCCACGAGGGTTCCGTATTTGACCCCAAGGGGAAGCAGGGAGATCATGACCAGAGATCCCGCGATTTCCACCTCTGTCCTGGAAATCAACTTACGCAGCGGGGTAATCACCTTCCCCAGCACGTCCGGTGTGATCAATATTCCGATCACCACGGCGTACAGCATGGGAAGCAGGACGATCGATCCCGGTCCCACCTTGATTCTGATGATCCCGATGATCTCCGTTACGATGACGATCGCCAGAACCACGAGATAGAGCTTGATGAAGCTGGCCCACCTACCCCTGGTCTCGATCAGCTCCTCGACTGATTTCGGTTGAGAGTCCGACATACTCACACCTCCTAGTCTTTTATATCCCCGGCTTCAGCAGTTTCCTGGCAACGCCAGTACACGTGCATGGGGATAGATTTCCATTATCAATTACGCTCCCGCTAAGGATAGTAGAAGTCATCGAGAGACGGCTGTGAGGGCTGCACCCTTCGTCTGTACCATATTTCTAAAGTTTATATTGCAGTCGGCGAGTGGTTGTCAAGATTTTACGATTTCATTGAATCACCGCTCACCGCTTTGATGCCGGGTAGCTCGTCCTCGCCGTTTGCAGAAGGCGATGCCGCACTGATATGTGGCACGAAATTCCACCAACTGATAAAAAAGATTAAAACCGGCTTGGAAGGAGACAGGAGGGGCTGCGGGGATAGAGTGCCCCCCGGAGCAGGCAGGGGGACAGATTGATGATTACACGAAGCTCTGATCCAGCCCTGGGGGGGATGGATCCACTCCGTCACGGGAATTGAAAATCGGGGGGCAGCTTCTGTTGAAGGTCAGGCACAACTCTCTTACAGCGCCCGGCGACCTCGTGTGCCGGGCTCACGATCCGGCCATTTCCATGACAAGGATATCATGGAAATGGCCAGGGATTTGAGGGTGGGGGACCAGAGAGGACAATCAGTCGAGGTCGGTGCAAACCGTACTATAGGTAGGTCGCCGTTATTAGGTGGGAGTGCATCCTCGCTGGATTGTCAAGCTGATTCGGGGATTCTATGCCTTGAGTCAGCCCCACAGGAAGCAGAACCCATAGCCCGGGAGCTGAGAATGT
>CAZSBH010000036.1:0-39078 GCA_964604845.1 uncultured Spirochaetaceae bacterium
AGGAAATCGGTCTTTCCCCTAATGAATCGGGCGTGATAAGCGAGTCGCTTGACAAAGTTGATCATGCGCACCGCCGCCTCTCGTTCACTGATGTAGTAACCTTCTCCGTTGTTCCGATCGCTCCAGTACTCGAAGGCATCGATGATATCCAGATAGACACCATCGAACCCGTCGTCGATGATCCTGTCCAGGTAGGCCAGCACAATTTGCTGCCAGTCTTCCGACCAATATTGGACCTTGTAATTCCCCTCCCAATCGGGATTGGTCCTGGCCAGCCAGCAGGGCGCAGAGCTGTCCGGCTGCTTTTCTATAAAGGAGACCCAGCTGGGCTCGAAGTAATAACGATAGTCTTCCGCCTCACCGATACTGAGATAGGCGACGACTTGGCGCGTAAAGGTACTGCCGCTTTTCAGGATAGCTATCTCACCCGCACTGTACCGACCCGCCTCCTCTCCGTCTTTTGAGTAATCGATCACTGCGATATCGAAGTCAGTGGCTTCAATCTCCGTTGGGTCTGCCTCCTGAAGCTGGTAGAGCCAGTCCGTCCCTGCCAGGGTGACCGCTGTCGGGCTGTTGTCCGCCTGATCGGCCAGATCGGTGCAGGGAATGCACTGGTAACCCCCCAGCCGCTGAAGCGGAACCGGGCCGCAAGCGGAAACAACAATCAGGGTGAGGAAAATCCACAGGGCATTTCTGCTGGATTTCATGGTACGAGACTCCGTACGTTACTAAAACAGATACCCCGCACTGAAGCTCAGCTGCAGGCTCTGTCCGAGGGGATTTAGATCCCACTCAGCGGCGATTCCGTAGCCTATCCCGGCACCCAGAAGAAGCCCCGTGGAGAACGGACGAAAGAGGCCGGTAATGTACCCAAGAGCGCCAGCTCCCTGGCCGTAGATCATCAACTCGAGGCTGGTTTCCAAGCAAAGCCAGTGTGCAGGTGTATATCGGCCGAGAAAATTGACGATCAAGGGAATCGAGAGAGATCGCTGCTTCGTTTGAAGAGCCAGTGCCGTACCCAAACCGGCCTCGAAGAGCATAGTGCCTCTGGATACCACTATCCAATCAACACTGGCCCCCAACTCTACAAAGGTGTTTGGGAAGAGAAAAGCGGAGTTGGCCAGATACCATACCGTGGCGTCCAGTCTGGAAGGAGACCCTTGGTCAATAAATCGACTGCCAGGAACCACTGCTTGCACACCGCTCAAAGACGGAGTCAATGGAACGGCTGTTTCGATGACCGTTACCCTTATTCCTTCGTTCCAGCTCACGTCCGCAACGGAACTGACTCCAGCGCGACACAAGAAACAGACGGCAAGTATAAGGGATACTCTCCAACCCATCCGGTTTCGAGCTTATTCCATACCAACGCGGTATGCAACAGGATATTTCACCAATGCAGGCTCTGTTTTCCAAATAGTGTAAAGAACCTGAAGTTTGCTTGGTTTACACCTCGAAGCCCCGCTGATAAAATCTGCCTGAAAAACCCTGCCTACGGAGAATTCACTATGGCCGTATACGTCCTGGGTGTTGATGGGGGAACCGAGAGCATTCGCGCCGGGATCTTCGACGCAAACGGAGCATGCCTTGCCTACGGGACAAGCGCCAACACCAATATACACCGTCACCCCGGATGGGCGGAGCAGAGCGTAGCCGTATGGGAAGTGGGCCTGATCGCCTCCATCCGCAGCGCCATCCAGGCCTCCGGGATCAACCCGGCCGAGATACGGGGTATCGGACTCGACGGCACCAGCTGTACGGTGGTCTGTCTGGACGACAAAGGACAGGTGCTGCGGGACGCCGTCATGTGGATGGATGTACGTGCATCTCGTGAGGCGGAAGAAATCGCTGCCTGTGGAGACGCGGCCTTGAAATATGTGGGATACGGCAACGTGTCCGCGGAGTGGTTTCCCTGCAAGGTACTATGGCTGAAACGGAACGAGCCCGATGTATACGAAAAGGCAAAGACCATATTTGAACAGACCGACTGGCTGGCCTACCGCCTGACCGGACAGCTTTCGGTCAATATCAACACAGCCACGGTCCGTTGGTTCTACAATGCCCGTGAAGGAGGGCTCCCGGACTCTCTGTACACACGAATCGGTCTCGGTGATGTTTTCGAAAAACTGCCGGGGCAGGTATTGAAGATCGGCGAGCGCGTCGGTTCTATCAGCAAAGAAATGGCTGAAAAGACGGGGCTGCCCCAGGGCATCCCCGTGGCGGCTGGGGGTGCCGACGCCTACATCGGGGTGATCGGCGTGAACGCTCTCCGGCCTGGGACGTTGGCGCTCATCACCGGCTCTTCTCAGCTGCAGATAGGCATCTCTGACGTCGAACTGCACGCCAGGGGGCTTTTCGGAAGCTTTCCCGATGCGATCCTGCCCGGTTGCCACGTCGTAGAGGCTGGACAGATATCCACAGGTTCCATCCTCAAGTGGTTCACAAGTCATTTCACCAACCCGGAAACCGCCCGACAAGCGGATAAGAGAGGGTGTTCTGTGTATGATGTGCTCGGCGAGCAGGCCGAACGAATCGACCCCGGTTCTGAAGGTCTCCTGGTTCTCGAGCATTGGCAGGGAAATCGGACACCCTGGGTCGACGCCAACAGCAGGGGAGTTATCCGGGGGCTAACACTCAAACACACCCCGGCGCACGTTTTCCGGGCAATCATGGAAGGGGTTGCCTACGGCACGGCGGTAATTTTGAAGCACATGGAAGAGAAACGATTCCGCGCAGAGGAAATCATTGCCTGCGGCGGGGCGACAAAGAGCGATCTTTGGATGCAAATCATGGCCGATGTGACGGGAAAGAGAATATCGATCCCTCAGGAACAGGAAGCGGTCTCCCTGGGAAGCGCCATTGCGGGGATGGTTGCAGCCGGGATCTACCCCGATATCCCTTCAGCCGCCGACGCCACGGTGCGAACCGCGAAGACGGTCGATCCGAACCTCGAGCACACGGAGTACTACAAAGAATACGTACGCCAGTATACCGTCACCTACGAAAAGCTCGCCGAGGAGTCGAAAAGGCTGGTAGCGACGATTCGGTCGAAAAACGCGGGGGGTTGATCAAACAATCGGATTTCCGGTCAAGTTTCGATTTCGATCTGCTCGTTCTCGGGAATATCGAACACCTCACAGTCCAGGGCGTAGGCGCGTTGCGGGTGCCCGCAGCAAGCTTGCACGCTCGCAGGCCTCCGCCCGCGCTACCCCTTGCAGGTTCTTAAAGACACCCTGCTCCTGCAGCAGGAGCTGCAGATTCTATCCGAGTGTTCAGATCGGGGAGCAACTCAGTATATTTTGCGCAGAAACTCGAAGTTGCAGATCCGCATCTCGGGTATGCCGCTGCGATCCCGTATCAGCTCCCCGGCGCTGTCCAGGGACAGAAGCAGGTGCGAGCCTCTTAGATTGAGATCTTCGATTCCCACTTCTGCCAGTCTCTTCTTCTTGGTTTGCAGCAGAGTCATGTACTCTTCTTCCGAGATCAATCCCTGTCGATAGGCTGCCAGAGCGTTGATCCCTTCTTGATAATCGCCGTCTTTGGCGGCCAGGCGTTCGTCCGGACCGTTCCAGTACCCCCAGATGATGATGTAGCTGTGGTCCGCCTTCAATAGGGGAGTGCCGCTCGGAGTCGAATATTTTTTATGGCTGACGTAGCGGCTGTTGTCGAAAATTGAATCGGAAATGGAAACCCTTTTGCCGAACATGTAGATTGCCCTGGGATAGACGGTTCTGACCCCCCTTCTGCTGAGTTCCACGGCGATGCTGATTTCTTCGAACGGGCTGTTGAATCCGTGTTCCAATATCCTGCGTTCATCTTCTTTAAACGGATCCATGTCCGGTTGTATGCCGACTTTCGACACCTTCCAGACCATGTGTATGTAGTCCTTGGTCAGCGTGTAGTATATTTCATGGAACTCGGACAGCTTCGTTCGCGGGGTGCTTTCCCATCGCTCAGGCAGAAAATAGTCGAATAAGTCCGGATCGTTTCCTACGATCCACAATAGTCCGTTGGTGCTCTCTGCGTGCCCGAAGATATAATCGACTCCCATGATGTTCAGCGATCTCAACTGGGGGGCAAAATTATCCCTGTAGGTCACGGCAAACCGGTTTTTTTGTTTCTGATGGTACTCGATGCGTTTGATCTTCTTGATTCGTTCCTCTCGAATACGCGTGCGCGAGAGCAGCTCGTAGTCGATTACGGCGTACAGAATCTCCCCGTTGCTGTCTGTCGCCAAGGTTCCGTCTTTCCTGGGCTTGACAATTATGTGGTGCGGCTTTTTATCCCTGACCAGGAAACCTTTCTTATCCAGTTCGTTGTCGACTCTGAGGGTGAGATCCGCAGTTTCCTTTTCCCCGATCAAATTCTCAGAATGTGCGTGGGCGGCATCGATTCCTTTTATCCACTCGAAGATCATCACGTAGGAGCGGAACATGTCCAGCTCAACTTCTTTATGTGCATCGATGATCGTTTGCATCTTGTATTCTTTTCTGCCGGTGCGCCACAATTCCAGCTTTTCTGAAGGAACATAAATTGCCAGCGGCCGCTGGGTGATGATCGTTCCGGGAGATTCCAACCTTGCGGCCCTGAGCTCCATGACCAGGGAAAACTCTTCGAATGGGCTGTTGAACTCGGCTCCCCTGAACTCATCAGCCTCGGTCGCTCCGGGAATATCCTGGCCCATACGATTCCATTTGATGACGAGGTCTTTGTGGTGGCCGTTGATTTCTTTCGTCCTGATTTTGTACGTGCAGCCGCTCCCGGACAAACGGATCGAGTGTTGATTGTACCAGTTCCTGTCGGTCAAAAAATTGTGCGGCTTCAGGATTTCGACGTAGGGAAGGCCGTAAAGGGCGATGTACAGATCATCGTCGTTGTCACATTTTACATGCCGGTAGTAGACATTTAGAATTTTTTCGATTTCGAAGTCACCGGCAGGCAGGTGAAAATCCAGCAGCTCTTTGAATTGGGAATACCCGGCGTCCATGCTAACAGGAGATCATAATTAGATCGATCTGTACAGTCAAATTGAAAATCAGGCGACCCATATCCACTGTTGTATGAGAAAAGACAGCGTTTTCTCGGGCGCCGCGTCGTTCACCGAGAGGCCCGGGCTCCAGCCAAAGGCTTGATTCTTATGCTCGATGTACTTATTGTAAATTTACAATCCGATTTAATTTGCTAATCGGCTTACAGACCGTACAACACAGATACAAAGGAACAACCATGTTGGGGAAAAAGCGAATTAAATTCATGATCACCGCGTTCCGGGATGGATTCCAGTCCGCCTACGGAGCGAGGGTGTTTACTCAGGATTTCCTGCCGGCAGTGGAGGCGGCACGGCAGGCTGGAATCACTCATTTCGAGGCCGGCGGGGGTGCCCGGTTTCAATCCCTGTACTTCTACTGCAACGAAGACGCCTTTAGCATGATGGACGCCTTCAGGGAAAAAGCCGGTCCCGAGGCCAACCTGCAGACCCTGGCCAGGGGGATAAATGTGGTAGGGCTGGATTCCCAGCCCCGAGACATCATCCGGCTGCATGCCCGGTTGTTTAAAAAACACGGGATCACCACGATTCGAAATTTCGATGCCTTGAACGACGTCAACAATTTGATTTACAGCGGCAAGTGTATTGTGGAAGCCGGGCTCAAACACGAGGTGTGCGTGACCATGATGGAGCTTCCTCCGGGATGCAGCGGGTCGCATACAGCGGCATACTATCTGCAAGTCCTCAAGGCGATCCTCAAGGCCGAGATCACCTTCGATTCGGTTTGCTTTAAGGACGCCTCCGGAACTTCGACTCCCGCCAAAGTATATGAGACGATTCGCTTGGCCAGGAAGAAGCTGCCTCGGAAAACGCATCTTCATTTCCACACCCATGAAACCGCCGGGACGAGCGTTTTGGCCTACAAGGCTGCATTGGATGGCGGAGCGGATGGCATCGATCTTTCCCTGGCTCCTGTTTCCGGAGGGACCTGCCAGCCGGATATCGTGGTCATGTGGCATGCCCTGAGAGGCACGGAGTACGATTTGAATATCGACATCAACAGGATTCTGGAGGTCGAAGAGATTTTCAAGAACTGCATGAAAGACTATTTCCTTCCCCCCGAAGCAACCAGCGTCGAGCCGATGATTCCCTTCTCTCCGATGCCCGGCGGCGCGCTGACGGCGAACACCCAGATGATGAGGGACAGCGGCATTCTCGACAGGTACCCCCAGGTGATCGGCGCCATGGGAGAGGTCGTGGCGCGCGGCGGCTTCGGTACCTCGGTCACTCCGGTCTCGCAGTTTTACTTTCAGCAGGCCTTCAACAATGTTGTTTTCGGGCCCTGGAAGAAGATCGCGGAAGGCTACGGTAAGATGGTGCTGGGGTACTTCGGCAAGACCCCGGTGGTTCCGGATTCGAAGGTGGTTAAGCTGGCCTCCGAGCAGCTGCAACTACAGCCCACGCGCCGCAGCCCCCTGGAAATCAACGATGAAGATCCGAAAAAAGGTATCGAAGCAGCCCGGAGCATGCTCGCTGCGGCGGGAATCTCGGACACCGACGAGAACATCTTCATTGCTGCGACCTGCCTGGAAAAGGGGATCGCGTTCTTGAAGGGAGAAGGCAATATCGGGGTTCGAAAGCGACAGGCCGAGACCGCGGCGGCCCAGTCGGTTCCGGCTTCTCAGGGCAGCGTGCCTTCGGTTCCGCCCAAGCCCGCTGCTCCACAACCTCCGGTAACCATGGTTGCACCGGTCCCGGGGGTTCTAACGCATATGCCTGTTCGGGTAGGAGAAACGGTGAGAAAAGGACAGGTCGTGGCGGTTGTGGAGTTCATGATGATGGAGAACGACGTGTTGGCTCCGCGGGAAGGAGTCGTCGCCAAGCTGTTTGTCAAGCAAGGCGGCCAGGTCGCCGCACGAGACCGGATCGCGCAGCTCTCCTGAGCTTACCCCGATTGCACATATCTGAAAGCGCTACGCCCAGGGTGGTCAGATTGGGGGGAACAAAAGATCTTTATTCACCGTGATTTTGCCGGCGCTGAGCCACATACACTGGTACGGATCGAGGACGAGGGCAACAACGCCATCTTCACCCAGAGAGATATCCCGGCCGACGATATTGTCGTGCAGCATCTTCCTTCGAGACAGACCGGTCACCTCTACATCGAGAACGATCGACTGCTGCTCCTTGCCGACATTTATCACGGCCACCGTATGATCGTTGGGGCAGGAGCAGTGCACCACAGCCACGGCGCCCGGAGTAGTCTCTTCGATCGGTGTGAGCACTTCCGACTCGTTGCCGCGAAAATGAAGAGCCGGGTCGCTGTCCACCAGAGCGATCAGATCGTTGATACCGCGGGCGATCCGGTGTTCGAACGTATCGGGATCGCTGATGAGTGAAGCGAGACGATCGAAATCCGACTTGGTGCGCTTGAGATCCCGCAGCTCACCGCTCTGAGAAAAACGATCGAAGTCGTTGGGCAGGGCTATCAGATCGTTGAAGTAGATCGATTTCACATTGCGGCCCATCAGGGCGAATGCCAGCGTGTAGAAGGCCAGATAACGACGGACCTCCAACCGCTCATCCTCCAATCGCAGCAGAGAATCCCGGGTGGAGCAGCACAGCTCGTAGGGCTCCCGGCCGTGAAGGATCTTGTCTAGAAAGAATTTCATCGCTCCGTCATGCCCCTGCTCCCCGCTCAATTCCAGGGCGGCGATGATATCCTGTTCGATCTCGAGCCCCGCCTTCAGGCAGCCGATGTCCCCGGACACGTTGCCGAACAATTTCGAGCGGGCCCGGTCCGGGTCGATCCCGACCTCCCCGCATACATCGACAAACTCGGACAGGGGATACTGGCGGAGGGGAACGGATTTGTACTTGATCTTTCCTCCGTTCCCTGCTACCACGTCGGCCAGAGCCTGCCGTTCCGAAAGGGTGAGCAGATCCATACTGCCACGCACGGACTTGCCGTCGTGACTCTCGGCCAAGCTGAAACGGATGCTGGTCTTGGGTATTTCGTAGCCGTCTATCAGGGAAAATATCCGGGGCAACACCGAAACCTTGCACGAGTTGAACACGAGGGGAAGAATGCTGGCCAGGTGGAAATCGTACATCATGGGGGGCGGGGCTTCCCTGTCGGCCATCTGCTTCAGAACAACGCTGAGCTTGTCGTTCACCTCCAGATTGGGGACGACTCGCGGACAGACCGCATCGATCGACAGGTAGAGGATCTTCATCAGATGGGATACCTCGGGCAGACCGAAGCAGCTG
Organism: uncultured Spirochaetaceae bacterium; assembly: GCA_964604845.1. Taxonomy (GTDB): domain Bacteria; phylum Spirochaetota; class Spirochaetia; order SZUA-6; family DRHE01; genus JAFGQJ01. The sequence continues at coordinate 8,258 of CAZSBH010000036.1, forward strand.
GTCTTCCATCTCTTGAAGGCGTAATTGGCCGCATCGAGGCGAAGCATGTTTATATCCATGGAAAGATACCAGGAAAAATCTTCGGCCAGCATCACAAGTCCTTCGAAGGTGCTTGTGTTCAGGTCCACCTGCACGTGGCTGAAGGTGGTTAGGGCTCGGATCTCCCGACCGAACACCTCCTCGTCGTGCCGTTCATAAACCCCGGCCAGTGCCGGGTCAAGTCCGACAGCCTTGAGCAGATCGGCCCTGCTTCGGATTTTGGGCTTGAAAACATAGGGGACGTGCTGCACCTCTTGGGTCTCGGAGACGGTGAAGAGGCTCTCCGGATCAACCTCGGAGTGCTTCTGAAGAAGATACTCGCGAAAGCTCAGAATATGCCGGTACTCCTCCTCCACGAGCATCTGGTCGTTTTTCACCTTGTTGAACAGGTACAGAATCGCAAGCACCGCCCGAGGCAGCTCAACGGTTCCGAGCCGCCTCTGCATCTCCCCGAGCCTTTGCTCGAATCCCATCGATGCAGTGCGCGGGGCCGTCGGCCGTCTTCTGAATATCGTGAACAGGGGAAAGGGTCGGGGACGGAACACCTCCGCAAAATCTCCATTCCGAAGATGCGCCCGGTACTCCGGTTCCGTGAACACAAAGAAGCTCTCCCCCGCCCGATCATCCCCGTCCAGGTAGGCTTGAAAGCGGGGATTTCGGATGTCCACGTGGTTGAGCACGAAGTCGGCCATCGAGAAGTACCGTCCCATCAGGCCGGAGAAATCTTCGTTGCTTCCGAATCGTTCGTGGATCTGATTTCGAAGCACCTGGGAGAAATAACCGTCGTTGAAGCGACCCTCCACCACGACGCAGCTGGGCAGCATATGAATGCCCCGTATCGCCGGGAAGAAGCGCTTCAAGAAGGTATCCAACGTGGTCAGAGATTTCTCCCCGGGTCTCCGGATCCCGTCGGGATACGTTATCACCATCGCCTTCTGCTCGATCCGTGACAGAGGATCCGCCGGGAGATAAGCCAGATCTTTCTGTCTATCGGCACGACTCCTGCGCTCCCACACTCTCTCGAGCATGCCGATCCAATATTCACAGATCCGCCGGGCCAGGTTGCCGTGTTCCTGATCGGGGAATATTTTTTCGAACCTGTCCTTGATTTCGGCTAGTTTTTCCGCAGCCAGGGGCTGCCAGTTTTGGTACTTCGACACGCTACCTCCCTATGAGATGCGGCTGACGGATCGATGGACGGCGCTACCTCGGATCACTCAACTCACAAGCCGAGCTTCCGGCGCATCCTTTCCTTCAGCTCCTTGTCAGCGTCCACCATCTCCAGCACTGTCTTCCAGGAAGCGTTGAATGCGGGATACTCCTCCGCCTGTTTCGCTCGCTCCCGGGCCAGCTCGAGCAACGTCTCCGGCCGGGGAAAGTAACGCTTGTCCGCATCCTCCGGGCGCAGAGCTTTCAAAGCCTCGAGGGCTTGCGCTTCCAGATCGTCCTTCAGGAACTCGCCGGGGTAGATCCCGAAATTCTCCGAATGTAGGGGCTCCAGATCGGGGTGGTCTTGGGAGACCCTGATTTTCTGCCGCTGGTACACGAAGCGCAGCACGTCCCGCTGGAGCTTCGCGTAGGCAGTCGTGGTTACCGGATCCGCGGCAGACGCTCTCGGGGGCAGATGGGTTATCTGCAATTCCTTATCCAGAAACCAGGAATATCCGAACAAGCGGGAGTTCATCAGGTAGTCGATGTCTTCGCCCCGGGTGATACCCGGATCAAAGGAGACGCTGCGAAACAGCCCCGGGGGGAACACCATGTTTCCCCCGAGGGCGAGTGGGGTTTCCACCACCCGCTGTTCTGGTGCGAAACAGGCGTCGAACTGCTCGTTGATCAGAACCGCTTTGCGGATAAACTTGTTTTCTGAAAGCTTCTCTTCGGCGCTGGCTTTGAGATGATATTCTCCCGCAGCATCGAGGTAGATCCCCGCCAGTCCGGCTGCCTCAGCGGTGCCGTTTTGGAGTTTGTCCACCGATTCTACGGCTCTCTCGAGGTAATCGGGGGGTACGGTCTCGTCATCGTCGATCGCCACGATAAGGTCGCTGTCCAGCAGGACCGAAGCAAGGATCTGGCAGTTCCTGATCTGAGCGTAGGAATCCAGGCTGACAAGTCCAGGAGCCAATCCTTCCCGCTCAATAGCTGTGCGTACGCGCTTCAGATCCGAGGGAGCGAACTGCCCGATCGGATAAGAAGTCCTGAACGCTTCTATCAGCCCCTCCACCCTTTTTTCGGCCTCGCTGTCGAGTTTGGGGTTGACCGGCGCGGTAATCGTCAGCACCCGGAAGCTGTGGGTGCGCAGAGTCTTCAGGCTCTCCAAGCAGCGGCTGAGAAGTTCAACCCCGTCGATCGGTGTGGGGTGATCGAAGATCGAGTCCTCAGATAGACCGGTGTGCCCCCGAGGCCAGCCCCAATAGGTGGGAATGACGATGGTTGTACGGCGCACGGAAGTCCCTCCTTGTATCCTTCGAAGGCCTCATGTCCTCGCGAGGACCCGGGGACCAGATGCTTACCCCTTGAGGGTGTTCTGTGCCGACTGCACGGTATTGTAGAGAAGCATCGTGATGGTCATCGGTCCCACTCCCCCTGGTACGGGGGTGATGGCCGCAGCTTTCTCAGAAACTTCATCGAACTTGACATCTCCGACCAGCCGAGTTCCTTTGGGGGCGCTGACATCTTCGATTCTATTCACGCCCACGTCGATCACTACCACACCCTCTTTCACCATATCCCCGGTGACGAACTCCGGTACACCGATGGCGGCGATCAGGATGTCCGCCTGCCTCGTGACTGCGGGAAGGTCTTTGGTCCGGGAGTGACAGACGGTCACCGTGGCATTGGCGTCCTTCGCCTTCTGCAGCAGCATGTTGGCCACGGGTTTGCCCACGATGTTGCTGCGGCCTACCACCACGACGTGTTTTCCCTCGGTCGCAACCTGCGAATAAACGAGAAGCTTCTGTACGCCGTAGGGCGTACAGGGTAGGAACAATGGTTCTCCCACCATCATACGTCCGAGGTTCATCGGGTGAAATCCGTCAACATCCTTGTCCGGGTCGATCCGGTTCAGGACTTTTTTCTCGTCGATCTGCTGGGGCAGGGGAAGTTGAACCAGGATTCCGTGTATCTTCGGATCCTTGTTGAGCTTGTCGATCAGGGCGAGTAGCTCATTCTCTGACGTTGAAGCGTCCAAATTGTGCTGCTCTGAGTAGATACCGATTTCATGGGCTGCCTTGTTCTTGTTGCGCACATACACCTGGGAGGCGGGATTCTCCCCGACAAGCACCACCGCCAACCCTGGAGTCACTCCATGCTTGTTTTTCAGCTCGTCGATTTCCTTCTGAAGCTCGGCCCTAATCTGTGCGGCTATTTGTTTTCCATCGATGATCTTTGCTGCCATGCTAAACCTCTTCCCTTCTGTTTTTTTGATTTATGTGTGCACTCAAAATCTGTTCTCGAACTATCGAAACCTTCGCTTCGCAACGCAAAAGGAGGATTGCGATGTCCTTCGTAATAATGCGCCGTATCAACGCACTTTTGCAAGCCCACGCAGAGAATTGACGGTCTACTTGCGCTTGAACTTAAACCTCTTCCCTGTTATCGTGGGCGAAACTCCGACAACGGCTTCAGGGAATCTCGACGGTTCGCCCGCAATCGGTTGACAGCCAGTCCCAAGTCTGACGAATAGGAAAGGAGACAGGTACGATGTTTATTGCTGTTGGAGAAAATATCCACTGCACCCGGATCTACAAGGTCGGAGGTGCTTTTGTGAAAAGCCCGGATGAGAACACCCATGTGATCGCTTACCAGGAGGATGGCCGGGAGAAGCATCTTCCCATCGCCAAACGCTTCGTTGAGGCGAGCGACTGGAAGAACGGCAAGGTCAAACACGCCGCGGTGGCTATGTGGCAGGGACTGCACGGCAGCGAAGCCGAAAAGCAAGCCGGGGTGGATTACCTACACTATATGGTCCGTAATCAAGAAGCCCATGGCGCCTCGTACCTCGATGTGAATGTGGATGAGTTCAGCACCGACATAGGCGAGAGGGAGGAACTGATCCGCTGGGCCGCAGATATCATCCAGCAGGTTTCCACGGTTCCTCTGAGCATCGATTCCTCGAATGTCGAGATCCTGAAGGCGGGATTGGCTGCCTGTCAGAGCGCCAAGGGCAGTCCCATGGTCAACTCTGTATCCATGGAGCGCAAAGAGGCGATCCAGGTTGCCAAAGACGCCGGTGCCGTAGTGATCGCGGCGGGAAGCGGGAAAACCAGCATGCCCACAAACAAGGAGGAACGGATCACCAACCTGAAGTCGCTGATTGCCCTGCTCGAAAAAGTCGGCTTCGACTACTCCCAGATCTACCTCGACCCGCTTGTTTTTCCCGTGTCGGTAGACCCGAAAAACGGACAGATGATCCTCGAGACCATAGAGGAGCTTCGTAAAGAATACGGCCGGGAGATTCACTTCGCCCCCGGCTTGAGCAACATCAGCTACGGCATGCCGAATCGTAAGTTGATCAATCAGGTCTTTACCTACCTTTGCGTACAAAGGGGCCTGGACGGCGGCATCGTGGATCCGATCCAGATCAACGAAAATGTTTTGGCCGCTGTTGATCCCAAATCGGAGAGCTTTCAACTCACCGAAGCGTTTCTGACCGGCCAGGATCAGTTCGGGATGAACTACATCTCCGCGGTACGGGGCGGCCGTCTTTAAACACCGCCGCCTGGACCGAACAGCAGCAACGGGGTAAGCGCTCTATCGCCCATTGAGTCAGCCCGCCCCGACGTTGCCACCTTAAACAACATGTATATTACAATCTTGGTAAAAATTACCAGAAATAAGCACAAAATTACCTAAAAAATAGATTAATTTCCTAATTCATTTCTTTCTCATCCGCTATAATTGGGTCGAAAGCAACCATTTTTGTCAGAAAAGGGTAGTAGATTGGCTTCAAAAAAGGTATGCGTGATCGGCGCCGGAATTTCCGGAATCTCGGTGGCGAATAATCTGGTCCAAGCCGGGGTCGATGTTTTTCTGGTGGATAAGAATCCCTATCCGGGCGGGCAGTCCGTTTTCTACGGCTGCAAAGCTGCAGGTGAATGTGTCCGCTGCGGTGTCTGTCTGGTACGGGAAGCCGTGGCAACACTGAAGAACAAGACGGAGGCGGAATGTCACTTCTCCAGTCTCCCGGTAGCCCTTCGTTCCGGTAATGGTTTTTTGGAGATCGATATTCAATCGTCGGCGAACCTAATCGATTGGCAGGCCTGTGTGGAATGCGGGCGCTGCGTGAACGCCTGCCCGGAGCAGGCCATCGAGAAAGTTCCCGGATGGAAGTATTTCGTCAACGAGAAGTGTACAGCTTGCGGAAAGTGTGTCGACGCCTGCCCCGTCGGAGCGATAAGTCTGAAAAGATCGAAGGAACAGATCACCATGCAGGTAGACGGGATCGTTCTGGCAGCCGGATACGAACCCTTCGATCCAGCGATCAATCGCAAATGGGGATTCGGAACGAATCCGAGAGTCCTCACCGGCAGCCAGATGGAAAAGCTCTTCTTCGAAGAAAAGTACCTTCCGGTGAAGGCTCAGAACGTAGCCTTTGTTCAATGCGTGGGTTCCCGCAGCACCATGGAGGGGGAGAAACATTGCAGCCGGGTCTGCTGTGCCTACGCTCTGCGCATGTCCGGCCGATTGAAGCAGGAGTACCCCGATCTGAATATAGACCTCTACTACATGGACATCCAACGGTTCGGGAAGAACTTCGATCAATTCTGGGATCAGATAAAGGGGAAGATCAATCTTATAGCAAGCAATCCCATCAGCATCAAGACCGACGACCGGGGTCTGCCCGTAGTACGCTACGAATCCCTGCCCGAACTGGCCTGTCGGGAACAAACCTACGATATCGTGGTTCTGTCCAACGGGATCAGTCCGGCCCGGGATGCGGAAAATCTTGCCGACCTGTTCAACCTGGACCTGAACACGGCCGGGTTCCTCGTTTCCCCGGGAAACGGATCGGCCGGCACGAACCCCGGCGGCATCTTCACAGCGGGGACCTGCAAACGCCCGATGCGCATCGACGACTGCGTCGAGGATGCGGCCGCTGTCTCCCGCCAGGTAATGCAAAGTCTAGGAGTACAGGTGTAACCATGAGCAGTTCCCGATCGATCGTTGCGGTCCTCTGTGACCACCAGTGCAGTCCCAATGGTCCTGTCCAGGCTTCGCAACTGCAAAAACGGCTGTCTGAGAGCACCAGCATCGACAAGCTCATCGTTTTGCAGAAAGCCTGCCAGGATCAGGAAAAGAAACTCAAAAGTATAGCAGGACAAAAGGTCCTGTTTGCCGGCTGTCCCTATCTCGAAGAGAGTGGCTTCTACACTCGGGCCGCTGAAAATCTTGGCCTCAGCCCCGGTGAAATGCTGGTCACGGATGTGAAATCGAGTATTTTCGATCTCTACGAGAGCCCCGAAACGATCGAGGATAATCTGGTGGGCAGGCTGGAATCCCTCGGCCGGCTTCTTGCCGACAGCGTTGCTGTGAAAGAACCTCCGGTCAAATTAAAACGGAATGTCCTGATCTTTGGCAGCGGTCTCTCCGGTCTAAAAGCTGCCCTCGAGCTTTCCGGCGAGAAACTCTCGGTGGATCTCGTGGAAACGGAGGATCAGCCGGTGGCTCCCGGTTGCCTGGCCGGAGGGCTCAACGCTCCCGGGCAGATCGAAGAGCTGACCGAACAGGCCCGGAGAAGCGAGCATGTCGCCATCTTTCCCTACAAACAAATGGGCCCGATCCAGACCGTGGAGAAGGGATTCACGGTCAGCTTTGACGGAGCACAGCAGCGGGAATACGGGGCGTTGATCTACGCACCCGAACGGATCGAAGCGCCGGCGGAAGAGGTCGGCGCCTGGAATCTTACCCGGCTGTACAACCGGATAATGGAGGGGCATTCGATCAAAGGAAGGATCGTGTTCATCCTCGATCGCGAGGGCGAGACAGCGCCGGAGGTACTGCGGGATGTTCTGACCGCCGCCAAGGCGATCAAGGAACGCTCCCATGCCGAAATCTGGATTCTCCTCAAGCAGGTGCGGGTCGCCCTGCCCGGACTGCAGGAGCTCTACGACTTGGCCAGAGAGATGGGTATCATCTTTGTCAAATATCAAGCCCTCCATCTGAAAAACGACTTTGGAGATTTCCAGATCGACGGGCAGGATCCCCAAACCGGCGCGGCATTCCAAATCAACAAGCCCGACCGCGTGATTCTTCCCGGCAGAAGCGGCCTCTCCCAGGCAGCCGTGCAGGTAGCGAACTCACTGGGGCTTCGATTGTACAACGACACCTACACCCAGCCTTACTCACTCTGGCGGCTGGCCAACGAGTCGAATCATCCCGGTGTGCTGGTGTGCGGCAGCGCACGGGGAAACATGGATGCTTCCGGTGTAGCCGAAGACGCCGCCTCCGTCGTGCTGACCCTCAAACAGCGTCTGCGAGGAGAGGGCATTATTCCTGTAGAGCATCTGGCCTCCGTAGATAAGGAAAAATGCGCCTACTGTCTGACCTGCTTACGAGTCTGCCCCTACGGCGCCATGGTAAAGAACGTTGAAGAGAGAGTCGCCCAGGTGATTACTACGGCCTGTCAGGGCTGCGGGGTCTGCGCCTCCGAGTGTCCGGCAGAGGCGATTACCCTGCGCAATCTCAGCCAGGAGAGTGTTCTGGCAGGAATGCACAAACTGCTTTTTAGTTCAATTTGATAAAAAAGGAGTCTGGAATTGGCTGATTCAATCCTGATCATACACTGCGCGGAGGGAGCCAAAAAGGCTTTGGCTAGGATGTCCGAGGAAGGACACAAACTCCCGCCGCAGTTCAAGACTTTCGAGCTGCCCTGCACGGGAAGCGTGAATGAGGTCTTGCTCATGGAAAATCTGCAGAACGGCTCTGCCGGGGTTGTAGTGCTCGGTTGTCAAAAGGAAAACTGCAAGCATATGGACGGCAACCTCAAAGCGGAGCGCAAGGTGGCTCGAGTGAAGAAACTTCTTTCCGAAGCAGGAGTGGAGGGGAAGTTTGTGGAGATGATATTTACGGCTCCGGATGAAGGCAAGAGGCTTCATAACACCCTGCTTGAATTCTCCCAGGCAGCCGAAGCAAAGGGAAAAAGAAAATGATCGTTGCCGAACAAAAACCGATACAAGAAATTCTGGCGATGCTCCCCGAGCACAAGAAGGTACTGGTCGTGGGCTGTGACACCTGTGTGACGGTCTGCCTGGCCGGGGGTGAAAAAGAGGTCAAGGTTTTAACGGCTGCTCTGCGAATGGCCCCAAAACCACTAGCGGAGGTAACCGGAATCTCTATAGAACGCCAGTGCGACGGGGAGTTTATCACCGAGATCAGCGAACAGGCGGCCCAGTTCGATATCATCCTATCCATGGCCTGTGGTGCAGGCGTGCAGATGATGTCGGATTTCTTTCCTGAAAAACCGGTCCTTCCTGCGTTGAACACCCTGTTCATGGGCTCGAACGAGGGCGCCGGGTATTGGCTGGAGCGTTGTCTCGGCTGCGGCGACTGTGTTCTTGATCTGACCGCGGGAATATGCCCGCGGACCCGCTGCTCCAAGGGATTGATGAACGGACCCTGCGGGGGATCGGAAAACGGCAAGTGTGAGGTGGATCCGGAGAATCTGGACTGCGCTTGGAACCTGATCTACCAGCGCCTGAAAAGCCTGAACCGCCTGGACAGCCTGATGGCGATTCAGCCCCCCCAGGACTGGTCGAAATCTCACGACGGCGGACCGAGAACACTCATCAGAGAGGATGTCAAGCTGTGAGCGAGCTCAAATCTGGAAGCAAACTTGAAAAGCTGCTGGCTAAGGGCGAGTTCGTCGTCACCGGAGAGCTGGGTCCCCCGAAGAGCGTGGACATGAGCGTGCTGGATGAAAAGATCAGCGCCTTAAGCGGTGCGGTGGATGCGGTGAATATCACGGATAACCAAACGGCAATCGTACGCATCTCTTCGATCGGCACGGCCTTTTATGTCATAAACAGAGGCCTGGAACCGGTGGTGCAGATGACCTGTCGGGATCGCAACCGCCTGGCCATCCAGGCGGATCTGCTCGGCGCCTATCTCAACGGAGCCCGGAACCTGCTCTGCCTGACCGGGGATCATCAGAGCTTCGGTAATCATCCCCAGGCCAAGCAGGTCTTCGACATCGACTCGATGCAACTGATCTGGATGGTGAAACAGATGCGGGACGGAAAGATCTTTCAATGCGGCGAAGAGATCCGCAACAACAAGAAGTCGGAGATCCACGAGCCACGCTTCTTCATCGGAGCGGCGGCCAACCCCTTTGCGGATCCCCTGGAGTGGCGGGTGAGCCGCCTGGAAAAGAAGGCTGCTGCTGGAGTCGATTTCATCCAGACCCAGTGCGTGTACGATATGGATTGTTTCAGACGGTGGATGGACGAGGCCGTCGCCCGGGGTCTGCACGAAAAGATCAAGATCCTGGCGGGGATCACCCCGGTCCGGTCCCTCGGTATGCTGCGCTACATGAAGAGCAGTGTAGCCGGAGTCTTGATTCCCGATTCCCTGATCGAGCGCTTTGAAAACACCGCGGATGTCAAGGAAGAGGGAAAAGAGTTCGCCCTCGAGCAGATCGAGATTTTCCGTCAGATGGAAGGCGTGGCGGGAGTGCACATCATGGCCATCGAGGCGGAAAAAACTGTCCGGGGCATCGTGCAGGATTCGGGATTGCTCCCGAGGCCGCAGGCGGCGTAGCCGCAGGCAGCGAGGCCGCAGGCAGCGAAGCCGACTTTAGAATAATCTAAGCCGACTGGTCCTCCGCGAGGAAGGTACCGAGCGGCTGAGAGAGAAAACCAAACCTTTTGGAGGCAAACGGTGGCTGACATCGTAATGACAGAGCTGGACAAGGATTTCAAATACGAGGTGGCATCCCGGCCGGGAGCGGGTTTTTTTAAGCGCTGCTTTTCCTGCGGCACCTGCACTGCTTCCTGCCCCGTTTCTGAGATAGACGAACGCTTCAATCCGCGCCTGTTCATCCGTCAGGCGCTTCTGGGCGAAAAAGAAAAGCTGCTCTCCTCGGAGCTGCTCTGGTACTGCACCCAGTGCTATACCTGCTACGCCCGCTGCCCCCAGGACGTCCGTTTCACGGACGTGATGGCGGTGTTGCGGGACATGGCTGTTGAACAGGGATACGTACCAAAGAATATGCGGGAAAGGGTGAAACAGGTGGATGTCCTGACTCAGGAGATTCGCCACGGACTTGCCGAAGTTCTATGGACCACCGCCAAGAAGAAAGATCCGGCCGAGATAGAGAAAACGGTAAAGAGCAGACTGGCCAAAGGCCTTAAGGAGTTACAGCAGTCATGAGTCAAAACGGCAGCGGTTCGGTACTGGTTGTCGGAGGAGGGATCGCCGGTATCCAGGCTTCCCTAGACCTTGCGGAGGCGGGATTTCGGGTCGACTTAGTTGAATCCTCCCCCGCGATCGGCGGCGTGATGGCTCAGCTGGACAAGACCTTTCCCACGAACGACTGCTCGATGTGCATCATGAGCCCCAAGTTGGTGGACTGCGCCCGTCACCTGAACATTAATCTGATGACCCTATCCGAGGTCGAGTCGGTAAGCGGCGAGCCCGGGAACTTCGACGTCAAGGTACTGCGCAGGGCCCGCTATGTGGACGAGGACAAATGCACAGGCTGCGGTGAATGCGAGAAACACTGTCCGGTTCCCATGGCGAGCGAGTTCGACGAACGGCTCGGGATCCGGCACGCCATCTACCGCCCCTTTCCCCAGGCCGCGCCGAATGTATTCGCCATCGAAAAGAAAGGTAAAAGCCCCTGCAGCGCGGCCTGCCCGGCGGAGTGCAACGCTCACGGCTATGTTTCCCTCATCCGGGAACGTAAGTTCAAAGAGGCAGTCGAGCTGATTCGCAAGCGCATTCCTCTGCCGGCCGTGTGTGGAAGGGTCTGCGGTCTGTGCGAAGATGCGTGCAGCCGCGCCAATCTGGATCAGGCCGTAGAGATCCGGGCCCTCAAGCGCTTCGCTTCGGATTGGGAGATGAATCATCAGGAGGAGCTCTCCGAGTGCCTCAACGCCGCCAAACCCAAGGGAAAGAAGAAGGCCAAGGTCGCCATCATCGGGGCCGGACCGGCGGGCTTGACCGCTGCCTACGAACTGGCCAAGCTGGGATACCAGCCCGTTGTTTTCGAGGCCATGCCGAAAACCGGGGGTATGCTCCGCTACGGCATTCCACAGTACCGCCTGCCCGATGACATTCTCGACTATGAGGTGGGGGTCATTGAGAAAGCGGGTGTTGAAATCAGGACCAACGTTCCCTTCGGCGGGGAGGCCACGGTTCAAAGCCTGCGCAAGCAGGGGTTCAAGGCCGTGTTTATCGCCGCCGGTACCCAGAAAAGCCGAAAGCTTTCTATCGAGGGAGAGCAGCTGCAGGGTGTTCTTCCCGCCCTCGAGTTCCTGCGCTGCGCGGGAAACGGTAAATCTTCTGCGGCGGTGAAGGGGAAAACGGTGGCCGTGATCGGCGGCGGCAACACAGCCATCGATTCTGTACGCACGGCCCGCAGGCTGGGCGCCAAAGAGGCGCTGCTGATCTATCGCCGCACCCGCGCGGAGATGCCCGCCATGGCAGAGGAGGTCGAGGCCGCCGAAGAGGAGGGCGTCAAGCTGCACTTCCTGCTCGCTCCGCGAAAAATCGTCGGCAAGTCCGGCAAGGTCAGCGAGCTGATCTGCAACCGTATGCGCCTGGGACCCCCGGATTCTTCTGATAGACGCCGCCCCATTCCCATTGAAGACCAGACGGAAAACCTTCCCGCGGACGTGATCATCTCGGCTCTCGGCCAGGAAGTGGATACCGGGGTCATCGACGCCGAAGGCGGAAAGATCGCCATGAACAGGGGTCTTATCGAAGTCGATCCCGTCACTCTGCAAACCGCCGTTCCCGGTGTGTTCGCCGGGGGAGACGTGGTCGGTGCCGGCGGATATGTGGTTCATGCCATCGCTCATGGACACGCCGCTGCCCAGTCCATCGACCGTTATATCGGCAAGAGAGACCTCTACGAGGGCCGAACACCGGAGCCCACCCTGACCGCCCCGATGCCGGAGGAGTTTCACGAGAAAAAACCACGGGTACCCATCCGCACACTCGAGGTCGAAAAGCGGGTCGCCAACTTCAACGAGGTCGAGCTGGGCCTGACTGAAGAACAGGCCGTGGAAGAGGCCAGCCGCTGCCTGAACTGCGGCGTGTGCTGCGAGTGCCTGCAGTGCGAAGCCCACTGCGAGGCCGATGCTATCGATCACTCGCAAAAGGACAGGGAAGTGGAGCTTCACGTTGGCGCCATCCTCGTTGCCTCAGGCTGCGAGAAGTACGACCCCAAGGCGATGTACCACCTCGGCTACGGGAAATACTCCGACGTGGTAACCAGCATCCAGTTCGAGCGTATCCTGTCCGCTTCCGGCCCATATGAAGGGCACATCCAGCGTCCATCCGATCGGACGCTGCCGAAAAAAGTAGCTTGGATCCAGTGCGTGGGTTCGCGCGACCCCGTGGCCGGCAACAGCCACTGCTCCTCTGTGTGCTGCATGTACGCCATCAAGGAAGCGGTGATCGCCAAAGAGCACGAGCATGAGATCGAGCCCACGATTTTCTACATGGACATTCGGGCTCACGGCAAGGACTTCGATCGCTACTACGAGCGGGCTAAAAGCGAATACGGGATCAAATTCACCCGCGCCCGGCCTTCAGGGGTTGTACGCGATGAGGAGACGGGAAAGCTGATCCTCGAATACGAAGCCGGCGGTGGTCAGGTTACCCATGAGGAGTTTGACCTGGTGGTGCTTTCCATCGGCTTCCAGGGCGGGGAAACCGTGCGAAAGCTGGGCACTCATCTGGGATTGCCTCTGAATCGATACGGGTTCATAGCCACCAATCCCTTTTATTCCGTAGAAACCAAGGTTCCGGGCATCTTCGTCTGCGGTCCGGCACAGGAGCCCAAGGACATTCCGGAAACGGTGATGCAGGCCTCTGCAGGGGCTGCAGCGGCCGGGGAAATCCTGGCAGCGAACCGCTGGAGTGAGGTAGTGGAAAAGACCTACCCCGAGGAGAGGGATGTATCGGGGCAGCCGCTGCGCGCCGGAGTGTTCATCTGTCACTGCGGGATCAATATCGCCGCCACCGTGAAGGTGCCTGAGGTAGTGGAGTACGCGAAAACCCTGCCTTATGTGGCCTACGCCGAGGCGAACCTCTACACCTGTTCGCAGGACACCCAAGCCCACATTCGGGACATGATCAACGAGCACAACCTGAACAGAGTCGTGGTCGCTTCCTGCACCCCCCGCACACACGAACCCCTGTTCCAGGAGACGATCAGGGAGGCCGGCTTGAACAGGCACCTCTTCGAGATGGCCAACATCCGGGATCAATGCTCCTGGGTTCACATGGGTCTTTCCGACGAGGCTACGGAGAAGGCCAAGGACCTGATGCGCATGGCTGTAGCCAAGGTGCGATTGGCCGAGCCCCTGCCTACGATCACGCTCGATGTAACGCAGAGCGCTCTGGTGCTTGGAGGGGGGCCCGCCGGAATGTCGGCGGCTCTGTCTTTGGCAGGCCAGGGATTCAGGGTGGATGTGGTCGAGAAGTCAGACAGGTTGGGAGGCAACCTGAACAATGTCCTGTCAACGGTGGAGGGACGGGACACTCAGGTGCTGTTGACCGACATGCGCAGCCGTATCGAGGCCAATGAGAATATCACCGTACACCTCGAAAGCACGATAGAGACCTTAGAGGGCTTTGTCGGTCAATTCAAGACAAAAATCAGCGGAAACGGAAAGGGCGGCCGGGAGATCGAGCATGGTGTGGCCATCATCGCTACAGGTGCCCGGGAATCGATACCATCGGAGTACCTTTACGGCGAGGACCGGCGTATCAAGACCGGCCAGGAGTTCGAGAAGCTTCTGCACAGCACAGCGCCGGAGGAGCTACCCGGGCGAGCCGTGTTCATTCAGTGCGTAGGATCCCGGGAAGAGGGACATATGTACTGCAGCCGGGTTTGCTGCCGGGAGAGCATCAAAAACGCCCTGACTCTGAAGAAAAAACGGCCCGATGCGGAGGTGTACATCCTCTTCCGGGATATCCGTACCTACGGTTTTTCCGAGCGATACTATCAGGAAGCTCGGGATTCCGGGGTGATGTTCCTCCGCTACGAAGCGGAGGCCAAACCGGTAGTGGAGAAAACCGGGGACAAACTCAAGGTTACGGTTCATGATCTCCAGAGCGGCGAAGGGATCGAAATTTCAGACCCACAAGCCGTGATTTTGGCGGCACGGATCGATGCCGAACCGGGCAATGAGGGAGTTTCCCAACTGTTCAAGGTGCCTCTCAACCAGGACGGCTTCTTCCTCGAAGCGCACGTCAAGCTGCGTCCCGTAGATTTTGCCACCGAAGGGGTCTACCTGGCCGGTATGGCGCACAATCCCAAGACCATCGAAGAGGCAATCGTGCAGGGACGGGCCGCCGCCGCCCGCGCGGCCACGGTGATCGGCAAGGACAAGTATGTGGGCGAAGCCACCGTGTCCGAGGTCAACGATCTGCTCTGTATCGGTTGCGGTACCTGCGTGCAGATTTGCCCCTACAACGCCGTCAGCCTCGATGAGCAGAGCGGCAAGGCGAAGGTCAATCCTGCCCTCTGCAAGTGCTGCGGGTCCTGCACGGCTTCCTGCCGGATGGGGGCTATCCAGCAGAAGGGTTTCGGCGATCGGGAGATCATGGACATGATTGATACAGCATTATTGGAGGAATACAGGTGACAGATCCTCAGGATAACAGCAAGAAGGTCGCTGAGGCCCAGTGGCAGCCCAAGATCATCGCCTTTCTCTGCAACTGGTGCTCCTACGCCGGTGCCGACCTGGCCGGAGTGAGCCGGCTGCAGTATCCATCCTCGGTGCGGGTCATTCGGGTGATGTGCTCCGGACGGATGAATCCGTCGTTTGTGATCCGCGCCTTTCAAGACGGTGCCGACGGAGTGATGGTAGCCGGCTGCCATCCGGGGGATTGTCACTACATCCAGGGCAATCTCTACGCCCGCCGCCGCTACGCGCTGCTGGCGGGCTTGTTCGATTTTCTCGGTATCGAGCGCGACCGCTTCCTGATGAGCTGGGTTTCGGCCAGCGAGGGCGGGCGTTTTGCCCAGCTGGTGACCGAGCTTACCGATCGAGTGCGGGCCCTGGGACCGCAAACACAGCTATCTGGACGTGACCATGCAAACGGATGAAATCAAGAAACTACTGGCCGACAAGCTGAGCAAAGGCGAGCTGCGGGCGGTGATCGGATACCGACGGGGAACGAACCCATTTTTCCACCGTCCACTCATCACCTCCTCAGCCGAAGAATTAGGGGAGCTGGATTTTTCGCCCCTAGGAGTGGAAAACCTCTGCACCTACATCACAGATACCGTGCGCAAACGTCGTGCGGGCCGCCGAGATCCGGAAGAGCAATACAAGCCTACCGCGGTGGTGGTCAGAGGATGCCACTCACGTGCACTGAACGTGCTGCTGCAGGAAAAGGTGATTCCGCGGGAAGAGCTTTTCGTGGTGGGCTTGCCCTGCCGTGGTGTGGTGGATCCGCACAAAGCTCAAGCCTTGTGGCACGCGCGGGCCGAGAACAGAAATCCCCGCAACGTGGTGATCGATGAACAGGGACTGTTCGAGCTGAGGAACGGGCAGAAGGTGCGGCTGGCGGAATTCGAGGAAATCGCAGACGAGCGCCACGATCATTGCCGCACTCCGAATCCCCTGTTCTACGACGTTCTGGTGGGCGAACCTGTTGCCGAAGAGCCGGTCGCCGCGGAGTCTCAGTTCAAGGACGTGGAAGAGTTTCTCAAGAAGCCGGTGGAAGAACGCTGGAGCTTCTGGTCCGAGCAGTTTTCCCGCTGCATCCGCTGCTACGCCTGCAAGAACATCTGTCCCGCCTGCTCCTGTCAGGAGTGCAGCTTGGCCAAGGACACGGAGCAGCCTCTGGTGGCGGACGCCAAGGTACGCAAGACCTTCTGGCTGGGCAAACAACAGGACCCGGCCAACAACGCCGCCTACCACATCAACAGGGCGCTTCACCTGGCCGGCCGCTGCGTGAGTTGCGGCGAGTGCGAGCGGGCCTGTCCCGTGGGAATCCCCCTGCTGCTGCTATACAGGTCAGTGGCCAAACAGGTGTTCGATAACTATGACTACGAAGCCGGTATGGACGGTGAGGCCGAGCCGATTATGACTCGCTTCAGCACCGAAGACAGCGAAGACTTCATGGAAGAGTGACAGGACAAGAAGAATAAAATGATAAGGTACATAGAGAATCTAAGGCAATTCTTGGACGAGGTGGCCGAGGGATACAAGGTCTTCGTTCCGCGACAAAGACCGGAGGGGTGGTTCTTCGAAGCCTACCGAGGGGCTGAGGTGCAGCTGGAGGGCTATCCGAATACGGTCGCCTCCCCTAAAGAGTACCTGTTTCCGCAAAACGAGATTCTATATCGCTACGAGGCCGGCGAAGAGGGCTTGCAATACGACAACGAGACCGCGGCGCAGACCGGGCAGGTAATCTTCGGCGCCCGGGCCTGTGACTGTGCCGCCCTGACGCGGCTGGACAAGGTATTCCTCGAGGACGACAAGGACCCCTACTACGCCCGTCGTAGAGAAAACACCGTGATGATCGGTTTGGTCTGTCCGGACGCGGTTGCGCCGAGCTGTTTCTGCACCGAGGTGGGATTGAGCCCTGCGGGAGTCGAGGGTATGGACCTGCGAGCCACCGAAGTGGGCGAAGGACTGGTGATCGAAGAGATCAGTGATCGGGGCGCGGCCCTGTTCGGCTCCCCGGCTTTGAAGGGCGGAAAATCCTGGCGGGAGGCCAGCGCGGAGGAAGCGGCCGAAGCCAAGCGGCTGCAGGAGGCGGCGGAACGGGACATGGCTCCGGCGCGGGATCTCGCCGAGATCGAGCTGGAGTTTGACAGCCCGATATGGGCCCGGGAATCCGAACGCTGTATCGGCTGCGGCATATGCGCCTTTCTCTGCCCCACCTGTCACTGTTTCACCATCGAGCACAGCGGCTCGAAGAAGAAAGGGAAGGCGATCCGCACCTGGGACACGTGCCAGTTCCAGTCCTACTCTCTGGAGGCCAGCGGCTTCAATCCCCGCCCTGACCGGGAGCAGAGATTAAAACAGCGACTCTACCACAAGTTCAAGTATTTCAGCGACAGATACGGGATGCTGCTCTGCATCGGCTGCGGCCGCTGTGTGAGCGCCTGCCCGGTGAACATTGATATTCGTGAGATTCTCGCTTCGTTTGAGAGGAAAAAAAGTGTTACAAGCTAAGCAAGCAGAACCCGTTCAGGAAGCCAACCCCTATCTGCCGCAATCGGCCAAGCTCCTCGAGATCAAGAGCGAGGTCGGGGGACCGCGGCCGATCAAGCGATTGAAGATAGAGAAATGCTTTGAGTACCGGCCGGGGCAGTGCGCCATGCTTTCCCTTCCGGGAGTGGGAGAGGTGATGCTGGCCATCAGCTCCTCGCCCACGCGGAAGACGATGGAGTTCGGGATCATGAAGGCCGGGGTGGCCACCGCCGCCCTGCACGGACTTTCGGCGGGGGAGTACCTTGGGGTGAGGGGCCCTTACGGCAATGGCTTTCCCCTCGAATCGTGGCAGGGCAAAAATATCGTACTGATCGGCGGGGGAATCGGCATCACGCCGGTCTGGTCAATTTTGCAGTACGTGCTGGATAATCGGGATCAGTACGGCCGGCTGGACTTCATCTACGGAGCGCGCAGCTCTGCCGATCTGTGCTACCACGAGGACTTGGAGCAGCTGCAGAGCAGCAAGGAGCTGTCACTTCACCTGTCCATCGACGTGGAGGAGCCTGGCTGGCAGGGTTTCACCGGCTTCGTGCCCCAAAACCTGATCGAAGTCTCACCTAAGGCCGAAGGCTCGGTGGCCGTGACCTGCGGCCCGCCGATCATGATCAAGTTCGTGATCAAGAACCTGATCGAGTTGGGTTTTCAACCTGCACAGATCTTCACCACTCTGGAACGGCGGATGAAATGCGGAATCGGTAAATGCGGCCGCTGCAACATCGGAGAGCTGTACGTGTGTAAGGACGGTCCGGTGTTCAGTTACGAGACCCTTCAGCGCTATCCGGAGGCGACGGAGTAGCGGCCAGGGAGCCTCAGTTCTCGCCCATGATTTCGTTGTCGTATTCGATCTCGAAACGCAGCTTGTGCTTTGCTTCCTCCTGAGCAAGGCTCAAGAAGGTGTTTTTGAGGTCTGCACTGGACACAGCAGCGGCCAAATCTGTATAAAGCTTGAAGGCGACTTTTTCCTTTTTCATCGCCAGGATGAGCGCCTCCTGGTAGGATATCTGTTCAGCCGTCTCATCAGTCACCAAATAATCACCCATCTTTAAATCCAAAACCTCGTTCTGGGCCGGCAGCAACAGCTTTCCCTGCTTGACCCTTTGCAGCTTGGCCTTATGACCTTTCTCTTCCTGGGCAAACTGCTCGAACAGTTCCTTCATATGCGGCCGATCTACTCTGGTGCCCATCTCTGTGTAAAAACCAAAGGCTTCTTCCTCGCGCTCGATTGCGAAATCCAGTACTGCATCCACAGAATCAAAAGCCTGCATCAATACCTCCTGCAATTCGTATTGGGCATCTTAGTATTTTTTTTGAAGCCTGTGCAAGCAGAGTTTCTCCTGCCGGCTCCAACGCTGGGCCCGCTGACCCGCCTGCGGAAAAAATATCTTTACAACTGCCCTCCCCTCTGATACGCTGTAATTACCAGCCCTTGGGAGGGGAATATGGACAACATCAGAGAGCGACTTCTCAGAGAAGCCGAGAAGCTTCACGGGCAGATCGCACCTACCTGCTCCCGAAGCTCCCTCGAGGAGTGCTTCACCACGGAGAACTCCAAGGTCATCTTCTGGTTCAACGACGCAACGGGAAACACGAAAGTGCTTGTGCGGGAGCGGCTTGACAGAGAGCTGAGATGACGAACTTAGAGAGAACGCAGAAAGCCATTCACGGCGAATCCCTCGACTGCATTCCGAATTTTCCTATTCTCATTGCACCTGCATGCCAACTTGTGGGCGTCAGACAGAGGGACTATTCCCTCGAGCCTGATATCATGGCCGACACCCTGATCAAAGCCAGGGACCTTATCGGGGCGGATGGTATTTACGTTTCCCGGGACAACTGGGTCTACCATGAGGCCCTGGGAGGAAAGCTGACCTTTCCTGAGGATGATGAATCGTACAGTAAAGAGACGATTCTCGATTCAGTGAAAGGTTTCCGCAAGCTTCGAGTACCCGACCCGGAAAGTGCACCGGGCATGAAAACCCTGCTTGCCGCGGCCAGAAGGGTCGTAAAGGAGGTGGGAGACAAATACTACATTCAGGCGAACATAGACTGCGGGCCCTTTAGCCTGGCCGCGGTCTTGAGGGGAGCACAGCAGTTCATGCTCGATTTGGTAACGGAACCCGAGCGCGACCTTCACGAGCTGTTGGATTTCTGTACAGAAGTCGTGATCGCCTACGGTCAGGCAATGATCGCCACGGGAGTACACGGAATCCAGTACGGCGACTCAACGGCCAGTTTGATCAGCCCGGAGCATTACGAGAGGTTCACCCTGCCCTACCAGAAAAAATCTGTTGACGCCTTGGTTGGGCAGAATTGTGATATCTGGATACATATCTGCGGCAAGACCGATCACCTGCTTCACTTCCTCAAGCCCCTCGACATTCAAGGATTCGAGGTGGACGCCAAGGTCAAAATGACGGAGGCTCGGAGACTTCTTGGAGATAAGATAGCGCTCAAGGGCAACCTGGATACGACATTTCTCCTGAAAGAGAGCGCCGCCGCCGTCTATAAGGAGACACAGGAAATCCTAAGGAGCGGAAACTTCAAGACCGGGATCATCATGTCTCCGGGCTGTGGTGTACCCCGCATGACCCCCCTGGAAAACCTGCAGGCCATGACTAAAGCCTGCCAGGATTACGAGCCATAGCCACTCGAACCATCAGGGATTGTATATCTATTCGAGCTCTGGAAGACCAAGCAATGACCCCCCGCGAGAAACTCCAGCTTAGCTAAGAGATCGCTTTTTCCCGCCTCGCTTGAATGAAGTATGGGCCAGAATCCGCGCCGGCGCGATACAGAATAACGAAGAAACAGCTGAGCTGCGAGATATCGGTCTACCGCCTTTCAATCGAAGTTTCCTCAAGTAAGGGCTGCTACAAACGTAACCGGGGAAGATCGAAGTGCTCCCTGTAGGCGTTCACCATGGCCATGTAATTTGTCAGTGGCACACTCTCGGTAATGGCATTACTGGCCGTGAAGATATGCCCTCCCCTTCCCCAACCTGCCTCGAGGATTTCGAAGGTCAGCTTGCGGATTTCCTCCAGAGAGGCGAAACTCAACACATTTCCGCAGTCCATATTTCCGAACAAAAGTATCCCGTCTCCATATCGAGCTTTTAGCTTCTCCAGGTCCATCCCGGCACCCATGTCTATTTCCAGGTAGGCATCCACTTCGCAGCCCAGCAGAAAGTCTTCAATTACCAGCCAGATATCGCCATCGGTGGCGTTAACCGAGTACCGGCTCGCCTCTCTGACGCGCCGTGCGCATGTCCGAACTTCGGGAACGATGAACTCTCTGTAGGAATCGGGCGAGATCAGAAGGCGCTTGCCGGCGAAATCTCCACCGATTCCTACCATATCGACGCCGATCTCTATATAATCATCGATTACTTTGATCGCTCGCTGTGTAGCCAAGGAGAAATGTTGTTTCGCTACCTCCGGTGCCAGAACCATGACCTGCATGAGATCCGCGTCAGTCCATATACCGTGAAAATATGCAGGGGTGAGGATTGGAAGGTCGAGATCCCGCCTCTTCATCTCTTCCCGTACAAACTGGTAAACGAGGTAGCAATCCCGGGGCAGATCGCCTGTCATTGATTCGTCAACCCGCCTGTTCCGCTCTTTGAGCCGCTTCACAGGATCTCCCCTCTCGTTCAACTCAAAATGGCTGCCCAGCTCGTCGAGGGGATCGTAGGAGTAGGCCACTCCTGGAACAGGATTCGGGCTGAGATAGAGCATGTCGTGACCCAGTATGGCTGCAAGCTCCACCCTTCCCCGGGCATACTGGCGAAGCGCCCGCTCGAAGCCCATTTCTTCTGCCTGATTAAGCCAGGGCTCCATTCCTCCGAGATATTCGACAAACGGTCGATCCAGGATCTGCTCGGCCACGGGTGGGAGAAGCACATACTCAAAGACAGGCGTCCGGTCCGGTTCCTTGTGCTCAAACGCCGCTACGATTCTTTCCCTTGATGTCATTTCTTCCTCTTCGTAAGTTGTAAGCTCACTGAGTGAAGTAATCGTGCAGAATAACGCTGCTGATGCCTTGAACGCGGATGTCCGATTGTTCCTCCGAATATATGACTTTCAACAATTTTGCTATCTGCCGAAGACTTGAATTCATCACAATTCGTTCGATCGTCTCGAAGAGAAATCGATTTCCATCAATCACAGGACCCCGTAGAACAATCATCTCGGGATTGAAGATATTGGCAATATCCGCCAGTTTTTCACCCAAATGGCGCCCGGTCTGTTCGAAAACATTACGGGCCAAACGGTCTCCATTGTTGGCGGCCGTAACCAAATGCTCGATCCGTAATTTTGAGAAATCATTATCACAGTACTTCAGTACTTCGCTGTTCACTCCCTGATGAAGGCCTTCCCTGATAGTAGAAATGATGTGCTGCTTGGAGCTGATCGTTTCCAGGCAACCGGTGTGCCCGCAAAAACAGAGTTGGCCGTTATTGGCAGCGTGGGTATGCCCGAACTCTCCAGCGTAGTAGTTGTTCCCCGTATATATCTCACCGTTTACGATGATTCCCATCCCTATTCCTTCTCCCAACCACACGCAGAGGAAATGCTCGACCCCCAAGCCGCGCCCGTAGTATTTTTCCCCGAGAGCACAGGCGTTGGCATCATTCACCAGGAAACAGGGAATGTTGTACGCCGTTTCAATCTGAGCTTTTAAAGGAACGTCATACCAGTTTTTTGCGAACAAATACTCATGGGAAATGCCTTGCTTTGGATCTATGTATCCCCCCAAACCTATACCGATCCCAAAGATTTTTTTCTTGAACTTCGAAGCCTCAGCCACCAAACCGTCCAGCAGCTGCAGTAAGGCGGCGAGCAACTCATCCTTGTCTATACCAAAAAAAACGGGAACCGAGTGCTCTGAAAGAACTTCACCGATGGTGTTTATCAACACGCCTTTCATCTCAGAAACGTCGAGCAAAACTGCTATGTTGATCCCCACCGCAGGGTTGAGCTCTATAAAGGTCGATCTTCTACCAACGGTTGATAATTCCTGGTCCGTTTCCTGAACCAGTCCGAGCTTCATCAAAATCTTGATGTATTTCACGATTGAAGACGGGCTTAGCCTGAGGATCTCCCCAAGCCGGTTTCTAGTTATCCTTTTATTGTTCAGAATAGATTTCAGGATCGTGCTCATCCTGCTCTTCTGTATCGGCGAATATTCAGAGAACATGGTCGTACACTGCAGCTCATCCTTTCAAGGCACCGGCAGAGATCCCTCCGATAAAATCCCTCTGCATCAACCACATGATCAGCAACACGGGAAATACGACGACACATCCCATCGCGGCCATAGGTCCCCAGATTAAAGCTTTGTCCGTAATAAAACCCGCTATGAGTACGGTCAGTGGTTTCGACTTGTTTACAGTGAGAATGACGGCGTAGAGAAATTCGTTCCAGCTGTACACAAAGGTGAGCATCCCCGTCGCGATCAAACCGGACTTCACCATAGGCGTAGTGACATACAGATATCTCTGCGGCAAGGTGCAACCGTCCAGCATGCTCTGTTCTTCCACTTCGAACGGGGCTTCCTGGTAGAAACCGATCATCAGGAGAATCACTAAAGGAAGATTGAAGCTCGTGTTCATAATGATAAGGGAGAGAACGTTGTCCATCAGATGGAGAGAACGGATTATGTAGAATACAGGGACCGCCACAACGATGGCCGGATACATCTTTTGGACGAGAAACCAGCCGGCAAAAACACCTTTTAACCTGCGGGGAAGAGCCCCATTGATCAGAGAATAGGAAGCCATGCTTCCGAATACGACGGTGAAGATCGTGGCTCCGGAAGCGATCATGATCGAGTTGATCAACCCCTTAAATACTTCGTACTTTTGTACGATATCGATGAAATTCTGTCCTGTAATGCGGGAGGGAAACATAACTGGAGGATTGGAAAAATATTCCTGTTCCAGTTTAAAGGCATTGGTGATCATCCAGTAGAAAGGAAAAAGGATCCCAATAAAGAGAATGACCAGGATGATGACCCGTGTAGGGAAACCGATGAAGTTGCTCAGATAACTCTGCCTGCCTCTACTTGATCCGACTCCCATGGTTATCCCAGCCTCCTCAACTGAAAGCTTCTCAGGCGTATAAATACCCCGGCGATCAGCGACATGGCGATGATGAACATTATCGCCGTGGCGGAGGAGTAGCCCACGTCGAGAAACTTGATTCCTTGCCGGTAGATATAGGTCGGGAGCATCTCGGTTGCGTTGCCCGGGCCCCCCTGGGTCATAACGAAGATCACATCGAAGACCTTGAAAGCGTCGATAAAGCGAATCATGGCGACGATGATGATTACAGGCGAGGTGATCGGCAGCACCACTTTCGTAAACACTTTCCAGGGAGAGGCGCCATCCACCCGCGCGGCGTCCAGGAAACTTTGGGGAATCGACTTTATTGTGGAAAGCACCAACAAGGCCACGAAGGGGATAAACTGCCAGCAATCTACGAATACGACGGTGTACAGAGCGATCCGGTAGTCTCCGAGCCACGACACCGGCGGGATCCCCACAAAACTGAGCAGGTAGTTCACTACCCCGTAGGTCCGATCGACCATCATGCGCCACAGAGTTCCTGCAGCTACCGGAGCGATTATCATGGGAACCATCAAAAAGGTTGTCAGTAACCGGCTCATCCTGTTGTCATCGGAAAGCATCATGGCCACCATGACTCCGATTACCAGCTCGATAGAAACAGAGAGCAGAGCAAACAGGATGTTGTTGGTCAGGGATTTGATGAAAATCTCATCTCGAAACATGTTGAAGTAATTCTGCAGCCCGATGAATGCCGGTTTCGAGGTGGCGATCGTCAGCTTGTATTTATAAAAGCTCAACACCAGACCGTATCCGAGGGGAATGAAAGCGGCGATCATGAGCACTGCCACAACGGGCAGAAGAAACGCCCACGACCAGATCCGGTCGGATGTGGTTTGATGAATGTTTCTGGAAATCAGCATCGATTTCTCATCCTCCTAAAACGGTTAGACCTCTCTATACGAGAGGTCTAACCATCATAATCAACCGTGCAAGAGGACTCTACCTTCCCGTGTTCTTCACCCCCGGTGCAGGTGGATAATCCTCGAGTACCTTGGCGAGACCATTCTCCATGAACCGAACCGATCTCTCCAGATCCCACTGTCCGGTGACGTAATTGGCCACCGCGTCTCTTATTGTGGTCTCCGCCATTGTGCCGGCGGGGATCCGCCACCAGATGATCGCTCCCTGATCGGAAGCTTTCTTGTGGGGATAGAGCTTGTCGTTCTTTACCTCCGTTTTATCCCAGACAGACTGCCTGGAGGGCAGGATCGAGTAATCCTTGAAATTCTTGAGCTGTTTCTCCGCACTGGTGTAGAACTTGATCCACTCCCAGGCCGCGTCTTTGTTCTTGGCCGCCTTGGGGATGCCGATGTCCCAGGAGGACAGTACAGTCACTCCATTCTTGGCGAAAGGTATGGGAGCGATTGCCCACTTGTTCACAACCTTTGATTTCTCAGGGTTATCCCCATTGGGAGCAATGGACAGGGTCGGCCAAGAGAAGGCGATCCCTGCATTTCCGTTGAGGAAGGCGGCGTCCGATTCTGCAAGAGTCCAGGCAGGTGCAGCTGGATCAGAGTAGTCGAACCATCGTTTTGTGATCTTCAGCGCTTCCCGTGTCTCCGGAGAATCTATAGTGAGATTCCAATTCTCGTCAGCCCACGCACCTCCCAGAGACCAATGTACCATCATCCACAGACCGCTGAGCTGTTCCTTCACGCCCGGAATGGCGATTGCATAGAGGTTGGGGGGATTGTGGATTTCCTCACAGACCTCAAAAAACTCATCCCAGTTCTCTGGAAACTTCTTTATCAAGTCCGTGCGGTAGGCCAAGGTCTGGGGTGTGTTGGAGAAGGGGAAGCCCATAATTTTTCCGGCCCACTTTCCGGACTGCTCCCAAAGCCCCGGGAGGAAGTCCGAGGTACCGAAGTTGTCCCGTTTGATGTAGGGCGCAAGGTCTTCCATGAAGGGCTCGAACTCACCGTCCCACTGGCAGGCGGGAGTCACGATATCGTAGGTACTGTCTCCGGTGGACAGGGCCAGGCCCATTTTTTCGTACAAGGTTATATATGGGAAGTCGACAACTTCAACCGCGCAGCCTGTTTTTTCGGTGAACTCCGCCGCATACTCTTTGGCAGCCTCGGCGTAGGTGGCCGAGAAATAGAGTACGGTGATCTTCTGCCCGGCGAAGGGCTTGCCCCCGGCTGCTGTGGTCGGCTCTTTCCCTCCCCCGGCGAAGGCGGCTGTGGCAAGACCAATAACCAAAACAATGGTTATCAGTATCTGGATTTTTTTCATCAAATATCTCCTTTTATGATTTTGGATTCTTTGGATAGTTACTCGTGAGGCTCCAATCGAGTCGGGACTGGCGCGAATCGAGTTTTTCACGGGCACCTCCCTGTCTCTGAAATGCTCTGTTGGGATGACAATTATTTTAGAGGCTTATCACCGAGTTGTCAATACTTATTTGATTTATTCAATTATGATAGATGTTTTGGTTTTATTTTATTGACAGAATGAAAATATCACCTTAATATATTCAGAAATATTACACTAATTATTCTAATTACGAGGATTTATACCGGGGTATGCATTCAAAAGCAAAAATAATTGAAAACGCTCTTCTGAAAGAAAAAACGAGTCGCCTGCCCTGCTTTCCCTTAATAGACATAGCTTTTGCCTCTTCCTACTCGGGACGACCGATGCGGGAGGTTCAACTTGATCCCCATCTCCACGCCGGCGTTTTGAGCAGATGCGCCGAGGAATTACCCGTAGACGGCATATACATCAATCTCTGTCTAGATACCGCTCAGGGGGATCGAATCAGCGATAGTGAAAATATACTCGACGAGTCGCTCAATCTCGTGATTCCGGAAAATGATGTGTTATCCATATCCTCTACGGAAATCACGTCCCTCGATGACGAGAGAATCATGAAAGCCGAGCTTTTCCATCCCGGTATATTGGCTACTTTCAACAACATCGATGATAACATCAAAGAGAATTATGCGGTTACAGTAGGAGTAACCGGGACATTCTCTCAGGTTGCCTTTCTGGTCGGAATATCGGAATTCCTGATGGCGCTTCTCGATCAGCCCGACATCGTACACCGGGTCCTGAAAAGAAGGCACAAGATCGTCATCCGACAGGTGCAAGAGCTCTGCGCCGCCGGGGCCCGCTTCATTTGGATAGGAGAGGGGCTGGGGTCCGGAAGTTTGATCAGCCCGGATCAATATCGAGAATTTGTTCTACCCTATGAGATCGAAATTGCTGAAGAGATCCGGAAAAACGGAGCACTGTCTCTTCTTCATATCTGCGGAAATGTCATTAATGCCCTTCCCGATATAGCGAAGTGTTCTGCGGATGGTTTTGACCTGGATTATCCCGTCGACCTGGCAGAGGCTTTCGAAATGCTGCTGCCGGATGTTGCGGTCAAAGGAAATATCAATCCGCGGCTATTCATGAAGGGCTTCTCTGAAGAGCTAAAACAATCCTGTCTACAGGCAAAGGACATTGCTCAAGATAGAATCGGATACATAATGTCTACCGGGTGTCTGGTACCCAGAGACTCGGCGACGGAATCATTCCACATCATGGCGGATGCCTGTAGATATGAGTGAATCCAACGATGACCAAGGGGAAAAGGTTTATGAATAGAAAACGAATGCAGAGTTTGAGTGAGTACTTTTACACGGAACTCGTGAACAACACGATGCCGTTTTGGATCGAGCACGCCACTGATGAAGAATACGGAGGTTTTACTACGTGCCTCGATCGGAAGGGAGATATGCTCAGTCCGGATAAACCCATGTGGGTGATGAGCAGAATCAGTTGGGTGCTTTCCAGGCTCTACAACGATCTCGAACACAGAGAGGAATGGCTCAACCTTGCCCGCCATGGCATCGAGTTCATCCGCAAGTACGGCTTTGACAAAGACGGCAGGATGTTCTTCGCGGTGAGGCGGGATGGAAGACCACTGCGCAAGAGAAGGTATTTGTTCACAGAGACCTTTGGGGTCATCGCCCTTGCCGAATACGCCCGGGCATCCGGTGATGATGAGTGCCTTAGACTCGCGAAGAAGACGATGGATCTGATTATTGATCTGAACAACAAACCGGGCGCACTGGAACCCAAATTTTATCCCGATGCCCGGAAAACCCGGGGACACTCCATGGCCATGATCCAGATAAACACACTCCAGGTACTGAAGGGCGCTGACAAGAACGGGATATACGATGTCCGGATTGACAATGCGATCGAGGAGGTATTTCGCTATTTTGTCAAACCCGAGAGAAAGGTACTCCTCGAAACTGTCGGCGAGAACGGCGAGTACCTTGGAAACCTGCCGGAAGGCCGTTGCGTGAACCCGGGCCATGCAATCGAGACAGCCTGGTTCATCATGGAGGAAGGCAGGCAACGGAAAGACATGGAACTGGTGAAGCGGGCTTTGCCTATACTGGATTGGTCCCTCGAATTGGGATGGGACGCCAAGCACGGTGGGATTCTCTATTTTGTTGATATCGAGGGAAGACAGCCTTTCCAGCTGGAATGGGATATGAAGTTGTGGTGGCCTCATAACGAGGCGATCTATGCCACTCTGCTGGCCTACGCTCTGACCGGTGAGGAGAAATACTCAAGCTGGTTCGAAAAGATACTCGGCTGGTCCTTGAAGCACTTCCCCGATAAAGAGCACGGGGAATGGATCGGATATCTGCACCGCGACGGAAGTGTGGCTCTCGACATGAAAGGAAACTACTTCAAAGGGCCCTTCCATCTGCCGCGGCAGCAGTTGTTCTGCCACCTGTTGCTCAAAGAGATGCTGTCAAAAGCGTAAAAAAACCCATTTACAACCCAGTTGTTACCTGCTATGCTGTGTGAAGCCAACCCTGGGAGGGGAACATGGATAGCAGCAAAGAAGAGCTTCTCAAGAAAGCCGTATCCCTGCACGGGAAAATCGTACCGACGCAGACGCGGAGGTCTTTTGAGGAGTGTTTCACAACCGAAGAGTCCAAACTTATATTCTGGTTCAACGACGAGACAGGTACAACCAAGGTACTCATCAAGGAACAAGTTTAGGTAGGCTTGACAGCCTTCCCAGATCTCTTCGGTCCGCGCCCTTTCGCTTCTCGTAGTACAAATACTTTGTAGACTACGCTGAGAAGGATTCCCAGACCTACAAAGTACCACACCCAAAGGGGCAGCCCGATTACGAATATGGGCTCTCGGTTCCAGGCCCAGAAGTCATTGCCGAGTATGAACAGCCCCGCGAAAACCAGCACCCAGGGCCAAATCCCGGGGTGGATCAGAGCCACAATGCCCGTATTTTCTCCGGGTGCGGCGCTCAGAAGACTGACGGAAATGAATACCACTGTCGCAGCCGCCAGAACAGGGACGACCGGAAGAATTCCCGGCGCGCTCAACACATCGAAGTAAAAGGCCAGCACCAACGCTTCTCCCGCAACGATGCTGGCCGCCGCTGCGTAGCGGTTAGCCCGCTTCCAATACAGACCTCCGATCACAGTCGGTGCCAGCACCGCGAGACCATTGAAGGTTGTTTTGCTGACAAAATCGAGAATCGTCTGCGGCGGCTTGATCGCAATCAAGAATCCCAGCACTCCGAGAGCTACGATGACTCCTTTTTCTTTCAGGACCTCTCTTTTCTTGAAATGGACAAAGTCAACGGTGATCAGAGAGGTTAGGGTTAGCAGCTGTGAATCCATGGTAGACATCAACGCTGCCAGAGAACCGGTAATGAGTAATGTGCTGACAAAAACACCTGCGTAACGTTGCAGCAGAAGTGGAAAGACGGCGTCGGATTCGGCGGGAGAAAGATTGGGAAAGGTGTGCCTTCCCAGCACACCAATAGACACGGTCAGGAAGAAGAGAAAGGTCGTGATCAAGGGATAGAGGACCACCGTGGTGTTGAGGGATTTCTCATCCTTGGCTGCGATGAACCGCTGGAAAAGCTGAGGAAACATGGGATCGGCGAAAAACCACAGAAACAGGTAGCCGAACCAGATCCCAAAGAGCATCGACCCGTCCTGACCGGGGCGGGAAAACAGGGCTGGGAAAGAGCTGTAGACCTCCTCGTGGGCTCTGACAAATCCGCCGCTCCGGCGGAAAATGATGATAAATGCAGCCAGAGTGAAGACGATCATCATTGAGGCCTGGATCAGGTCGGTCCACACGATGGAACGCATCCCCCCAAGGGTAACGTAGACCACGATGAACGCCGTAATCAGCAGGGCTCCGGACAGGTAGGGAATCCCGACCAGGGCATTAAGAGATTTCCCGCTGGCTATAGCCTGGATGGCGATATAGGGAAGGGTGAATACGATCATGACGAGGGAGAAGAGTCTTTTCAGCCAGGGTGCACCGTATCGATCGGCAATGAAATCAGAGGGAGTGATATAGCCCCGATCTTTGGACAAAGACAGGATCGGCTTCCCGATTAGCAGGAAGGACAGGGCCATGAACCCGGTCCCGAAACCCATGACCGGGTAGAAGGCATAGCCGATCCTGTATCCCGCTCCGGACAACCCGAAGATGGTGAAGGCGCTGAAATTGGTCGCTGCCATGGTGAAGAAGAGGAGCAGCCTGCCCACTCCTCTTCCTGCCAGAAAGAACTCGACCTTGTTCGTCGATGCTCTTTTGCGAAAGACGATCCCAATAATCAGGGTAATCCCCAGGTAGGCAAGAATGATACTCAGCCGCTGCCACATACTTTTCTCCTCTTGGCGGCTCTTCCGGCGTAAAAAAACCATCCGGAGCCGCAGGACGGGTCTGGATGGCCTTCTTAGAGCCTAGAGCATAACCCGGCATGATTATCGAATGGCGCCAGTATAATCAGTTGCCGCAGCACTGGCAAGGCAACCGGCGAGGCAATCGCTCTTTGACAGGTCGACACCTCTTATGATACACCATAGGACCATGGACTGGGAAAGCTACACCTGCGAGGAAGTCCACAGGCACTACTGGGACCACGACGATAACTGCGCCGTGACGACTCTTTCAATCGCTTCCCATCTGTTCAAAACCCCGTTGAAACCCCAGGTTATCGAAGCGGCCTTGGGCATGTGGGGGGCGGGGGGCTACCGCGCCCAGTGCGGGCTGGTGGAGGGAGCCTTGATGTTTATCGGAGTTCTCGGCAGCCGCCTCGGCCTGAATCGAAACGAGATCTCCGAGATCTGTAAAAAATTCGCCGAAAATTTCGAGGGAGAATTCGGGAGCCTGACCTGCAAGGAGCTTAGGCCGCAGGGTTTTGCTCCCGACAATCCGCCCCATATCTGCGAAGATCTGTCCAAACGGGCGAT
>CAZSBH010000037.1:0-1630 GCA_964604845.1 uncultured Spirochaetaceae bacterium
GGTAGTACCTGCTGCTCAGCTCGACCACGATTTGTTTCACGAGTGGTATGGAACGTAGTGTCGTCGGGCAATCAGGTAGTACCAGATGCGGCCTCGTTTGAACAATCGAGACGGTTTCATTCCGTCTCCTTCTATAAAGCATCAACAATAACAACGTTATCCTTGCTTCAAGAAAACAAAAAACTGTTCACACTTTCGTTCACAATCGGTGGTTATAAAAAAACCCCGCTAAGAGGCGGGGTAATAATCCTTTATATCACAAAGGGCTAAAAAGCGAGCGAGGGGAATCGAACCCCCGTCACGAGCTTGGGAAGCTCGGGTAATAACCATTATACGACGCTCGCAGGCTGTTCAACTAGAATATAGCCCACCGTGAGTTGAGCTGTCAACTCAAAGCGGGATTGCCGTTTATGGCATCGCCACTCGCTGGAGGAGCCGGAGGGGCTGGAGTTTGAGGCTGCGAGCCGCCCGACCGCACCCCTACCCCGCCTAATGACTGCTGCCCCCGACTCCGGCCTGCTGCCGGATCTCCTCCTGATCGAAGATGTACAGGACCAGCTCGCTCTTCTCGTCCACGATGTAGGGGATCGAGATCGGACCGCCGGGATGTTTCATGGTCAGTAGGGTGGTGTTTCCCGCGGCGGAGATGGAATCCAGACTGATATCCACCATGATCGGATAATCCGGAAGAACGTATTCGAACACGCCGAATACTTTTCCGCGAGGCACTCTCTCGGGCCTGGTCATGGTCAGCTGTATCACCGATCCGTAGGGAACCTCGCTCTCCGCTTCGGGTGTTTGGGAAACGATGATACCTCTGCCCTCATCCCCCTCCGCCTTTCGCACACCGAAGATGAAGGGAAAATTAAAGTTAGAGAGCTGAGCGATGGCGTTTTGGAATTCCATGTCTATGAACTCCGGCACGGTTACCAGCTCTCCCCTGGGACCTCTGCTGACCACGAGCTCCAGCTCGGTCACGCTGTCGATCACAGTGTCCGGATCAGGCTTTTGGGCCAGAATGGTGCCAGCCGGCTCGGGATCGAAGACGAACGACACCGGCTCTTTTATCTTGAGCAGCGCCCGGTAGGAGGCAAAAAGCGTCTGTAGGTGAATGCGGACATCCTCCAGCTTCTGGCCGACGTAGTCCTCGACCCTGTCGATTACCGGGCCCCGGCTGACCGTCAGAGAGACCCGGCGACCGGCGCGAACGATCGATCCGGAGGAGGGCTTTTGCTCGATGATCATCCCCTTTTCGTAGTCTGAGGAATAGCGTACCTGGATCCGGGGATACAGCTCCTTTTCCTGCAACTCGATCAACGCAGATATCAGCTCTTTGTTCTCCACATTCGGCACCAGGACTTCCTCGGCCCCGCGCACGGAAAGCCAAAACGTTAGGAGTCCGATCAAGACCATGAGCAGAAACATCGCTACGATCAGGAGGATGATCAACTTGAAGTTGCGTTTGTCGGGAGGATCTTTCTGGCTCGGGAAAACCTTCTCGGTCCAGGATAGAATCCGTGTTGTGCTGCTCATCTTTATTCTCCCAGCTGGGCGCCGACGAAACCTTGTTGGCCGTTGAGAAAGGAGCGCCAGTCCAACGGCTTCTTCGCCTGAAGCTGCAGACTGGAAA
>CAZSBH010000037.1:1730-39024 GCA_964604845.1 uncultured Spirochaetaceae bacterium
TTTAGGATCCTGCCAAAGGCGACCACCACCAACAGCTCAGCCCCGAGGGCTCCGACCCTTTCAAGAACGGTGGGCTCAATGCTCTGTGGTTGGAGAACGGGCAATCCCAAAGCCAGGGATTGTGTTTTTACCGCAGTAGCCTCGGGAAGTTTACCCCGGCCTGCGGGTTTGTCGGGATTGGTCAGCACGGCCGTGATTGGATGCTCCGCGTGCAGCGACAAAAGGGAGGGCACAGCAAAATCCGGACTGCCGGCGAACAGAATGCGCATCACCCGGTACTGATATTCTCGTACTGTTTGACCAGCCGCTCCCGTTTCTTCGCATCGACCCGGTCTATGAACAACACGCCGTTGAGATGGTCGAACTCGTGTTGGATGACCCGAGCGAGCATATCGTCGGCATCCATGGAAAAAGGCCGGCCCTTGATATTCCAAGCCTGCACCTTCACCTGCATAGGACGGATAACATCCGCATTGACCTCCGGGATACTGAGACAGCCTTCCTCGAAGGATCCGAGATCGACGGAGGTTTCGATCATCTCC
Source organism: uncultured Spirochaetaceae bacterium (assembly GCA_964604845.1). Lineage (GTDB taxonomy): Bacteria > Spirochaetota > Spirochaetia > SZUA-6 > DRHE01 > JAFGQJ01. The sequence continues at coordinate 2,273 of CAZSBH010000037.1, forward strand.
GGGTTTACAAACACCCTGGGGGCGTCTTTCGGCACGTGGGTGATGAATAATCGGATCAGCTTCCCCACCTGGACAGCCGCCAGCCCGACGCCCTTGTTTGCATGCATCGTGTCGAACATCTGCTCGATCAGGCTTTCGATCTCCCCGTCGAAATCAGGGACGAGAATCGAATGTTTTTGCAGGCGCTCGTCGCCGAGAGTGACTATATTCAACATTGCCTATGTCCTGGATAAACATTACTAAAGCAAGGGTGGAAAGTCAACGAATCGGTTCACAATAGCGAAACCGGGTCCACATCGACTTCCACATATACCCCGGAGGGAACCTGAAATCGCTGCAGGCTTTGCCGGGCCAGAGCGTGAACGTGTCTGAAATTCCTCGAACGGAGAATAAGGTGATTTCTGTGATTTCCCGCAATCACGGAAAGGGGGCATTCGACGGGACCGAGGATCTCCACATCGGGCCGGTCTTTCCCGTGATCCGAGAGGATCTGAGCAAATCCGGCAGCGGCGCTGCGGGATTTTGCGGAACTGCGGGCACGGAACACCAGCCGAATCAGACGTGTGAAAGGGGGAAATCCCAGCATCTTTCGGGCTTCCAACTCCTTACTATAAAATGTTTCCAAATCACCCTGGGCAGCAAGCCGGATCGTTTGGTTTTGAGGAAGGTAGGTCTGCACCACCACCTTGCCGTCGGGGTGGAAACGTCCGGCCCGCCCGGAGACCTGAACGATCAGGTTGAAGGTTCGCTCGGCGGCCCGAAAGTCGGGAAGCTGCAAACCCGTATCCGCGGAAATGATGCCCACCAGCTTTACTCCGGGAAAATTCAGACCCTTCGCCACCATCTGGGTTCCCAGGAGGATGTCGATCTTGCCGGCGTGGAACTCGTTCAGAATCTCTTTGAGACGATGCTTGGCGCGCACAGAATCGGTATCGACCCGGCGTACGGTCAGGTCGGGGAACAGCCGTTCGATCTCCTCTTCGATTCGCTCGGTACCGAATCCTGAATAACCCACATCTATGGAACCGCACTCGGGACAGACATCGACGGGGGGGCTGCGGTACCCGCAGTAATGGCAGACCATGCTGTTTTTCTGCTTGTGAAAGGTGAGGTTGACCGAGCAATTCCTGCACTTCATCTCGTAGCCGCAGCTGTGGCAGTGAAAGAAGTAGCTGAAGCCGCGGCGGTTGAGAAAGAGGATGCTTTGACGCCCATCCTCATGGGTCTTGCGTATCTCCCGGATCAGCGATCGGGACAGGGGAACGGATTCTCCGTTCAGATCCTGGATCTTCACGGCGGGCATGCTGCCGCCGCTCAAACGCTCCGGCAGGCTGAGGCGCCGGAGCTTTCCCGTATGCATGTAGTGGTACGCTTCCAGAGAGGGAGTCGCACTACCCATCAGCAGGACCGCTTCTTCCGCACGACAACGGTGCATCGCCACCTGGCGGGCGTGGTAGCGAGGGGTGGTCCCCGATTTGTAGGATCCTTCGTGCTCCTCGTCGATGATGATCAAGCCCAGTTTTTTTACTGGAGCGAACACGGCGCTGCGGGCTCCGATGACCAGCCCGACCGTTTCGTCGAGCAGATCCAGCCACATTTTCAACCGCTGCGACGGGGTCAGCCCGGAGTGCAGGACCGCCACCGGTTGTTCCAGGAATTTCTGAAAAACATCGACGACCTGATGGGTGAGGGAGATCTCCGGGACCAGATAGATCACTCCCCTGCCCCTGCCCAATATTTCGCGACTGACCTGAAGGAAAACTTCCGTTTTTCCCGATCCGGTGACGCCGTGCAGGTAGTACACCCCCCGACTTGCGCCGCCGATCTGTTCGACAGCGTTCCTCTGATGAGCGGAGAGGGTCACCTCTTTGGAAATTGCCAACTCTCCACCCATTTCCTCGGGTTCGACCTCCCGCCGACCCCCGGGAAGGATGGCGGCCAGGGCTTCTCCGAGGGAGCATAGGTACATATCGGAAAGCCACCCGGCCAGATCGAGCAATCTCGAATCAAAGATAGCCCGCTTATCCACGGCTCGTTCTATCTGTTTGATTTCTTTCACCCCGGGGGGAGGTGTCTCGGTGGTAGCGACGACGTACCCGGTCAGCCTGCGGGATCCGAAAGGAGCCAGAACTCGGTAGCCTGGACCGATGTCGAGTCCGTCGGCAACGGAATAGGTGAATTTCCGGTTGATCGGAAGGTTGAATACGACCTCGATCATACTCACCGTGAACCGGGGTCCTCAGGTGCGCCCAAGCTGTCGCTCAAGCCGGGGAGCGCCCGCAACCGCTTCAAATCCTGCCATACCGCAGCCCGCAGGTCGGAGTTCCTTAGAACCGCGCTGGGATGGTACGTGGCCACCAGGGGAATCCCCACAAACTCGAGATCCGTACCCCTCAGCTTTCCGATTCCTTCTGTCCGTTCGCAGAGGATCTGTGTCGAGATACGTCCGACCGTCAAAATCGCTTTGGGTCGTAGAATCTGTATCTGCCGCTTCAGGTAGGGCAGACAGGCCGCGGATTCCTCAGGGCTTGGGTCCCGGTTTCCCGGCGGCCGGCACTTGACGATATTGGCGATGAAACAGTTTGACCTGCGATCTAGACCGATTGCTTGGAGCCAGCGGTCCAGGTACTGCCCCGCACGCCCGACGAAGGGTCTGCCCGTCCTGTCCTCGTCCAGTCCCGGACCTTCGCCGATCACCATGACCAGAGGAGAACTCACCCCTTCTCCGGGAACGGTTCGTTTCCGTTCCCGATGAAGGGCGCAACGGGTGCAGTCGGCGACCTGTTCGGCTATGCCATCCAGGGCTGCCTGGGGAGAAAGGGGCGCCGAATTCCCCTCCGTCGAGGGCTTCAGAGGGGGATGATGGTGGCGGAACCCGTCTAGAACATAGTCCTCAGCCAGGTTGAGCAGATTATACACCTCAGATTCGTTCATCCCCATCGTAAACAACCCTTTCCAGAAACAATCCCCGGGCCGGGGCGCTTGTTCCAGCTCGGGATCGGTCTCGAGCCTCCAGAATCTCGGCAAGCTGGGCCGGGCTCAAACCTTTCTGCTCAGACTCCAGAATCGTTCCCAGCACACTCCGCACCATTTTCCAGACGAAGGAGCTTGCAGCGACCTTGAAGACCAGGAATGGACCTTCGGGAAAGAAACAGGCCGCGTCCACCCTTCGCACCTTGGACTTGCTGAGGTCCCCCGCGGCTGCGAAGGTCGTGAAATCGTGCTCGCCGAGAAATACCGAGGCCATCGCGTTGAGGGCCCGAAGATCAGGCCGCCATCTCAGCTTCCAGCAGTAGCGCCGCAGGTGCGGCAAACCCACGGTACCCGTATACATGAAGTAGCGATACATCCGTTGCCTGGCGGAACTCTTGGCATTGAAGGCAGAATCCACCTCTCGGCTGTCCAAAGCTCTGACATCCGGGGGCAGATAAGAGTTCAAGGCAATGTGCCAACGTGGTCCTGATATGGAAGCCAGGTCTGTCTTGAAGTTGCCCACCTGCCCGCTGGCGTGCACCCCCGAATCCGTTCTTCCCGCCCCCTGGATGCGTACGGGATGGCCGTGCATCCGCCTCAGCGCCTCCTCGATGTCTCCCTGAACGGTGCGGGCGTTTGTCTGGACCTGCCAACCGGAAAAATCACTTCCGTCATAGGCAAGAGTCATTCGGATATTTCGAATCGGCAATGGTCTTAATCCTGCTCCTGGAGCTGCTTGATCTCCTTGTTCATCTCGTCGTACAGCTCCCGTGCCTTGTCCAGGATGGCCGAGGGCTTGCTCTTGGATGCCTTGCCCGTACCAAAGAGCTTGGACACGATTCGTTTGGCACTTTCGAGGGACTTGACCCGTTTCTGGCTGCTCTGCCGGGGACCGTACCTGGACTCAAGAAGACCCGTGATATACAGCAGGCCGTCGAATCCGTAGTTTTTATCCAGATCCGGGCCGAAGTTGACCTTCGCCTCCAGCGGTTCCTGGCCATTCTGAGCCATCTCGACGGACTGGACGTAGAAGAACCGAGCCTTGCGGTAGAAGAGGCGGGACAGATAGTCGTAATTCTCGCCAAAGGCTTTCCGGTGCAGGGCGTCCAGCAGCCAGGCCGCCCTCAGTGCCGAGAGGGCACGCTTGAAGGTCGGCGAGTAGTGTCTATCCAGGAGATCGTAGCACATCATAGCCAGGAAATAGCTGGCCGCGCCCTCCTTGAGGCCCCTGTAGCTGGTAAAATCCAGATCTTTGAACACCAGGGATACACTCTGCACCCGCTTGTCCGTCTCCTCCTTCAGCCGTTCGATGAACTCCCCCTTGACCTCATGAAAATCCTGCGGGTAGGCGGCATAGAAGCAGCTGGGACAGACCAAAACCGCGTACACCAGCGGGTACAGCTCGCCGTATTTCTTCGACGGTTCATAGGTACGATGCAATTCCTCGGTCAGTTCACCGGCGATCAGCCGGCCCCCGCCGGACAGCAGATCCTCTCTGTAGAAGCTCGTGTCGCACACAGGACAAGCAATAGGATTTTTGCTAAAAAAGGTCGTCTTTCTGGTATCTCGATCTTCTTCCGACATCAATCTCCCTCTATCACTACCATCGCCAGGGCATTGTCCCGCTCATGGCTCAGCGAGAGAAATACCTTCTTACCTCCAAGCTTCTCCAGAGCCTCTTGGGCCCGGCCGTACAGTTGAAAGTGGGGTTTCCCGAGCTCGTCATTCATCACCGCCATTTCTTTCAGGGAAAATCCATGCAGCCCGGTACCGAGGGCTTTTCCGAAAGCCTCTTTAGCCGCGAAGCGGGCGGCCAAACTCAGGATCCCTGATTCGCCTTTGGGCAAGGCCATTCTCAGCTCGTCTTCGTGAAAGAAACGATGGAGAAGTCCCGGAATCTTTTCCCAGCGCTTCAGCCTGAATACGTGTACCACATCAATCCCAACTCCCAAGATCATTCCTGCTATTCCTCCATACCGGCGAGTACAAAATTAAGATCCAGTTCCTGAGGCTCGAATTTTAAAACGACAAGCTCCGGTGGGATATCCGGTTGGGAATATAGCGTCTCAGGCCCGGGTTTTTCTATCTCTCCACAGTCAATGACCAGGCGAAGTTGTCCCGGCAACAGACCCTCAATCGCACGTTGATTTCCCTGGATCCGGATGCTGCCTTTTGGAAGGGGCTCTGCCAGTCTCAGATCGGGAGAAAGATCAATGCTGATAATGTCTACATTTTCGAAGGTCTTGATAATCACTGCTTCCCTGACAATTCCCCGAAAAACAACGGTTCGCTCGCGGGGGTACTGGATCAGGGAGTTTTCTTCCAGAATCGTCACCTGTTCTGTAAAATCTTCGGTCCGGTCGTCCAAGTCGATCTCTTCCAGCCCGACCGCTTCTACGGTATTCACGATACTTCGGGGTCCGGATATCTGGGTACTGTCAGGAACGATCGTGTATTGCACCAGGTCGTAACCGGGCGGCGGAGACCCGCTGATCACCGGCTCCAAAGGAACGGTTTTCTCGATTCTCTGCTCCAGGGTGATCGAGATTTCAGCCGGCTCCACACGTACGTCGAGAGGTTCGATATTTAAAGAAGTACCCTCACGGGTGACCCGGACAGGTATTCGATACTGACCCTCCGACTGGAAGCGCCCGAAATCGGCATAAACCTCTATGTCCTCTTCGATCACCGAGAAGATGGCTTCCTCTTTACCCCTGAGCGTCACTCTGGCGCTTTTCGGATAAGGCTTGGATATCGACAAACCCGCAGGAGGATCCACTCGCAGGGGAACACTGAAAAAGCGTTCATCCATGGTATTGACCCTGTAGAAGAGAAACAACAGGGCGGCGGCGGCCAGAGAGATGATCTTTGCCGGCCAGTTGGAAAAGACGCTTTCGAGGAATCGCCTAGGTTTCAAACTCACCTTCCTCTATTGCCTCGCCCTGATATTCGATAAGCTGCTTCAAGCGTTGAGATATCTCATGCAGGGAAAGATCGTAGAGCAGATTGGCATCATAGGCCAGAGAGATGGCTCCATTCTCTTCCGAGACCACCAGGATCACCGCGTCGGTCTCCTCCGCAAGTCCCAGCGCCGCTCGGTGCCGGGAACCGAAGGATCGACGGATATCCGGTTGTTCGGATATCGGCAGGAAGCAACCCGCGGCTATGATCTGATCTTCGCTGATCACCACCGCGCCGTCATGCAGGGGCGTATTCTCGCTAAAAATCGTCAGGATCAGGCTCGAGGTCAAATCGGCGTTGAGACGGGTCCCCGTCTCGATGATCGTGTTCAAGCCCATGTTCCTCGTGAAGACGATCAAGCTGCCGCACCGCTTGACCGCGAGCATTTCCACGGCGTTCAATACCGCGTCGAGGTGGTACGGACGCACCCGGGGACGCAGACGGAACCAAGTCCGGGTTCCGATCCTCGTGAAAATCCGCCGCAACTCAGGCTGGAAGATGATGGCGATACCGATGACCAAACCGGGTACCATCAGGTTGAGGATCCACCGAAGCGTATTCAGGCGGAGAAAAAAAGCAAGCAGGTAGATCAGTGCCATCAGCAGGGCACCTTTCACCAGCTGAACCGCTCGAGTCTGGACGAGGATCTGGTAGGATTTGTAGATCAGATAGGCCAGAAGAAGGATATCGAGGAAGGGGATAAGATAATCCCTTACAAACCAGTGACCCGCAACCCAGTCCATACTTATCCCCGCCGCACGGCTTCGAAGATCTTTACGGTGTCGACCGCTTCGCCGACGTCGTGGACCCGAAGGATATCTGCGCCATTCATCAATGCCAGCATATTCGCCGCCACCGTTCCAATCAACCGCTCCTCCACGGGCTTATCGAGCACCGTGCCGATAAACGATTTCCTGGAAAGTCCCATCATTACGGGGTAGCCAAGGGAGCGAAGCGAGCTCAATCCGCGAATGATCGCCAGGTTGTCTTGGCAACGCTTGCCGAAACCGATACCGGGATCGATGATGATCCGATCTTCTGCGATCCCTGAAGATAGAGCGAAGTCTATAGAGCTGCTCAGCTCTGCGATGACCTCCGCTATTGCGTCTTCGTAATGGGGACTCTCCTGCATATTTTTCGGTTCACCCCGAATATGCATGAGGATTACCGGAACTCCCCTGGCTGCGATACACTCGGCCAAGGGCCGATTCTCTCGCAGCGCGGAAACATCATTGACCAGATCGGCGCCGGCATCGAGGGCTTTTTCGGCTACCTCGGTCTTCCTCGTATCTATGGAGATCATTACATCCGATCTCTTTCGGATTCCCGCGATCACAGGCACCACCCGTTCGATCTCCTGCGCCGTCTCTACCGGCTCCGATCCCGGCCTGGTGGACTCCCCTCCGATATCGAGTATATCCGCTCCCGCATCGATCATCGACCAGGCCTGCTCCAATGCTTGGCCGAGCCCCGGCACCCTGGATCCCGGATAAAAGGAATCGGGGGTGCAGTTCAAAATCCCCATGACGTAGATTCGGGCTCGAAAATCCAAGCTCCGATTCCCCCATGCAATCTGCCCGCGTTCGGGACGCAGACACCGGCTGATTTCCCGACCTATCTCAACAAGCCGGGGATCCTCCCCGGCAAGCCCTTCGGTCAGCCGTCCGAGCACGGCATAGCTTCCGGTCATCAGCACATCCACCTGGTCCGCAGAAAGGCCCGTCCCCGCAGCGGTGACGGCCGAGGCCAGGCTGCCCCCCAGGGCTTCGATACGATTGCGCAGTAGGGCAGCGCTTCGTAGATCGACGGCTTTGAGCTTGACCGTCCCGTATTGGAAAGCGGAGGCGCCCGCCTCGACCTGATCTTCCGTCAGATCAAGTGCAGCAAGATTTCTTGTAATCTCCTCTTCATCATGAAGCCGCATAAGGTAAGCATTGTGGGGCCGGGTGCTGCTGTGCATGGGTTTCGGCTTGGATTGTAGCAATTCCATTACGCCGCTGCAAGTATGACTTTGGCAAGCGAATCTGTAGATTAGCTATATGGTTATATTTACATTCTTCCGGATTGGTGTTAACCTGAGGAATATTAGAAAATAGGAGGAACCACATGCCGAAGCTTGGCGATCAGGTTCAAAGCGCCGATTGGAAACAAGAAAAGCATTCCCCCGTCATCGAATGTCCCGATTCCGTGAAGGCGGGAGAGAAGTTCCAGGTGACCGTATCCGTGGGAAAAGAAATCGCCCACCCCAACACAACGGAACACCACATACGCTGGATCCAGGTCTTTTTCAAACCGGATGAGGACAAGTTCAGCTATCAGCTGGCAAACTGCGAATTCAGCGCCCACGGCGAATCCGCCAAAGGTGCCAACGAGGGTCCTGCGTTTACAGAACCGGCTGTCAGAGCCACCCTGACCTTGAAAACTTCGGGCACGCTGTACGGTTTGAGCTTCTGCAATATCCACGGTCTGTGGGAGAGCAGCAAGGCTGTCAAGGTAGGTTAGCCTAACGAGCCTACGCACGCTTCTGGTAACACTGGCACTATGCCTTCTCCCCATCTCGGAGCTGCGCGGGGGGCTCCCCTTCGCTCTTTCCAATGACGTTCCCCTGCTCGCGGCCTACCCTATCTGCGTGGGGGCCAACGCCCTGGTGGCGCCGTTGGTCTATCTCTTTCTCTCAAGCCTGCACAAGCTATTGGAGCGGTGGAAACCTTATCGGCGCCTGTTCGACCGCATCGTGGAGCGAGCCCGTCGTAATGTGCATGCCAAGGTGGAAAAGTACGGCTACGCAGGCCTGATTCTTTTCGTGGCGATTCCCCTGCCCATAACCGGCGCCTATACCGGGACGCTCGGAGCTTGGATCCTGGGGATGGACCGACGCAAAACGATCCTGGCCGTGTTCGTCGGGGTTATCATCGCCGGGATCATCGTCTCCACCGTGTATGCCCTCGGAATCAGAGCCCTCTACTTCTTCATCAAGTAGATGCCCCGCCTGATCGAATCTCTCAATCCCGAGCAGCTTTATGCCGTGAAGAGCATTGAAGGTCCGCTGCTGATCCTTGCCGGAGCGGGCTCCGGAAAAACCAGGGTCATCACCTACCGGATCGCCCACATGCTCGGCCAGGGTATTCCTCAGTCTGCAATCTTGGCCGTCACCTTTACCAACAAAGCGGCCCAGCAGATGGCGAGCCGGGTACGTGAGCTCTGTGCCCAGAAACTGCGGAACCTGACGGTGTCAACCTTCCACGCCTTCGGAGCACGGGTACTGAGAGAGCATGGTCATCACCTGGATTATCGCCGGAATTTCAGCATCTATGATGAGACGGACAAACAGGCTCTGATCAAAGAGAGCGCCCGCGATCTGGGCCTGGTACGAAACAACAATGACGGATTTGATCCGTACAGGATCGCCTCTCTGTTCTCCCGTTTGAAGTCGAAAACCGCTGAGTGGGGGGAGGACACGGCTGCCCTTCAGCCCCTGTTCGATGAGTACCAGAGCCGACTGAAACTGTTCAACGCCGTCGACTTCGACGACTTGATCCGTCTGCCTATCCGACTGCTGGAGCAGTCCCCTGAGGTCCGCGGGACTCTGCAGCAGAGGTTCAGCTATTTCATGGTCGATGAGTTCCAGGATACCTCCCAGCAGCAGTACCATCTCATCGAGTTGCTTGCCTCCGCTTCAGGGAATCTCTGTGTGGTTGGTGACGATGATCAGTCGATCTACTCCTGGCGGGGCGCTCACTTCGAGAACATACTGCAGTTCGAGAGGGATTTCCCTGCATTTCGAGAGGTCAAGCTCGAACAGAACTACAGATCCACCCGGAAAATTCTCCTGACCGCCAACCGGGTTATCCACAACAACCGAAATCGCAAAGGAAAGAATCTGTGGTCGGGATTGGCCGACGGAGAATCGGTGGTACTGTATTTTCCGGAAAATGAGCAGAGGGAGGGTGAGTTCATTGCCGAGACGATCCGCACTCTGGCTTTGAAGCAGCGCATTCCCCTGAGTCAGTTCGGCGTATTGGTACGCACCAATAGTCTGACCCGGGCGATAGAAGAGGCCTTTGTACGACAGAATCTCCTCTATCAGGTTTCCGGAGGTATGAGCTTTTTCCAGCGCAAAGAGGTCAAGGACATCCTTGCCTACCTGAAAGTGATGGCCAACCCGGACGACGACATGAACCTATTGCGGATCATCAACACACCAAGACGAGGGATCGGCAAGAAGACGGTGGAGGCGATCGTCGCTACGGCGCGCACCCGGGAACGCTCCCTGTACTCCGCCCTCAACGCTCTGCACACCTCGGCGGCCGCCGGGGCCGAAATTGCCTCCCTCCCTGAAAAAGCACCTGCAGTACTGGGAGAGTTTGTCGAACTGATCGAGTCCTTTCGATCCAGGTTTCTGAAGAGCAGGCAGTTGGCCTCGACCCTGGGTGCACTGGTGGAGGAGCTGGACTACTGGAGCTATCTGGTGCAGGAACATTCCCGGCCTGAGGTTGCCCGATGGAAATACGGCAATGTCGAAGGGTTGATGGATTCGATATCCACCTACGAGGAGGATCCGGACAATCTTGACCCGAACCTCTACGACTACCTCAACCGCATCACTCTGGTGTCCAGAGACAACCTGGAGGACATCAGTGGACAGGAACGGGTCAACCTGATGACCATCCATGCCGCCAAGGGTTTGGAGTTTCACACAGTGTTCATCGCCGGATTGGAAAAAGGGTTGATCCCCCATGCCCGTTCCCTGGAAGAAGGAGAACAAAATATGGAGGAGGAACGCCGCCTGTTCTATGTGGCTATCACCCGAGCCAAACAGCGCCTGTACCTGAGTTCCTGCAAAACCCGACGTCGCCGCGGAAGCCCGGAGGAAGCCGAACCCTCACCGTTTCTCGATGAGCTTCCCACGGATCTGCTCGAGTACCATCGGGAGGACGAGGAGCTCAGCAGCGAGGACGCCACCCGTCTGTTCGCGGAGATGAAAAGCAAATTGGGGCGGTAGAGTTATTACTCTGTGTCGCTACTTGGCCTGCAGGTACCCTTCGGCCTTGAGCAGCTCAGCGGTCAGCACACCGCCGCCGGCGGCGCCGCGCAGGGTGTTGTGGGACAAGCAGACGAATCGCCAATCCAGGATCAAGTCTTCCCGCAGCCGGCCGATGGTGACTCCCATGCCGCCTTTGTACTCCCGGTCCAGCTTGGTCTGAGGGCGGTTGTCCTCCTCGAAGTACTTGAGGAAGGGCTGGGGTGCGCTGGGTAAATTCAGTTCCTGCGGTCTGGCTTTGAACGAAGCCCACATCTCCAGGATCTGCTCTTTGGAGGGTTTCTTTTCGAAGGAAACGAACACCGCCGCCAGATGACCGTCGCTGGCGGCCACGCGAATACATTGACTGGTAATCACCGGTCCTTCCGCAGGAGTAATCTCTCCGTTGCTCAAGGCGCCCCACACCTTCAAGGGCTCCCTCTCACTCTTCTCCTCTTCCCCGCCTATATAGGGGATGACATTGTCCTCCATCTCGGGCCAGTCCTTGAAGGTTTTTCCGGCTCCGGAAATCGCCTGATAGGTGCAGACGAAAACTTTTTGCGGAACGTAGCTCTTCAGAGGATGCAGGGCGGGCACGTAGCTCTGGATCGAACAGTTGGGCTTTACCGCTATAAAACCGTTGTTCACGCCCAGTCGCTTCTTCTGGCTCTCGATCACGGCCAGGTGCTCCGGATTGATCTCGGGGACCACCATCGGGACATCGGGAGTCCAGCGATGAGCCGAGTTGTTGGACACAACCGGCGTCTCGGTGCGGGCGTAGCTCTCCTCGAGTTCCCGGGTCTGATCTTTCGGCATGTCCACTGCGCAGAAGACGAAGTCCACCTCCTGGCTGACCTGCGCAACCTCGGAGGCATTCTGCACCGTTAAAGCTCCAATCCGTTTCGGCACCGGCGTGCTCATCGCCCAGCGCCCTTTCACCGCTTCAGCATAGGATCTGCCCGCCGAACGGGCACTCGCGGACACGGAGACAACCTCGAACCAGGGATGATCGGCGAGCAAACTGACAAAACGTTGGCCCACCATGCCGGTGGCCCCCACGACGCCAACCTTGAGCTTGGGATTCATATCGCAGACCTCACTGTCCTACTTCTTTCTGTTGTTGACCACGGCCTGGGCCGCCGCCAGTCGGGCGATCGGTACACGATACGGAGAGCAGCTGACGTAGTTCATGCCCACCCGGTAACAGAAGTCGATCGAACTGGGATCGCCGCCGTGCTCGCCGCAGATCCCTACTTTCAGATCCGAGCGGGTCGAACGGCCCTTCTGCACCCCCATCTCCACCAGCTGGCCTACGCCCCCTTGATCGAGGGATTGGAAAGGATCCTTCTCCAGGATACCCTTCTCCACGTACTCCGGCAGAAACACCCCTGCGTCGTCGCGGGAGTAGCCGAAGGTCATCTGGGTCAGGTCGTTGGTTCCGAAACTGAAAAACTCCGCTACTTTCGCGACCTGGTCGGCGGTCAGGGCGGCTCGCGGGATCTCGATCATGGTGCCGATCTTGTAGTCCAGTTTGACCTTCTTTTTGGCCATCACCTCCTCGACGATTCGCTTGGCCTTCTGATGAAGCATGTCCAGCTCTATGTCCACACCGATCAGCGGAATCATGATCTCCGGAAATACCTTCACCCCGCTCTTGGCCACTTCGCAGGCCGCTTCGGCGATCGCCTGGACCTGCATGTCGTAGATCTCGGGATAGGTGACGCCCAGGCGGCAGCCCCGGTGTCCGAGCATGGGGTTGAGCTCGTGGAGGGAGTCGATCTTGGCCTGAAGCTTCTTCACGGAAACACCGATCTGGTCTGCCAGAGCCTTCGTGTCTTCCTTTGTTTTTGGAACGAACTCGTGCAGGGGCGGGTCGAGCAGCCGTATCGTCACAGGGAGTCCGTCCATAGCCTTGAAAATACCCTTGAAGTCACGCTTCTGGAGGGGAAGAAGCTTCTTCAGAGCTTTCTGCCGAGCCTCCAGGTCTTCCGCCACGATCATCTCCTGGAAGATCTGTAGTCGTCCCTCGGCAAAGAACATGTGCTCGGTTCGGGTCAGGCCGATGCCTTCGGCTCCGAAATCCCGGGCCACTTTGGCATCCCTGGGGAGATCGGCGTTGGTCCGAACGCGGAAACCCTTCTCCTTGATTCCCGAACGGACGGCGGCCAGTCGAATCTCGTCGGCCCAGCCGAGGAAAACCGCCAGCTCGCCGCTGACCTTGGTTTCGACGAGCCTCACCTCGCCTTCGAAGACTTCACCGGAACTACCGTCGATGGTCAACCAGTCTCCTTCCTTGTACTTCTTGCCGTCGATCGCGGCGACGGTGCCGGAAATTACGACGCCTTTACACCCGGCCACGCAGGGAGTGCCCATGCCGCGGGCAACCACAGCGGCGTGGGAGGTCATTCCCCCCGTCGCGGTCAGGATGCCCTGGGACACGTGCATCCCGCCGATATCGTCGGGAGAGGTTTCTCTGCGGACCAGAAGCACTTTCTTCCCCTTTTTAGCCCATTCCTCCGCCTCATCGGCGGTAAATACGATCTGCCCGCTGGCGGCGCCGGGAGACGCGTTCAAGCCCTTGGCCAGCGCCTTCAGGCTCCTGCGGATCTTGGGATCGATCATCGGGTGCAGGAGCTGATCCAGCTGATCGGGAGATACCCGCATCACCGCCTGTTCCTTGGTGATCAGCTTTCCCTTCACCATGTCAACGGCCGTCTTCACGGCGGCCAGGCCGGTGCGCTTGCCGGTACGGGTTTGCAGCAGGAACAATTTTCCCTGTTGGATGGTAAACTCCATGTCCTGCATATCTTTGTAGTGCTTCTCCAGGCGCAGGCGTACGCCGTCCAGCTGCTTGTAGATCTTGGGAACTCTCTTGGCCAGGAGCTTGAGATTCAGTGGTGTACGAGTACCGGCCACCACATCCTCACCCTGAGCGTTCATCAAGTACTCACCGTAGAACTCATTGACTCCGGTGGACGGGTCGCGGGTGAAGCACACGCCGGTACCCGAATCGTCTCCGAAGTTTCCAAAGACCATGGTTTGAACGTTAACGGCGGTACCGAGCAGACCTTTAATCTCATTGATCTGGCGGTACTTGATAGCCCGGGGGTTGTTCCAGGAACCGAAAACAGCGTCGATAGACGCCCAGAGCTGCTTCTTCGGATCCTGAGGAAAATCCTCTTTGGTATGCTTCTTGAAAATCGCCTTGTAGCGCTTTACCACCTCCTTCAGGTCCTCCGCGTCCAAGTCGACATCCTCCTCCACACCCTTCTTCTTCTTGACCGCATTCAGAGCATCTTCAAAGGAGTGGTGAGGCACTTCCCGGACAACGTCGCCGAACATCTGGATGAAACGACGGTAGGCGTCCCAGGCAAAGCGCGCGTTGCCCGACAGGGCGGCCAGGCCCTCCACAGCCTCGTCGGTCAAGCCGAGGTTGAGGACAGTGTCCATCATTCCGGGCATGGAGATTGCCGCACCGGAGCGTACCGAAACCAGAAGCGGATCCTTGGGGTCGCCGAGCTTCTTGCCCATGAGGGCTTCAAGCTTTTTCAGGTTCGTCCCTACCTGCTTATCCAGTCCCACCGGATATTTCCCTTTGTTCCTGTAGAAAAGGTCACAGACATCGGCGGAAATCGTAAATCCCGGAGGCACCGGAATGCCCAGATTGGTCATCTCCGCCAGGTTCGCACCTTTGCCGCCGAGCCGGTTTTTCATCGCGGCTCCACCCTCGGCTTTACCGTTGCCAAAGAAGTAGACGTATTTTGCCGTTTCAGCCATGAATTACCACCTTAATAGATTTTTTTATGTTGGAAGAACGTGTTCAAATCTAATTAAAATCCCGGGCTCTGTCAATTCGCTGCTCTCCACTTCCCTGCTCGGCTTTCCCGAGCCGGGAGGCGCAGTGCAGGGGGAATGGAAAAAGGTATCCAACCGTAACGATCGGATACCTTCGGGATTTTCAGGTGCCTCTGTGCCCGCCGACGTATGGTCCGCGGAACCTAGGCCATGTAGGAGCGCAAGGCGTGGCTGCGGGACGGATGCTGCAGCCGCTTCAAAGCCTTTTTCTCTATCTGCCGGATCCGCTCTTTGGTGAGCGCGTAGCGATTGCCGATCTCTTTGAGAGACATCGGCCGCTTTCCGTTCAAACCGAATCGGTACTGAATGATATCCGCTTCCTTGCCGCTCAAGGTGTTCAGCACCGCATTGATGTCCTCGCGCAGGGAGCGGTCGATTAACGATTCTTCCGGGGCCTTCTGCCCCTTGTCCTCTACGAAGTCACTCAGGATCGAGGAATCTTTCTCGTCGTAGATCGGAGTATCGAGGGAAACCATGTCCCTGGATATGTTGATCAGATCTGCTACGTGATCCTCGCTCATGTCCAGGGCTTTGGCGATCTCCTGAATCTCCGGATCGCCCCGGGACACCGACTGCAGTTCCTTCCGTATCTTCTCGATCTGTACCAGCTCGTTGGCCCGGTTGAGGGGCAACCGTATCATTCGTGATTTTTCGCAAATAGCCTTTAGGATGGCCTGGCGTATCCACCATACCGCGTAGGAGATGAAGTGATACCCCTTGGAAACGTCGAATCGTTCAATTGCATTCATCAGCCCGATGTTTCCTTCGCTGATCAAATCCGCCAGGGGCAATCCCTGGTTCTGATATTTCTTGGCAACGTTGACCACGAAACGAAGGTTCCCCTGAATCAGTTTGTTCTTGGCAAGAATCTCCCCCTTGGCCGCCCTGCGGGCATAATCCTTCTCTTCTTCCCGGGTCAGCAAAGGTACCTTGTTGATCTCTTTGAGATAGATTGAGAGAATATTGTCATCGCTGCTTCGCGCGTCTTTCTGGGTCTGAATCATCTTAGTTGCTGTGGGCATGTATTCCTCCAAACATTTTATCAATAAGATGCAACTTACGTGCCAAATGGCAAAAATATAGGAGAATAAATATATAGTGTATAAGGATTTAAAGAGTAAGGTTTCCGATATTTCCAGGGCTATTTAAAACGAGTCAAAATGCCCCGATTATTCAAAAAAACCCAAAAGCTGTATCAAAAAAGCCCAATCGAAAACTCCTCTTCGCCGGGATTGCGCCCACAGCAGCAGCAGTATTGCAGTCCGCTGCCGCAAGGACAAGGGTCTCCCGACCTTAGCTTCCGCCCCTTGTCGAAATTAACCCGGACAACCGGATCCCGCAGCCGGCCAAAGTAGAAAAGAGGAAAATCGATCTTCGTATTCTGAAAGATCTCGTATTTTTCCTCCGAACTGCTTCCCTCCAGCCGACCGGAACACTGGAGTTCTTTCCAGGCTTCCTGGACGACGTCATAAACCATAGACCGCTCGCTGCTGTTGGAGAGCGTTCGTTTCTTAAAACCCCGGAGGTAGCGCATCAGCTGGATCGAGTAGAAAGCCTGCCAATCGTCCTGAGCCTCGCAGTCCTGCTTGGCCATCCCATAGCCGTTGCAGTACCTATCCAAAAGTACCCGGGTGTGCTTTTTCTTTCTCATCTTCTGGGAGGCTACCCAGCTGCGGATAGCCGAGTTGCTGTAGCCGACCCTGCGCAAGGCGATGCCCAGATAGTACAGGGATCGAGTCAGTTCGTCGCTACGGCTGACCGGGCAGTTTTGCACAGCCCGGGATAGAAACAATACGGCACTGGCCGGATCATGCCCGGAAAGATATCTGATGCCTCTGTGAAAATCACCCAGCCATCGATCCATATTTAGAAAATACCTACAGTTGGGTCGAACAGGCAACCATTGCCGCTCAGAAAAATTGTAGGAATTGTGAACAAGTTTTTATTGACGGTTCCCGGCATAATTCTGTATATTCAATTCAAAACAGATACCCATATTACTTATTAAACTAAAATCCTAGAGCTATAAAGAATCAGGAGGAACAGGAAGATGAAAATCAAACCTCTCGGCGATCGTGTACTTGTGAAAATGGTCGAAGGAGAAACCAAGACGGCAGGCGGTATTTACATCCCCCAGACCGCTCAGGAAAAGACCCAAGAGGGTGTGGTCATAGCAGTAGGCGATGACGAATCGATAAAGGTGAAAGCGAAAGACCGAGTGCTTTACGACAAATATGCCGGTTCTTCGATCAAAATCGACGGGGAAGAACAGCTGATCGTAAAGATGTCTGATATCTTGGCGGTTATCCAATAATCCAAGATAGAACAACCTTAAGGTAAGAGAACGGTGAATGAGGAGCACTCCCCTATGGGGATGGCTCCTCGTTTTGTCGCATAGACACGATAAAATCCTCGAAAGCCTGAAGCACTCCCCGGGTGGAGGAAACGACCGTGCGGGTACGGGGCAGAGAAGACAGGAAAAAACGGCCGTACTGCTTTCGAACAATCCTGGAATCGAGGATCAGCACGGCCCCGCTGTCATCATGCCTGCGCATGAGCCGTCCGAAACCCTGTCGCAGTCGGATGATTGCTTCGGGCAGAGCAAGCTCCCAGAAAGCGTTGAGCCCCCGTTCCTCCAAGCTTTCAGTTCGTGCTTCGAGGATGGGATCAGTGGGAACCCGGAAAGGAAGACGGGTCAATACAACCACCTCCAGAGCCTTGCCCGGGGCATCGATCCCCTCCCAGAAGGAATCTGTGGCAAACAGAACACTGCTCGTATTATCCCTGAAACGGGTCAACAACCGGTGCCGCTCGTCCTCCCCCTGCCGCATCACCTGAATGCCCGCCTCGGCCAGCCCGGCCTGAGTCCTCGCAAAGATCGTGTCGAGCAGGGAGTAGGAGGTAAAAAGGACCAGCCCCCGTCCCTCCGAAATCAGCAGCCCCTCCCGTATGAACTCCGCCAAAAAATCCGGAAACTCTTCCTGGTCCGGCTCCGGGGCTTCCTTCGGAATACCGAGGAATACCCGATTCTCATAGTCGAAGGGAGATGGGAAGACCTCTTCGGCACTGTCCCTGTGGGCAGCAGAAGCGAATCCAAGTCGGTTTTTCCAATAGTCGAATCGATGATCCACGGTGAGTGTGGCGGAGGTGAATACGACGGTCGCGTATGGATCGTACACGGCATCCTTCATGACCGATGAGATATCCAAAGGAGTTATCACAAAACGGATGTAGGATTCTCCACGATAGCTCTTACGGGATTCCAACCAGTAGATCTCTTCCCGATTGTCCCTGTGGCGCAAGAATCGCTGGCAGATCTCCGCCACCCGAGCCAGCCGCCGTATCTGCAGCCTGCTCTCGAACACCGGATAGCTTTCCTCCTCATCCTCCTCACAGCCGTCAACCAGCCTGTCGAAGCATGTCTGCAACAGGACAATCGAAGTCGCCAGATCCTTCAGATGCTCGAGGAGCACTTCGGACAAGCCGGTATCGGGATCGCCGGCTGCCAAACGAGATGTGCTTCGTTCACCGAGAAACTGCCCGGCGGTAATATCGAGAAGGTTCGACTTATCCGTCAAAGCTCCGATAAGATTTCGCAGCTCCGCGACCGATTCACCTGGTCCCAACACTTTCTCCAGCGCGGGCAACAACCCCGTTCTTCTGCCTTTCTTCTCTCTGTACAACCTGCCGGCGTACTTAGCCACCTGAAAGCGGGTAAAGGAATCGGAAAAGTAGGAGGTCGCGTTCTTTTCAAGGTTATGGGCTTCATCGAAAATGATGCGCTGAAACGGGGGCAATACTGCGGCGGAATCGAAACCCAATCCGGACAAACGAAGGGAGAGATCCGAGAACAAGAGGTGATGATTGGCAACCAGGAGCCGGCAGGAAGCCGCCTCTCGTCGGGCTTTTAGAACAAAACAACCCTCCCGGCGGGAACAGCGCAGTCCATGGCAGGCATCCGCCTCGGAACAAACCCGAGACCAGAGCTCGTCACTTGGATAGAAGGGAAGCTCGCTGCGGCTCCCCGTAGCCGTGCCGGCGGACCAGCTGTGAATAGCTTTCAGCTGCCCATCATCCTCGTCGAACAGGGTCGCCTCCTCAAGCGCTTCCTGGACTCTGGTCAAACACAGATAGTTACCCCTTCCCTTTACCAGGGTATACCCTGGATCCTGTCCGAAGATCTTGCTGACCATAGGGATATCTCTTTCCACCAGCTGCTGCTGCAGATTTATCGTTGCTGTGGAGATCACCACCCGCTCATCATTCGACAGAGCCCACTGGAAAGCGGGAATCAGATAAGCCAGAGACTTACCGACCCCTGTTCCGGCTTCGGCGATGCGCAGTTCGCTGAGATTGAAGGCCTGGCAGACAAATTCGAGCATCCGTACCTGAGCCTCCCGGGGTTCATACCCCGGGTAGATCCGGCTTAGGCGCCCCCCCGGCTCCAGGTGTCCGGCGAGGCTTTTCGTGTTTAGGATCGATATCTCTCTGAGACTGACGGGTTCGGCGACGGCGTACAACCTTTCGACGGTGTTGTCGACGATGTAGAAACCGATTCCCTCGTCTCCCAATCGCGAGGCAATCCGGAAATCCGCGGCACTGGGTTCCAGGTTTCCGGAGGGGTGATTGTGAATCACCACATCGCCGCTGTCGAGATAGGGCCGCAGCGCCAATACCGCCTGGGCGGTTCCCCGTGCTCCAACGGTCACCGAAGCGACGCGGCGGTCCTGGTCAAGACGGCCCGCAACCAGAACTTCATTTCCGAAGGCCTCCTGGATTGCAGCCCGCAGCTGCCGGAGCGCCTCGGCGGTGAATCGTTGTTCTATCTGCATGCCTTCAGGAGGGGGTAATTCGGGAAAGAATTCCTCGAAGCAACCCGGAGAGTCGGGGTACAACCCGAGCAGCCGTTTCCATCACCTCCTGGTGGCTCAAAGGCCTGTCGAGAATCCCGGCAGCCATGTTGGTGACCATCGACACGCCCAGAACCTCCATGCCCAGATACCCGGCAGCGATCACCTCGGGCACCGTTGACATTCCGACCAGGTCGGCTCCCATCCGTTCCGCCATCCGTACCTCCGCCGGCGTCTCGTAGGTTGGACCGGCAAAGGCGGCATACACTCCCTCCTGCAGATTCCCTCCTCCCCTCTGGCCCTCGGAAACCTCCTGGGCCAGAGCGCGCAGCTTCTTGGAATAGCTCTCCGACATGTCGGGGAAGCGAGGGCCGAAGCCTGGCGGATTGGGACCGCGAAGAGGGTTGGCGCCGAGCAGGTTGATGTGATCCTTGATCAACACGAGCTCGCCGGCGGTGAAGCTGCGCTTGATCCCCCCGGCGGCGTTGGTTACGATCAAAGTTCGGACACCGAGAGAGTACAGGAGAAAAACGGGAAGGACAATATCGTCCATACTTCTGCCCTCGTAGTAGTGGAAACGGCCGGCCATCACCGCGATGGAGGGGGCGATCCTCAAGAATCCGGCGTGTCCTTCCACCGTCGGGACCGGGAACTCCCGTATCTCGGTGTACGGGATGTCCGTTCCCTCTACAGCCTCGACGAAGGAACCGAGTCCTGAGCCCAAGATCAACCCAACCGTGGGTTTACCGATCTTTTCCGAAGGGATCGATCGGACCGCCTCCGCTACCCGCTGGGCGAAATTCGTCTGCATCGTTTTTCCTCCGCTTCAACCAATTGCCTTGTATAGGTCGACAGGATCCCTGTAAAACCCTACTCGCAGCACGCGGCCCAACTTCCGTGTCAGGCTCCAGTTGCACATCGGATCTATCCCTGTCTGTGATGACATGCGGATCAAGCTGTCGTTGTATCGCCGAGCAAATCTATCCTCGCCCAGGAGGACGTACTGAAGGGCCGAGAGGAAGGATCTGTCCGGCAGGTTTCGAAACCTGTCGAACTCCTCGGGCTTCTTCTCCAGTTTCTGCAGCAGATCTTGAGGATCCATAGCCGGTAGCTTCTTCAGCCCCAGCCCCTTGCGGGCGAACACCCCCATACCCTCATCCAGGACACGTGCAGCGATCTCCCGGCCTTCCCGGTAGGAGAGAAAATGTGTAAGGGTGGAATGACACATGGCTACCGGCAGAGACAGGAGTTTCCACAGAAAGAGAGAGTTCCTGTAGGGCGGAATCTCGTCGACCTCCAGAACACTTATATTGCGGCTTCTCAAGCAAAGCTTCAGCTCGCGCAACAGCGGGTACTTCTCGATGACCAGCCATGGGCGCTGGGTTGTCACCTCAACGCTGCCCGGGTCCAGCTCGAAGGCGTCGAAAAGGCTCAAGCCCTGAAAAGCAGCTGATCCCACGGCCGCGACGGAATCCGCCACTCCGGGACCGCAGTCGAGAAACAGCAGGGTGGACCCCTTCGAGCCGACCCGATCGCCGGCACCGGCAGCTTTGCGCCCGTCAAAGAAATGTTCTGGAATCGCAACTATGCCGAGCTCCCCCGCCCTGACCTTCGTCGAGGAACTCAAACCGAACGCCTCGGTGCGTATCCACCCCTGGGGGAGGACCAGTCGAATCTCTTTTCGCCGCTTCAGCAGTTTCAGCCGCCCGGGATCCAAGGGTCCGGGATTCCACACCACTTCATGTCTCTCTTCGGCGAGCAGCCCCGCCAGAACCGTAGCAACGGGGGCGTCTCCGATAATACGAACCTTCACGGCGAATTCACCACAGAGTCACCTATTTATTGATGGCATGGTAGTGTAGCGAATTAGCCTGGTTTTGGCCAGGGTAAATTCGGATTTCCATCTTGTTGAATCTTGATAAATCCATCAGAATGGCAACTCAATGGATATTGAGTTCCTGAAGCTTCAATCCTGCGGAAATGACTACATCGTCGTAGACACATTCAAGAACACGATCCTCAACTTGGAGGCTCTCCCTGACATGGCCGCCCAGATAACGAGCAGGCGTTTCGGGGTGGGGGGCGTCGGGCTGCTGCTCATCGTCCAGGGCAAAGAGGAGAAGCTGCGTATGCTCCTCTACGATCCCTACGGGGAGCCGGTGCACAACGACGGGCTGGCACTCCGCTGTCTGGCTCGCTACGCCTTCGATTCGGGCCTGGTAACCTCAGAAAATTTCCACGTCGAGAGCGGGAATCGGATCGCACCGGTGGAAGTCCTGGACTCGTTGAATATCCTGATCGAAAGCGACCCGCCTCGCTACTGGCAGGAGGAGCAGTTTCTGAGCGAACGAGCCGGAGAAACCTACCGCCGTCCGATCAAATTGGGCGCCACGGAAATCAACTACACTCCCGTGTTCATCAATGCTCCCCACGCGATCATTTTTGCCAGAGACTACGGGTTCGATTATCCCGATATGGTCCAAGAGCTGGAGGAAAATGCGGGATTTACCGAGGGCACCCTGATCTCCATGGTTCGGGTAATCAGCAGAGAAGCTCTGAGCCTGCGTACCTGGCAGGTCGGGCTCGGAGAGATACTCTCCTCCGAGGGTGCCGCTTATGCCGCGGTAACCGCGGCGGTGCTCAACGGCCTTGCCGACAGGGCGGTGCGGGTGCATCTGGAGGGCGGAAATCTACTGGTGGAATGGTCGGACCGGGACAACAGGTTCTCCGCTTCCGGACCGGCGGACTACGTATTCATGGGTACATACTACTACGAGGAGACTGAAGAGGAATGAAGAGAAAAGCATCCCGGCGCCTGCAGGGCATCGGCACCTACGCTTTCGCGGAGGTGGACAACAAGGTCGACGAGTTGAAATCGAAGGGCATCTCACCGATCGATTTTGGAGTCGGGGATCCCACGGCTCCCACCCCCGAACTGATCCGCCGGGCCGCAGCTGAAGGATTGGAGCTTCGGAAATCAAGTGGATATCCCAGCTACATCGGCGCTGCGGAGTTCCGGGAGGAGGTCGCCCGGTGGGTGGAGTTCCGCTACGGTGTACAGATCGATCCGGCTACCGAGATCTCCTCCACCATCGGTTCGAAGGAGGCGGTGTTCAACTTCCATGAAGGGGTCGTCGACCCCGGGGATGTTGTGCTCTGCCCTTCCCCGGGCTATCCGCCCTATTCTCGGGGCACTCTGTTCGCCGAGGGAGTGCCATACCAGCTTCCGATTCGGGAAGCAAACGGATTTCTGATCGATTTTTCCGAGATTCCTCCAGAGGTAGCCGGAAAAGCGAAGCTGCTGTGGCTGAACTATCCCAACTCCCCCTCCGGGGCCACGGCGGATGAGAAGTTTTACCGGGATGCCCTGGATTTCGCCCGCAAATATGACATCATCATCGCCTCCGACGAGGCATATTCGGAGATCTACTTCAAAGATCCGCCGATCTCCATTCTCAACATGAGCAAAGAGGGGGTGCTGGTGTTCAACTCCCTGTCGAAGCGCTCCGCCATGACCTGTTATCGTGCAGGCTGGGTCATGGGAGATCCGGAATTGGTGGCCATCTTTCGCAAGGTGAAGACAAACATCGATTCCGGGACCCCCACCTTCATACAGGATGCGGCGGCGGCGGCCCTGAAGGACGAGAAGCACGTGCAGGATTTTCGTGAAGAGTACCGGCGGAAGCGGGATATCCTCTGTCCTGCCCTGGTCGCTACGGGTCTGCCGGATTGTACGCCCGAGTCCACCCTCTACATCTGGCAAAAGGTCCCCGAGGGGATGAGCTGCCTCGAATTCGCGACCCTCCTGCTCGATGAAAAGACAGCCATCGTCACTACACCGGGAAACTGGATCTCCGAACCCACAGGACTTGGAGAAAATCCCGGGGAAGGATATGTACGATTCGCCCTGGTACCTTCGATAGAGGATACCCGCCTGGCCGCGAAGAGAATCTCTGCCTTGAGATTCTGAGACAGCCGCTTTGTAGAGAGATGGACAAGTTTTTTGACAGACTCGGGGATCTGCTCCGCTCCCTTCTGGAAGGTGACTCATCGACCGCCGGATACTACGACCCGAAAGACCCGGATATGCAGGCGGCAATCGAAGAATTGGACGAGTATCTGAAGAACGGAGGGATTCCCGACGAACCGGAAACGGGGTTTCACAGACAGCGGCAGGATTCCCAGGAGCGGCAGACCCACGCGGAGGAGGTAGATGAGGACTTGCGAGGGGATTATGCAATCCTCGAGGTCGCCTTTGCGGCGCCCCTGAGGGAGGTACGACAATCGTACAAGCGCCTCCTGCACAAATATCATCCGGATCGTTTCAGCCAGGAGGCGGGAAAACAAGCCCTAGCCACCGAGGTGACTCAAGCTATAAACGCGGCCTTCGCGCGTATAGAAGGGCAGTACAAAAAACGCTGAGATGGCGCCGGAGTTTCCTGTGGGGTGCCATAAATAGAATAATTGTGCTATATTAGAAAAAGGTATGATTTTCCCAGCCGTGATCGCAGCAGCTTTTGCACTTGGGCTCAACCTCCTGGTGATCCCCACGATTCTCCGGATGGCCCACAAGTTCAAATGGTACGATCTACCCAGCAACCGGAAGATCCACACCGGTTTGATCCCCAGACTCGGCGGTCCCGGCATGTACCTCTCCTTTATTTGCGCCGCCCTCCTGATCCCAATTCTTGTCAATCTGATTTCCGGTGTTTCCGTTCGATACAACCTGGGCTTTATCTCCTTGTTCCTGGGCATCTCCCTGATCCTTGCAATCGGTCTGATCGATGATTTTCGCCCCCTCAATGCCCTGCTGAAGTTTTTCCTGCAGCTGCTCGCCGCCATCATCGTAACCACCGGAGGATTTCTCATCCGTTCCCTTACCCTTCCCTATCTGGGACGCTTGGGCCTGGGACTGTTCGCCTACCCGGTCACCGTGCTGTGGCTCGTGGGAATCAGCAATGCCATCAACCTGATTGACGGGGTGGACGGCTTGGCCGGCGGGATCAGCGCCTTTGCCGCTCTTTCCATGGGCATCATCGCCCTGATCCAGGGATCCGCCGTCACCTCGGTGCTCTGCTTTGCCCTGTTCGGGGCGATCCTCGGATTTCTTGTGTTCAATTTTCCTCCGGCCAAGATATTCATGGGCGATTCGGGCAGCCTGTTTCTGGGATTCTGTTTGGCTGTTTTTCCCCTGGTCGGGGGCATCTCCAAGGTTTCCGCCTTCGGAACCCTGCTGGTTCCGGTGACTCTCCTCACCATACCTATCTTGGATATCAGCACCTCCGTGATCCGGCGACTGCGGAACAAAGTACCGATCATTCACCCGGATAAGGAGCATATCCACCACAAGCTCCTCGACATGGGATTGAATCAGCGTCAGATCCTTTGGGTCCTCTATGGATTCAGCCTCTACCTGAGCATCGTGGCGATTACTTCGGTAGTCCTGCCCCGGGAGGTCAATGTCTACCTGATTCTGGTCGTTTGGGCCGGAAGTCTTCTCGGCTATGGATTGCTGTACTACGTGAATACGCGCCACCGGTCGACGGGGTCAGGAGAGACGGGCAGAGGAGACGAAGATGACTCAACCCGGGGGTTCCCGAAAAGCGGGTAGCTGCACCCTCGGCTCCGGTCCTATACCCTCGACGATATTGGTCAGACGTTCCGCACTTTCCCTCAAGCGTTGAAAAGCCCGGACGATGCTATCCGTGTTGTTCAGGCTTTCCAAACTGAGATTCATGATGGAATCGATGGAATTGTTCACCCGCTCCACGCTTCCGGCCGCCTTTTCAGATTTCCGCACCACATCCCCTGTTGTCTCGGCAATATGCAGGATCCCCCGCTGTATCGATCCGATGGCCAGATTTGTCTCGCTGCTGCGCAGGGTGATCCGCGCCACCGCATCACGAATCGACTGAACCAGTTCGGAGATCTCATTAGCGGCCCGCGCGCTGCGATCGGCGAGTTTTTGCACCTCCGTGGCCACCACGCTGAACCCTCTGCCGAACTCTCCGGCCCGGGCTGCCTCAATGGAGGCGTTCAGCGCCAGAAGGTCCGTTTGATCGGCAATGTCGCCGATCAGGGCCGTAATCTCCTCGACCCGGGTAGTCTTCTCTTCGAGTAGATTGACATCATCCGCCCCTTTGGCCACGGCTGCCGAGGAACTCTGGATATCGCTTCCACTCTCGGAGGCCGCCTGGTGGTTGTTCTTCGCCTGGTCGCATACAGCCTGAATCGACGAAACGATCTCGCCGAACCCGGTCGTGGCTTCCTCCAGCAGATCCGCCTGCTGGTTTTCGGATTCGTACACGGTGTTGGTGATCCCTTCCATCTCCACGCAGGCTTGAAGGATCCCGATGGCCTGGTCCTGGATCTGGACCAGGGCGATCCTCAATGCGTTCAATTGTAGAAGCTGATTTATTATTTCACCCAGCTCATCGTTCCTGCCCTCCGCCAGAACCGGTTCGCTCTGCACGGTACCCCGCTGGATCGCTCGGCTGAAGGCGATGAGGGCTTTGTAATCGCCGGTCAGTTTGGGAAGGTAGAAGAAGAAATAAGCGACCACAACCCCGGTTCCGCCCAGTACGAGAGCGGCGAACAGTATTATCAATATGGTGATCAGACGTTCCCGGTACTGTGCGACCTCACGGTTGTAGGTATGCAGTTCCTCGATGAAGCCGAATCCGCCGGCGATGTAATCCTGCAGCAGCTCCGGGTCCTCTCCCCGGCTCTGCTCTACAGCCGAAAAAATGCTCGCCTGTTCCTCGATAAAGCGGGTACGAATTGCTCCGTATCGGAGGGACAGTTCTTCAGGAAGAAAAAACCTCCCGAGAATTGCCTTTTCATCCCCTACCAGATCCATGAACTCCTGTTGGAGGAGCTGGAGCCTGATCAGGTTTTCCCGCGAAGGGTCAACAATCTGCCCGGCGGCGTTTCGAATCAACGTTTGAGCGGCGGCCTGAATATTACCGACGGACAGGTTTTGGGCGCTGCTGAGCTTGTCAATGGTGATATTGATCACAAAAGCAAAGACCATCAGGATGAGAATCAGGATCAGTATGCCGTATCCCCAGACGACACGACTCAAAATGGATCTGCTCATAATCCGTACTCCTGTAGTTTTCTGTGCAGAGTCTTTCTGCCGATACCGAGCACCTCCGCAGCCCTGGTTTTATTTCCGTTTTGCTGGGCCAGGGTCGCACGAACGACCTCCCTTTCGATATCGGCAAGGGTCGACCCGGTAGTGATCCGTACGAACTCCTGGTCGGACTCTGTATTGATGTGGGGGGGCAGATCATCCACCGTGATGATGTTGGACTTGCTCATCACCACAGAGCTTTCGATGCAGTTGCGCAGCTCCCTCACATTACCGGGCCAGGAGTAGTTGTAGAGGATCATCCGGGCTTTGGGTTCAATAGCCTCGATATTTTTTCCGTTTTCCTCGGAGAACTCTTTTACGAAGGTGGCCATAAGCAGCGGAATATCTTCCTTGCGTTCGCGGAGTGGCGGGATATGGATATTCACCACATTGAGACGGTAGTACAGGTCTTCCCGGAACTCACCGTTCTCGATGGCCGCTTTGAGCTCCCGATTGGTGGCGGCGATCACCCGCACATCCACCTCTATCGTCTCTTCACCCCCGACGCGTTCGAAGGTTTTGTCCTCCAATACCCGCAGCAGCTTGATCTGCACGTTTTGGCTGATCTCTCCGATTTCGTCGAGAAAGATCGTCCCCAGATGAGCGAGCTCGAAGCGTCCCCGCTTGCGGGCTACCGCGCCGGTGAAGGATCCCCGCTCATGGCCGAACAGTTCACTTTCCAGAAGTGTTTCGGTAAGGGCGGCGCAGTGCACCTTGATCAACGGTTTGTCTCTGCGGGGCGAGTTGTAATGAAGGGCATCGGCGATCATTTCTTTACCCACCCCGCTGGCGCCGGTGATCAGGACCGACGCCCGGCTGGGAGCCACTTGCTGCACCACCTCGAAGATCTTCTTCATCGATTCGCTCTTGCCGATGATGTTGGAAAACTGATGGCGTTTTTGCAGTTCCTCCTGCATAGCTCGATGCTGCAGCATCAATTCTCTGGCCGACAGGGCGCGCTGGACCAGGAGGGACAGCCGATCCATATTCACAGGTTTTGTGAGGTAATCGTAGGCGCCGTTCTTCATCGCTCGAACGGCATTCTCAATGGTCCCGTGCCCGGTGAGGATGATGACCGGCAGGTTCGGGGACATCGTCGTAGCTTTCTGCAATACTTCCTCCCCCGATAGATTCGGCATCTTCAAGTCCGTAATCACCAGGTCAATATCGCCCCGGTTCAGGGTCTGGACCGCCTCTTTACCGTCACAGGCCAGGAGTACCTTATAACCGTCCAGCTCGAGAACCTTTCCGAGACCTTCCCGGATGTTCTTCTCGTCATCCACAACCAGGATGTTGTACGTCATTACGCCTCCTCACTGTAGCCGATCAACCGCTTCTCCTTCTGAGGTACGGGGAAACTCAAGGTGAAGCTCGTACCCTCCCCCACTTTCGAGTTGATTTCAATGTCTCCCATGTGTTCTTTTACGATCTTATATACGAGGGTAAGCCCCAAACCGGACCCGAAATCCTTGGTGGTGAAGTAAGGTTCGAAAATTTTATCCATATGCTCATCTGGGATTCCTACCCCGGTGTCGCTGATCTTCAACAACAACTCGTTGCCCTTCTGCACCGTCTGCACCCGCAGCGTCCCGCCGTCGGGCATAGCGGATATCGCGTTTTTCAAAATATTGAGCACCGCCTGTTTCATGTACCGCTCATCCATCAGGATCTGCGGACCGGCTTTTGCCAAGTCTGTATCCACGGAAATCCCCGCCTCGGATAGTTCGAACTTCATGAAGTCGAGCAGCTCCCGAACCACCCGGTTCAATTCGCCGTAGCTCAGCTCGGCATTCATA
The DNA here is from genome assembly GCA_964604845.1 of uncultured Spirochaetaceae bacterium. Taxonomy (GTDB): domain Bacteria; phylum Spirochaetota; class Spirochaetia; order SZUA-6; family DRHE01; genus JAFGQJ01. Next base: position 30,863 of record CAZSBH010000037.1, read on the forward strand.
GGGCGTACCGTAAAGAGGAAATCCACGACAATTCGGTTGAGCCGGCCCACCTCTTCCTTGATTATGAGCAGATTCTCCATTACCTTCCGAGTTTCAATTTTCTGTTTCCCGCTCATTTCCTTTTTCATCAGTTCGAGGTGGATGCCGATGGAGCCCAGAGGGTTCTTGATCTCGTGAGCCACTCCCGCGGTCAGGGTGGTCAGCGCCGCCAGGCTTTCCGCACGCCGCAGGCGGGCTTCCTTGGCCCGCTTTTCAGTGACATCTTCTATATGGACGACATTGCCGGTGATCCAACCCTGACGCACAAGAGGCATGATGCTCAAGCTCAAAGTCCGGCTGAAGCCATTTCCGAGGGTGAACTCCCGATCCAGTATTCTTTCCAAACCATGGAGGTTTTCCTTCAGGAACTCACTGATTTCTTTGTCTCCGACCGTCTGATCCAAGGGTTTCTCGATCAGATCGTCCGTGGCAAAAGGAAGCATCCGCTCCGCGGATTTGTTCACCAAGAGGATATTATCTTCCCGATCGGTCACAACGACTCCGTCGCTCATCGATTCCATGACCATTTCAAGAAGTTCGTTGTCCCTGGCGATGTCGGAAACGAGTTGACGGATCTGGGTTCGATCCATCTTCTCAATCTTCTCCAATGCTCTCTGCAAAAACCTTCTCATCGGATCGTCCTCAAGGAATAGTACAAACTCTCAATGGTGAGGCTTGGTTGTTGATTGAAAGTGGTGAATGCCTGCTGATGCCGACGGATGGATTCGTTCCACCTCTTCAGCAAAAATGGACTCAGAGCCTGTTTCCGAAGCAGCACCAGCAGCTGCCGCAGGATCTCTTCGAGAAAGGAGGAAACAAAGCCCCGCGCGGACTTTGGTTTCAAATGCTCCTCGACCTCGGAAATTATATCCGCCTCCGAACCCAGCGCAGCCTCGATGAAGCGGCGAGCCAGGGTTTCCAGCTGGGAAGGATTGACGTCCTTCCAGTACAGGAAGTACTCCCGCAGGTCCCGATAATCTTCGCGCTGCTCGTGGAAGATGCGCTTGAGCACCGTCACCTGCTGTTGGTTGCTCCGCTCAACGAACAGATACGGGCGCAGCCGCGAGCGCACCGTGGGGATGATGGCGCTGCGGCGGGTGGTGATCAGGATCAGCTGGCTCCCCGCAGGAGGTTCCTCGAGAAGCTTGAGCAGGTAGTTGCTCGAAGCATCATACATCTTATCGGCACTTTCAAGAATCACGATCTTGGTTCCTGAGGTACTCCGGGGTTGCGCGACGGTCCCCGTCAAGGCGGTCATATGCAGCCAGGAGGAAGCCCGCCTCAGTTGATTTATAGGAACATTGTCCGAACTCAAAGATTTGGCCAGGGTCTGGCTCAAAGTAACAATCCTCTCCAGGCGCTCCTCCAACCTGTCGTAGTCGATTCCATGTTCTCCCGAAGCTGCCGGTTCGAAAGTATCGAGGTGTTCCTCTATTTCAACCAATACCGATTCAATTCGCCGGATCTTAGCTTCCTCCCCCTCCCACAGGATGGGATCGAAACGGCGGGTCAGCTTGCGCACGGCCCGTACGAACAGATATTGAGCCGAAAGTTGTCGGGTACGTCGAAAAACATCCGTCGCCGCCGCTATTTCCAGATCGAAGTAGCGCCAGCCGAGTAGTATTGTATTGGGATGAATGAGCAGCCGTTGCTTGCGGCAGGCCGGGCAGGAACAGCTCCACTCGCCGCTCCGCTCACAGGTCAGTATCCGGGCGACCTCCAAGGCGGTGGACAGCTTCCCTGAGAAGGAAGAACCGTAGAACAAAACTGCCGAAGGGAAAGAATGGGTTCCCAGTTCCTGCTGCAAGGTCTGGACGATCGAAGTTTGACCGATGATATTCTCAAACATTTTCTACGAAAACTTGAGGACCGAAAATGCGCTCCGGCGATGGAAGCACGGGAAAGAGCATGCGAGCGAAAAAACTCGACCCGAGTAAACTCTTGGGATCGAAGAAAGGCTGCCAGTTAATGATGAACAGCACCACACCGACAACGAGTAAACCCTCGGCGACGCCCAGGAAAAAGCCCAACGCACTGTCGAGGCGGTCGAGATTGAGACGCTCCACTACATTTTGGAGCAATCTTTGAACAAGTTTGACCAGGAGATAGACAAGGAGGAACAGGACCAAGAAAGCGATCAGCTGATTCCATATCGAGTCTCCGAACTGCGTACTCAAACGAATCGACAGAGGTTTGTAGAAGATGATCGCAATCCCGAAACCGAGAATCAGCGCCGCCATGGTGCCCACTTCGGTCACAAAACCCCGGAACGCTCCCCGGATCGCGGCGATCACGACCAGAAGTCCAAACACGATGTCGATAACTTCAAAACTCAAGGCGCGCCCACTCCTCACTACCGATCCAAACGCTGTATCAACCGGGCTATCTCGCCTGCGGCATTTGGCCGGCCAAGGTCCGCTGCCCGCTTCGCCATGCGCTCAAGCTTATCGGCATTGCCGAGAAGATGCAACACAACTTCGATCAGGCCCTCCGGGGTGAGTTTCTCCTGATCGAGGACGGTGGCGGCTCCGGCACCGGAAAAAAACCGAGCGTTCTCGATCTGGTCTCCTCTGCTGATCCCTCTGGGCAAGGGGATCAAGACCGAGGGTTTCCCCAGGGCCGCTAACTCCCACAGAGTGTTTGCACCGGAACGACATACCACCAGATCCGCCGCCGCTAAAAGGTGGGGCAACTCCTCGTGAAAATAGGCGGCCGGATAATAGTGATTGCTGCGGGTCATCAAACCGCCCTTGAAATGCTCGGAGCCGAGCTGGTGGACCACGAAGCAGCCGCTGCTCAAGCGGTCCAGCGCCTGCAGCACCGTGCGATTGATAAAGGCGGAGCCCAGGCTGCCTCCAAGCACAAGAAGCAGCGCCGTCCCCGCCGGGCAGCCCACCAGTTCCCTGCCCTTGGCGGAGTCGCCGCTAAGAACCATTCTGCGTACCGGGTTGCCTGTGTGGACGACCTTCGAGCGAAATCGAGGATCGAAGTACTCCCTCGAGGTGGGAAAAGATACCAGTATCCTGTCGGACAAACGGGCATTGATCCGGGTAGCCAGCCCCGGTCGCAGATCCGACTCATGGGTAAGAGCGGGTATTTTCAGGCAGCGGGCGGCGGCAAGGGGAGGTACGGAGACGTAGCCCCCCTTCGAGAATACCAGTTGCGGCTTCTCCCGCAGCAGGATTACCAGAGAAGCGATGAAACCAAATAAAATCTTGAAGACGTCAGCTAAGTTCCGCAGGGAGAAATAGCGCCGCAGTTTTCCTGTCGGTATCCCGTAGTAGCTAAAGCCACGTCCCTTCAGAATCCGGCGCTCCAACTGCGAACCCGAACCGATCCAGACGATCCGGAAGGAGGGAAGTTCGTCCAGTACCGCTAATACGGGGTAGACATGACCTCCGCTTCCCCCTCCCGCTACTGCAATACATCCTGTCATTTACGTATGAGCCAAACACACCTTGAAGCACTGATCGAGCTTGTACTACAGTGATTCTACCATGAGGAAACTGGCCTGTTCAACGATCGTGCTGCTTGCACTCTGGGCAGCGCCGATGTATGCGGAATCCACCACCGATACTCTGCTTGCCCCAGAGCTCCTCGAGAGATTGACCCGCGAGGGGGAGTTGAGGAACAGCCTATCCGAGAGTTCCCCGCTCCAGCTGATCCCGGAAGTAGCAGTCCGGCCGGAAATCGAGGAACGAATCAACGAGCTCGAGCTGAGCGTCGGCACCGAAGTCCTGACTCTCTACAGGAACGGGGCGATCGATTTTGATGCTGAAAGCTCGAGACTCAAGATCTACAACATACTACGCTCGATCAGCACGATGGAAGGGATAGAGTACTACTCGGCCAGCCGGAAGCGGATGCGCACCCTGTTTGCCCAGTCTTATGTGATCGACGGACCGGAAAAACTGCAGCGGATCCCCGATCCTCTGGTGCAGGAGATCCCCGCCTACACCCGGCTGTACGTCTTTCAGGAGGACCTTACCTTCGGAGAAAACGTGTACCGCTGGGAGTACAGATACCCCGGACAGTATTTCCTCGTAACCAACCGCAATACGACCACGATGCGCTATTTCTTCCTGCCCATGGTGAAGCCGGAGCAGAGCGTGACCTACATCCTGGTGATTCCGGCAGGCAAGGAAATTCTGTTCTACGGTGTCACCGGGGCCCACACGATGAGCTTCTTCGGATTGGAAAGGACGAGGGAAGATTCTTTCTACAACCGCTTGAAAGCGATATACGGCTGGTTTACAGATCGTATTGCTGACTCATTCTAAAGCTTCAGCTGACAACGACCTGATTGCGTCCCCGCTGCTTCGCCTGGTACATGGCGCCGTCGGCCCGTCTGATCCATCTGTCCGGAGATTCCCCCGGAGCGAACTGAGCGACACCTATTGACACGGTAACACCAAAACTCTGCTCTCCGCAGTCGAACTTTACCTCCTCCATGTCCGAACGAAATCGTTCGGCTATGGATTCGGCGATGTCGGCGGTGGCATTGGAGAAGATGACGTAGAACTCCTCCCCACCGTAGCGGCCGGCGTAGTCATACTTGCGGAGACTCTTTGTCAGTTTGGCGCCGATCTCCTGAATGACCAGGTCCCCGCACGGATGGCCGTGGTTGTCGTTGACCCGCTTGAAATGATCGATATCGATCATGATCCCCGTCAGAGGCCAACCGAGACGCATGGTTCGCTCGATTTCGATCTCGATGCGTTGAAACAAAGTACGTCTGTTGAGCAGACCGGAAAGGGTGTCCAAAGAGGCAAGCTGTTCCAGCTGCAGGCAGCTCTCCTCCAGCTCCTCGTTGATGCGCCGCACCTTCTGGTACTCCTGCCGCAGCTGCATGTTCTCCGCGACGAGGGTCGAGAGATTCTTTCCGTCGGTCTCCTGATCCGCGTGAAGCACACCATACAGCTTGCTCTGATCCTGCAGGCGGATAAAGGCCGCCTTCAGTCGAGCCTGCAGCTCCAACGCCGTAATCGGCTTGCTGATGAAATCATCCGCGCCGAGCTCCAGCAGCTCATCGAGGTCATTCTTGTGGTTGAAACCAGAGATCATCACGATCTGAATTGGCTTGAGTTTGTATTTCCGGCGGATCTGCTTGCACACCTCGTAGCCATCCATGCCGGGCATGACCACATCCAAGATAACGATGTGGATATCGTGAGCCGCAATCTCCTCCAAGGCCGCTTCCCCTGAGGCGGCTCGGAAAAGGTTATAGTGTTTGTCCTCTTTGAGGATATCGACCATCAGGTCGAGGTGTTCCTCGTTGTCGTCAACGATCAGTAAATTGGTAGCCAAAAACGACTCCCGAAAAAAGCTTTGCCCCATAGTAAACGAAATCAACAATACCGGTCAATCTCAGTGGAACAACCGCAGTACGAGTTGAGAGAAGCCGATAATGGCTCCCAGGATACCGCCGAACACGTTGATCCAGCGAAGGTGTTTTTGTATCACCATCAGCAGGAGCTTCTCCACCTGGGCTACGTCGAGGTCGTTGATCTTGTCTATCACCAGCCGTTGCACATCGAAGCTTTCGATGAATGCGGGAAGTCGGGCATCGATGATCCGGATCAGCTGAGCCGACAGATAGGCGCTGGCCCGATTTTGCAGGGCGGCCTCGATATGCAGCAGCTCGGCGATGGAATCCCGCTGATGTTCCTCGATGAATTTCTGGGAGAAGGAGACCACTTCCGCCGCGATCGCCTGGGAGGTCTCTTTCTTGGAGAGGTAGGTCAGCACTCTGACGGATATGAATTCGATCGTCTCCTGCTCGGAGATCTGCAGATGCCGGCTGAGGATCTCCCCCAAAGTACGCTGCTTCAATTTGGCCAACACCCGGTCTATAGAGGCGGCGATCCGCTTCTTGGTGCCTTCCTCCGAGATTCGTGCCAGCAGCGTGTCCACCAGCCCGCCGGCCACTCCCGGCTCCACTACCGAAAAAATCTCAGAGGCGGGTCGTTTTCGCCACTGGGAGAAGGTCCGCTTTAATACTCCCTTGAGCTTTTCCAGAGTACCCGGATCGTAGGTATAGGCGTGCAACGTCTCCATCGCTTCTTCGACGATCTCGGGCATCTTCTGCTCCAAGGTTCTGTCGAATTGCCCCGCAGAAATCAGGAAACGCTGCAGCACGTTCAATTTTTCAAGTATATCCCGCAGCAGACGTTTGCCGCGGCGATTCATCTCCTCTCTGGTATCATCCTGGTTCAGCCATCGGAACAGAGAATCGAAAAGCGTGGGAAACAGGGTGGCGATGAGATCGGTCAATACCCGGGCAAGCTCCGGGGAGAGCAGGCTGCCCAACAACTGGTCCCCCCCCCGACGCTGCCCGAGCCAGGCCTCGAGGGCCCGGCGGATCTTGATCCTGCTCTCCGGCTCGCAGAGCAGGGGGATCACTCGTTGTACTACCAGTGGTCCAACCTCGCTCCGGCCAAGTAGCTCCCCCACCGGTTTCTCTCCAAGAGAGTGGACGACTCGGCCGAGGATGTTACGGACTCCGTGGATGAAGCTGCGGGAGGAAAAGAAGCTGTACAGAGCTTCGGAGAGAAAACCCTCCACCGAAGAGAAAACCAGTTCCTGGTTTCCTCTCTGCAGCCTCGCCAGCGGGGTGCCGATGATATCGCCGAGCAAGGCGTCGATATTCTCTTCGAGCTTTTTCTGGAACCCTTCCGTAGCCAGCTGCCGGCGCACCGCTTCCTCGGTTAGCAGTTCCCGGGAAACCATCTGGCCGATGCTCTCGGCCAGCTGATGGCGCTGCTTGGGTATAATCCCGGGCGTCAAGGGCAGGCGCAGGCCAAGAACCCGCTTTTCCGTGAGAGGGCGGAAAAGCATGCGGATGGCGATGGCATTGGTAACATAGCCGATGACAGCCCCCAGCACCGGAGGGAGAACCCACGGGAGCACTTCGGTCAGCTGAATATCCCGGAAGAAGCTGAGATCCATAGCACAGAGGCTACTCGAGCTCCGCGGCAAAGGTCTCGGCCTTGGACCTGGAATCCAACACCTCGAGGAAAGCGCCGAAAACCCATCCCCGCAACCCCCCGAAATTCACCTGGTACCAGTAGGAGGCGACGTTGTCGATCGTCTCCTTGGCCTCCGTCCGGGTGATGATTTCCAGAACGGAGCCCCGGCGCAGATGGGCGACGATCTTTGCCTTCTGGAGCGGCTCCTCGCGAAGGCGCAAAAAGGGCGAGCGGATCACCGCCCAGTCGGAGCTCAAGGTAAGAACCGGCGTTGGGGGCAGATCGATCCGTTCTACTGGCTGCTCCTTTTCACAGGATAGGAGGGAAAGAGGTGCTATACTTAGGACTATGACAAAGACCGCCAGGTTTACGGCCACAGATCGCTTCATGGATTGCCCTTGATTGGAAACAACATTCGCCTTCATATTAACAACAATATGATCAAAAAGACTACACTTTTTTTCTGCTTCCTGGTCTTTGCCTTTGTTCTGCCGACACCTGTGACGGGCATCACCGGAGTAGCTCTGGGTATAGGGACTCACGGCGGTGTAGCCCTGAGCGACCACCCGGATGAGTTCTACACCCCCAAAGTCCAGGCTGCCGGAGCCGTGACCGCGCTGCTGGATGTCCCTCTGTTCTCCACTCTTTCCCTCGGCTTCGGCCTGCAACTCCATACCACAACGGCATCGAGTCTGGCCGGAGGCTGGCTGTATCGACCCCACTGGGGCGGGGCATTGCGTCTGTCCGCCGGCTACGGGGCGCAGCTGTCCTCCTCTTCCCGAGCGCTCCAACTGGAATTGGGAGCCGCAGCCGGGGGATCCTTCAACTTCGACCTCTATACCTGGACGACCCTCTTTTTCTATTATCCGGGAGTCTTTTTCGAGCCATATCTCGAGTTCTACAATCCGAAGCGGGCAAAACACTCCTTTTCCCTTGTACTGCCGATCGACTACTACTTCCGCAAAGATCTCGAGTTTTCCGCAGCCATTGGAATCGGGGTTGTATGGCGGTATTATTCAAAAGGAAGAGAATGATTCGACGGCCGATCTCACGAGCGATACCCGCCCTGTTGTCTGTGCTGGCTGCGCTGGCTGTGCTGCCATCGCTATCCGGCTGCACCCTGGAACTGGACTACGACAAATACGCGGTCGTGTT
>CAZSBH010000038.1:0-31971 GCA_964604845.1 uncultured Spirochaetaceae bacterium
GCAGCACCTCCACTTTCTACAGGGAATCGTTGAATAACTCTCGGAGATTGTTATATTGTAAGGCTGTATGAGCAAAGCAACCCATTGGGCGGACACCTACGCTGAAAAAATAATCCGCGAGAAGGGTGACAAGGAGCTGTACGTCTGCGCCTCCGGTATCACTCCCTCCGGGACCGTACACATCGGCAACTTCAGGGAAATCATCACCGTGGAGCTGGTAGTGCGGGCACTGCGGGACAAGGGCAAGCAGGTCCGCTTTGTCTACTCCTGGGACGACTACGACGTGTTCCGCAAAGTTCCGGCGAATATGCCGCAGCAGGATACGCTCGCCGATTATCTGCGCCAGCCCATTACACTCACCCCAGACCCGTTCGGGACCGAGGAGAGCTATGCCAGGCGAAATGAAAAGGAAGTCGAAGATCTTCTTCCGATCGTCGGTGTGAAACCCGAGTACATCTACCAAGCCGCGCGGTACCGTTCCTCGACCTACGCCGCGGATATTCGCAAAGCCTTGGAGCGGCGGGATCTGATCAGAGAGATACTCGACGAACACCGCACCGCTGCCCTGCCCACGGACTGGTGGCCGATCTCCGTCTTCTGCACCGCCTGCAACAGGGACACCACGGAAATCAAGGATTGGGACGGAAAGAACGGCATCTCCTATTCCTGCTCCTCCTGCGGAAACGAGGAACGGCTGGATCTGGCAAATACCCCTGCGGTTAAGCTATTCTGGAGAATCGACTGGCCGATGCGCTGGGCCTACGAAGGGGTGGACTTCGAACCTGCCGGCAAGGACCACCACTCCGAAGGGGGCTCCTTCGATACGGCCCGCCGCATCGTCAAGGAGGTCTACGACCATCCGGCTCCCACTACCTTCCAGTACGACTTCATCGGCATCAAAGGACGAGGCGGAAAAATCTCCTCCTCCAGCGGAGAGGTGGTCAGCCTGAAGGATGTCCTGGAGATCTACCAACCCGAGATGGTACGCTACATGTTTGCCTCCACCCGGCCGAACACGGAGTTCACCATCTCCTTCGATCTGGACGTGATCAAGCTTTACGAAGACTACGACCGCTGTGAAAAGATCTATTTCGGCGGCGAATCGGTGAACGAGAATCGGGCGGCCAAGGAACGCAGGATCTACGAGCTTTCCCAGGTTGACAAGGTCCGGGCGACCATGCCGACCCAGGTCCCATTCCGCCACCTCTGCAGCCTCATCCAGATCCAGGATGGAAATGCGGACGGGGTGATCGAATTCCTGGAAATAAACACGGACGAGGAAGACCTGAAGAAAATCCGCACCCGAGCCAGGTGCGCCTGGAACTGGACCCGGCAGTACGCCCCGGATTCTTTTCGCTTTGCCTTGCGCCCCCGGGGCTCGACACCAATCGAGCTCACAGAAGGGCAGCGAGGGGCCATCGGTTTGCTCCGCCGGGAGATCGAACAGAATTTGGATTCCCACGACGAGAAGAGCCTGAGCGGAGCCATCTACACCCTGGCCGGCGAAGCGGGGATGGAGCCGAAGGAGTTCTTTAAACTCGTGTACCGGGTGTTGATCGAGAAGGAAATGGGACCGCGCCTGGCCGGATTCCTTCTGACTATTGGAAAGGGGCGGGCCCTCGAGCTTCTCGGCGGCTATTAGGGTTTATATGGATACGGATGAGGTCAAACGCATCCTAGGCATGCAAGCGGTGGATACCCTGGTGAAAAGCGGGATGAGGCTCGGTTTGGGAACCGGCTCTACGGCGATCCATGCGGTGCACCGTGTCGGTGAACTGCTGAAGAAGGGGACCCTACGGGAGATCGTGGCCGTACCCACAAGCTTTCAGACCGTGGTCGCCTGCCGGCAGCTGGGTATCTCCCTGACCACTCTCAACGACCCCCCCGTGAACGGCCGGCTCGACCTGACTATCGACGGGGCTGATGAAGTGGATCCGCAGTGGAACCTGATCAAAGGAGGAGGGGCGGCCATGCTGATCGAGAAAGTGGTTGCACATGCCTCTCAGCAGTACTGCATCATAGTGCACAGCTCCAAACTGGCCTCCCGCCTGGGAGAAACCGTCCCGGTTCCCGTAGAAATCGTGCCTGAAGCGCTGGTTACCGCATCCCGCCGACTGGAGGCTCTGGGGGGACGGGTCGAGCTGCGCATGGCTGTCAAGAAAGCCGGGCCGGTAATCAGCGACCATGGCAACTTCGTCCTGGATGTCAGCTTCTCCGAACCGTTTGATCCTCGGAAAATGGAAGCGGAGATCATGATGATCGCCGGGGTAACGGCCAATGGGATCTTTACCCGCCCGGTCAGCGACCTGTTCGTCGGGTATGCAGACGGCCGGGTGGAGCATAAGAACAAATAGGCTTGGGACCTCCTGGCGACAGTCCGATTTCTTTCAAGGATGCATCATTATGAAGTTCTTGACTGAACCGAAACCTCTTTTAGTTGTTCTCTGCCTATTGCTCTTCTTTCCCTCCCCGGCGGCAGCGGAGGAAGTGAAACGATCGACCTCGTTGAGCATCGAGGGTGCCTACTACATCGACGACAACAAGGGATACGGGGTCAGCGACGGGGGCTTCGCACCGATCACCTACAGCCCGGAACCGCTACCGGGTAGTTTCGTTCCGCCGACCAGCTTTGATGACGGCCGAGATCTGGGCTCCGGATGGGGCGCGGCGGAAATCCAGGCGCTGTTGACCCACAGGATCGTGGTCCCCTTTCTTGCCGGTGCGGGTGCCCCGACCTCCGGAAACAATGTGTCCTTCGCGATCACCGGTGCCCTGACCCCTGTGTCCACCCGCCTCGAGCTGCGGGCAACCCTCACCCCGATCGCCTTCCTCAACTTCTTTGCCGGCACGATGCTCGGTACCGGTTGGGACATCGGGCTGTTCAACGGCATGGGATTGAACGCCGACGGCTCGGGCGTGCCCGAATCGGCCTCGTTCCGGGGCGTCGTACTGGAGTCGTGGATCGGCGGGACCTTTCAATTCGATTTGGCCGCCTTGGTGCCCGGGGGCTGGACTCACGTGGTCACCCTGGTAAGCCCCAAGCTGCAGTACGCCTGGTTCTCCGCTGCCGACAAGGGGGACGCATGGATGCAGAAGGTTGGGGCTCGGACCACGTGCTGATCACGGTCGGTCCGGTGTTCAACTTCACCCTGTCCGAGTCGAGCTCCCTGGCCGTTCTCTTTCAATTCCGCCGAGAACGGCTGTACGATGAAAGCGACGACAGTATCTTCGCCAACTATTACGAAAATCGCCACGCCGTCGGAACGTACTGGGATTTCTACAGGATCGCCTTCTCCTACGGTCTGACGCTTTAAAAATTTCAAGAATCGTTCCCGCTCGGCGAGCCGTGGAACCCGCCGAAACGGAGCAGAAACAACGCCAGCATCACCGTACTCGCTGACAGCTCAGAGATAGTGATCTGTTCCTGATCGGAATGGGCCAGGGCGAGTTTTCCCGGTCCCGTGGTGAATACGGCGAGGCCGGGCCGCAGATGGGCGAAGATGCGGGCATCGCTGGAAACCTCCCAGCCCAGGGCGGGGCGATGCACTCCGATCCCTGCTGCTTCGGCGGCTAGCAGAGCTTCCGAAACGGCTTGAGAATCGGGATCCGTCTCGTAGGCTTCGTTGTGGAGTTTGGAGAAGCTCAGGGCGGGAGTCGTGTCCCGGAAGTAGGGCATCCGTTTCCAGGTATACCTGGCGTAGCGGCGATAGGCTCTCTGCACCGCTGCGCTGAGCCGGGACTTGATCTGTTCCATCGAGTGGGTGGGCACGAAACCCTGCCCGCCCTCGAGCAACAGCGGTGAGAGATCGTCACAGTTGAGTAGGCGGATACTCCACTTCCCATCTTCTTTCATCGAAGCGAACTCCACGTCTTTGAGCAGGTAGGCCGCCTTGATCAGGGCATTGTCGTTTTCGAACAGTGCACCCATGTGCCCGGATAAACCGTGAACCCGAAGCTCGATTTGCCCCGACGGGGTGGAGTGCAGATCGTAGTGCCCCTGCAGTCGGGCCGCGCTTCCTCCTCCTCCGACGGTCTTGTCTCCGTACCTGCAGATATATTCCTGAAGACCGGCTTCTATACGGGATGCGAGCTGGTCCACCGTCAGCTCAGGCTTATCCGCCGAAAGGACAAACTCTACCGAAGCGCAGACCCTGGCCGGATGCTCCCCGAAACAACCGATGATTCCGGGACTGGTCTGTACCGCGGATTGAGGGAACAGGGGATGATTGCTCTCCGCCCGGATCACGGCACCTTCCCGGTCCATTTCGCGGATGATCTCCAGGGCCAACACCACGGGATTATAGAGGCGCAGGTACCCGGCCGGCTCGGGTGGAGATGCACTTTGGGCATGAGATCCCGGATTGGGGAGTTCCACCCGATACCAAATCGCACCTCGACCCCCCGGATGGACCTGGCCGTCGCAGCATTCAAGGACGACCATGGTCCGGTAACGTTCACCCAGCCGCTCGTCCATGGCCAGGGCGAGGGATCCGTTTCCGCCCATCTCCTCGTCGATGGCGAACATGAAGGTCAGATCGGAGCACGGGCAAACATCGAAGCGTTGCTCGAGTTCCCGAAGAAGCCGCAGAGCGGCAACCATGACCGCACAGCTTCCCTTGTCGTCACAGGCTCCCCTTCCGAACACCCGCTCACCTTCCCGGTGGGGAGCCAAATAGGGAGCCACAGTATCGATATGGGCGTTAACGGCGATCCCCCGATCGCTTCCCGTTGCTGCAGGAGCGTCCCAGAGGTAGACGAGGTTGCTGCGCCCGGGGTAAACATCGGCTCTGCCGGCATAGTGGGGAAAGGTATAAAAGGGATGCTTCGAGATGCTGTCCTGGATCGGAGTACGCTCGAGGCGCCCGGACAGACCGTTGCGGGATATGTTTTGCTCGAGCAGAGTCAGGATTTCCCCTTCCCTGCGAGCGGTATCCGTGATATTTGGACCTGGGATGCTGTCGATGCGACAGAGGGCCAACAATGTATCGGCCAGGAACTCTCGGAACTCCGGCTCGGAGACCCGCTGCAAAAGCCACTGCTGAAGCATCCTCAGGTCTGACATGATCTGCAGAATTGCCCTACAGGAGGACTGTTCTTCCCGTTTCGCTGGCTTCCCGCGCAGCGGCGGCGATACGGATGGCCAGCTTGCCCTCTTGCCCACCGGTCATGGGCTGCCGCCCTTCCCGAATACAGTTTAAAAAGTGCTCGATTTCGGCCCGCAGCGCTCCGTCCAAACCTCGTTCACTCTGCGGCCAGGTCAGAGAATCCGCCACCGTATACCCGGCGGCGGTGTGGATCTCCATAGGTTGGGACATCAGATCGATCTTGATCACTCCCCTTTCCCCGAGCACCTCCACACTGCGATCGACTCCATGAGGATAATTCTCCGGATAGGCGAAGGTTTCGTAGAGCACGGCGATCCCGCCATTCGGGAACTTGAAAGTAACAACGGCACAGTCTGTGAAATCCTGCCCGGACAGGATCAGCTGTCCCATCTCGCCATAAACTCTTTCGGGCGGCCGGCCCATATACCAGCAGATCAGATCGATGTTGTGGGTACCGGCGTAGTTCAACACCCCCCCCGTTTCCAGATCATTCAGCCACTTCCGGCCTCGAACCACGGAGCGGGGATGGCAGCGCCGCGCCAGGATCATGCGGGGCGTGCCGATCTCTCCGGCATCGATTCTGTGCTTTGCCTCCAGACAGGGCTGGTTGAAACGGTCGGTAAACCCGACCATCAGGATAACACCGTTGTCTTTACAGGCGGCGATCATCCGCTCCGCCTCTTCGACGGTTCGACACATCGGCTTTTCGCACAGCACATGCTTTCCCGCCTCGGCTGCGGCAACGACCTGCTCGCAGTGATAACGGTCGGGACTGGCCACTATGACCGCATCCACCCCCTCCCTCCGAAGCAGCTCCGAAAGATTCTCCGTGCCCAGCTCGGCTCCGAAGCGGTGCGCCGCCTCGCGGGCTGTCTTGCCGTGGGCCGTACAGAACCCGGCCGCTCGGGCCTGCTCTCCCAGTCCCTGGATCCCCCGGGCAAAATTGCTGCCGGCCTTCCCGGCCCCTACGATGCCGACTCCAATGCGGCTCATCTACACCTCCTCTGCTCGCGGCACAACCACGTAGGGATACGTATCGGGCAACGAGAGGCAAAGTTTCTCCTTGCCGAAGGGGATGGAAATCCTCACCGATTCTGTTTCCAGCTCGGGTGAGTAAACCCAAAACGTTTGATCTTATAGTTCAACGCGCGGCTGGAAATTCCAAGCAGCTGGGCTGCATCCTTTTGGACCCAACCGCAGCGCTCCAGAGCCTGAAGGATCAGTTCCCGCTCGGCGTCCTCCAAGCGGATGCCGGCGTTGGGGAGTTTGAGACGTTCTTCCTCGCCAAGGGCTGATTCATGAGCGAAGAAGAGGTCCAGATCTTCGCTTGTGATCATCTCTCCTTCGGCTAGGAGCACCGCCCGCTCCATCGTGTTTTCCAGCTCCCGTATATTGCCCGGCCAATGATAGCGGGTCAGCGTCTTCATAGCCTGTGTTTCGATGCCCCGGATTCTCTTGTTCATCTGGCCAGCATACTTCTTCAGGAAGAACTGGATGAGCAGACCGATATCTCCGTTGCGCTCTCGAAGTGGTGGGAGGTGAACGGTCACCACGTTGAGCCGGTAGTAGAGGTCTTCCCGGAACAACCGTTGCTGCATCCTCTGCATCAGGTCCTGATTGGTGGCAGAGATGATCCTGACATCCGTCTTCACCGTCTCGTTGCTACCGAGCCGTTCAAACTCCTTCTCCTGGATCACCCGCAGCACTTTCGCCTGGGTGTACAGGCTCATGTCGGCGATTTCGTCGAGAAAGATCGTTCCCCCATTGGCATGTTCGAAGCGGCCGATGCGCTGCCGATCAGCCCCGGTAAAGGCTCCCCGTTCGTGGCCAAACAACTCACTCTCCAGAAGCTGTTCCGGAAGGGCTGCACAGTTGACCCGGACAAAGGGCCCATCGGAACGGATACTGTTGTAGTGAATCGCTCCGGCCACCAGCTCTTTGCCGGTTCCTGTTTCCCCTAGAATGATCACGCTGGAATCGGTCCCGGCGACCCTATTCACAATCCTGAAAACTTTCTTGATCTCCTGGCTTTCCCCAATGAAGTTGTAGGGCTGATAGACGTTCCGGTACCTCTCTTCGAGATTCACGACATCACTTTTCTGGAATTGTTGCTCCAAAGCACGTTTTATCTGGAAATTGAGCTCCGGAATACTGAATGGTTTATGCAGAATGCTGAAGGCACCCTCCTGGATCGCCAGTACGCCCTCTTGGATCGACTCCAGCTCCGCGTCCACGATAACCGCGGTACGGGGATTTTTCTTCTTGATTCTCTTCAGCAGGTCATGCACGTTGCCACCCGGAACGGTGACCTGAATGATGGCGACATCAAAATCGATTTTTTCCAACTGCGACAAGGCACCCGCATAATCGGAGGCCTGGTGCACAGAATGACCGATACTGTGGAAGAAGTTGCTGACATCGGCACAGAGATACGCGTCGGTATCAACAATGAGCAGGTTACTCATTCCTTTAATAATAACCTCATACAGAAGAAGTTCAAGATAGACATTTTCCTTCTTGAAGCTTGCCTGAGCACAGACGTATAATTGATATCAGCATGCAATCATCAACGGTCGACAAACTGAAACACATTTCCTTTTTTACGGATATGGGAGAGTACGATCTTAAACAGATCGCCGAGATCACAGAAGAAAAGAGCTATTCCAAGGGAGAGGTGATCGTAGAAGAAAGAACCTCGGCAGAGCGCTTCTTCATCATCTATAAGGGTAAAATCGAAATCACCAAACAATTCGAAGACGGTGAAGAGTTTGTTCTGGCCGTCCACAGCGACGGAGATTTCTTCGGCGAGATGGCCCTCCTTGATGAAGGACTGCGCTCCGCTACGGCCCGGGCCGTGGCTCCGACCACTGTGCTGGAAATCACTCGGCTCAACTTCGAAACCCTTTTGTACAAAGCCCCCGTGGTTGCCTATCATATCATCCGCGAGCTCAGTTCCCGGCTGCGGGAAACCGGAGCTCTGCTCATCTCCTTTCTCCAGCGCCGAAACCGCCAGCTGTATCGATCCTATCTCGATACTATAACGATGATCATCCAGGCGGTGGAGGACCAACCCCCGGGAGCCCAGCAGCAAAGCTGGCGGATTCAGCGCATCGCCAGAGTCATCGGCCAGCATATGGATCTTTCTGAGGAGGAAATGCTCATCCTGGAAATCAACGCCCTCATCGGTGGATTGGGAATTGAAGAGTTTCCGGAGCCTCTGTCATTGAAACCGGGAGCCCTGGTTCAGCGAATCATCGCTGTAGCAGCGGCATACGTCGCCCTGAACTACGATCGGCAGGGCCAGCCTCCGTTGAGCGCGGAAGAGGTGATCCCGAAGCTTAAAAAGGATAAGAATCTCGATCCGCAGATCCTCGAGGTACTGCAGAAACTTTGGAAGTCGAAAGGTCTGCCCGATCTCGGTGATGCGGGCAAATCCTGATCTCTCGCATCGCCCTCGCGTGATGCATCCCACGGGCGGATCGATCAGCCTCGAACGACCTCCCGTTCGATGTCTTTCTTGGTACGGTCGATGGACTTCTCGAGATCCTGAATTACCTTGAAGGTATCCTCCATGACAGCGCTGAACATTTCCCGCGCCTTTTTTGGATTGTTCTTGCTCAATTCGATCAGATTGTAGAAGGCCACCTTGGTTCCGTCGCTCCCGGCGATCACATCGCAGGTTCGCTGGTGTCTGGCCAACAAGGCCGCGGCTCCAAAACTGTCTCCCACCCGATAGCGATGGCTGCGGTTGCGCTCGGGAAAGGCGGATCCCCGAAGCACCTCGCATACGGAAGTCGCGTCGTCCCCCTTCTTGAGGATGACCTCGCCTCTCTGATACTCCTTGTAGTATACATCTTCCTGTTTGGGAACTCCGTAGGTTGTACCACTGCTGCGCCGCGTAGGCGGCCCCAACAGCTCGTAGGAACCGGAGACCTTGCGGATATCCGGGTTGCGCAGAGTGTGCCGGGTGGCGTGGATCGCATCGTGCTTGATCAGAGCCATGTCTCGGGCGATTCTCTTGGCCTCGATCTCGACGTCCTGTTCGGTCATCCCCATGATGTTCTGCTCGATCTCGAACTGGGAGTGAAAGGTGCAGCGGGGATAGCGACAGCGAACAGAGTAGATCCCGTTTTTCAATTTATATGGCATATCCATCCTCCTCGAATCTGTTTTACTACACCTATATATGCAATCGTTGTACCAAAATGCCAAATCGGAGGATCTCCAGCTAACTCTTTGTTTTGTATATAGGTAGGAATAGGGATGGGAGGCGGAGCAATCAAAGCGGCGCCATCTAATTACCAAATCGTACTTGTATGCACTCGTTATTTCCTATTTGTAATAGAAAAGGCGCGTGTAAATCCAGCCTCCAACCTCGATCAGATGCTCAACGCCACCGGTCGTGCCCAGGTATAAGAAAAAAACCTGGAAAAGATTTGAATATCCCCCCTTCATATTCGTATTTTTAGTTGTGAATATGCTGTCGGAATCAAATCGAATAGTCCAACTAGATATGAGGAGCGTAAACCGTGGATATCGTGAAGCTGAACGGGGTTAAGAAGGTCTACCCTCTGGGCAAAGTCACTGTAGAGGCGATAAAAGGGATCGATCTGTGCATCGAAAAGGGGGATTTCATTTCCATCGCCGGTCCCTCCGGATCAGGAAAGACGACAATTCTCAATATGATCGGCTGCATCGATAAACCTACAGAGGGAACCGTGGAGATCAGCGAACGCTGTACGGCGGAGATGAGGGATAAAGAGCTTACATCCCTGAGGCACGAGTTTCTCGGTTTCATCTTTCAATCCTTCAACTTGATTCCTGTTTTAAACGTCTTCGAGAACATCGAATTTCCCCTGCTGCTCGGCAAAGACAAGACGAGCAAGAAGGAGAAGACACAGTGGCTCGAGTATCTGATCGAAGAGGTAGGCCTGTCCGAACAGCGCATTCAGCGGCCCAACGAACTTTCCGGCGGCCAGCGCCAGCGGGTGGCAATCGCCAGAGCCCTGGCGACCAAGCCGGAGATAGTTCTGGCCGACGAGCCCACGGCAAATCTGGATTCCAAGACCGGAGAGGCGATCATCGAGTTGATGAAAAAGCTCAACCGGGAACAATCCACCACCTTCATTTTCTCCACCCATGATCCGGCCATCGTATCAATCGCCGATCACGTGATCCATCTGCACGACGGCTTGGTGGTGGAGGAACAGCGGAGGCAGCGAGATGCCGGTACTCGTTAAAATCGCGATCCGCAATCTGCGGGAGCACAGGTCCAAGACCCTAATCATCGGCATCATCATCGCCATCGGTATCACCGTCATGCTTTTGGGGAACTCTCTCATGGAAACGGCGGCCCGTGGAGTCCAGCGCTCCTTCATAGACAACTACACGGGTCATGTGATGATCAGCGCCCAGACTGAAGGGGGCATTTCTTTGTTCGGGCGTCAGGGAGCCCAGACCGGCAACGAAGAGATCCCGCGCATCCCCGATTATGAACGGGTGTACGAGTACGCGACCTCCTTACCCGAAGTCAAAATCGCGACTTCCCAGGTAAGCGGATTTGGCCTGTTCAGTTTCGAAGAAAAAGGCAATCAGTTCGGCATTCTCTTTGGGATCGAGCCGGAAAATTACCGCTCGATGTTTCCGGAGAGCATCACTGTTGTCGAAGGGCGCTATCTCGAGTCGGGGGAAGAGGGAATTCTGCTCAGCGAGTCAAAGATCAAGGAGATCGAAGAAGACATTGGCATCGTTTTGTCTCCCGGAGATCTCATTCTGGTGAGTGGGATCGGACCCATGGGTTTTCGCATTCGCGAGCTTCCCATTCGAGGTATCTTCCGCTTTGATCAAGAAGTCGAGGGCTTGAGTCAGATCAACTTCGTCGATGCACAGTCTTTGCGCGCTCTCCTGGGAATGGTGGTGGCCACGGCCGGACAGATGAACCTCAGCTCCGAAGAAACCTCCTTCCTGGAACTCGAAAACCCGGAGGATGGACTGTTTGGGGGTTCCATAGTCGAACTGTCCGAATCTCAAGCTCAGAATGTCTCCGAGGAAGCCCTGCTGGACATACTCGGGGAAAGGCAGTCGGGCAGCTACACCGCCCAAATAGACGCCGGGGCCTGGCATTTCATTCTGCTCAAACTGGAGGATGAAAACCAGGTAGATCCTGTGATCGCCCAACTGAATCACTGGTTTACTACCGAAGGAATCGCGGCTCAGGCTGCAGACTGGAAGGTCGCCTCCGGGGGCTTCGGCGCTCTGGCCGACACGATTCAGATCGTATTCAACGTCTTGATACTGATCATCGCCGTGGTGGCCATCATCATCATCATGAATACCCTGGTGATCTCGGTGATCGAGCGGACCGGGGAGATTGGAACCATGCGCGCCCTCGGAGCGCAAAAGAGAACCGTGCGGCGCATGTTCGTCTTGGAAACGTTGAGCATTTCGATCGCCTTCGGCATCATCGGTGTTGCCGTCGGGGCGACAACGATCGGCATCCTCAATCTAACCGGCCTGCCGGCCCCCAATCCGTTTTTAGAGATCCTCTTCGGAGGCAAGGTCCTGCACCCGGCTCTGCCTCTATCATCTCTGCTCTACGCGTTGGGCATCATGGTGGCTATTGGTTTAGTGGCCAGCCTCTATCCGGTAGCCGTGGCCTTGAGGATCCAGCCGGTTCAGGCCATTCAGGCAGAATAGGAAACACCATGAATACGCTGCGAATCGCCTTCCGCAACCTCAGCCGACAGAAAAAGAGAAGTTTCCTCCTCGGAGGAGCCATCGCCTTCGGCATCTTGATCATCACCCTGGTGAACTCCTTTACCGCCGGCTTTGTTGAAAACGTTCAGGAAAACTTCAGCCATTTCTTCGCCGGTCACGTATTTCTGACCGGGTACGAGAAAAGTCCTTCCGGACGGCTGATCACGGTGATTCGGGAAGACGAGGTTCTGTTGGAAGCCATCGAATCCCTGGACGATCTGCCCCTGCAGTATCTGTCCCGACGATCCAGCCTGGAGGGTACCTTGATCTTCGAGGGGGAGAGTATTCGCCAGGAAGTGGTAGGGGTGAACTGGCAGGAAGAGGGATTTCTGTCCGAGCGGCTTATTCTTCGAGAGGGTTCGATGGAAGAAGTCCTGGCCGATCCCCGCGCCCTCGTCCTCAATGAAAAAATGGCGGCCCAACTTAACGTGGAAATCGGGGATACCCTTTTGGTACAGCTTCAGACCGTAACCGGACAGCAGAACGTAGGCGAGTTCATCCTGGCCGCCACCAGCGTGGATACGGGATTCTTCAGCGCTGTGAGCGCATACGCCCATAGGAACCATGTTAACCACCTGCTAAACATTTCCCCGGATGAGTACATCAGCCTGGGGCTGTTTCTAAAAGACATGCTGCTGATGGAGCGAGCGGCTCAAGCGTTGACCAAGGCTCTGGAAGGAAAGGTGTCTTTGGTACCTCGTTTCAGCGGTCCCCGCGGCTTTCAGGAGCAGCGCAACCAGCTTCTCGAAGAGCAGTGGGAAGGCACCCGGTATCAACTGTTTACAATCGGAGACTTTCTCGAGCCTCTGAATCAGATCGCCTCGACCTTGAACACGGTGGGACTGGTGGTGGTGTTGATCCTGTTCGTTATCATCATGGTCGGGGTCACCAACACCTTCCGCATGATCATCTACGAACGGACCCGGGAAATCGGAACCATGCGCGCCCTGGGCCTGCAGAGGGGAGGATTACGGGGATTGTTTCTGCTCGAGGCGGTCCTGCTGTCCCTCGGTGGGGCGTTGATCGGACTGATTGCGGCGTTTCTCGTCGCCCTGATCCTTTCGTTGATTGACTTCGGGACGGACAATCAGTTCTTTATCATCCTGAAAAACGGCCACCTGTTCTTCAAGGTTCTGCCTGCCCAGATCACAGGCAACATCGTGGTCGTAGGCCTGCTGACTCTTCTGGCGGCTCTGGTTCCGGCCAGTCGGGCCGCCAAGCTGGATCCGGCCCACGCCCTGCGAAAGACCTATTGAAAATAGGTTCATCCGAATGTCACCTGGAGGTAATACTGTGAAAAAAAATCCAACTATAGCGCTGGCAGCGCTGCTTTTACTCTTCCCTCTGCTCGGCTCGTGGGCCGCGGAACCGGACCTGAAAGCGATCCTGCGCACCGTGGATGAGATGTCCAACTTCGATACCATAGACTTCTCGGCAACCTACACCGTCGTCTCTGAGAAACCGGGGGAAGATGCAAGCGTATTCAAGATGCGTATGTTCCGCCGCGATCAAGAGGACAAATTCCTCCTCCTGTTCCTGGAACCGGAGATCCAAAAGGGCCAGGGATACCTGCAGCTCGAGGACAATCTCTGGTTCTACGATCCGGAGAGCCGTAAGTTCAGCCACTCCTCTTTGAAGGAGAATCTCGAAGACTCGGAGACGAAGAACAGCGACTTCCGCCGCTCCTCCCTGGCCGCGGACTACGAGGTGGAGAGCTACGGTGAAGAAGCCCTCGGGAAATATCCGGTATACGTGATCAACCTGATCGCCAACAACGATGAAGTCCCCTACCCGCGCATGAAGCTTTGGATCCACAAGGACCAACCCCTTGTACTAAAGGTAGAGGACTACAGCCTTTCGCAGCGGCTGATGCGTACGGCCTACTACCCGAAATACATGCAGGTCAGCGACCGTTTCATCCCCTCCCGCATGCTCTTCGTAGACGAGCTGAAGCAGGGAGAGAAGACCCAGGTAACGATAAAAGACGCTTCGGTAGCGTCCCTTCCCGATTCTGTGTTCACAAAGGCCTATCTCGAACGGGTCAACCGGTAGAGAGCTCATCGCCGGCCGAACCCAAACATGAGGAGTCCAATCATGATTTCAGAACAGGAACAAGCCCTTATCCATAGTATCGATCGGGATGAGCTGATCGAGCTGACCCAAGAGCTGGTGAAGATCGACTCGGTGATCCGCCCCGAGACGGGCAATACCGAGAACGAGGTGGTGGAGTTCATCGCCGAGTGGATTCGGGGGGAGCTCGGTATCGAGCCTATGGTTGAAGAAGTCGAGCCGGGCCGAAAGAACATCATCGCCACCCTTGATTCGGGCCGCCCGGGGCCGGTGCTGATGCTGGAGGGACATACCGACGTGGTCAGCGAGGGTGACAGGAGTAGTTGGAGCCACGATCCCTTCGCCGCCGAGATCGCAGAGGACCGGATCTACGGCCGCGGGGCCTGTGACATGAAGGGCGGTGTGGCCGTAGCCCTTCTGACCGCCAAGGCATTCCATACCTCCAGGGTTCCCTTTGTCGGCAAGATCCGTCTCGGGCTGGTCTGCGACGAAGAAGGGATGATGATCGGCATCAAGGATTTCATCCGCAAGGGTCACGCCGATGATGTGGCTGCCGCCCTGGTTCCCGAACCGGAGGAGAATCAGCTGTGCATCAGCATGAAGGGAGGAATCCGGGCGATTGTCCGCGTGCACGGGAAGATGGCCCATGGCTGCATGCCCCTGACCGGCATCAATCCCAACACCCGCCTGGCCAAAACGATTCTGGCTTTCGAGGAGTTCGAGAGGGCGGAGAAGAAACGCTGCGGAGAGGATCCCTACCTGGGCTGGCCTTCGATCACCTTCACCGTGGTCCAGGCCCCGCCCCCCGGTGAACCGGCTCAGCTCAACGTCATGCCCGCCGAGGCGGTGGGGTATGTGGACATCCGCACCACGCCGCCGCAAGACCACGAAGATCTGCGGAAACAGCTGCAGAGGATCCTGAAGGATCTCGCCGGGAAGGACAAGGACTATCACGCGGAGATCGAGTTCATCGAGGATCGGCCCGTGGTCGCGATCGGAAAGGATGAGCCGATCGTGGGCTGTGCAGCCTCGGCCTATACGGATGTCACGGGAAAGGAACCGGTGTACAACGGCGTACCCGGAGCCACGGACGGAACCTTTCTCCAAGCCTGGAAGGGAATTCCCTGTCTGGTTAACGGGCCCGGACCCCGGCATATCCCCCATCAGAAGGACGAGTACATCGACATCGGGGAACTGGTCGAAGCCGCCCGGGTGTACGTCGTGGCGGCCCACCGTTTTCTATCGGGGACGGTTTGACCGAGCCTCGCCGGGGATTCAGTTTGAGGCAACCGGCTCGCCCCGTTCCACCAGCGTCGATATTAGCTGCTCCCTGCTGATCCCAAAACGGTGGGCCAGATCGATAGCATAGCTGTGCCCCTCCGGGGGTCCGGGGACGATTTTGAATGTCGGTCTGATTTTCTGAAGCTTTCCGGCTCCGCCCGCCTCCTGCTCCCCTGGTTCGGTATCGGTTTCTATCAGAGCCACCATGCTCAACACCTTGCTCTGCCCCGGAGTGTCCTCATTCAACTCCCCCACCGATGCGGCTAAACCGTGCAGATGGGTAGCATAGATCGCCCGGGTCCCCATCATCCTCAAGACCCTGACGATATCCTGAGCCAGATACAGGCTCTCTCCACCGCTGGTGCTCGAGAGAGATTCATTCAGCAGGATCAAGCTGTGACGGGTTGCCGAATTGAAAACGGAACCGATACGCTGGGCTTCTTCGCCGAACCGACCCGTGCCCTTTTCAAGTTTTTCCAGCGCGGGATAGTGGGTAAAGAGATTGTCACAGATACTCATGGCCGCTTCTCGGGCGGGAACATACAGACCGACCTGCATCATGATCTGAGCCAAGCCCAAGGCTTGAACAAGGGTGGTTTTCCCACCCCGGTTCGGCCCGGTGATGATGATGATCCTCCCCTCCTCACTTTGAGAAAAATCGTTCTTCACAATCCCCGCCGAAACACCCTCCGGCTTCTGTCCGTTTTGCTTCAAGAGGTGAAGAGCAAGATCGATGTTGTAGATGTCCTTGGTCACAAACTGCCGTTCTTCCTTGTCCAACACCTTCGGTCGCGCTACGGGCAGGCCGCAGTGCCGCATTGTGTCGATCAGTTTAAGGGCTCCCAGGTAGAATAGAAAATCCCCCTGCAGCTTGGTAAACACACGGCTGTTGATGCTCACGAACTCTTTCAGCGCCTTGGCAAGGGGTTGGGTGGTTTTCTCCATGATTTTGGAGATATCTCTGAACAGCGGGATCATGAGGGGACTTGCGTACTCCGTCCTTTCAGGAGCACGGTGAAGGGGTGCGATGCCCTGCCATCTATCGTCGCCGAAGAGGGACTTGAAGAACGGGCTGTCCCTGTATTTGTTCTCGTTTATGGAAATCAACGTCGCTTCACAAGGCATCATCCCTGCATCGAGGTTGACGCCGATGGTAATACTTTTAAGGGTGCGTATCTTTGACAGGAGTTCCGGCAACGTGTCGATCAGCCTTCTAAAAACAGGGTCTCCCTGTACCTTCAGGACCAAGGCGGCGAGTTTTCTCAAAGCTGTAGATGAAAGCTCGCTCTGGATCCCCTTGAAAGCCTCGGCCAACTTCTGCACGCATTCGACATAATGCTCCAGTTCCCGCAGACGCCAGATAGCCTCCTGCAATGATGTTTTCCATTCTAATGACAAAAACGTTTCGTAATACTTCAGATCGCGAAGGACAGGGAGAAGACTCTCAATACAATCAGCGAGTACCGGAAAGCGCACCAGCTCGTCGATAATATCGAGCCGGTAATTAACCGTATCCACATCCAGGCATAGGGAATGGACAATCGTAGTCAGAGACTCGCGATGCTTGGAATCGAAAGCCATGAAATCTATGAGTTTCTGTAGATCCAGATCCAATGCACTTTGCTTGTGAATCTCCGCCGAGATCGTTCTTATCCCATCGGGCCACAGGAGGCTGAAGGACAGATCTACGGCAGTTGTATCTTCTGCTTGTTCCTTACTCATACGACTTTCATGCCTTCCTAAGTTTTTTCTGTATCGAAGAGATGGAGCACCGCTGCGTTCTTCCGTTTCTTGGCCAGCTGGTATGCTGTTTTTCGGGCCCTGTCCACGATGTTTTTGTCCGCTCCGTATTTCAAAAGAAGCCTCACCGCATCCACGTGATCGTTTTCAACCGCCCAGTGCAATAAAGTCCTTCCCTTCGTATCTATCGAATCGATCTCCACTCCGTCTACAAGCATCTGCTCCAGAAGGTCGATCTGGCCGTTTTTTGCAGCAGCATCGAAAGTCGTATAGAGATTGATCGTCTTAATGAGCCGATTGTCTTTGGACGGGCGAATGCTTTTCAGGTCGCTTTCGAACATACCCATGATATCCTTTTGCATGCTTTCTCTCCCCCGCTGGATTCTCTTCTTTACCGTGTTTGTTTTAAGCTCTAAAAAGTCGGCGATCTCCGCCTGAGAATATCCGTCGATATAGTAAAGAACTACCGGAATCCGTTGACCCGCAGGCAGATTGTTCAAAGCCGTGCGGATTTGCTGTCTTGATTCCTTCCGTTCATAGATCTCGTTGGGGGGAGCCTCCCTGGCTTCCTGACTCGCCGTTGCCTCGGGTGCAAGGGCGATACGCTTGCGTTTCTTTAATGCCTTCATACTCTCCCTCTTGGCGATCTGCTGCAGCCAATAGGGGAAAGCTTCGTGATGGAGAAGTGTATCCAATTTGTTGTAGGCGATGATGAACGCCTCTTGGGTCACATCCTGTGACAGGAAATGGTCTTGGACGATCGCATAGACCAGCCCGAAGACCATATCCTGGTATTTCCGTACCAGTTCGCAAAAGGCTGTTTTCGCCGGAGAGTCGGTGTACTTCTCTTCGATCGCTCTGGATACCAAACCGCTCAGCTCGTCCATGACTTTGTATTATATAAGAGAGAGCTGGACACAAGAAAGGTGACAATAAATTCCGGTTTTTAGATAGAACAACAACCATATCCCCGTCCGGATTTTCTAGATAGAAAGGACAACGATCCCTCCGACGGTCAGTCCCATTCCTATGACCGTCTTCGGTGTCAGCGGTTCGGAGGCGAAGAGGATACCCATGAGTGCGCCGAAAAGCGGAGAGGTGAAGGCGATGGGCATGACCCGGCTCAACGGCGCGGCCTTGATCGCCGCATAGAAACAGAGCATACCGACAGCTCCGGCCAGGACTCCACCCCCGAGAATCATAAAGATCCACACCCGGGGCTCGGCGGCGAGGAGGGTTTTCCACTGCGGGAAGCTGACCGCGGCCAGAATGAGCAGGGCGACGGCGGTCCGAATGGTAATTCCTACCTGGGGTGACAGATCACCCAGGATAAGCCCTTTCTTTTCGAAGAATCCTCCGACCCCCCAGGCCAGGGCAGTACACAATGCCAGAATCTGCGGATTGATACTCAGCTTCATCATTTCCTCCAAATGGACGAGGCAGCCCGTCATCGAGCTGCCTCATCGAATACGTTCACGATTTGCTGCCGCCGGGGGCTGCCGATCAAGATCGAAACAGCGCCGCGACAGTCAGATGCATGGCCTGGGAATCCGCTGTTACGGGCGGATCTCCTTGACCAGTTTCTTCCGGCCATCCTGGATCTGAAACAAATATCCGGGTTTGTTGGTGGGTACACCGTTGGACATGTCCCATTTGAACAGCAGCCCTTCGAAGTTCTTCATGTTGAGCATGGCCTCTGCCACCAGCTTGCGCTCCTCCGCCAGCTTCTTGGGGTCCCCGGTTACTCCGGTTTCCTCGATGGCACGTTTGATCATGTAGACCGCATCGTAGTAGTTGGTGGACAGGCTGGGGGGCTGGAGCCCATTGTGATCCTTCTGGTAGGCCTCTTTGAAGGCGTTCCAGCGGGGCGTGTCCTGGTCCACATTGATGTAGTTGTAGATGATGGCTCCGTTCAGATCCGCTCCTCCGGTGGTGTACAGGGCGGCGTCATCGGCGCTGGAGAACAGTAGAACCTTCTCCATATCCGTCCAGCCGCGGCTCTTCAGCTCCTGAACGATCTTGGCCGCCTTGTCCGGCCAGCAGGAGATGATGACTCCGTCGGGCTTCTGGTCGAGGGCTTTTACCACCAGCGGACCGAAGGTCACCGCATCCTGGGGCACTTCCACGTCTCCGAGGTACTTCACCCCGACTTCCTCGATACCTACCACATGGGAGGCGGCCATCCCCGGCCAGGGGCCGTAGATTCCCACGAACTGAACCACGCTCTTCATATCCGGATGCATTTCGGCCCACGCCCTGCTCAACGGCGGCAGCCTGTCCGCTGTCTTGGGAAACCAAGAGATCGACCAGGGAAAGAACTGCTCCGCATATTCCAGAGAGGTGGTGGCGGTCATGGTCATCATCTCGTTCTCCACTGCAATCGGGGCGGCGGCCATGATTACCGGTTCGGGAACCGGACCAAGGGCAACGAGGGCCCATCCGACGATCTTGCCCATCTCCACGACACCCTTTTGGGGCTCCAGGGCGGTGTCCACACCGATGACCTTCACCGGTTTGCCGGCGATGCCTCCGGCCTGGTTAATCTCGTAGGCTGCCCGCTCGGCACCCCACTGAAGGTACTCACCGATCGAGGCGATCGCTCCGGTCAGACTATTGAGAAAAGGGACTTCCCATTCCTCGACAACGACCTTCGCAGCCTTCTCCTTCTTACACCCCACCAGGACCAGGGATACAGAAACGAGCAGCACCAGGAAAAAAACAACAACCTTTTTGTTCATGCGCATCTCCTTTGCATGTGTTTTATCTCTTTCGCCAACGCGAAAGAGTGGTTTCCAATGTATAGGCCAGACGGCGGGTAATGAATCCTTCCGGCTTGAGCACCAAAACAGCGATAAGAATCGCACCGTAGATAACGATCCGCCAGGAGGCAACCGCCGGGGGCAGAATCAGGGACAGGCCGTACAGGGCCGGCGCGGCCAGCAGGCTTCCCCACATCGTGGTATATCCGCCGACGAAGATCACGGTCATGAAGATCCCAACCAGGTGGAAGGTGAAAAAATCGAGATGATAGCTGCGGAAGATGAACCCATAGATGACCCCGCAGCCGCCGGCGATCAGGCTGGAGAACGTCTGTACCAGCCGTCCGAGCTTCTTTATGTCCACCCCCATCGACGTGGCCAGGTCTTTGTCCACAAACACCACCGAAGCGGCTCGTCCCACACGGGAGTGTTCGAAGCGGTAGATCAGAAATCCGACCACGACGATCAAAGCATAGACAAGGATGAGGATCGTCAGGCGGTGCATGTTCGGAGTGCCCGCTACCATGGGCAGCCCGAACATCCCCATAGTGGCGCCCACGGCCTTGATATTCTCCACAGCGGTCCGGCTGATATAGATAAAGGTAAAACCGACAATGACGACGGTAAAGGTCGGGGCGTCGCCGATGAACAGACTGACGATATAACCGACAAGCCCCCCGGCAACAAAGCCCGCCACCAGGGCGAGGGCAAAGGGAAAGCCGAGGGATTGAACCAGATATCCCGCCAGGTACCCCGAGATCAGCATGTTGGCCACGGTCAGAAAGTGCAGATGGGCGACTCTATAGGGCAGGTACAAAGCCCAGCTCATCAGGATATAGATAGCGCTGATACTCAGGAAGTAATACATTGCTAAGGACATAGAGCAGTACCCTTTACAGCTTGATCCCGAACAGGCCCCGCGGCTTGAACAGAATGACCAGCAGCATCACCACAAAAGAGATGGCGTTGGACCAGGAACCCGAGATGTAGCCCTGGACCAGGGCTTCCATGATCCCCAGAGCCAGGCCTACGACCAGGCCTCCGGCCAGATTCCCCAATCCGGCGATAATCGAGACGGCCAGAACCTTGTGCGCGACCTGCTCGCCCAGACCCGGGGAGGAGTAGCCGAGGAGCATGGCCAGAAGCACGGCGATCAATCCGCCCAGGATTCCAGAAAGCGCATAGCTCTCCAGGCCCGTGCGCAGCAGAGGGATTCCCACCAATCGAGCTCCGTTGGGATCTTCCGCGATCGCCCGAAAGGCTCTTCCGGGACGGGACTTGTAGAGCAGGAGGAAGATCCCGGATACGGCGATCACTCCGACGGCCAGGGAAGCCACCTGCCCACCCATCAGGCTGATCAATCCGACGCGGAGAATCGGCGTCTCCCCGACCAATTTCGGCGGGAAGGCGATAGGAAGCCCCTTGTTGAAACCGTGGGAGAGGATATCGGTGATGATCATCCCGATGCCTAGGGACATGACCATTGTGGTATTGATATCCACCTCCTCCCGGTTCTTCATGATTTTCTGGAACAGGGGCGCTGAAATCACGTTCAACAGGACCGACGACAGGATCGCCGCCAGCACGGCCAGAACGATGCTGTTCCCCGTGTAGCGAAGCACCACCCAGGCGATGTACATGGAGAAAACCACCACCTGGGGATAGGCGAAGTGGATGATCATGGCCACGAGAAGCAGCAGATTGAAGCCCGTTGCCAGGAGCACGTAGATGCTTCCCAGAGAAAGCCCGTTGATGACCTGGGCGATAAACACTTGCATGACGATTCCCCCTCGACCTTCCCTTCAGGCTCCGATATAGGCTTCCCGTACCCCGGGATCGTTGAGCAGCTGCGCTGCCGAGCCGCTCAGGGTGACTTTCCCCGTTTCCAGCACATAGCCGCGGTGGGCGCACTTCAGGCTCTTGTAGGCATTCTGCTCGCTGAGCAGGATCGTATACCCCTCCTGGTTCAAATGAACGAGGATATCGAAGATGTCATTGACGATGATCGGAGCCAGTCCAAGGGAAGGCTCGTCGACCATGATCAGCTCCGGAGCACTCATCAGTGCCCGGGCGATCGCCAGCATCTGCCGCTCCCCGCCGCTCAAGGTGCGGGCGATCTGTGACTTTCGCTCCTCGAGCCTGGGGAACCACTGGTAGACTCGTTTGAGGTTCTTGCCGACATTCTTTATGTTGTGATGAGCTCCGAGAAGCAGGTTGTCGAGAACGCTCATCGAGGCGAACACCCCCCGGCCTTCCGGCACCAGGCATAGTCCTGCTCTGACGTTCCGATCGGCGGGTACTCCGCTGATCGTCTTTCCTTTGAAGGTGATGACCCCTGCCTGGGGTGCATTGATCCCAAGGGAGGTTTCGAGGAGGGTCGTCTTTCCCGCGCCGTTGGCTCCGATCAGGACGACGATCTCTCCGCGGTACACCTCAAGGTTTACCTCTTTCAAAGCATTGATATGGCCGTAAGCCACGGAGAGATTATCCACACGCAGCAGCATTTCATTCTGCGCCAAGATAGGCCTCCAGGACCTTCGGGTTTTTCCGGATATCCTCCGGTATCCCCGCAGCGATGGTCTCGCCGAAGTTGAGCACCGTAACCCAGTCTGAGAGGTTCATCAGCATCTTCACGTCGTGGCTGATCACGACTACGGTAATCCCCATCTCACGGATACGGCGAATCACATCCTCGACCAACTCGGTCTCTTGCGCCCCCATCCCACTGTTCGGCTCATCGAGGAGAACGATCTTGGGTTTGGAAACCAAAGCCCGGGCAATCTGTACAAACTGGCGCTCCGCCCAGACTAAGTCTACAGCCCAGCGTTCAGCATCATTGCCCATACCCACCAGGTCCAGCGCTCTCCGGGCCGCCTTCTCGATCTCCTGCTCTATCCGGGAAGGTCGGAAAGGAAGCCTCAAGAATATGTCTGTGAGATCTCTTGGGCCGAAGCGATAAGACCCGGCCATGACGTTCTCCAAAACTGTTAGATTAGAGATGAGCTTGCCCCCTTGAAAGGTGCGGCGGATTCCCATGTTGGCGATCAAATTGGGTTTGACCCCGGTAATGACCTCCGATTCGAGGTGGATCGTTCCGTCTTCAGGCAGCAGGTGACCGCTGATGCAGTTGAACAGGGTGGTTTTCCCCGAACCATTGGGGCCGATGATCCCGTGGACCCGGTCTTTCTCGATTTCAAAGCTGACCTGTTTGAGGGCTCTCAGCGCCCCAAAGGATTTGCTCACCCCCCGGATGGATAGCATAGATCGGTACCGTTAATGCATTCTTTTTACGAATAGGAATAGATGGCAAATATAGACAATCCGCCCGACAGCGTCAATCATCACTCTTGCCATGTCTATTCTTTTTCACCAGGCCACAGATCCTCACAGGGATAGACGAAATCTACGGCCCATTTGACTGCCGGCTCAGAAAGGGCTACCCTGGGAACGTCCCGAGATAATCAGTTTTCATCCTGAGCATCAGGGGAAAGGACTGGTATACGTTGAAGCTGGTATTCTTCGTACTGAACAAGGAAGAGCTCCTCGACGAGGTGTTGGCCGCATTTCTGGAAGCGGAGGTGCCCGGCGCTACCATCCTGGATTCCGAAGGCATGGGCCACTTTCTGACCTATGAAGTACCCCTCTTTGCCAGCTTCAAGGAGTTCATGAAGGGAAACAAACCTTACAATAAAACGATTTTCTCCGTCGTGGACAGCGATGCCAAAGTAATGAGGCTCGAGGGGCTTATCGAGAAGGTGTGCGGACCCTTGAGCGAACCCGGCACGGGAATCCTGTTTACGGTTCCTGTGGACTATGTCCGAGGCCTGCGCCGGTTGGAGGAGCAGCCATGAACATCCTCGCAGAACTGCTCGAGACGAGCACCATCAAGCTCGAGCTGGAAGCCCGCAGAAAAAACGAGGCTCTCCAGGAATTGGTGGAGCTCCTGAATCGGGCCGGAAAGATCCAGGATCAAGCTGCGGCACTTGCCGGATTGATCGAGAGGGAAAAACTCACCAGTACCGGCATAGGTTCGGGCATAGCCATCCCCCATCTGCTCTGCGCAGAGGCAGAGGAAACGGTGATGGCCTTTGGACGGAAAAAGGAGGGCTTGCGCTTCGACTCCGTGGACAACCAGCCGGTGACGCTGATCTTCCTGATCGTCGGACCGAAGAACCAGGAGCATGCCCATCTGCGGTTGCTCAGCAGGCTGTCCCGGCTACTTCACGACGAAGGCTTCCGGCAAGCCCTGCTGGATGCGGGCACAGCGGATGAAATACTGGCGATCGTGCGGCGGGAAGAGGAAAGGGAGGGATAGATGAATGTATTTCTGAAGTGGAAGATCGTACGGATCGTCATGACCGCATTCTACCTCATGGCCGGCTGGCTCCTGTTCACCGGCACGGTAGCTCCGTTTCCGCTTCTTCTCGGCTTGTTCTTTTCCACGGTTGTGGCTTTCCTGACCTACCATCTTTTCTTCGAGGAGCAGGAGGCCGGGCGCAGGACTCTGATTCCCCGGATCTATCTGCTGATCGGCTACTTGATCTTGATCATGATCAAAGTTTACATCGCTTCCTTCCGCATCGCCTGGAAAGTCATCTCCGGAAACATCTCCCCGAGAATCGTACACTTTCGCAGCCGCCTCCGTTCCGATCTGGCCCGGGTGGCTCTGGCCAACTCCATCACACTGACACCCGGAACGCTCACACTGGACCTGGACGAGGATCATCTGGTCGTGCACTGGCTCGATGCCACAACCACCCATTCCGGGTATGCCGCAAGGTTGATCGCCCAACCTTTCGAGCGATGGCTCAAGAGGATCTGGGTGTAATCCACAGGAGGTTGAGATTCATGGATTCGACAGTGATTTTGGACGCGGCCATCTACTGCCTCATGGGCGTAACCGTCTTGAGCCTGGTGCGGGTGATCATTGGTCCGGAACCGGAAGATCGGATGATCGGTTTGAATCTGACCGCCTCCCAGGTGTTGGCTATCCTGGTCCTGGCGGCGGTCAAACTCGATCGGGCGATCTTCCTGGATGTTGCCCTGGTCTACGCAATCCTCGGCTTCATCGGTATTCTGGCCATCGCCCGGTCCATGTGGGGCAGGGAGAAGTCTACATGATTTGGGCGATCGTTTTGTTTCTCCTGTTGGGAGTCTTTTTTGGAATCACCGGAAATATCGGGGTTCTGCGCTTCCCCGATGTCTTCACCCGCCTTCACGCTGCGGCGAAGTGCAGTACCACCTCCGTTTTCTCCATCCTCCTTGCCTGCATGCTCCTGAAGGGCTGGGATCCCATGACCTGGCGTATCCTGGTTATCGCCCTGTTCTTCCTGATAACCAGTCCCGTCTCCGCCCATATTATCGGGCGCTCGGCCTGGATGCGGGGACTCATGCCCTGGGGACGAAAACACCGCTCATGGTAGAAGCGCTGCTCCTGCTGCTGCTCCTGCTCGCCATCCTCGTTCTGGTCTTTCGCAACCTGTTGAGCTCGGTCATCCTGTTGGGCGTCTTCTCCCTGATCTGCGCACTGCTGTTCTTTGTGCTGAAAGCTCCCGATTTGGCCATTGCCGAGGCTGCGGTTGGAGCCGGGGTGGCCACGGCGTTTTTCGTCCAGGCAATCCGCAGAACCCGTACGCCGGAGGACTAGAGGTGAGCCGTATCCTGCTGTGGTGTTCTGCTGGCCTGCTTCTGGCAGCCCTCGGCGTCCTGGTTCTGCCCTCGGTTGTCCCGCTGCTCTCCGCCGATGAAACAAAAACAGAGTCCGCGCTTGGCTCGGGGAAACACTACCGGATGCAGGATCATTTCTTCCGCCACGGTGTGGAGGAATCCGGCTCGATCAACCTGGTCTCGGCGATCTATCTCGGCTACAGAGCCTTCGACACCCTCGGAGAGACGATCGTATTGGTGCTTTCCGTGGCGGGGGTTCTCCTGTTTACCGGAGCGAAACAGTGAAAGAGTCGAAAATCGTAGATCTCGTTTCCCGCAAACTCGTCCCGTACATCCTTTTGTTCGGACTCTACCTCATCTCCTACGGCCATCTTTCCCCGGGGGGAGGCTTTCAGGGCGGAACGGTGCTTTCCTCCGCGATCCTGCTCCTCTGCCTGTCTCGGGGCGTGGAGGCTACCAGCCGCCTGTTCACCTCCAGGGCGGTCAACGCACTGGAAATCGCCGCTTTCACCCTCTTCCTGGCCATGGCCGCTGCCGGCATGGCCGTGGGGGTATCCTTTCTGGGCAATTTTCTACCGTTGGGTAGGATCGGAGAAGTCCCCAGCGCCGGGTTCATCTTATTCCTCAACATGGTGATCGGTCTTGAAGTCGGAACCGGTATCACCCTGATCTGCTTTTCTCTGCTGCGGGAGACGTAAGCCATGGCCGGAGCAATAATCCTGCTGTTGGTCCTGGTTGCCGTCGCCGGCCTGATCCTAACGGACAATCTGATCAAGAAGGTTGTATCTCTGAGCATCCTGAACAGTGCTCTGGTGATCCTCTTCGTCTGGGCCGGATCCCTGAGCGGCAGCGAGGCGCCGATCCTGCTTCCGGGGGTTCTGGATATCGTCGATCCTCTGCCTCAGGCCGTGATGCTCACCGCCATCGTGATCGGCATCTGCCTGACCGCAGTGGCCCTGGCAATCGTGCTGAGAATCCACAAGTGCTACGGGACGGTGAGCAGGCGTAGACTCGAAGAGCTGACCAAGAATGACGATGGCTGAGACACTTCCGCTGCTTATCCTGCTGCCGTTTACGGCAAGTCTTCTCTGCCTCTTGGCCCGATTCCTCAACCGCTTCCTCTTGGCCCAGATCGTCACCGCCGTCTCTGTGGCGGCGAGCCTCCTGATCCTCGGGCTTCTGCTTCCCGTCCTGCGCGATCAGGGAATGCTCACCTATTCCATAGGGGGCTGGCCCGAGCCGCTGGGCATCACCCTATACCTCGACGGGCTTGCCTGGACCGCCTCGGTTATGGGGGCGGTCTTGAGCCTATGCGCCCTGTTGTTTGCTTTTGGCGAGGGGAGCTATAGAAGCGATTTCTATTTCTTCTTTCTCATGCTCCTGGCCGGTATGGAAGGGGTAATCCTTACCGGCGACCTTTTCAACATGTTCGTCTTCATCGAGATCGTATCGATTTCCTCGTACATCCTGATCGCGTATTCCCTGACCCGGAACAGCCTCTGGGCCAGCCTGCGCTACCTGCTGCTCAGCTCCCTGGGTATCGCCTTCTTCCTCCTCGGCCTGTTTCTCGTGTATCGCTCCACCGGCACCCTTTCGCTGCATCTGATTCCCGGGAGTTTTGGCCTTGGTGAAGGAGCTGCAAATCTTCCCGTCAGTGTTTCGAGATCACTCGGCCTGGCCGCTGCAATGCTGACGGTAGGTGTCGGTCTCAAGGCGGCGTTTGTACCGCTGCACACCTGGCTGCCTGCAGCTCACGCCGCCGCCCCCCATCCGGTTTCAGCTCTGCTGTCAGGGGTGATGATCAAGATCTCGTTTCTGGCTGTATGGCGGATCCTGACTGCCTTTGGTTCGATCGAAGTGCAATCCCTGTTCCGTTTCCTCGGCCCGTTCACCGCACTCTTCGCCGTGGTCCTGGCCCTCAGCCAGACCGACAGCAAGCGGCTTCTGGCGTACCACTCTGTTTCCCAGATGGGTCTGATCGCGGCAGCGTATGGCGCAGCTTCGCGAGCGGGCAGCGGCGCGCTGGTCGCCTCCCTGGCTCACATACTGAGTCATTCGATGTTTAAAAGTCTGCTGTTCCTGTCGGTCGGCGCCGTGATCCATGTGTCCGGTGAGCGGGACCTGGAAAAGCGCGGCCGCAGCTCTTCGCCTCCATGGCTGCTGATCTTCTTCCTGGCGGGAGCGTTTTCCATAAGCGGGCTGCCGCCGTTTAACGGATTTGTCAGCAAGACGCTGATCAGCTCGTTGTTCAAGACCGAGCCGGTATTGGCGACGGCTCTGCGTCTGACTGCCGTTGGAACAGCGGCTTCGATGATCAAGCTGTCCGGGATATTTCGCTGGAGTGGAAAGAGGTCAATCTCCCTGGGTTCGGAGGGTGAGAAGCCCCGTCTGTCCCCCTTCTGCATCGCTTCACTCTCCGTGCTTGCGCTTCTCTGTCTTGCCGGGGGCGTGCTGCCCCGCTTGGTGTTGGAGAATCTGATCGTGCCGGCCGTCGGGTCTTCGAAATTCGGAACACCGACAGGTTCACTATACGGCTCTATCTACACGGCGAGGCATCTGGCGGAGTCGCTTGCCTATGCAGCCCTCGGCGGGATGCTGTACCTGTTCATTCGCAGCCCTTTCGGGAGTCGGTGGTTGAGGCGATTGGGGCGTCTCCGGCTTTCTCTGGACGGGGCGCTGCTTCTAGTGGTCGCCGCTGTGGTGATGTTCGCCGTGCTGGGAGGATATCTTTAGGGGGTAACCCTCAGCCGTTTTTCTTTTCTACGTGAACCGCATCCAGTACGAGCACCAGCCGGGTGACGGCTCGATTCACGGGAACCTCCAGGTCCAAAGCTTCCGCTTCCCGCAGGATCGCTCCGTTGATGAAGTCGATTTCCGACCGCCTTCCTCTGTCGAAGTCCTGCAGCATCGACGAGCGGTTGCCTCCCGTCTTCTCGGCTACGGCATACACCATTTCGAGAGGGTCCGGATAGGTCAGGTGAACACCCCTCTTCTCTGCAACTCTGACGGCCTCCGCTACCAGGTCGGCCATGAGCGCCTTGCATTCCGGAAACTCGAGGAGCCTGCCATTGGGTAATCCCGTGAGCGCTGTAAGGGCGTTGATCCCCACATTGATGATGAGCTTGCTCCAGATCAGGTCGTCGATATTCTTTTCCAACTCGGTGTCCATACCGGCCTGATTCAAGGCAGCGACAAATTCCTCAAGCTTTTCATTGTCGCGGTCGGACATGCACAGGTGTGTCGTGCCTCGCCCGGCATGGCGGATCCGCCCGGGACCTAAGAAAGTAGCTCCCTGGGAGGTCACCCCGGCGGCTGTCCGGTGTTCGCCGAAGTGCTGTTTAAGGATCGCTTCGTTTCCCAGGCCGTTCTGCATGGTGACGGCGATCGTTTCAGCTCCCGTAATATCGGAGAACTGACGGGCAACGGCTTCCGTGGCGGCGGATTTCACGAAGATGATGAGAATCTCCACCGCCTTGAGATCTTCGGCGCGGGTTGTTGCTGCGGGTCGACTGATCTCCTGCTTCCCTGAGTCAAGATCCTCGATGATCAGTCCTTCCTTCCGGATCGCTTCCACATGTTCTTTGTTGATGTCATAGAGCATCACCTGATGACCGGACTGGAAAAGCCTTCCCCCGAACAGAGAACCCATGGCTCCGGCCCCGACAATCCCAATTTTCATTTCGCAATACCTCTGTCCACCAAATCCCTGTAAGCGGGAACCCCGTGCAGGCTCTCCGCCGCCTTCACCGCCTTCACCACGGCCCGGGCCATGACCCAGGCGGCGATGGCCCCGAGGCGATTGGGGTCCGCTTGGAGCTTACCGGTGCACATGCAAAAGGTCACGTCGCCGTCGCCAAGGGTATGGATCGGTACAATTGTCCGGACGTACCCGTCCTGGGCCATCATGGCCACCCGTGTGGCGATGGCTTTATCGAGGGAGGCATTGGTTGCCACTACACCAATGGTGGTGTTGGTGGGGAATCCCCCGTTGTACTGCTCGTTCTGGGTCGTGAGGAGCTTCATGGCTCCAGCCACACCCGTACGTTCGGGATTGAGGGTTCCGGCCAGTGTTTTTCCAGTCTCCGCATCGATGACATCTCCGTTACAGTTCACCACCACAATTGCACCGACTATCAGATCCCCGAACGAGAAGCTGGCGGCGCCCAAGCCGCCCTTTACCATCC
Source organism: uncultured Spirochaetaceae bacterium (assembly GCA_964604845.1). Taxonomy (GTDB): domain Bacteria; phylum Spirochaetota; class Spirochaetia; order SZUA-6; family DRHE01; genus JAFGQJ01. The sequence continues at coordinate 29,563 of CAZSBH010000038.1, forward strand.
CCCGAGCATTCCCCGCCAGGCGGCCGATAGCGGCTCCGGTACCTGCACCGACATTTCCCTGCTCAACATTCGTTTTGGAAGCATTCAAGCAGGCGGAATAGCCCATGGCAGCATCGGGACGGACTCGATGATCGCCAAAAGCCAAATCGTTCAGCGCGGCAGTCGCCACGATGGGTACTCTGGTCACGCCGACATCGTAACCGATCCCCTTCTCTTCGAGGTAGCGCATCACTCCCCCGGCGCAGTCCAACCCATAGGCGCTGCCGCCGGTAAGGACCACCGCATGGGCTTCTGTGACTACATTTTCCGGGCGCAGGCAATCGGTTTCCCGGGTTGCCGGAGCGCCACCTTGGACATTGACGCCGGTGGCTGCGCCGTTCCTACACAGAATAACGGTGCAACCTGTACCGGCTTTCAGATCCTGGGCATGACCCACTTCTATTCCGGGAACATCGGTGATTGAATCGTTCACAATTTAGCTCCTGGTAGCAGATATTCAACGCTTACGGCAGTTGTTTACTGCAAGGCTTGATTAAAAACCTAATGTAGATACAGCCCGGAGAATTGTCAACGCTCACCTTCCGACAATAGTTCCTTGATGTGAATCCCCTTTTTGTATAAAACTTCTCTCATCCAAGTACCAGAAAAGGAACAGACATATGAGTGACACATCCAAAGACATAAAAAAGGTCCTCATCTCCGATCTCTGGAGCATGAAGGAGAAGGGAGAGAAGATCTCGATGATCACCGCGTACTCCTACCCTCAGGGATTGATCGTGGACGAGGCTGGGATCGATGTGATCCTGGTCGGAGACTCCCTCGGAATGGTGGAGCTGGGCTACCGAGATACCGTTCCGGTTACCATGGAGGAGATGCTCTCCCACACCAAAGCGGTGACCCGGGCGGTGAAGCGGGCTCACGTTGTTTCCGATATGCCCTTCATGTCCTACAACATCTCCGTCGAACAGGCTGTGACCAACGCCGGAATCCTCTATAAAGACGGGGTTGCAGACTCGATCAAGCTCGAGGGTGGTCAGGAGATGGCGGAAACCGTGGCGGCCATCCATAGAGCCGGCATCCCGGTGTTCGGCCACATCGGCCTGACCCCTCAAACCGCGGCTCTCTTGGGCGGGTTCAAGGTGCAGGGCAAATCCATAGACCAGGCCAAAAAGGTATTCCAGGACGCCGTAGCTCTTGAAGAAGCGGGAGCCTTCGCCCTGATTCTCGAGGCGATCCCCAAAGAGCTGGCCGCGCTGATTACAGAGAAGCTCCGCGTCCCAACCGTGGGAATCGGTGCGGGTGTCGGCTGCGACGGGCAGGTGCTGGTGCTTCACGATATGGTGGGGCTGTTCAAGCGCTTCACACCGAAGTTCGTCAAGGTCTACGCCGATGTATACACGACCCAGGTCAAGGCGGTCGAGGAGTATATCGGGGACGTACGTTCCGCCGACTTTCCCGGAGACGAGCACTCCTTCGGCATGGCTGCGGAGACCGCCGAGAAGCTTCGAAAGCAGCTTCTGCCATGAAACAGCTCGTCTTGGCGAAATTCCTGGTGGTCCTGGCGTTGCTGGCGGCGCCGGCCTTTCCTTCGCTCGCCCAGGAGCAGGGCGAAAGCTTCGATGATCTATTCGAGGGGGAGATCCTCGCAGAAGAAGGCGGCCCTGAGGAAGCACCTGCAGAGGCAGACGGCCCTGAGGCGGATCTGTTCGAAGAGGGCGTCTTCGAAGAATCCGCGGAACAGGGGGAGGCCGCCCCGGAGGAGACCTTCCTGGTTTCCGAGCGGCTGGAGTGGGGGGGCAGCTTCGACCTGCTCTTCGATACTCAGGTGATCTGGGACGGCTATCCCGATTCCTGGGATATGCTGTTCAACGAAGGAACTACCTTTCTCGCCTCCCGGCTGGCCGCGGATCTGTTCTTCGACGCCCGGCCGGAGCGGGATTTCCGGGTCTTCGGCAAGGTCAAGGCCGCCTACGAGTATCCCTACGACTGGGACATCGGGATCTTCGAGCTGTTCGCGGATTTCCAGTACAAGGACCTGCTGTTCTTCCGGGCGGGCAAGCAGACCGTTCAATGGGGCGTCGGCTATTTCTTCAGCCCCGCCGATGTGCTCAACCTGGTTTCCATCGATCCGGAGGACCCGGAAGCGCAGCGGGAGGGGCCGCTCGCGGTCAAGACGCACTTCCCCTTTGCCGCCCACAACGCCTACCTCTACCTGGTGGCTAACGACATTGAAAAGCCCACCGAGATCGCCGTGGCTCCCAAGCTGGAGCTGCTGTTGGGGAACTACGAGCTGGGCGTCGGAGGCTTCTACCAGGCCGATCTCAGCCCCAAAGGCATGCTCACCCTCACCGGTCCGCTGTGGGAGCTGGACCTGTTCGCCGAAGCCATGATCCAGTGGGGCTCGGACAT
>CAZSBH010000038.1:32071-37968 GCA_964604845.1 uncultured Spirochaetaceae bacterium
CGGCTCTCTGGCCTACACCTTCAGTGTTTCCATAGGCGGCCTGTTCTAATACCGGAGGCAGCTCATGAGCGATCGCCGCTCCTCCAAGGCGAAGACGCAGCATATCCTCAACCCGACGACCGGGGAAATCATTGCCGAAACAAAACGGCACAGCGAAGCCGATCTGTCAGCCGCGGTGGCCAGGGCGCGGGAGGCTCAAGCCGAGTGGCACCGAAGGGGTCTAGCCCGTCGCTCCCGGATCATCCGGGCCATTGCTCCCCTGATCGCGGAGCGGGCCAAGGAGCTGACCGACACAATCTGCGCAACCACGGGGAAACCGCGGGTGGATGCCCTGGGAACGGAGCTGCTGCCCGCGGCTTTGCTCTGCCGCTACTACCCCAGATTGGCAAAACGCACGCTGCGCCCCAAACGCATCAAGACCAGCTCTGTGCTCTTCTTCAACAAGCGTTCCCTGCTGGTACGAGAACCCTACGGTGTGATCGGCATCATCAGCCCCTGGAACTACCCCCTCGGGATACCGATGCACGAGCTGGTCCAGGCTCTGCTGGCGGGCAACACCGTGGTGTTCAAAGCGGCCACCCAGAGCCAGCCTGTCGGGGAGGCCATGATCGACCTGTTCCGCGACGCCGGTCTACCCGAGGGAGTGCTGAACCTGGTGCACCTGCCCGGTTCGGAGGCGGGAAGAGCCTTCATCCGCTCGGGGATCGACAAGCTCCTGTTCACCGGTTCGACCGAGGTCGGCCGCCGGCTGATGGCGGAAGCGGCGGATCGGCTGCTGCCCTTGAGCCTGGAGCTGGGGGGCAACGATCCGATGATCGTTCTCCGTGATGCTCTATTGAGCCGCGCCGTAGATGGAGCGATTTGGGCGGGATTGTCCAACTCAGGCCAGTCCTGCGCCGCGGTCGAGCGGGTCTACGTGGAAGAGCCTGTGTACGAACAATTTGTATATCTGCTTAAAGACCGCATCAGCCGTCTGCGTTATGGGATCGAGCTGGGAGCCCTCACCGCCTCTTCCCAGCTGGAGAGGATCGAGGCTTTCGTGGAGGATGCCCGCAAGCGTGGCGCCACGGTTTGGACCTGGAGCGGGCAACCTTCAGCCACCGAAGATACCCGGGGGAAACCGCCCTACATCCATCCCCCAGTGGTGATCGAGAATGCGGATAAAAGCATGCTGGTTCACACCCGAGAAATCTTCGGACCCGTGCTCGCGGTGAGAAAGGTGAAAGATGTCGAAGAGGCGCTTAGGTGGGCCAACGACTCTCAGCTGGGACTCTGCGCCTCTATTTGGACGGAAAACCGGCATTTGGCTCGACGACTGGCAGCCCGGCTACAGGTCGGAGTGGTTATGTTCAACGATCACCTGATGAGCCACGGAATGCCGGAAACGCCGTGGGGAGGGTACAAGCAGTCCAGTATGGGACGCTGTCACGGAGAACCGGGCTTCTTCGAGGTGACCCAGGCCAAGGTGATCGTGGAGGATCTCCTGCACCGTCTTCCCAGGAACTTCTGGTGGCTTCCCTACCAGCAAAACCTGGAGCAGGGCATAATCGGCGGAATCGATGCCCTGTTCGCCCGTTCCCCGGGCCGACGACTGCGTGGGCTGCTGCGCTTGCTGCGGATTTTTTTTGCCAGCTTCAAGCAGCCGAAGGACTAGCCGGCTCACGCGTCTTCGTGAAAATCCCGCCGGCTACGCTGCTGCTTGATCGCCGAGCGCTGTTTCTTTTCCCGAACCCGGCGCTCCCGGGCTGCGGTGCTCGGCCGGGTCGGACGACGACGCCTGGGTTTTCGGGAAGCTTGACGAATGAGGGCGGTCAGACGATCGACGGCGTCCTGGCGATTCTGATCTTGGGAGCGAAACCGCTTGGCTTCGATGACCAGGATGCCCTCCTCGGACAGGCGCCGTCCGGCGATCCCGATCAGTCGGCTGCGGACCTCCTCCGGCAGGCCGGGGGAGTGTAAAACGTCGAAACGCAGCTGCACCGCAGTGGAGCTCTTGTTTACCTTCTGGCCTCCGGGTCCGGAGGCACGGATAAACTCAAAGCGGAGCTCTCTGTCGTCGAGGGCGATCTCCGGGGTTATGGGTATAACAGCCACGGCTTTACTCCGTATCCGTGCCGTCCGCAGGGTGGTGAGGCAGATCCTTTCGCCGTGGGACAAAGCGATAGCCGACTCCGTGTACCGTCAGGATATACCGCGGCCGGCCGGGATCGTCTTCTATCTTCTTCCGCAGGTTGGCGATGTGCTGATCAAGGGTACGGGTCGTACCCTCATATCGAAGGCCCCAGATCTCATCCAAGATTTCCGAGCGGTCCAGAACCCGTCCGGCACGACTGTTGAACAAGTTCAGAAGCCGAAGCTCCCGGGCTGTCAGCGCGAAGGCTCTTCCCTTCTTTGTTCCTTCCAGTTTTTGCGGATCGATCCGCACATCCCCGAACCACAGCTCCTCGCACTGCTTCATTTCCCGGACTCGGCTGCGGCGCAGCAGCGCTCTGATTCGGGCCAGGAGCTCGCTCACCCCGAAAGGTTTCACGACGTAGTCATCGGCTCCCAGTTCCAAACCGGCTACCTTGTCCGGTTCCTGCCCCTTGGCGGTAAGCATGAGGATCGGCGTGGCAGCATCCTTTTTTCGGATCTGCCGACAGACCTCATAGCCGCTGATTTCCGGAATCATGATATCCAGCACAATGAGGTCGGGTTTCCTGTTTCGGTACAACTCGATCGCCTGGTTGCCCTCCCGGGCCACATCAACCAGGTAGCCCTCGCCGACCAGGAGGTCTTCGAGTCCCATCACGATGGCCGGGTCATCCTCTACGATCAAGATTCGCTCCGCCACTGCACCCCCCTCACTTCTACCCGCTGTCTGCGGGCAATTGTATCCGAAAGATACTTCCTCCCCCTTCCCTGGGGAGGTACAGCACATCTCCGCCGTGATCACGCAGAATGCGCCGGGTTATGGATAGTCCCAATCCGCTGCCCCGTACCTTGGCCGTGAGAGAGTCGTCTCCTCTGTAGAACTCCTCAAAGATACGCTTGGCTTGGGAGTGGGGAACCCCTTTGCCTCGGTCCATCACATCGACGAAGACCCATGACTGCCCCTGGTGGATCTCCACCTCGATCGCCTTTTGATTCCCGGAGTACTTCTCCGCATTCGAGAGGAGATTCAATAAAGATTGCTTCAGGGCCTCCGGGTCGCCTTGGACCCAACCCTGACCGCGTGCGTTATCCTCTGGAAACCGAGTCCGCAACTCAAGTCGAAAGCCGCTCTGTTCGTACCGCGGGCGTTGACTTTCCAACAGTCCGGTGCACAGCGCAAACAAATCGAGGCGTTCCATAGAGTAGTTCTTACGCCCCTGTTCCATCCTGGAAAAATCGAGAACATTGTTGATCAGGCGGGTCAGTCGTTCCGATTCCGAGACCATGAGGGACAGGTACTCCTGTTTCTTGTTTTCATTTCGCTGTCGGCCCTCCAGAAGCATCTCGGCAAACATACGGATCGAGGTAAGGGGTGTTTTCAACTCGTGAGACACATTGGCTACGAAGGTGGTCTTCTGACGGGACAGGACAACCTCTGCCCGTACCGTTCTCAACACCAGGGTACCGCCGATCAGAATCGACACGAACAGCAGGGAGATCAGCACCCACAGCATCTTTGTGATCCGGCCGGCCCGGGAAGAGACAAGCAGGGGATCGGTTAGATAGGCCGCGGCCTCCCAAAGGGGCAGCAGGGCGCTGAGCTCTCGGGCTACAAAGGGTCGTCGATAGTCTCGAGGCTCCGTCTCCTGCGGGGCCACCAAGGGTCGCCCCTGCTCGTCTACAAGTGTGAGGATACGCACCGGCGTGTATACATCGGGAATCGGAGCGATCAGCCGTGTGCGCAATTCAGAGTCCGAGATCACACAGCCGACGATCCGCCCATCGGGTAGCTTCTTCCAAAACAGCAGAGACAGGCGGTTTTCGACGAAGCGTGGAATCAATCCGAGATTCCTGTCGGCAGTAATCTCATCGAGGCGCAGGTCTCTGGAGATGAATATCGACGGCGGTGGATCTTCCTTGGTTACAGCTCCGCTGGCCGAAGGGACGACAATCCTCGATTGAGCCTTCCGTCCCTCTTCCAAAGCTTGCTCGAAGATCTTCTCCTTCACCTCTTCGCTCATCTCGAATTGACTCTTGGCCTGTTGAAACTCCATCTGCCCGATCCCTTCCTCATCTTTTGCGGCGGGGACGATCTCATCCTTGTAAGCCAGAGCAATGTTTTCATAGACAGGCACCTCTGCGCGGTTGCTCAGAAAATCACTGTTCCAACGCAGGAAGGACAGCTGTTCGTCACTTAACGTTCCGTTGCCGCGGGGCCAGATGATCTCAAACTCGGGGGAGAGGAGAAAGGGTGAGCTTACCAAGGGGGATGCGTCCTGCCAAGCTTCAAGAGCCGATTCTTCGGTATCCGGCGGTTCCAGGGGTGCGGAGTCGGCCAGCTCACTTTCGATCCGGCCGAGCTCCGTCTCCACCAGAGACACCAGATAGGTCACTTCGGCGAGCAGGGTTCCTTCCAGTTGTTTCTCGATGTAGGCCTCTTCCCGGTTTATCGAACGTACAGCGATTACCGCAAGCAGGATCCCGGGAACAAGGACAACGAGACCAAAGATCCAGCCGAGATGCTTGGCACGTCCAGGGTATCGCATTTCGCCCCTCATCTTCCCACCCTTCCTCAATTTGCGCAAGTCGTGGGAGATCCCTCCTTAAGCTTCAGTCCGATGTCTCATCATGGGGAACGGCACCCAGGTGGATCACCGTGTCCCTGTAGACCAGCGAGCTCAGCGAAAGCTCGTTGAGAAATCCATAATATTCGCTGCCCAGATCGACACCCCGGCGCTGAGCATAGCGCATCCACTGCAGGGCATTCAAGAATTTCTGCGCCCTGTCTCCGGACAGGGTCGATTCTTCTTCATACCCGGCCAGGGCGAGAACGCATGCCCTGATGATCTTTGGCCAGAGTGCTTGGAACAGATCCGGATCGGAGAAGATGTCGACACCGATGATCTGATCACCCAGTCCGACGACAACTCCTGCGGTTCCACTTTCAAGCAGAGGCAGATCCTTGAACTTCCGTTCTACATCCGAGACCAGTCTTGCCACCTCCTCGGTCCTAAAGGCGTCCTGGTAGGCTTCGGTGTCGGAGCTCACCCCCATCCTGCGGTTCGATTCGGCGACCTTGTTCCAGATTTTCGACTGGTTGCTTCCGGAGGAGCTCTGGGCAGCCCCGCGCATCGTGTAGGTTCCCAGGTTTCTTTCGCTCTTGAACTGCCCGGAGACGTGGTGCCAGCGCCCGGCCTCCACGCAGTACACCGGCAGGAGCAGGCGCTTTCTGAAGGGGGCGATCAACACATCCCGCGCCACGATACGGTCCTGTTTACAGCCGCTGAGGATCTCACCTCCCATGATGAAGATCCTTCTATCACTCCGGTTGCTCACGACGACCCAAGGCACATCTCCCCCGTCTTTCTCCCGGATCTCCAGGACGCCCTCCTCCAGAGCCTGGTCCAAGCTCAGGCAGGATGGGTCTTCCGTCGGTTTCGTCCTGCGGAAATACACGGGGATGACGGTCAGGTTGCGATAGGTTGCCGGTTCCCCCACTTCCAGCCGCTCTACAAATCCCGGGACCGGGTCGGGAGACTCGGGGAAGCTCCCGGCACAGACAAACAGAATCCCGATCAGGGCCAAAACGAATACTGCTGTTCTCTTCATCCTTCTACCTCCTAGTGTAATAACTCACTACAAGGGTAGCAGTCTTCGCCCTGCGGCCTGTCACCAGGGTGTAAAAGGTTTGTAAAAGAGTTGTAAAGAGCCTGGAGTGTATTTTGTCTGGATTCTAGTCTTCCATCTCCTCGAACTCGCCGACC
>CAZSBH010000039.1:0-10869 GCA_964604845.1 uncultured Spirochaetaceae bacterium
CGCAACGGTCTGCAGGAGCGCTTCGGGGAACTGGCGGAGCAGTAGCACAAGTAATGAACTGTGAGATAATAAAATAGAGGAGGGCAAATTGATCTCTGCTAAAACTATTCGAATAACAACGATTGTCGAAAACTCTACGTCAGTTGCAGGCGTACTTGCCGAATGGGGAATCAGCGTCTTCATTGAAGCAGGAGAGGAATCCTTTTTACTCGATACCGGAGCGAGTGATGTCATGGTCCGCAACGCTGACAAACTCACCATCGACCTTAAGAAGACCGAAGCCATTATATTGAGTCATGGACACTTCGATCATACAGGCGGGCTTCCGGCGGTGCTGGAACGGATAGGCAGATCCGACATTCGGATCGTTGCCCATCCGGAGGTACTGGGCAGAAAATATTCATACAACAAAAAAAAGAGTATCTACCGGTACGCCGGCATCCCATCCTGCAAGGATAGACTGGAAAGCTTGGGGGGGCGGTTCGAGTTCAGCACCGCTCCGGTCTGGCTCAGCGAGGACATTGCGGCAAGCGGTGAAGAACCGCTGACAACGGAATTCGAAGCGGTTGCGGATAATCTGTGTTTGAAAGAAGGCGAGCGGTTTGTCCAGGACCCCATGTCAGACGACCAGTCTTTGTATATCCGAACAGACCTCGGGTTGATCATTATTTTGGGGTGCGCGCACAGGGGGATGATCAATATCATCCGTCACGCCAAGGAACTGATGGATACAGACCGGGTCTACATGGTCATCGGGGGCACTCATTTGGGACCTGCTTCGCAAGGGCAGGTGGACAAGACTATACAGGCACTGCGGGAGATGGATGTAGCATGGCTGGGAGTATCCCATTGTACCGGACTTTCTGTGGCCGCGAAGCTCGCACGTGAGTTCGAAGGCAGGTTTTTCTTCAACTCGGCGGGTACGGTCATTCGCTTTCCGTATACGGATTCAACCGTGAAGAGGCCCGGCAGCTGATCGCGAAGGTGGGGAAATCAAGGTCGCCGTTATTCACCGGAAGCCGGTCTGACCCTCAAGCTCTGATCGGTGACGGTTGTGAAGTTACAGCAGATGCCGTACCTCCCCGACCAGTTCCGTCAGATCGATCCGGTCATCGGAGCGAATCGCCTCGCCGCTGCGCAGTAGAAACAGGAAGGTAGAGATCTCTTTCTCCGACTGCTCCTTTATCGCCAAGCGATAGAGCCCCAACTGTGCATCGTGTTCGCCGGGTTTGTAGATGCGATCCGTTTTAAAATCAATAAGATACAGATGGTCCTTGTATTCGAAGACCAGGTCGATCTGGCCGCTGATAAACAGGGGGTTCCGGCCATCCTCGAATAAGTACAGAAAGGGCAGCTCTCTGTCGACGCGCCTCGCCTGAAGGGCGAGAGCTCCCAGCTCCGAAGCGAAGAATTTTCGGCAAAGTGTGACGGCGCCGGAATAGAGGACGTCTCTGTACTGTTTCGGAATACCTGTTCGTATCCACTCAGGTTCCGGAGCGGGCCCGGTGGGATTCGGGCTCCACAAGTCGAGGAGGCGATGGGTCAGGATTCCGAAGTGGGGCTCGAGACGGTACTTCTTCAGCAGAATATCCGCTTCTGTGGAAGGGAGGTTCTTCGTTGCCGTGTTCAATCCCGCTTCCCTGCGCTTGCGTTCGAGCAGCGGGTCCAGATGCCGGCAAACATCGGTCACCGAAACTTCTTGGCGCAGAAGCTCCCTTTGGACCGGTTGTCCCTGATACAGTTCATCCAGAAGCTTCAGCGGGACCAGTTTCTCAGGCCGCTGTCCGCCGTACAACTGCTCCATCGGTGGTGCTTCGATCCTGTGAATCTTGAGCTGATAGGGTGCGTTGTGCATTATCGATCCGCCGGCAAGGGCATCTTCACCCAGATCCAGTGCACTGAGAAGCAGGTTCAAGTGGGCTCTGGGGGTCTGCCGGTTTTTCTGTTTGTGGGTACCGGCAAGAACAAGGTGGGCCTGAGCTCGGGTGAGGGCAACGTAGAGCAGCCGTTTGATCTCCGCAAGATCTTCTTTGTCCGATTCCTTTTCGCCGATTTCGGTGAAGTAGTTCTGTGAGCCGAGATTAACGGTGATGCCGTACTGCGAAGAAATGTAGTAGGGGCTTGAGTTTCGATGGTGTCTGCCGATGCTGCCCATATCGGCGAGCACCACGATCGGGAACTCCAGGCCCTTGGATCTGTGAATGGTAAGAAGTTGGACGCCGGGCAGCCGGGGCTTGAGAACCGGAAGATCATCGAGGCGCTCGTACTTCCCGAGGTTTTGGCGTAAGAATTCGAGGAAAACCGCCAGGCTGTCTCCCTGTCGATCGGCTCGTTCGGCCAGCTTGATCATGTAGTCAAAGTATTCGAGGTAGTTGTGGTTTTGAGGATTTCGGAGGATGGTGTAGCGGTAGCCGAAGCGGTACCAAAGACTGTGAAACAGCTCGGCAATAGGTACTCGATCCGCGGACTCACGGAGGAAGGTGTAGATTTCTCTACCCTTCTCCAATCGTCTTCGATCCTCCCCGCCCAATTCGGAGGAGTCGGGCTTTGAGAAAAGTTGCCGATCCGGCTCCCGGTCAGATCTTTGCCCCTTCTTGTCAGCGAGCATGAAACGTATCAGGGTTTCATCACCGATGTTCACGAAAGGAGACCGAAGGGTCCCCGCGTAGGCTGCCCGATCTTCCGGATAGATGGCCAGCTGCAACCAGAGGTAAAAATCATTTATCGGTGCCTCGGTAAAAAGACTTCGAAGGTTGTCGGTGCTGTAGGGAACGCTGAAGCGCCGGAACATCCGTTCGAAATGTATCTGGTTGCTCGTCGATCGCAATAGTACGGCGAAATCGTCGTAGGTCGCCGGGCGGATCTTCCCATCCGAGGCCACAGACAGGTTTTGTTTCTCCACGGTCTCGTTTATGAAGCGAACCACGGAGTAGGCCTCCGCCAGATTGGCGCTGAGGGATGCCTGAGTTTGCTCGTAACCCGGTTCATGGCTTCCGTAGAACAGGTGGATCTGCGCAGGAAAGGAGTTGTCGGCACCACCTTTTCGCATTCGCTGGTAGCGGGCTTCGTAGTCAGATTCCGCATCGGCCATCACCACGGAAAATACGGTATTTACAAATTCGATCAACCCGGATTCGCTGCGGTAATTGCTGTCCAGATCGACGGTGCCGCCGCCGGCCTTCCTGAGCTCGTCTCGGAGAGATTTGAATACGCTGACCTCGGCGCCCCTGAATCGATATATAGATTGTTTCTCATCCCCGACGAAAAACAGCTTGTCCGGTTCCAGGTTGCTGCCCGGCGGCACCCCGTCGTCCAGAGAATCGAGTTTCTCCGCCAGGAGAAACAGGAGATCCTTCTGCAGCCGGTTGTTGTCCTGGAACTCGTCGATCATGATGTAGCGATATCTGTTTTTATAGAACTGCCTGAGAGGCTTGTCCCGAATCAGGGCTTGGACAGCGAGGCTTTCAACGTCCTGGAAAGTAACCAGGCCGAGAGATCGCTTTCTCTCGACGAAGCGTTGGCTGAAAATTTCAAGGAGAGAGAAAAACCCGAGAAGAGTTTTTTCCTGCGACAGGGTTGAAGACAGGCTGCTCAGATTCTTGAGCGCCGGCCTGATGCTGTCGATCAAGCCTTTCAAGCGTTCGATATCCTCGGCGGCCCGTCCGCCGGGTTTGCGAAGCACAAGGCGGGATAGATGTTCCTTCGCATCTGCGTAACGGTGTTCTGTCAGGTAGCGGGATACGCTCTCGAGCTCGGAGAGCGTCGCCTGGGTCCGTTGAATCGAAACAGTGCGGGGATCAAGAGTCAAAACTTGATCGACCAGGCCCCGGACAGTTCGAAGTTCCCTCTTCAGATCCGACTGGCAGCGATCAATTTGGGCACGGGCCATGGCGGGAAAATCGTTTTCTCCGGGCAGGTGGAGATGGTTTTCCGCCAAGTCGGCGAATAGATCCTTCCAGAGGGTCTCAAAGCCATGGATATGAAGCAGTTCCTGCATCACCGGGTTTTCCAGGTGTTCCAGCAGGAACTCCAGGCTGATCTGGTCAGCGATCCGGCCGACGGCCTGTTCATCGTAGCGGAATTCCTGCGGAAGGCCGAAGCGATCGCAGGCGTTGCTGACGATTTCGGCGCAGAAACTGTCCAGGGTGGAGATCTGGGCTTGTTCAAAGGATTCGAGATGCTTCTGCAATCCAGCGGGGGCGCGAAGAAGTCGGTTGTAGATCCGCTCGTACATTTCCGCTGCGGCCTTTTGCGTGAAGGTAAGTGCCAGTAAACTTTTGACCCCGATATCCTTTTTTTCAAGCAGCCAGCAGTAACGCTCGGAAATCACGGAGGTCTTTCCGGATCCGGCTCCCGCCATGACCACAGAGTTTTTTTCAAGCTGGATAGCCTCCGTCTGTTTTTCGTCGAAGGTATGGACCATGTTCCTACGCTCTCAGAAGATAGTGATGTCGGCAGATCTCTTGCAGACGGCAACGGCTGCATTCCGCTCGGGAAGAGGTTTCGATTCTGAAATCCCCCGAAAGGATTCTGTCCCGCATTCTGAAGATCCGCTCCTTTACCAGCTCGACGCTCCTTTGGATAGTGTCTGTGTCCGCCATGTTTGTTCGAGGGCCCCCGAACACGAAGTGATAGCGTCCATTTTCGAATGAGTAAAACGCCGCCCGTGAAACAGGCAGATTGTTTTCATTCATTAGGTATATGTAGAAGGGCATCTGCATCGACGCGGGCTCATCGGAGAAGATGTCTGCTTTGTTCGGCACGTGCTTTTTCTTGTAGTCTACGACCGTGTGCCCCGTAGGGTTGTGATTGATGCGATCTATCTTTCCTACAAGCAGAGAGTCGATGTCGGAGAGCAAAACCTCGAGCGGGATCTCGCAGCCTTTTGTTCGCTCTTCCGACATCACGGCGAAATCAACATCGAGGGAAGTCAGTGCCAACTCTTCCACCCGGCGCAGCATCTGCGCCCAGATAGGCTCCAGAAGCGCAGGGTTTTTTCCACGAAAATCGATGCAGGCTTTCGAGACTATGCATTTGATCCGTTCTCGGTACTCCCCCCGCCGTTCCGGGAACAGTTCTCCCTGAGCCTCCGACTCCACCAGTTGGTGGAAGAAAGCCTGCACTACTCTGTGCATGAGGATCCCAAACTCCCGGGGATCGATCATCATCGGCTCGTACTCCTCCGAGCGCACATCAAGGAGGTCTTCGAAGAGGAATTGAAAGGGGCAGAGGCTGAACCTCTCCAACGCGGTAGCGCTGATCCGAAATCTTCCTTCCTCGTTTCTCAAGCGATTTTGAAGTGAGTGGATCAGCCGCTTGTCCTGCAGCTGTTGGGAAGTGATGTCGATTTGCTTCGCACCCAGCGCTCCCACCGATGCCGAGAGGTAGCCGGATATCTGAGTCGGCTGCAGAGGAAAGGGTTTTCCCTCGATCCAGGCGCTGCGCTCCAGATCATAAGGGTCCGGAAGATTCGAATGTTTCGACGGCTGCGCCGCGACGGTATTGCGTAGGAAAAGCGGCGGCGGCAGATTCGATCTTTTGAAGTCCCGGCGGGAGTAGCTGAAGGAAACCTTCTCTCCACTGTGGCTGTAGAGCTGAAGATGAGCCGCAGAGAGGTCTCTCTGCACATCACCTAGATACTGCTCTTCGTGAAGCTTGAGGAAAGGATAACGACGAGGTGTATGGCTCGTTGCCGCCTGAGAGGCGTTGATCACGAAGTGCTGTTCCGGATACATTCCTTCGCTCACCCTGTAGGGGTATACGGAGATTCCCGGGGTGTTTTCACTCGGTACGTACAGACGCTGGTGTAGGTAGATCCACCAGATACGAAAGACGGAAGCTTGAGGAACGGACAAAAATTCCCCCGCCCAGTCGAGCTCGTCGAGGCTGCCGAGTGTAAACTGGAAGATCTTCAGCTCTTCGTCGCTCAGTCGGGTCAGATCGAGGAACGAAGCGCTGAAGGAGACCAAACTTTTTTTTAGGTCGCTGAAACTCCCGGCATCGGCGATCTCTATGATCTGATTCTTCAAGGTGGAGTAAAAACCGGATATGCGCCCCAGAGGTAGGTTTCGGGGATTCCCGTTCAGCCGAGCCGAGTCAATACTCAAACGCCAGTTGTCTGCGGCGGCAGTGTTCCGTACGATCCGGCTGTCCAGGCCGAGACGGATCAAGCCGCTGCACAACCCCTCCTGCTTCCACGGAATCGAACGGCAGAGCAGGAGAGACTTCATCGCGGCAACGCTGAAAGAGGACTCCAAGGCTAAGAAGACTTTTTGAAAAAACCTTGCTTGAGGAAAATCGGAGAGAGGTTCGGCCCTATGTATCTGCAGGGGGATGGCGAACAGTCCCGCCTCCCGCCTGAGCAGTGGCTTCAGTTCCTCCAGCTCCCCTACGGTCAGGATGATGCCGTGGGGGTCGCTCTTGGCGTCGAGCAGTTTTGCGATCCGCAGCATTGTTGTTCGGATTTCCTCGATGCTTGTTTCAAACATTTGAACAGTGGTGTGCGCCCGAACCGCCGCGGGAATGGGTACGCAGCTCAGCTGAGCCTGTTGGGCCACCAGGTCGGCGAACTCCGGGAAGTCTTCGATCAGTTCGGGGAAAAAGAGGAGGTAGGTCTTTTCTCCCGGCTGAAATCGAGGGCGCTCGTAGTTCGGCTCGAAAAGCTCCGCCTCGGCAAGGAAGGTCCTGTATTCGGCGTACAGATTCTCAAGATCTCCGAGCTTGTCCCGGCTGAAATCCGGCCAACCGGCCCGGAGGCTTGAGATACGGTGCAGGGCGGGTAGAAGACGCTGCAAGCTTTCGAGAAACACCAGGGAATCTTGACGGTACTGTGTGGGGATGATCTGTCGGAGATAAGGTGCGCGGCTGTTCCGTTCCAACTGTTGATATAGAAACAGCATACGAACGGCCCTGTCCACCGGTCTCCTGTCTGCGGGATAATGGAAGCAGGTCTCTTTGAACTGATCCCAGGAAAGAAAACGTGTAAGCTCCACCGACCGTCGGCGGGTTGTACGCAGGGCGTGCCCGCACCAGAAACGAGCCGTCACCTCAGAGGGGAAAACAAAACAGGTATTCGGATCTTCGATCTTATCTCGGATAAAGTTTGAGACAGACACGGGAGGTAAAGCTTTCAGCTGATGATCTTCTTCAGCAGCCCCTCGTCTTTTCGCCACTTGGGTCTGGTTTTTACACGGATATCGAGCTTGACTTCGTAAGGGAACAGTTGGTTGCACTCCTGTTCGGCTTCCCGGAGGATGGTCTTTATTTTTTCTCCGCCCTTTCCCACGACGATTCCCTTCTGGGATTCCCTCTCCACGTAGATAAATCCGCGCACCCAGAGGTAGCGGTCTCTATCTTTCATCTCCATGTCGCTGATATCCACGTACAGGGAGTGGGGGACTTCCTGTCTGGTCTGCAGGATCGCCTTCTCCCGGATGATTTCAGCGATTCGGAAGTCCGGGCTTTGGTCTGTATAGTAGTCCTCTGGATACATGCGCTCGCCCTCTGGCGCTCGGTCCCAAATGTCCTCCATCAAGGCTTCGATCCCCTGTCCGGTCAGAGCGGAAATGAGGTGATTCCTCGGCTGGTTCATCGTGGCGACAAGTTCCTCTTGTACCCGGGCTACGTGGGTGTCGCTTATATCGATCTTGTTCAAGGCGACGACCAAGCGATCCTCAAAACCGCGAAGCAGATTGATCAGAGCCTGTTCTTCCTCCCCGGGAAGACGGGTGACATCGATGAGATACAGCACTACTTCGACATCTGAGAGAGTCTTTGTCGCTAATTGCTTGAGGTGAAGATTTATTCTTTTGTCCGATAGGTGAAAGCCCGGGGTGTCCACAAATACCAGCTGTCCCTGCTGATCGTTGTATATACCCCGAACGCGGTTGCGCGTGGTCTGTGGTACCGGAGAGATTATGGACACCTTGTGTCCGCAGATCCGATTGATCAGAGTTGATTTTCCACAAGAGGGTCTTCCTATAAGACCAACGAAAGCTGACTTCACTCTTTTTTCTGCTACGCTACGAGTACGGCTGCAAGCCCGCCGAAGATCCTGAAAGTTAACGAACGATCAACAACCTGCTGTGCACAACACTGGTGTTGGCTTGAATATTAGAAGGTAAATCGCTAATTTTCAAGGAAGCGGCAGCGTTTTTATCTAGGCGCCCGCGGCTGTAAACCTCAGGGAGCTCCACCGTAGCTCCGGAGAAGAGGCTTTGAGCTTGCTCCGATTTCCCCGGCATCTATTGTTAGTGATCCTGCTCTGTACGATCTTTGGTTCCTGCCGGCTGCCCGTGCATCGGGAAACCCGCTTTGCCATGTCGACAACTCTAACGATCCTCGTCTCCGCTCATCGGCCGCCGGACTGGAAGGATTTGTTCGACTTTGCAGACAGGAAAGCGTGGGAGTTTGATCATAGGCGGAAGGACAGCTCCATCGGCAAGCTGAATCGTGAAGGAGTAGGAAAGCCGCCTGAAGAGGTGCTGAAGGTGCTGAGAACGGCTCAGAGGATTGCCGTGCTCAGCGATGGCTCCTTCGATCCCACGATCCTCGCGCTGACGGATCTATGGGCTTTCGACAGAGGTGGGGTTCTTCCCAAGGATGAGCAGATCGATCAGGCTCGCCGGAGGGTTGATTTTTCGAAAGTCGTGATCGACGAAGATGGAACGGTCCGTATTCCCGAAGGTCTTGGACTAGACCTGGGGGGGATCGCCAAGGGCGCGGTGGTCGATCTGATCTCCGACTATCTCTACGAACGGGGGTTCAAAGATTTCCTCATCGATGCGGGAGGAGATATTCTGGTTTCCGGGGTGAAACAGGGGGGAAATCCGTGGCGGATCGCCATACGCCACCCACGGGAAACTCAGGCCGTCTTGGGCGTGATATCCCTGGGAGAAAAGGATTCGCGGATCGCCGTGGTGACTTCAGGTGACTACGAACGTTTCTTCGAATCCGGGGGCAAGCGCTACCACCACATCCTCGATCCCCGCAGCGGCTATCCAGCCGGGCAGGTTGCCTCGGTCACCGTGATCGCCCCTTCCTGTGAGGTAGCCGATGCCCTGTCCACGGCTGCGTTCGTTCTCGGGCCTGAGCGGGGATTGAAACTCCTGGAGGGATTTCCGGATGCCGAAGGTCTTCTAATAGCGGAAGAGGATGGTGATCTAACCGCCCGGAGGACCAGAGGCTTTCCCCTCGACTTGGACTCGCTTCACCTCGGGCGGGAGTGAAGGCTCCCGACCTACGAGGGCAGCAGCTTCTTCCAGTACTTGCCGTAGAAGGCCCAAAGTTTTCGCTTGGTTTGATAGGGAATCAGGGCGGAATCGGTCACAATGACGCCGGCCGCTGCCCTTCGGCAGGTACAGTCTCTTCGGGAACCCAGAGCCGACACGATCGAGGGAATCAATTTCTGGATGGATTTTGTGTTTTCATCCATCACTTTCAGGATCATCTCCACGCTGACGCTCTGTTCCGCTTCCTTCCAGCAATCGTAGTCCGTCACCATCGCCACGACGGCCAGGCAGATTTCGGCCTCCCGGGCCAGTTTGGCTTCAGGAAGGGCAGTCATACCGATCAGGTCGGCACCCCAACTCCTGTACAGATGGGATTCCGCACGGGTGGAGAACAGGGGACCTTCCATCGTGACCAGTGTACCTCTGTCGTGGAAGGGATGGTTTCCCTTGCCGAGAATCCCGGCAATAACTTCCCGCATTCCCGAGCAGAACGGTTCGGCGAAAGGTACGTGGCCAACCAATCCATCGCCGAAATAACTATTATCCCGGCTGCGGGTCCTGTCGATGAGTTGATCGCAGAGAACAAAATCGCCGGGTTCAATCTTTTCCTGAAGAGAGCCCACCGCGCTCACAGACAGGATCTGCTCGACACCCAAGCTTTTAAGAGCCCAAATGTTTGCCCTGGAGGGTACGTCGGTGGGCAAGAGGCGGTGACCTCGTCCGTGGCGGGGAAGAAAAGCTATTGCTTGCTCTGCCACCTTCACTATCGAAATCAGATCGGAGGGCAGGCCAAAAGGAGTGGGCACTTCGATCTGCTCGACGAGCTGCGAACCTTCGAGCTGATACAGCCCGCTGCCTCCGATTACAGCGAATCGTGTTCTCATGATTGTACTCCTCATGATGGATGGTTGTATTGTGTTGAAAATTCTTCCTGGTTTCAATATATTCTTAGCCTATGATAGACAAAAACTTCTATAGCCTAACCCGCTTTCAGGACGAAGAAGAGCAGGACGAAAAAAAGAAACCTGAATCCAATCTGATGGAGAAGATACTCAAAACCCGCAACATACTGCTGTCCGGGGAGATCAATAAATCTCTCGGCGAGAGGATCATCCGCCAGTTGATCTTGCTGGAGGATCAGGGAGACGACCCGATAAAAGTGTTCATAGACTCACCCGGCGGAGACGCGGATGCGGGTTTTGCCATTTTCGATATGCTGCGTTTCGTGAAACCCGATTGTATCATCATCGGCATGGGCCTTGTTGCCAGCGCCGCGGCAATCATACTGCTTGCCGCCCCGAAGGAAAGGCGGATCGCCCTGCCAAACTCACATTATCTGATCCACCAACCCCTGAGCGGCATGCGGGGGGTAGCAACGGAGATAGAGATCCATGCCAAGGAGCTGGACAAGTTGCGGCGGAAGATCAATAAGCTCGTAGCCGAGGAGACCGGTCAGAAGCTGGACAAGGTGGAGAAGGACACAGATCGGGATTATTGGATGAACGCCGAGGAAGCTCTTGACTACGGGCTGATATCAAAGATCATCAGCCGCAGGGAGGAGCTGTAAGCTTCTCGGATTGGGTCGCTGGATCGGCAACGCTGGATCGGCAACGCTGGATCGGCAACGCTGGATCGGCAA
>CAZSBH010000039.1:10969-37809 GCA_964604845.1 uncultured Spirochaetaceae bacterium
GCTGGATCGGCAACGCTGGATCGGCAACGCTGGATCGGCAACGCTGGATCGGCAACGCTGGATCGGCAAACGGCCTAAAACGCACCTGATGTCACGAAAGGCGTTTCCCGTCTTTCTGCTATTTTTTCTAATATCTCTCCTGTCCTGCAGCGGGCAATTCGTTGTTGTTTCCTACAACGTTGAGAATCTCTTCGATGATCGCAGCGACGACAGGGAATACCCCGAGTATCGAGGGGAAAATTGGAACACCGAGTCGTATCACAGGAAACTGGCCGCCCTGGCTCGAGCGATCAAGGCGAGCTCCTCTGGAGGCCCGGATGTTCTTTGTCTCCAGGAGATCGAGAGCCGGGTTGCTCTGTCGGATTTGAGGGATCGTTACTTGAAAAACATGGGGTATCGCTATCTTGTATTCGTGCCTCAGGAGGGAGTCGCCACAACGGTGGCCTGCTTGAGTCGGCTGCCGATCCTTCACACCAGGGTGCACGCTGTCGGCAGCATCGGTGACCTGCCGCTGCGTCACATTCTGGAGCTACAGCTATCCTACCAAGGGTCAACGCTGTATCTGTTCAACAATCACTGGAAATCCAAAACCGGGGGTGCCGAAGTCACATCTCCGTTCAGACGACTGGCGGCCGGGGTTTTAGTTGAAAGGGTCCGTGAGATTCTAATCTCGGCCCCGGCAGCGGACCTTCTGGTCCTTGGAGATCTGAACGAGAACCTCGATGAGTACGATCAAATCGGCAGGCGCTACCTTACAGCGATAATGGCCGACGAGGTGCCGGGAACAGAGTTCGAGTCCGAGGGCTCGGAGAGGCAAACCCTGTTCGTCACCCCGGACCAATCGAACACGGGTCTGCGGGAGGACAGGCTGGTTCTATACGATCCGTGGTACGAAGTGCCTCCGAAGCAGAGGGGAAGCTCGGTTTATCAGGGGCGATGGCAGACACCGGATCGAGTGCTTCTATCCGCGGGATTGTTTGACGGAGAAGGGTTTGCCTATCGGCGGAACAGCTTCCGGGTGATCGAAGAGCAGTTCCTTCTCGACCCGAACAGTGGTTTTCCTCGACGCTGGAGGGCCGGTGCGGGGGCCGGCGCCGGGGATTCCGGTACCTCGGACCATCTGCCCCTTCGTATCACCCTCCAGTCCTCCCAGTCGCGTTGATCCTGATCGTCCAGCTCGGGGGAATTTCGGAGTTCTCTCTTCACCTGCGACAGATCGCCTCGCTGTCTTGAGGCGATCAGATCATATCATTAAGATGGAGGCGCTATGGCCGGATTCAGCTCTGAGGAAGATTATCTACAAGTGTTGAACAGTCGATCCAAACTTCCCGAAGGTTTCTCCGCAGCCACCACCACCCTTGATTTCACCTCGATGGAAAGACAGCAGCGGCTCTCTATGAACCTGGCGCTGATCCTTCTCGATGAACCGAGCTCCAGATTTGCCGGGCTCTTTACCCGCAACCGTTTCTGCGGAGCTCCGATTCTGATCGGCCGCCGGCGAATCGAGCAGGAGGCACTGCGGGGTGTCCTGATCAACAACAGGATCGCCAACGTCGGAGCTCCCGGAGGTGTTGAAGATGCCCGTCTGCTTTGCGCTGGAGTAGGCGAGCTGATTGGAGAGCCCGGAGAACGGATCTTGCCCGCCTCGACGGGTATTGTCGGCTGGAAGCTCCCCGTCGAGAGCATGAACGGGGCACTCCCGAATTTGATAGCGGGACTTCACCGAGAAAGCTCATTGCCGGTTGCCCAAGCCATCATGACCACCGATTCCTATCCGAAGCTGCATCGGGAGGAAGTCGGGGGGGGGTGTATTTTGGGAATGGCCAAAGGAGCCGGGATGATCGAGCCGGATATGGGAACCATGCTGGCTTTCATCCTTACCGATTTGAAGATGGAGAGGGAACAACTGCGCCGGGCCTTGCAGAGCAGCGTCGACAAAAGTTTCAACAGAATTTCGGTGGACGGGGATCAGAGCACAAGCGATATGGCCCTGCTCTTTAGTTCCGCCAGGAAGCCGGGGGTGTCCGAAGACGGGTTCCGTGAAGCCCTCGATAAGGTCTGCCTTCGCCTGGCCGAAGACGTAGTGCGCAACGGGGAAGGCGTGGCTCACGTGATTCGGGTCTGCGTTGAGGGAGCTCCGAGCCAGAGTCTCGCCGCAGCGGCGGGTAAGGCGGTTGTGAACTCTCCGCTGGTGAAGACCGCAGTGTTCGGAAACGATCCGAACGTGGGTAGAATTGTTTCCGCCTTGGGCGATTTTGCCTCCGCTGTCCGATTCCCCATCGATCTGAAGCGTTTGCGTCTGAGTATGGGGGGGGATGAGATCTTCGTTGACGGCTGTTTTTTTCTGGACGCCGGCAAAGAGGAACGCTTGAACAGGTATCTGACCGAAAGCGCCCTGGACCCCGCCGCAAAAGGGTTTCCCGCTCATGATCGCCAGGTCGTACTCGAGATCGATTTGGGAGCGGGGCGAGAGCGGGCAGAAGTGCTGGGCGCAGATCTGTCCTACCAGTATGTCAAGGAAAACGCAGATTATAGAAGCTGAGGTATGAGAAATAGATGAACCAAAAAACAAGCACCCTCGAACCGGACGTGGAACAAGCAACTGAGCTTTTGAAGCGATCCTTCGAGGAAGTATCCAAACGGATCGTAGGCCAGCGGGACATGCTTGAAGGAATGATGACGGGTCTGCTGACGGAGGGGCATGTCTTGCTTGAAGGGGTTCCCGGTCTGGCCAAGACCCTGGCTGTCAAATCGTTGGCGGAAGTTCTGGATGCGGGATTCAAGCGGATCCAATTTACTCCGGATCTCTTGCCTGCAGACCTGATCGGTACGATGGTCTACCGACAGCAAACCGGTGATTTTGTTCCTCGGAAAGGGCCGATCTTTACGAATATTATACTTGCCGACGAGATCAATCGCTCCCCCGCAAAGGTTCAATCCGCGCTTTTAGAGGCTATGGAGGAGCGGCAGGTCACTATAGCTACCGAGACCTATCCGCTGGAGGAGCCTTTCTTGGTGTTGGCCACACAGAACCCTATCGAGCACGAAGGAACCTATCCGCTTCCCGAGGCACAATTGGATCGTTTCATTCTCAAGCTGTATGTACCCTATCCCACTTTTACCGAAGAGAAGGATATCCTCAAAAGAGTGGGGGTAAAGAAGTCAATTTCACTCCGGAAGGTGCTCGACAAGGAGGGAATCGAAACTCTGAAATCCGTAGTACGGGAGATCCATGTGGATCCTCGAATAGAGGAATACATCGTATCCCTCGTTCAGGCCAGCCGGGAGCGGGACCGGGAAAAAGCGGATTTCGTTCGCTTCATCGAGTACGGCGGCTCGCCCCGTGCTTCCATCTATCTGTTCCGATGTGCGAAGGTGAAGGCACTTTTGGACGGCCGGGCTTTCGTGATACCGGAAGATGTCAAAGCTTTGGCACCGGCGGTGCTCCGTCACCGGATTATCCTAACCTACGAAGCGGAAGCGGAAGACCTGTCAACGGATCAGATTATCAGTGAAATACTCAAAAGTGTGGACGTCCCTTAGCAGCTATGGAGGATTTATCCTTTTTTCGCCGGGTTCGGCAGATCGAGCTGGTTGCTGCCAAGCTGGTGGACCAGCTTCTGGGCGGCCGCTACCGTTCGATCTTCCGAGGTCAGGGAATCGAGTTTGATGAGGTCCGGGAATACGTGGCCGGTGACGATGTACGGGCAATCGACTGGAACGTAACTTCCCGGATGGGATTGCCTCACACGAAAATTTTCCGCGAGGAGCGGGAGATCATCCTGTTCAACGTGGTAGATATGTCGGCATCCCTGTACGCCGGTTCGGGGGACCTTGGCAAGTACGAGTACGCCGCCCTGGTTTTTGCCATTCTGTCCCTCTCGGCGGTAAAGAACAACGACCGGGTCGGAGCTGCATTTTTCAGTGACAAGATCGAGAAATGGATTCCCCCGTCCAAAGGACGGAAGCACATCTTGAGTTTGATACATGAGCTGCTCAAAATGGAGCCCGAAGGAAGAGGGTCCGATTTAGATTTAGCCCTGAAGGGTGTGTATCGAAACTTGAAACGCCGCGGGATCTGCTTCATTATTTCGGATTTTCGGACAGACGGCTATTGGGATTCTCTGTCCTTGCTCGCTCGCAAGCATGACTGTGTGGCAGTGAAGATCGTGGATCCCATCGATTTTGTTTTTCCCCGGGCCGGTGTGCTCGAGCTCGAGGATCCTGAGAGCGGAGATATCCTGTTTGCAGACGGGACTTCCCCGTCGTTTCGGCAATCCTACGAGCGTTTTTGGCAGGAGAAACAAGCGGTTTGGGAGAAGGCCTGCCAGCGACGGGGAGTAGAGACGCTGACCTTGAGCACATCCGATGATCCGGGAGTGGAAATTCTACGATTCTTCCGGCGCAGGAGACGCGTGGTATGAGCAGGCGTCTGTTCATCCCCCTCCTGTTCATTTTATTCCTCGAATCCTGGGCCGGATTCTCTCAAGTCAGCTTGAGTGAATCGATTTTTCTTCCCCCCCGTTTCTTTGTGGGTGACCGGGTGGAACTGCGGCTGAACTACGATATTCCGGCAGATCTCGTCGTTGACCAGGCAGAGTTGCTGCCGAAGCATCCGTGGATCGAATTCCATACGGTAGAGGTACAGGACAGGAGAGCCTCCGGCAGATCAGGGGAAGTAGTTGTGCGAATATTCTTCACTCCGTTTCAGCCCGGAGAGAGCTTGATTCCGGCGTTTCGTCTTGGGGATTTGGGAATCGGGGAATTCTCCGTGACCACCCAGTCTGCCCTCGAGGCAGAGCAGACTCCCCTCCTTCGGGGACCGCGAACCCAGCTGAACTTGCCCCTGACATGGCTCAAACTACTGATCCTGCTGGCTGTTGGTATCGGGGCACCTGCCTGCATGTTTTTCCTTCTCCGCTACGGGGTAAGGGGTATAGCTATGATTCGAGAAGCCCGTATGCGCAGATTGCCCTATCTGCACGCCCGAAAAAGCCTGAACCGGCTTACATCCGAGCTTTCTACCATCGAAGGCAAGTCTTTTTTCATCCTCCTCTCCTTGGCGGTAAGGAGATATCTCACCGAGAGGTTGTCGGCACCGCTGATGAGCTCGGCAACGGGGGAGATTTTGAAGGAGTTGAATAGGGCGGGTTTGGAGGAGGATCTATCCCTACGGATCCACGATGTGCTCAGGAGAGCCGACCTGATCAAGTTCTCCGGCAAACGATCGAACAAGAGAGAGATGCAGCAAGACTTGAAGGTTGTGGGTAGCATTGTAGAACAGATGGAGGAGCGGACAGTCCATGTGGAGTCTTGATTTTCCTCCGACTCTGCTTCTTCTGTTGGTCGTTCCGGTACTCGTATATCTTCTCTATTTTCGAAAGGCTCGGGGTGGTAAGATTTTCTTCAACTTCAGCATTTGGAACACCGAGAGTTTTTCTGTTCGCCCGACTCCCAGGCGAATCCTCCTGGTCATTACCCGTATTTTCTTCTGGATAGGGTTCTCCCTGCTGATCCTCGCCATAGCCGGTCCCGTAGTTATCGAGAAACAGAGGAAGTATCTCAGCAGAGGTTTGGATCTGATCGTTGTTCTGGATGTTTCTCCCAGCATGTCCGCCCGGGACGTCGGCTCCGTGACTCGTTTCGAAGCGGCCCGAGAGGTGGTCCGTGATTTTGTGGCCGGAAGGGAAAACGATGCTATAGGATTGGTCGTATTCGGAGCAGAGGCTTCTTTAAGGGTGCCCCCCACCTTTGATTACAGGTTTCTGGAAAATGTCCTGGATTCCGTACAAGTGATGGAGTTGGGAGACGGGACGGCAATCGGTATGGGACTTGCCGTAGCGGCACTGCACTTGAAAGACTCCGGCGCGAACGAGAAGGTCATAATTTTGATCACCGATGGAGACAACAATGCCGGACGGATCGATCCCGACAGGGCAACCGAGGTGGCGGTAAACCTGGGGATCAGAATATACACGATAGGAATCGGTACCGAAGGGGAAACGACGCTCCAGTATACTGATCCCGAAAGCGGCAAGCAGGTGAGCGGTGTTTTCCAGGGAAAGCTGAATGAAGAGCTGCTCAGGAGAATGGCCAAGTATTCAGGAGGACGCTATTTTCATTCCGGTACGCTCGGGATACTCAACACAGTATTCCAGGAGATCGACAGCCTGGAAACTAAACTGCAGGAAGTGGCGGTTTTTGTAGAACGGAAGCAACAGCACCGCATTTTTATCCTGACGGGCTTTCTCCTCGTTCTGCTGTGTGTTTTCGTCAACAAACTGCTGATAGGGGAGTTGCTGTAGGCACCATGATAGATCGACCGAATGTCTTGTTGCTGATGTTCCTCTTTCTCCTCGTTGCTTTGGCCTGGAGGATAGACTACGGGCGCGGCCGCAGAACCCTCCGGGACTTGGGCGGCGGTTGGCGTTCCTCGATACTGCTCGATGTATATGTATTTAAGAGCTTCTTTTCCTTTTTGTTTTTTACTCTCTTCTTCGTCGCCTCGGTGCTTGCCCTGGCAGGATTTCGTTGGGGAGAAGTTCTGGTGGAAGAGCGACGGTCCGGACAGGAACTGGTAATCTGTCTCGACGTTTCAAACAGTATGTTGGCCGAAGACGGTGAATCATCCCGTTTGCAAGCTTCGGTCCGCACTATCCGCCGGACGGTCGAAGCTCTGGAGGGGGTGCGCATAGGTCTGGTCGTTTTCAAAGGCCAGGCGGTACAGTTGCTTCCTCTGACAGAAGACCGTTATGTTCTGGAGACGGTGCTTCAGCATGTAGGACCGTCTGTAATGACCGCTCCGGGCAGCGGGCTTGAAGACGGTATCCTCAAATCCCTCGAGGCGTTTCCGGAATCGGTTCAGACATACCGCAGCATTCTCCTGTTCAGCGATGGAGAGTATCACTCCGGAAATCCGCTGGGGGCTGCAGAAAAAGCAGGTTCGTCAAAAATACCTGTATACGTCGTTGCCGTGGGAAGTGAGGAAGGTGCTGCGGTGAAGCTCTCCGGGGGCAAGCTGCTGACCGATGACAACGGGAATCCTGTCGTAAGTCGCCTGCGAATCGAGATTCTGGAAAGAATAGCCGATGTCAGCGGCGGAGAATTGTTTCGCCTGGCCGGGGAAGATCGAGAGATCACCGGGGATATCCTCGGGGCCATGAAAGCCCGGGCCGAGGGCAATATGGTGCTCGGCATGAGAAGAGAAAAAAAAGATCGCTTCCGCTTCTTCGTATGCATAGCTCTTTTATTCCTCGGCCTTTCGATGACCGTTAAGGCGATCCGATGGAAAAACGTTCTATGAAAGGCTTTGTGCCCCGAGCGGCGTTGTTTGTTCTCAAGTCTCTGATCCTGCTCGTCCTTTCTTCCTGTTCCGGGACCAACACTACCCTTTTGGTGCTCCGGGGCAATCTGCTGTTTCGCAGCGGAGAGGACGCCCTGGCTACGTATCGATACTTGCAGGCACTGGAGACTGGGGGAGTGCGGCGCTGGGAGGACTGGATTGACTACGACTTAGGGAGTCTATACATCTCCCAGGGGGAGATAAATCCGGGTGTGAGGGTCTTGAACCGGAGTTTGGAGGGCTTCGCAGATCTGGCTGAAGATTTGAATCGTCGGGATAGGGAGCTGTTTTATAGGATCTTCTTCAACCAGGGAGTCGCTCATTATGAAATTGGGAACTATCGGGAAGCCGGGGCCAGTTTCATCCAGGCTTTGCGGCTGAAATCGGACAGTTGGGATGCAAAGATCAATCTTGAGTTGAGTATTGCTGGGATGGTAAAAGCGAATTCCAATATCCCGGTCAGTTCGGCTTCTGAGGTCCCCGAAAGCAGCGAAGAGAATCGGGACAGCCAGAGTGAAGAGATACTTGAATCAATCCATAGAGAGGAAAGACCAGCATGGGTGTCGGCACCTGCGCAGGATATGTACGAACAGGATTGGTAGGGATCCTGTTTTTGCTTCTGCTTACCCCCGGATACTCCCAGAACGATCAGCCCGGTGCATCGGAGCATCCCACGGCCGCCTCTGCGTCCCTTGATGTGCAGGATCTTCCTCTGAAAGAAATTAACGAGATCAGGAAATCCAATTGCACGCGCCACTACAGCAATCCTCTGAACCTGCTGTTCTTGCTTCCCGGTACGCTGTTTTTCGTCTTTGCCCTGGTCACCCGTAAGTTTAAGAAAATACTTCCCTTCTTCTTCCTCGTACTTCTGATGGGCTCCTCGGAACAGGATCCCTACATTTCAATTCGTAAAGCAGAGCAGAGCTTTCAGGCCGGGCGCTATGCCGAGGCGATCGAATTCTACAGACAGGCTGAACAGACCCTGTCCTGTAATCCTGCGCTCCACTATAACCTTGGAATCCTTTCCCATTACCTGGGGGAGCAGGGGTACGCGATCCATTATCTACGCCAGAGCTTACGGGAAAAGCCGGGGGATCCCCAAGCAAGGGAAGTCCTGCAGAGTTTGGAGCAGGGATACGGTCTCGTGGGGCAGGTGGCCGCTCCTTTTCCGGTCCATCCGGATCTCGTCTACCTGTTGCTCCTTCTGTTTGCCAATGCGTCGTTGGTCATGGCTGCCTTTGTGGTACGTACAAAGAGGGTCCAATTCCTCATATCTTTTGTACTTCTGACGATAGCGGCTTTAGGTTGCTTTGCCTTTTTTGTGGGACGTCTCCACTCGGAGTCTCGATCGGTGGGTGTGGTGGTCTCCGATGGGAGCGATCTGAACAGGGTTCCTGAAGAAGATTCGAAATCTTGGTTCGAACTGCCCTCCGGGACGAGTCTTTGGATCAGAGGGCAATTCGGTGACCATTATCTGGTCGAAACTCCATCTGAGATTATGGGATGGGTACGGGCGAACACAATTCTTCTTGATTGAAAGAGTATATGGCTTATGGATTTTGGTGATATTCTAGATGCCTGGGAGAAGAAACGGGGAAGAATCAGATCAGAAGAGCCCCAGGCTATGAATGAGCTGATATCCCGCTACCCGCCGGATAAAGATACGAGTCGGCAGGATACTCCGGAAGGACCCACGCGGGATATAGAGTCGATGGAACCTCAAGCGGTTTTGGATCTGCACGGCATGAGCAGCCGGGAGGCGGAGCAGGCTCTCGAACGGTTTATATACGACGCTCGAAGCAGAGCGCTCAGGAAGGTCTTGATCGTTCATGGCAAGGGAAATCACTCCCAAGGGGAACCGGTACTACAGGGTGTGGTGCGCAGGTATTTAGAAAAATGCCCAAACACCGGTGCATTCGCTTCGGCAAAACGGAAGCACGGGGGCCGCGGTGCCACCTGGGTGGTCATCCGCGCCTCGATGAGATAATTATTCAGACGGTACTTACCGTTCTCTGTAGATAATGCGTCCTCGGGTGAGATCGTAGGGAGATAGGGCCACTTTAACCTTGTCGCCTGGAACGATTCGGATGTAGTGTTTCCTCATCTTTCCGGAAAGATGGGCCAGGATTACATGCCCGTTCTTGATCTCGACACGAAACATCGTGTTGGGCAGGGATTCCTTGACCACTCCTTCTACTTCGATCGCTTCTTCTTTTGCCAAGCACTCGCTCCTTGCCTCCGGAGTGTAGGATGGGAGCTGTTCCTTTGTCAAGGTAAGAGTTCGGATTGTCATTCAAGTCCAGATTTTTTGCTGCCCGATGAACAAACAATTCTGTCACCTGCCGTCTGCAACGATCTCATCGAGAATCGTGAGCGCGGTCATCCGGCTGTAGCCCCTTTCACAGCGCGGGAGCTTCCGCCCGCCACGCAGAGGGCTATCCTGCGGGTGGTTCCCATATGCATTTTCCCGGCAGGCAGGGGAAAATGGTTGACAAATTTTTGGTTTTAGTTCATATTCATCTACCTTTAAAAGACCCTGTCTACCGAAGGGGTGGGAATGAGTATTGGTTTTAAAGATGCGATGAAACAGAAACTGCTCGAGATTAAAGAACAGATCCTGAAGCAGCTCGTTTCCGAAAGCGATGAATTTCAAGAGATCGTAGATGATATGGAACCGAAGGATCTGGCCGATATCGCCGCCGATGATATCGACAGGCGGATTTTAGAGGTTCTCGGTTCCCAGGAGATCAAGAGGCTGCAGCTCGTCGATTCGGCCCTGGGAAGAATGGAAAACGGCCACTATGGAGTTTGCATGAGCTGCGGTAAGAAAATCCCGAGGGAACGACTGCAGGCCATACCGTACGCGATTCTCTGCATCGATTGTAAAGCCTCTGAGGAACGCCGCAACCGATAGAAGCACCTAATAGACCCCCTCTTGTTATCCGATACTAGGATTAGGTAGAAGGGGTCGAAAATGGTTCACAGCGTCTCTTCCACACAACCCGGTTTTTTTCTCAATATAATCCGCATCCAAAATATGCAGAGTGGACGGATCACGGCACCGGTGAACCCGGCCCACGCCGTTTATGCCCGCTTCAAGCACATCCAGGGAGTACCGGCACAGGACGGCGGCGCGCCCATCTTCAGGCTCCGCGTTCTGGACAATTTAATCGACAGACTCCTCAATTATCGGGAAGAGGTTCCCGGTCTCGAAGAGATGCGGGAGTTGAACCCTGAAGGCATCGATCCGCTGATCAGCAAGCTTCAGAGCCGGCTCCGCAGTCATCTGTTGCAGTTTCCTCCCTCCTTCGGCGGAAATTACCCGGAAACGGGCATGCTGATTGACCTGATCGCCTGAGCCGGTACATACTGTTTCCACTCCTGAAAAAACCCTACATCTATCCGGCGAACTAGGAACTCATTGCAGAGGATTTCCGTATCGACGGATTTGTCCTCTGGGGTTTGATGCCCCGCCTGCCTAGTGAGTAAAGCGAAAAAACGGATTGCCTTTAATTTCCCTTTCGATTGTCGTGTCCAATCCGTGACCGGGAAATACGCGGGTTTCCGGTGGCAGGGTCAGAAGCTTGCTGCGGACAACATCGAGGAGGGTTTTTTCATCCCCTCCGGGCAGATCTGTTCTACCGATGCCCATGAAGAACAGACTGTCCCCGGAAAACACAAGACCGTCTTTCTCGCTGTACAGGCAGATGCTCCCTTTAGTGTGTCCGGGCGTTTCCAGTACCACGAGATCCGTGTTGAAAACTGTATCCCCTTCTTTGAGAATAACATCCGGTTCGGGAAGATCGGAGAAATAATTCAGAAATTCGTCCGGGTCCGGCAAACCGAGATCTATCAGGGTCTCCCGATTGGTTTTTTCTGCTTTTTTGCCGAGAAAATTTCTGTCCGCCTTATGGATGGCGATAGGGATATCTATCCCCTCTTTACCGTAGAATGCCTTTAATTTTCCCGCAGAGGCGGTGTGGTCAAAATGCCCATGGGTCAGTACGATACCCGCCGGAAGCATCTTCAGCATATTAATGCTGGACACGATTCTTAACTCACTACCACCGGGATCGATGACGATGCATTCCTTTTTCCCGTTGGAGTAGATATAGCAGTTGGTCTCCATGGGACCTACTTTTAATCTTTCTATCATGCTAAGCTACAGACTACTTAAAATGCCGGGCTTTGACAACCTGAGGACAGTGAGTCAACGGCCCGGTATGGGGCTTCATTAATTTCAAATTGAGCCACGATGCACGAGTTGTATCTGATCATCCTGGTATTCGCCGCAGCATTTCTCTTCTTTGGGCTCATTCCGGGCATCGGGGCCTTCTCCGTGCGATCCCGGTGGCGCTTGTTTCGTCGGCGTATACAGGAGAGTTCTCTCTTTCCTTTTTTGGGCTATTCTGATTTATCCCGCCGGGGAGATTTTCTGGGCAGGTATCGTGTGTTTGGGCAACTCGAGGCCATTCAAGGCGGAAACAGAATATGGATCAACAACGGCAGTTTCACGGTCGAAGTCGATCTAAGGTCGGCGAAACTGTACTTCCTTCCCTCGGTCTCCAGCAAAGCCCAAATACTGCCGGTAGAGCACCTGGAGGAGGTGATACCCGACGAGCAACCGGCTTTGGTCTCCTGGGACCAGGTCTTTTCCCTTCCCGCAGGGACCCAGATGTTTATCGCCGGACCTCTGTATTCGGTTGAGGATAGAGCAGTTTTTCGATCCCAGGTCAAAGATCCGCTCCTGGTCGTTCTCTACGATGGAGAGCAGCGGACAATAGTGCAACGGGCTATTTGGGGGGGAAGGCAGAGAAACGAGTACTGGAATCAGTTCACCCTCGTCTCCCTGCTGACCGGATCTTTCTGCATGCTTTTGCTGGCCTATATATTCATGCGCTCGACACCTGCCGGCTTGCCCCCCCTGTTCGCCCTCTCCTTGGCTTTTTTCCCGATCTTAGGGCTGTTGCCGCCGGGATTCATCCTCTACTATCTGTACCGATTTTTCTGGAAGAGGGCCAGACTGTTGAGGGCGCAGCGGGATCTGCTCCGTCTTCCCTTGCGCTACTACAAGGATTCGGAGGGGATGAACCGAGAGACGCTCATTTCTCTGCCGACGGGCGAATCCTATCTGTGCAGTCAAGATGCCGATTTGTTGATCAAGGGGGAGTTAATCATCCGCGGCGGGAGCATCCCCTCTATCCAGAGAGGCAAGATCGAAGAATACGTCCTTTTTGGTGCATACAGGGAAAAGGGGGACCAGCGTTGGGTGGAGGCACCGCAGGATCCTATGGCGGAGCTCGTGTTGGTTATGGGCAATCCTGCCACACTTGCCGAGAGCTGCAACGCCCGAGCTCATCTATTTGAACAGCTCTCCGCCCTGTGTGCATTTTTCGCTCTGACTCTGAATCTATTTCTCCTGCTGCTTGTCTGGCATCTGATCATACGCTGATCCTGTCCCCGGATCGCCGATTTTCCGGGCTGCCAGCCGGTGTATTCCTTTGCCTGTATCAAGGAATCTCTTGGCAAACATGGAGTGAAAGATGGTCTCGCTGGGCAAACTTGAGGACAGCTCCAGTCCATCCTGTAGAACGATGAGAACCTTCGTGTGAAAATAGTAATCGAAAAAATCGGTAACAAAGAAAATCAAGCCGCCGATTTTCAATTTTTTCTCCAGCATCTCCAGATTCTCTCTTCGGAGAAAACGACGGCGTCTGTGTCTGCTCTTTGGCCACGGGTCGGGATAGTACAGATGAAAGGTGTCCACAGAGCCATCGGGTAGGTGGCGGAGCGCCTGCTCGGCAGTGCCATAAACAACCCGGGCATTGGCGATGTTTTGATTAACTATTTTGTTTTGAGCTTTGAGACAACGTTTTTTTTTGATCTCCACACCGATGAACAGACTCAGAGGGTTCATCCGGCAGTACTCGATCATGAAGTGACCGTTCCCGCAACCGATCTCCACTTCGAGATTCTCAAACCCGTCGGATTGCTGATCCAATACACCCTGACGGTCTTGTTTTTTCCGATCCAAGGAGGGAATAGTCCAAGCAACCGTCTTCAGCAGCTGAGGCAGGTCCTCGGGGCGCAGGAGCTCCTTCACCGTGCCGTGCGCGTTTCCCTCACTTTGCCCCCGATGATTTGGCCGTTTCGTTCCTGCTCCCCCGTTTGCGGGCATAGTTGACCGCTAGTTTTCGACCTTTGAATTCGATTCCCGAGAGTTCCTTGATGGCCGCTTCTCCGAGAGAAGCATCGACTTCGACGAAAGAGTAGTTGTCCAGAATCTTGATATCATGAATTTGGGATCTCTGCGCTTTTAGGCGGTCTGTAAACAGCTGTATCAGGTCGTGGGGGAATACTTTCCGGTTTTTCCCCATGCTCAAGAACAGTTTCGCCAGTTTGGAGTTTTTTTTCTTTTTGCTCCCAGCCAAAGTCTGTTTGAACAGATAGGCTGTAAAATAAGAACGTAGCGTGAAAGGTACGCTCTTACGAATGACGCTTCGATACTGATTCAGGATCTGGGGATCTTCCTCTTCTTTGATTTTCTTTAGGATTTGTTGAATCATACCGCGAAAGACCTGATCCTGCGAAGGCAGTTCGCTTCTCTCTACTTCCACTTTCAGGTTCTCCTTTAATCGATTGTAGTCCTCGGCTGTGCCAAGGGTGATAGCCTGTCCAAGAACAAATGATCGTGGTTTGTAGCTTTCCGGTCGTGGGGGTACGGCCAGATTGATGACGTGGGACACCCACCTCAGGTTTTTCTTGCAGGCCGTCTCGAAGGTGCTTACCAATATCGGCACTTTTCCCACACTGAAGTTCTGACACACTTTGTTCTGTTGTTGGGGGGACAGAGTGTCCAGCAGCAACGCTGCTTCCAAGTTTTGGCTCTGTAACTGTTTGCTGATCTTGATTGCCTCGTTTGGCGCTCCGCTCTGGATCAGGAGGCTTTCCATCGGTTCGGCGAGGATAAGCTTGACAACGCTTGAGATCCCCTGGTCTTCCCTGACCTCGATAAATCGATCCCGATCCGGAGCTGAGAGCTGTCTCCAAGACGACATCGGCAGCATAATGGGGTGTCTCAACAGAGGCAGTAATCTCTCGCCAGCCTTTTCGAGGGTAGAGGAAATGAGTATTGTCTGTTTTTTCTGCGGAAGCTTGGAGAAAATGAACAGGATGTCTTCTATGAAGCCGGGATGTTCGGTGTTCTCGCTCCTGTCTATAACCACCGTCTGGAGACCAGAAAAATGAAGGTTCCCCCGTCTAATATGATCGATCACTTTGTTGGGGGTACCAATTATCACGTCCGGGTTTCGTGAAAGAATCCTATGCTCTTTTTTCTCCAAACCCTCGAAACCAAAGGCAAAAATCGAGGGTTTTTTCCCGGAACGGATAAATCTCCCGAACTCGCGAAATATCTTGTGCGAGTTTTCGGTGGAGGAGGTAAGGACTATCGCCTTTATCCCGGATTTTCCCCGTTTTATCTTGACCAAAAGGGGCAGGATGAAAGCGGCAGTCTTACCGGAATCTCCTTCTGCTTCTACGGCGACGTCTTTTCCTTTCAGAATGAGAGGAATCAACCGCTGCTGCAGATGGGTCGGCTTCGCGTACCCGGCTTCCCGAAACAGCGTCCACGCCTCCGCACTTCCGAAAGATCTTTTTCCTTTCGTTAGTGCCATAACCTTTTTTTTCCAAAGAACGATAGTAGATTTATAGGTAAGATAGAATAGATGCAGTGGGTTTGTCAATGATCAGCGTGAAAGCTTCACTACTGCCGATGATGAGATTAGAAACTGAAGGTCGAGGGAGTTAACATGCGCAAAGGATTAATCATTGTTCTTTTATTGTTTCTGTCCTTGAGTTCGTTGATGGCAGAAACCTTTCGTTTCAAGTATGTGAAAGATGAGAAGTACAGGCTGATTACAGAGGTAAACGAGGAGGTGTACGTAAACGGGGCGCGTTCCCATCAGGCCAACATACTCAACAAGGTAGCCGTAGATACCCTGGCAGTCCGAAACGAGATGGGGTTGCTCTCCGCTACCTTCTTGACCTCTGAGCGGTCCTACGGGGTACAGACTTCATTTTCATTGACCGAAGAATACGAATCCCTTTTCTGGCGGGATCGGTTGGGTGTTTATGATATCGGTGAAGCCTATTTTATGCCTGTGGTGCGCAACGTACCAACCTTCCCCGAACAGGACATCTCCCCCGGTACCAGCTGGAATGCCCCCGGCGAGGAAGCCCACGATCTGCGCCGCAGTTTTGCGATTGAAAAGCCGGTACGCTTCCCAACGGATGTACGCTACACCTATGTCGGTTCCGAAGAGATCGAGGGAAGAACCCTGGAGGTGATCTCGATTGAATATGAGGTCCTGCACAGGTTGGAGGGAATGCGGAGCCGGCAGGCAACCGTTCCCGTACTGATCGAGGGGAAATCGAAGCAGACCTACTACTGGGACAGCGAGAAGGGGAAACCCCACTCCTACAATGAAGAGTTCGCCTTTGTATTCTATCTCTCCGACGGCCAGACCGTCGAGTACATCGGCAGCGCGGAAGGGTCGGTTTTGGAGTCCGCCGAGTTGGATAGGGAGCAGGTTGCTGAGGATATTGCCAAGCAGCTCGAAGAG
Source organism: uncultured Spirochaetaceae bacterium (assembly GCA_964604845.1). GTDB lineage: Bacteria > Spirochaetota > Spirochaetia > SZUA-6 > DRHE01 > JAFGQJ01. The sequence goes on from CAZSBH010000039.1 coordinate 26,936, forward strand.
AGAGGGGTGGAGGACACCACGGTAACCGCGGAAGAGGAGGGGGTTACCTTGAGCCTTCAAAACATCCAGTTTGAAGCCAACTCGGCCTATCTGCGGGAATCGGAACAGGGCAAACTACGGCAGATCGGTGAGATTTTAAAGAATTATCCGGACCGGGACATTCTGATTACCGGCCATACCGCCAAGGTCCCCGGCTATACGGAGAAAGATCATCAGCGCCTGTCCGAACAGCGCGCCATGGCCGTGGCGGATTATCTGTTGTCCCTTGGAGCGCTGCGGGCAATTCAAGTGACCACCCAGGGAATGGGACACCGGGAGCCCCTGGCGGAGAACAACACCGAGCCGGGCAGACGGCAGAATCGCCGGGTGGAGATCACGATTCTGGAGAACTAAGGGTAGAATCCTAGTTCTTCCCCTTGTCCACCAGACGGTTTTTCGCGATCCAGGGCATCATCGAACGCAATTTGCCCCCCACCTGCTCCATCTGGTGCTCCGCCTTTACTTCCGGGGTAATAATACGAGGATCGGAGACGTAGTCTCCGTATTCGGCTGTGTCGGATACACTGTAGCGCATCAACGGCATCCCCCCCTCGTAGATCAGATCCACGATCAGCTTCATCTCATGAATGCATTCGAAGTAGGCCATCTCGGGAGCATACCCCGCCTCGACCAGTGTTTCGAACCCCGCCTCTTGTGCTTTTTTCACCGAGGCGCTTTCCTTTCGCAGGGCAACCGCCACGTCGACCCCGGAGTCTCGCAAATTGTTGGAATGTGCGAATCCCTGGCTCCCGTAGCCTTTCACAGCCGCCTTCTTGCTCTGGATCCACTCCTGCTTGATTTCCTGCTCGTAGTAAACTTTCACGTGAGTTCTCTTTCTATATACCTTTTATGATGACAACTGCAAATCTTTGTTTTTCCGCCAAGATTTTCAGCTCGAGAAATACATCGCAATATCGTAAGATTTGTAGTATAGTCCAGATTCTTGTGTGAGTGTCAAAGTAATCAAGGCAGAAGGGGTGTGTCTATGAGCGAGCCGGTTGATCTCTCAGTGCAACTTGCGGACATAAAACTGCGGAATCCATTCATCGTGGGCTCGGGACCAACCGTCAAAAACGCGGATCAGATCAGAGAGGCTCAGGACAACGGTTGGGCTGCGGTGTCGATCAAACTGGCAATCGATCCATTTCCTTATATAAACCTTCCACCACGATACCGCTGGCTGAAAAAGCAGAAGATGAATATTTTCACGGCCGAGACACGTTTGACTGCGGACTGTTCCTTGAAAACTCTCGAGGAAGCGCGCAGAGTGGCAAAAGATATTGTGATCTTTCCCACGATCACCTACGACGGCCTTGATCCGGAGGGCTGGCCGAGATTGGCCAAGCGCTTCGAGGATGCGGGGGCTCAGGTGATTGAGCTTAACATGTGCTGCCCCAATATGTCGTATAACGTCACCGCAACCGGCGCCGTTTCGGAAAAGGCAACCGGGGCCAGTCTTGGCTCGGACTTAGAGCAGCTTCCTGAAGTGGTACGTATGATCTGCGAGACAGTAAATATCCCTGTTATTGTCAAGTTGACACCAGAGGGGGGTAGGATCGGTCAAGCTGCGCGGGCAGTGATTCAAGCAGGAGCAGCGGCAGTGGGAAACGTTGCCAATCGTTTGGGCATACCTCCTATCGATATCCTCGATCCTATGGCTACGATCTACAGGCTGCAGGACAGTATTACCCTTGGCTGTATCTCCGGGCCGTGGCTCCGGCCTCTCGCCCTGCGCGATACCTATGAGATGCGTCTATCTCTCGGCGGAGAGCCGTTTATTATCGGTGCAGGAGGGATCTCGGATCTTCCGAGTGCTGTCGAGCAGATTATGGTGGGTGCAGATGCAGTATGGGTTTGCACGGAGACGATGCTCCGTGGTTTTGACTGGTTGCCGAAACTACTCGTCGAGTTAGAGACATATATGAGGCGGATGGAATATCGCAGTATTCGGGATTTCCGAGATCTGCTGCATCGGAATATCGTTAGTGCCGACGAACTAAACGTTCATAAAGGACACGCTCAGATCGATCCGGAGAAATGCACATCCTGTGGTCTGTGCTGGAAAATTGGGCATTGCGCCGCGATAATTCATCCGGATGGGATTACGCGAGTCGATCCGCATCACTGCATGGGTTGCTCTACCTGTGTAGATATTTGTCCGCGCAGTGCGGTCAGTATGGTTGCTACCGACTAAGTCCGGTATATGGTGGTTTACTGGCGAGCCTTCGGGACACTTTCCCTGTATCTGGGTTGCCAGATGCAGAAGGTGAGGTTGGAGGAGGGATCGACGCTGATGGATCTCGTTGAAAAAATCGGGAATCGCCGGAGTTCAATCCTTCCATCGCACTATTGGGACAGGGTCCGCAGACAATTCTCTCCCGCCGTGGTTGCTGTGATTGACGGAAAAACAATGAAAAACCTCTCCGGAGCCTTACAGCCGAATGAGGAGATTTGGTTTCTCGACGTCAATGCGGGGGGATAGGCCGGTGTCTACGCGCCGTACAGATCGGCGGCCTCTTGTACCAACCCCAAATCAACCAAACACTCGTAGGTGGGCTTTCCGTCGGCGGACCAGCGCCTCTCTCGATAGTACTCTCTAAGCTGAGTTTCGAGATCCGGAGCTTTTCCGGCGGTGTACCCCTCTTTCAAAGGCGTCAGTGCCCGAGGCGGGAGAGTATCATCTTTGCGATCTATTCCGCAGTGGACATTATAAACCCTGTGAAGGGCGTTGATTCGATCTGCCACAGTGAGGAGATCGCGGGGCGTATATCCGGTACCTGTTGCCAGGTTGATAAGGGAGGCCAGATCGGATGGGTTCAACAGGCGGCTGGCAAAGTAGCACAATACCATCGAGTCGAGTATGTGCGCCCAGTTCTGTGCGAAGCGAGTCATTTTCCCCTTGCCGTGATTGTTCAGCCGGGTAAATTTCCCGGTAAAACCCCACTCCGGAATCGGATTTTCGCTTTCCTCGTACCAGCTGGTCATCCCGTGAAGGTGGCAGGCGCCCCGAGGGCTTGTTGCGTAGTTGCTGGCCCAGGCAAAACCGGTTCGGGCATCATGCATCGGCATTTCCAGGCCCTTGACGTGCATGGCAAACTCCGAGGAGCGATTTCCGAGCAGACGGGACACCTGGCGTGTTCCTTTGCTGAGCAACGCACCGATCCCCTCCTTGTGCGCGATTTTATGGATTAACTCAATGAGTACTTCAGCGTTTCCCCAATTTAAATCCAGACCCCCTGTCTCTGTTTGCGTGAGAAATCCCCGCTCAAAGCATTCCATGGCAAAGGCGATCGTGGATCCGCAGGACATGGTATCGATCCCGTACAAGTTACAGAGGTGATTGGCGTAACATACCGCTTCCAGGTCGTCGATTAGGCAGAGACTGCCCAAAGAGCTGAGGGTTTCATATTCCGGGCCCGGACCATCCATGACATAAGGACCCTTTTCTATCTTCACCCAACGAGCACAGCCGATCGTGCAGCGATAGCAGGCCCGGCTTGCATGGGGCATGTAGTTTTCGAGCAGACGTTTACCGCCGAGGTTCGTACAGATCTGCTCACTGGAAGGAAGAGCCCAGTTCTTGGTCGGAATATTGCTGATCGGCCACAACCCGTCCAGTACCCAGGCTGTCCCGTACTTTCGGATCATCTCCTGTCTGGGATCCGTTGCGTTCCTTCGATTTATTGCTGCTGCAAGTTTTTTGAATCCCTCCGGGTCGTAAAGTTGTACCTCTTGTGTGCCCCGAACAACGATGGCTTTGAGCTTCTTTGACCCCATCACGGTGCCGCCCCCGCCCCGACCGGCAACCCGGGCCTCATCGTTGACGATGCAGGAGTACATCACGCCCGTCTCCCCCGCAAGACCGATCGAAAGGACGCAGGCTTTGGGATCTTCTACTTCGCGGCGCAGAAGATCCTGGATGATGCTGGTGTCTTTTCCCACAAGAGCGGCGGCGTCCCGTAGCTCTACCAGGTCGTTGTGAATATACAGATAGACCCAGGAGTCCGATGATCCCTCGATCACCAATCCATCGTAGCCGGCCCTCTTGAGCTCGCCTCCCCAGAATCCCGAAGAGCTGCAGTCGCACAAAATCCCGGTTAGGGGTGATTTGAACATCACTTCATAACGTCCTGAGGTCCCCAGAACAGTCGCGGTCACCGGTCCGGTCATGAAAATCAATTTGTTCAGTTGGCCAAGGGGATCTGCCTCGGGGGGTATCTCGTTGTAGGCAAAACGGATCCCCAGGCCGGCGCCTCCCAGAAAGTCCCGCAGCCATTGCTCCGGGATGGGGTCCGGGCGCACCTGTTTGCTGGTAAGATCAACGCGAAGGATCCTGCCCATGTATCCTTTCAACACGACGCTCTCCTCAGTGGTGAATGGTCAGGTTCATCTCTTTGCCTTTTCGATTCGGCAAAGGATCGAACGGAGGTTCGGAAAACCGGAGATAGGATCGCGGCTGGTGTCGTCGGTGAGATAGTTCACATTGGCTTCGCTCCAGCCATACATCATGGCCACGATTTGAGGGTGGAGGTCCTCGGATAATTTCGCCTTGATGCTGATGCTACCCCTGGCGGATTCCAGATTGACCCAGTCTTGGTCTTTGATGCCGAACTGCTCGGCTGTATCCGGGTGGATTTCGAGCAAAGGTTCCGGAACCATCTTACGCAGCTGGGGTATGTTCCTGTGCTGGGAATGGGTGTAGGCCCGGCTCTTGTGAGCTCCCAGCAGAATGAGCGGAAATTTCTCAGCCAGTTCCGGGCGGCTGACCTTGCTTTCCACCGGCTCGCTGAACACCGGCAAGGGATCATAACCGTGTTCCTGCAGAGTTTTCGAAAACAGTTCCACCTTGCCCGTGGGTGTAGCAAAGCCGTCTTTTAGATATTTTCTGTACTCCTTGTTCACGTAGTAGATGCCGGCGGGATGCTCTTTCAAATCTTTCAAGTTAAAGGGAGCCGGCTCGAGCAGGTGCGCAAGCAGCGTCTCCGCATCCTGCCAGGGAAAATGCTCTTCATATCCCATTCTTCTTCCCAGCTCCGCATAGATCCACCACTCCTGGCGAGAGTTGCCGACAGGTTCAATGGCCTGATTGCCTAAAGCCACCAGGGCGGCACCCTGACCCAGATAATCCCGTATTTCCGGTCGTTCCAGAAAGGTTGTCCCCGGCAGCACCACATCAGCCGTTTTCGCCGTGTCTGTCATATAAATATCCACTACGACCATCAAGTCCAGATTGCCACGAGCTTGTTCAAACTTGGCGGTATTGGGCCAGGTGAGAACGGCGTTGTTGCCCGAGATGATCAAGGCCTTTATGGGATAGGGTTTCTGGGTCGCCATCTGGTCGAGGATCGGTATAGCCGTCGGCATCCCGGTTTGCCGGAAATACATGGGATAGGCTGCGCCTACCGACTCTTCGAGGGGATTGGGAACACGTTCCGGGTAGCGTAGATTGGTCATCTGCCTGCTGAGCCGGAGGCCCGGCATCAGCATATTCCCTCCGGGAATATCCAGATTCCCGGTTATTGCGATCAGGGCGGTAATGGCGCGTAAGGTTTGAACGGCATTGGTGTGATGATCCATGGCTACGTACACGCTGATAGAGGCCGGGGGGGTCTGGGCATACATCCTGGCCATCGCGCGGATGGTTTCTGCCGGTACCCAGGTAATTGCTTCTACCTGCTCCGGGGCAAACTGCTGTACGTAGCTCGAAAGTTCATCAAAACCAACTACCCAGTCTCGCACGAATTCCTTGTCGTAGAGATCTTCGTTAATGATTACGTTCATCATTCCCAGGGCCAGGGCACCGTCCGTCCCGGGTCTGATCTGAGCATGGATATCTGCTTTCTTGGCCAGACCGATTCTGCGGGGGTCGACAACGATAAGCTTTGATCCGTTTCCTACCGCATCGTCGATGCCCCGACCATGAAGGGGAACGTTTGACTCCACCGGATTGTTTCCCCAGACGACCAGGCATTTCGTTTTTCGTGAGTAGGGCAAACCCTCATCGTAATCCGGATTGAGGAACGTTCCACAGGTGAGAACGTAGGCGATCGTGCGGGCTAGATAGCAGATCGATCCGCCCGTTGTAAAATTCGGGGTGCCGTACAAATCACAGAGACGTCGTTCGACATATTCGGCGTATGAGCGCACGAAGGCAAAGCCGGAATGAGTAACCAGAGATTTTGCACCGTATCCGTCCCGAATCTCAAGCAGTTTGGAGGCCACATAATCCAGAGCCTCATCCCAGCTCACCTTCTGAAAGGCTCCATTTTTCCTTATAAGCGGTTCGGTAAGACGGTCGGGGGAATGCACAATATCCGGTAAGGCATATCCTTTTTCACACAGCAGATGCCGTTCATGCTCCATCATCGGTGAAACCCCGATGACCCGCTCGTTTTCAACCGCAACATTGATGCCGCACATCTGATGGCACAAACTGCAGACTGTTTGTATCGTTTTCATGTCTCACCGCCTCCTGCTGTTCAAGCGAATCAACCTGTGATCCGCTCGAATACTTCGAGATCGTGCTCTAAACCAAACTGAATATGACGATGCATTGTCTCCTGCGCCAATCCCGGATCTCCGGAAAGCATCGCTTCAATCAGATCTCTATGCCAACGTTCCCCTTCCTCTTTCAGTCTTCGCGTCCAGGTCTGTTGGGCGCTGCGAAATAAAAGGCTGCGAAGCTGGATCCGCTCCAGTTCCTTTTTCAGCAGCTCGATTCCGGTACTTTCAGCGATCGCCAGATGCAGCTCTTGGTGCTTCTCGTAAAACTCCTCGATATGGTACCTGTCGCGTTCCTGGATCTCGTCACAGGCCTTGGCCATCTCTCTCAATCTTTGCGCCGTTTCGGCGTCGAATCCTTGAGACAGCAGGTAGGCCGCCATCACCTCTAACGCTTCTCTGATGCGATAGCGCTCTTCCAGGCTCTTTCTAGTCTCGATCGGTATGCGAACACCCCAGCGGGGAACCGCCTCGATCAATCCTTCGGACTCGAGTTTTTTCAGGGCTTCCCGGACGGAAACCACAGAAGTGCCGGCAAGGGCGGCCAGATCCCGCTGGGACAGAAATTCCCCTTTAGGAAGCTTGTCTTGAGCGATTGCGGATAAAATGTGTTCGTACGCCTTCTCAGATACAGTCTGTAAATCCGAATTTGCCATATAGCTGTTATAACAGTTAATACACAAAAAGACAAGAAGGGATTGACAATTGGTGTATTAAGTGTTAAAACAGTTATAATCATTTCAAACCACAACGAAGGAGGAAACAGTGAAAAAGAACGTGTTTAGCGGATTGTTGGTTCTTGTTCTACTCGTCGGTGTAGTAGGGCTGCTTGGCGCAACGCCACAGGAAGAGACCGGGGAATGGAGCCCGCAGAGAACGATTACGACGATCGTGCCATGGGGCGCGGGAGGCGTGAGCGATCAATCAGCCCGGGTACTGGCCAGTGAAATGGAAACGGTTTTGGGGGTGAAGATCGCTATCGTAAACCAGCCGGGTGCCAGCGGTTCTATCGGCACGAAAGCCGCGTATGACAAGGCGCACGACGGCTATACCTGGGTTGGAAATACGAATACCAGTGTTGCAACCTACCAGGTCAGAGAGCTGACGCCGGAGATTTCGCACAAAGATTGGCAGGGCTTTTTCGCCATGTCTACTCCTGCCGTTATCTGTGTAAACGCGGATTCTCCGATCGTCGATTGGGACAGCCTCCTAAAAGCCTTCCAGAGCAGGGAAGTCGCCGTGGCCACCGCCGGAATCGGATCTACCGGACATATCGCTGCCGAGCTTTACTCACGACAGTTGGGCGTATCCTACAAACAGGTGCCATATGGGGGTGGAAATCCCGCTGTTGTGGCGACAGTCGCCGGTGAAACCGAGGTGGTGATGCAAACCTCCCTGGAATGCTCCGACATGCTGCGAGCGAAAAAACTGCGTCCGATTGCCGTTATGGCTGACAAAGCGATGACGATTAGTGGCGTGGGTGAAATTCCTCCGGCCACGCGGTTTAAACCGGGTTTTAAGGGTATGGCAAGTCTGGTCGGAATCCTAATTCCCAGAGATACGCCTGCGAACGCTCAGAAAGCCATCAGCAAAGCCTTCGATGTCGCAGCCAATAGTGAACCATTGAAGAAACTGGCCGATGAAAAGGGAGCAGTCGCTGTAAATTTGCAGGGGGAAGCAGCGGACCTAGCCATGAATGTAGCAGCATCCCAGTTCGGTTGGATCCTGTACGAAGTCGGTGTGGCTCCGAAATCTCCCGACACTTATGGAATCCCCAAACCTGAGTAAGCAGTATCGAGAGGGAAGCACATCTTGCGGTGCAGATAGGATAACGCGGATCGAACCGCGTTATCCTATTACAAAGCCTTTGCCATGGAAGCCAAAACGTAGGAGCTCATACGTCCGCAAAGCCAAACGGGTACCTGGGTGAAAATTTTTACAACTAAAAAAGGATAGACTCAATGTTTTTTTCCGGAATTGGCAGTGAAGCCGGGGTTTCGATCGAACAGCAGATCAAAGCGACCCGGGAACTAGGCTGGCAGCATATCGATCTACGCAATATCGATAATGTCAACATAACGGATGTCTCCGACGATGTATTTGAGGCGGTATACGAAAAACTGGGCGATGCCGGTATTTCGGTCAGCTGCTTCGCCAGCAATGTGGCCAATTGGGGGAAAGAGGCCAGAAACCCGCAGGATTTCGAAGAAAGCCTTGAGGAGCTCGAACGGGCAATCCCACGGATGAAGCGATTCGGAACGAAGATGATCCGGGGTATGAGCTTCAGAACCCCAAAAGAGGAGAAATACATCACCAAAGAGCTCGAAATCGACCTGACAAAAAAAATGAAGGTGATCGTACGTCTGTGTGAAGAAGCAGGGATTGTCTACGTGATGGAGAACTGTGTCTGTTATTTCACGCAGTCGTATGAACACATGGACCGTATCAGAGACAGTATCGATTCCCCGGCCTTTAAAGTTGTTTACGATCCGTGCAACCCACTTATGACGGACAACCGCATGGGGAAAAAGCCGTATGCAAAGCAGCTACCATGGGAAGCCTATCGCCATTTGAAGGACCTGATCATCTATTTTCATATAAAAGACGGAAAATACGTAAGAGAAACGGATGGCATCTTTCCGGAGGTCGATTACAAATATCCGGGTCAAGGGGATGCTGAGATTGACAGGATCGTGAGCGATCTTCTGAAGAATGGATATGACGGCGGGTTTTGCATCGAACCGCACATAGCCAATGCATACTGTGACAGGATGGAAGATTCCGCCAACAACGATCTCCTGCGCTACCAATTCGAAAGCTATGTGGATTACGGGCGTCGAGCTCAGGCTCTTATCGCCGACATTCACAGATCTTTGGTTTGAGACTGGAAATACATCGTTCTTTGATGCCTGATCTACAGGACGGACCGGTATGAATGATAAGAATATCAATGACAACAAAACGAACAAGGCTGATTTCATAGATTCGATTGTCATTATCGCCCTCAGTCTCTTCGTGATCTACAGGTGCGCGGTGATGCCCAGGTACGAGAGGTGGGGTCTGTATGCTACCCCGGCAATGCCGCCGTTGTTATTCGCCTTGATGCTGCTGGTCCTTGCCACAATAGTGTTTGTGAGAAGTATCATACGCAAAGGGTATAAACTCCACATCGGCAGGAATGAGCTGTCTCAATTCGTAAAGTCGGGAGAGGTGCGCAGATTCGTTTTAGTACTTGGATTGATCCTCGTCTACCTCTTTCTTTTAGGAAAGATTCATTTCGTGATACTCAGCGCAGCATATTTGTTTCTCACAATACTTCTGTTCAAAGGAGCTACCTGGTGGGTCAGCGGCATCGTCGCAGTAGCGACAGCAGTAGCCATCTGGGTCGTATTTGAGATCGTTTTCCTGGTCCTTCTGCCGTAATTGGTAGCAACAAGATGCAACTCGACACCATAAGTATTGGAGTGAGCTGATGGGGATCATCTATTTGTTTCAAAACATCGGCAGGCTGTTCAGTCCGATAAATCTGATTACTGTCCTGCTGGCCTGTCAATTGGGCATTCTGTTTGGAATGCTTCCGGGGTTAACGGCAACAATGGGAATCGCTCTTTTAACGACGATAACGTTCAAATGGTCTACCGGAAATGCCATTATGACGCTGCTGGCCATATACGTCGGAGCCATCTACGGCGGCAGCCGATCAGCGATTCTACTGAACATCCCCGGAACACCGGCCGCCGCTGCAACCTGCCTCGACGGATATCCATTGGCGCAAAGCGGTAGGGGTGCCGAAGCCATCGGACTGGCGACGACTTCTTCGTTTTTCGGCTCTTTCATCGGGTTGCTCGCTCTTTCACTGTTCACGCCGGTACTGGGCAATCTCGCACTCGATTTCAAATCCTTCGAAATGTTTTGGCTGGCTGTTTTTGGAGTCGCTATATGCGGAAATCTGACGGCTCCCAAAGATCCTATCAAAGGTTGGATCTCCGGAATACTGGGAATCCTGCTTGCCTTCTGTGGAATGGAGGCAATCCAGGGGCACCCCCGCTTTACCTTTGGTGTGCTTGATCTGTACTCCGGTTTTTCGCTTATCCCGGTGATGGTGGGAACCTACGGTCTGGCTGAAATCCTGTTGAATCTTACCGCAGGGCAGAAGAAGCAGGTAATAACGGAAATAGGAAAAGTCATGCCTCAGCTGAGCCGGCTTATAAAGCACTGGTTCACCATTATTCGATCGGGGATCATCGGTATATTCATCGGACTCGTGCCCGGCGTTGGTGAAAGCATAGCGGCCTACGTTTCCTATGATTTTTCAAAAAGAGCGAGCAAGCATC
>CAZSBH010000040.1:0-36870 GCA_964604845.1 uncultured Spirochaetaceae bacterium
TCCGCCAGGGCTTGTGCCTTCAGACAGAGCTCCGCCGCCTTGAAGGCATGGCTCTGGGTCATGGCTTTTTCGGTTCGGTCGAGGCAGTCCAGAATGAGCTGACCGAAGAAGGGGTAGCCCACCTTGCCGGCCAGGGTGAGGTGTCGTTCACCCTCTGCATTCGCCAGAAATAGGTGATCCGTCGATTGTTCTTCGGCCAGGTTTACGTATTTCCTGAGCTCGATGGTCCCCTCAGTCCCTAGTATGAAGGTCCGGCCGTCCCCCCAGGTGGAAAGACCGGCCGGAGTGAACCAGTCCACCCGGAAGTAGTTGCCGGCGCCGGTGTCGCCAACCAGGAGGGCTTCCCCGAAATCCTCGAACCCGGGATACTGCGGATGGGCCAGGTTAGCCGTCCTGGCCTTGAGCACCTCGGCATCCCTCACTCCGCTGAAGGAGAGGAACTGCTCGATCTGGTGGCTGCCGATATCGCAGAGGATCCCGCCGTAGTGCTCCTTTCTAAAAAACCACGGAGGGCGACTCGGGGCGTTCAGGCGATGCGGGCCCAATCCGAGCACCTGCAGCACCCGGCCGATCACGCCGTCGGCGATCAGCTGCCCGGCGAAGACGGCGCATTCCACACGGAGGCGCTCGCTGTAGTAGACCATGTACTTCTGCCCGGTTTCCTCGACCTTTCGGCGCGCCTCTTGAAGCTGATCCAGACCTGTAAAAGGCGCTTTGTCGGTGAAGTAGTCTTTCCCGTGAGCCATGACCCTGGCGCCCAGGGAGGCCCGCCGGTCCGGGATGTGCGCCGCAGCGATCAATCTGATCTCCCGATCCTCCAGAATCTGCTCTTCCGAGCCTGCAACGATGACCTCGGGAAACGACTCGATAAAGGCTTTCACTTTCACCGGGTCAGGATCGTACACGAAGCGCAGAACCGCCCCGGCCTCGATCAATCCCGTGCACATGCCGTAGATGTGGGCGTGGTTCAGATGCGTGGCGGCGAACAGGAATTCCCCTTTTTTGACCACCGGTCCGGGTTTGCCGGCCGGAGCGTAGCTGAATCCTTCTGTTTTGCCGGCCATCGCGAATCACCTCCTGCGGATCGGATCCTTAGAGCCTGAAAAGATCGCCGACCGCAACCGGCAATCCGGTGGCCATGCTCCGGTTGGCGGCGATTCCGGTGAGAACAGCGAGAGCTCCGGCGCGGTGGTCCGCAGCCCTGGACAGGGGATCCGGCCTACCGCCCCGGAACAGATCCTCCAGCAGCCGCCGGTCTCCCCCGCCATGCCCGCCCTCGGAGGTCTGTTCCACCGCTATGGATACGGGCCGACCCCAATGAGGCCTGAGCAGGATCTTCATCGGCTCGTCGATCACCTTATCCGTTTCCGAACTATATTTCGGTTGATTGATATCTTTCAGAGAGCCGGAGACATAAGATTTTTCGGAGACTTCATACTCCAATCGGCCTTCGGTGCCGTTGAAGGCGATTCGAAAACCTTCGCAGGGGGAATAGGCGGTCAAGTGGTAGCTCATTGCGGCCCCGTTGGCGTATTTCACCAGCACCGCCATATCGTCCTCGATCGAGATGTAGTGACCGAACACGCTCTCGTCGCGCCGGTAACCGTCTTCACCCTCGGCATCGAGATACATTCCCTTGAGCTCCGGATCGGCTCTCAGGTCCAGAGCGAAGGGATCCCCTGCGGCGTTGGGATGTCCGGTTGCCCTGTCGTAGAAAGCGGTCAGGTCCCGCGCTTCGGCGTTGGCCCGTCCGTAGAAGACCAGGTCTCCAATCCCGAAGACCAGCTCCGGAGCACTGTCGAGCCACCAGTTGACCAGATCGAAGTGGTGGCTGGCCTTGTGCACCAGCAAACCTCCCGAGTTGCGCTTGTCCCGGTGCCAGCGGCGGAAATAATCGGCCCCGTGTATGGTGTCCAGGAACCATTCGAAGTGCACCGACTTCACCTCGCCCACAGCGCCCCCCTGCAGAAGCTCCTTGATCTTGCTGTTGCGGGGAGCGTAGCGATAGTTGAAGGCAACCTTCAGGCTCCTTCCCGTACGCTCTATCCCGGTGAAGATCTCCCGGCATTTCGTTTCGTCCACGGTCAGCGGTTTTTCCGTGATCACGTCACAGCCGGCCTCCATGGCCCGGATGATGAAGTGGTGGTGGGTACGGTCGATCGTGGTGACGATGACCGTATCTACGTCCTGCTCTGCGATCATCCGCTCGAAATCACCCGGCTTGTAGGTCGGTACGGGCTCGGCGCCATAGCGTTCATGGAAGCGACGGTTGGCATACTCCATACGCACTCCATTGAGGTCGCAAATCGCCGCCAGCCGGCCGCAGTCCTTGAAGCTTTCGAACAGGGCATCCGAGAACAGGTAGGACCTTGACCCGATCCCGACGATGGCATAACTGTTCATGCTCTCATTGTTATCATTACGGAGGAGGGAAATCTACAGTTGGATTGCACGGTTGCATCAGATCCCCGGTTTTTTATACCTATCAGACCGCTTTTTTGGCTCACCCTTGTTAGAGTTCCATGGGATAATTCAATTGCGACCGGTCACTGAAAAACAAAATTCTTCACTAGAACCAAGGAGGTTTTATGAAAAAACTACTACCGATCTGTATCCTGCTGCTCGCTTTCTCCGTGCAGTTCGTGCTTGCTGGATCCCAGGGGGAAACCCCGGCCACGGCAGCCGGACCCGTTACCTTGAGGATCCTCTGGTGGGGCGGCCAGGCCAGGCACGACAAGACCCTGAAAGTGCTGGACATGTACCAGCAGAGCAATGCCAATGTGAAGATCGAGCCCACCTATCTGGGCTGGGGCGAGTACTGGGATAAAATCGCCGTCTATGCCGCGGCGGAAGATCTGCCCGATATATTTCAAAACGTTATCGAGCGTATGCCCCAGCTGAACGAGAAGAACCTTATGACGGACCTGTCCGCCATCAAGAGCTTCAGTACCGATGGGATCGATAAGACCGCCGTCAGCATCGGCAGGATCGGCGGCAAGCTGGTCGGCATCAACCTGGGGGTGAATGCCCTGACCATGGGATACAACGACGGTTACTTCGACAAGGCCGGGGTGGCTTATCCGGGGCTCAAGTGGACCTGGAATGACATGAGAGCGGCCAGCGTCAAGATCAAGGGCGCCGCCGGGGTCTTCGGAGTCGATGGCCTGGGCACCGACAACGATATGCTCTACTACCTGCGTACCCAGGGCGCCGAATGGTTCGACAAGGAGCTGAAAGGTCCCGGGTGGGGCAAAGACAAGGTCATGGTAGATTTCCTGAAAGTTTGTCTCGATTTCCAGGACAATGGGCTGGTGCCGCCGGTAGAGGTGGTGATCGAGTTCTACTCCAACGAGGAGAACACACCCTTTGCCAGGGACGAATCCGCCATGAAGATCATGTGGTCCAACAAAGTCGTCTCGGTCTACAATACCCGCAAGGCCGTTACCAAGCTTTCCATCCTTCCCGGACCCAACAACGAGAAGGGGATGTATCTGAGGCCGTCGATGTTCTTCTCTGTCGCCCAAACGTCGAAGCTCAAGGAAGAAGCCGGGATGTTCCTGAACTACTTCCTCAAAGACATCGAAGCCAACAAGGTCCTGGCCGCTGATCGGGGAGTGCCCGTAGCCCAGGCCGTGCGGGAGGCTTTGAAGCAGACCGCTGATCCTCAGAACGCCGAGATCTACGACTACATCTCCTTCGTGGGACAGCACTCGAGCGATATGTCCACGAGATTCCCCACGGCCGAAAGGGAGATCAGGGATCTGTACCAGAACAACTACTTCCAGCGGGTTATGTACAAGCAGATGACTCCTGAAGCAGCGGTCAAGGAGTTCAGGGAGCAGATGATCGTCATTCTGAATCAATAAACCCGGGGAGGGGCTCCCGGAAAGAATGCAGACAAGGGGTCGGTACGGCTTGCAGTATCATCAAGCCCGCAACGGCCCCTTGTTTTTCCCCGAGGGGGATTGGATATAGGTCGATAATAGGGTACAGGGTGACGTTATGGGGAATACAAAAGGCCACAATCTCAAGAGCACAATCGCCGGGTATCTGTTCATCTCTCCCTGGCTGATCGGATTCCTCTGTTTCATGGTCCTCCCGATCTTTGTCTCTCTGTACATCTCCTTCACCAAGTACGACCTGATTTCCAGCCCGGTGTGGGTGGGGCTGAAGAATTTCCAGCGCCTGTTCCTGCTCGATCCCCGCTATCGTAAATCTCTGGGCATCACTTTTCTCTACGTAGTCACTGCGGTACCGCTGCGCCTCGTGTTCGCCCTCTTTATCGCCATGATTCTGTGCCAGAAGCGTCGTCTGATCGGGTTTTACCGCCTGATCTACTACCTGCCCTCGATTATCGGGGGAAGCGTGGCCGTCGCCCTGGTATGGAGGATGTTCTTCGGCTCCGGCGGTCCGATCAGCCTGATCGCGCGGAGCTTGGGAATCAAAGGGAACGTATCGTTGATCGGCAATCCCAAGACGGCCCTCGCCACGATCATCGCACTGTATGTTTGGCAGTTCGGCTCTTCGATGCTCATCTTTCTCGCCGGGCTCAAGAACATCCCGGAGAGCTTCTACGAGGCGGCCGTCGTCGACGGTGCCGGTTCTCTGGTCAAGTTTTTCCGCATCACCCTGCCCCTGTTGTCTCCGGTTATCCTGTTCAATCTGATCATGCAAACCATCCACGGATTTCTGATGTTCACCCAGGCCTGGATCATCACTCGGGGAGGGCCCATGGACTCAACTCTCGTGTATGTGGTGTACATGTTCCTCAGAGCCTTCCAGTTCTACGATATGGGCAGCGCCTCGGCCATGGCCTGGATTCTGCTGCTCATCGTTTCTTTCTTTACAATGATCATCTTCACCACCTCCAGGCGCTGGGTCTACTACGAGTCCGAACAGGGAATATGAGATGATCGTAACCTCCAAAAAGCATCTGAACGCGGCAGTTTATCATCTGATCTGCATGATCCTGGTTGTCATCATGATCTATCCGGTGCTGTGGATGATCATGAGCTCTTTCAAGACTCAGTCAGGCATATTCAGGGGAAACTTGTCTCTGATACCCGACGAGTGGCACTTCGCAAATTACGTGGAGGGCTGGCGGGGGTTCGGCAATCATACCTTCGGTATCTTCTTCACCAACTCGTTTATCATCAGCATCACCGCCACCCTCGGTACCATGACCTCCGCTTCGCTGGTAGCCTACGGATTCGCCCGTATCAAGTTTCCGGGCAGCAAGTTCCTGTTCAGCTGTATGCTCGGCACCATGATGCTTCCCTATCAGATCATCATGATCCCCCAATATCTGATCTTTCACAGGCTGAACTGGATCAATACCTTCCTGCCGATGATCGTGCCCTGGAGCCTGGGCAATCCCTTCTTCATCTTTTTGGTCGTCCAGTTCGTCCGCACGATACCCTTTGAGCTCGACGAATCGGCCCTGATCGACGGCTGCACGAAGTTCGGTATCTTCTACCGGATTATTCTGCCTCTGTGCAAGCCCGCCCTGGTGACCGTGGCCATCTTCTCCTTTTACTGGCGGTGGCAGGACTTCATCCAACCTGTGATCTACCTGAGCAAACCGAAGCTGTATACGGTATCGGTCGCCTTGCGGCTGTTTGCCGATCCCACTTCCGTTACCAACTGGGGAGCGATGTTCGCCATGGCCTCTCTCTCCATCCTGCCGGTCGTGATGGTCTTTTTTGTCCTCCAAAAGTACATCGTTGAAGGAATCAGCACGACCGGTCTGAAAGGGTAGGCCGCTGGTCATGTGCTCCTGCCATGGTATAATTGAAAAGCTATGAGAGCCTTTAGCTTCAACATCCGGGTGAGGATGCTTGTCACCTTCTGCCTGATTATCGTCACCGTGGTGGTGTTCAGCTTCCTGATGTTTTTTATCTTCAAGGAAAGAAACAACAGGCTCCTCTACAAGGCCTTCTCCGAGACCCTCGGTCTGATGGCCAGAACCGTGGAGACGGAGCTCGAGAACTTCGAAGATTTCTCAGCCAATCTGATGACCGATCCCTACGTACAGGACAGGATGGACCGGATGAATCGGGAGGCCAACCCCGTTGTCTGGTACAGTCTGAGCGAGGATCTGAAGAACAAGCTGATCAACTACTTCAACGTGCCGTATGTGGAGTGCATCTATGCAGTCGACAACCGGGGCAGGGTGGTGAACGGCCGCAATGACTACCCGAAGCTGGAGACTCTCGTGTCCCCCGAACGAATAGGCAGATTCCTCACCTCGGACATGCCCCGGGAATGGATAGAGACGGACAGCGATAACGATACCCTCTACTACCTGCGCAGGATCCGACAGGTGGCAGGATTGAGCCTGGAGCAGATGGGCATCCTTTGTTTCGTGATCAGGAAAGAGCGCTTCAAACAGTGGGTGGTCAATTATCCCGTGGACTTTGACCTGGAGATCGGACTTTTCGGAAAGGAGCAGCTCCTCTACGCCTCCAACGGGATCGTGAAACAGATCCCGCAGCAGGCCGGGCGACCCACGGGATCGGGGTTCGAGATCCTCCGTGTCCAAGGGGAAGAGTATTTTGTGGCCTTCATAGGATCCCCGTCGCAGACCGCGACCTATCTCTGCGTCGTGCCCTACGACTCCCTGTTTCGCGACATCGAGCTGTTCAACACCGCCTTCCCCCTGTTCTGCGCCGGGATATTTCTTCTGTTTTTGTTTATCACCATCAGGCTCACCAAGGACATCTGCCGACCGATCGTTCTCCTGGCCGATGAAATGAAAAACATAGAATCCGAGGACTTCACTCAGGCCAAGCTCAGCCTGAACGGCTACACCCGGAAGGACGAGATCGGAATTCTGTACAACGAATTTGGTCTCATGCTGGACAAGATCGACAACCTGATCAATGACAATTATCGCAAGCAGCTCTTGATAAAAGACGCCCAGTACAAAACCTTGCAAGCCCAGATCAATCCCCATTTTTTGTACAATACTCTGGAGTCGATCAACTGGATCGCTCAGCTGAACAACCAGGATCGGATCGCCGACATGGTGCAGGCCCTAGGCGACCTACTGCGCGTATCCATCAATGCCAAGAAGATCTTTTTGACGATGCGGGAGGAGGTTGATCTACTCAAACAGTACGTGCTGATACAGAAAATACGCTACGAAGAGCGCCTGGAGTTCAAGGTCGAACTGGTGGACTCTCTGAACGGTTATGTGATCCCAAAGCTGACCCTCCAACCTTTTGTGGAGAACTCGATCAAGTACGGTTTGGAGGTCTGCAACGGCGTCTGCCTTGTAAACGTCCGGACTGAAGATCGGGACGGACGCCTGGCCATCCACATCAGCGATAACGGTCCCGGAATGGAGGAAGAACTGGTCCGGAGGATTTTAGCCGGTCAGGTCGAGGCCACAGGATCCGGGATCGGGATCAAGAACATCCACGAGCGTTTGAAGCAGTTCTACGGCGGCGAGTTCAGCCTGGATATCAAAGCATGGCAGGGGCGAGGAACCACCGTCACGATTACCGTGGCCAAGCTCGAGGCCGAAGCGGCCGCCGCCACCCTGAGTCGGAGGTGAGTCGTGTATAACGTTTTGCTGGTAGACGATGAGAGGATCATCCGTGAAGGTCTGGCCAGTAAGATCCCCTGGAGCACGTACAACCTGGCACTGTTCGGTCAGGCTGCCAACGGTGAAGAAGGCTTGGAGAAGATCTGCAGGGATGACATCCATGTCGTGATCACCGACATCAAGATGCCGGGGATAGACGGCCTGGAGCTTATACGTCGGGTGCAGAAGCTCAAACCGGATGTCCGTTTCATCGTGTTGTCGGGATATGACGAGTTCGAGTTTGCTCAGACAGCGATGCAGTACGGCGTACGCCACTATCTGCTCAAGCCGACCAAGATGCCGGAGATCGATAAAATTCTGAAAGAAGTGTCTGCGGACGTCGCCAGGCAGGAGGAGGAACGCAGCTTTATCGAGAATATCAAGCAGAACATGGAGAGAAACCTCCCCCTGATAGAGGAGCAGTTCTTCCGCGATCTGATCATGCACAAGATGTACACCAGTCGGGAGATGAGCTCTTATCTCTCCTTCTTCGGGATCCCTCCGGAGTCGGTGAAGAACGCAACCCTGCTGCTGTTCAGTCCTTCTGGGCAGCAGAGCTATGAAAAGCTTTTCTCCCTGCAGCTTATCTGTCAGCGCTGCCTGGAGGCGAGGGGGCTTCTCCTGACCACCATCATCAAAGAGGCTCTGGCGGTCGTGATCAGGGACATGGGAACGCCCGAGCTGCTGGAGAGGATCGGGGAAATCAAGAGCCGATTTGGACGCTTTTACAGCCAGCCCGTCACCGTCGCCGTGAGCGGCAGCGCAGCGCTGGAATCGATTCACACCCTCTACGAAGAGGCCAGGAATCTGTTGAAGTACAGCTTCTACTACGGTGAGGACAGCGTCATCACCCGGCAGGACGCTCTGGAGGGAACGGGGAGCTACAACCGGAGCGACCTGCAGTACTACATCGAAGAGGCCTGTCTGGCCATCAAGTGCGGCCACGAGAGCGACTATCAGGCCTCTGTCCAATCTTTCTGGTCGGAGCTGAGAGTGCAGAAGCTGCCCAAGAGAAGCATTCGTGATGCCGTTATTGACCTGCTGCTGACCGCGGCACGGTACAGCGGATATGAAAACTTGAATCACTACATAGACTGTCTGAGGCGGGTGGAAGAAACGGACACTCTGGAGGAGTTGCAGAGCATGATCGATGAGTGCTGCAGCGTCGTTGTCAGAAAGAATTTCGACCTATTCAGCAGCAGGAAGAACAGGCTGGTGGAAAAGCTGAAAGAGAAGATACAGGAGAATATGGCCCTGCCGGAGCTAACTTTAAAATGGTTGGCCGAGACTCTTATATACGCCAACGTGGATTATCTGAGCAAGTTGTTCAAGCGGGAGACCGGGGAGGCCTTCAAGCACTACCTGACTCGATTGAGGGTGGAGGAGGCCAAGAATCTGCTTCATCGTTTTCCCGACGCCACTGTGGCTGAGGTCGCCCGCCGGGTAGGATTTGGAGAAAATCCCAGGTATTTTTGCACGGTATTTCGCAAGCTTGTCGGACAGCCCCCGGCGGAGTACCGCCAGCACTGCAGCCCGGTCGGTTGAAATGTACCCCACCCTGATCATCGGTATCAGAAATCGTGGCATGGCATGGGCCGAGGCTGTTCAAGCCCATCCTGAATTTGAGCTTGCCGGTGTGGCGGACGTTGACCCGGAAATCCTTCGTACCAGATGCGAGCAACTGAGGCTGTCGGAAAGGGCACGCTACCTCGATTACCGGGAGGCCCTTGTCAGCGGTACTCACCGGATCGCCATCGTGGTAACCCCAAATCACCTCCACTATCCGATTGCCAAAGATGTTCTCCAAGCCGGGATTCACTGCATTCTGGAGAAGCCCTTCGCCGAAAACCTGGCACAGGCGGAAGAGCTCACCCGCTTGGCTCGTCAAAAAAACCTGGTCTTGGTGATCGGCCACAACTATCGATTCAAAGCACCATTCCTGGGGATCGCGAAGGTGATCCACGAAGGTAGGTTGGGCTGTCTGATCGGCGTAGAGGTCAGCTTTCACCGCTATCGTCCTCCCCGCTACGATTACGAGCGCGGGATGAGCTACCCGCTTCTCTATATCCAGGGGATCCACCATCTGGATCAACTGATCTCCTTTCTCCCGGCTCCGATCGAAGAGATCCTTTGCCGTCACTATCGGCCGCCGGATAGTCCGTGGCGCAGTCCCTCTGTCTGTCATCTGGTTCTTCGCTGTGCCGATGGAGTCCTGGTAAACTACCGGGGCAGTTATGACTGCCGGGGCGAGCAGACACCCTACAATGGCCTCTGGCGATTCGAGTTCGAGCGGGGCGATCTGGTCCTAAACGAGCAGGGAAAGCTCTGGCAGATCGAAGAGGAGAAGCGTGACTGTATTTATGAACCACGGGACGGGGAGCGCAGTAGCGACGAGCTGCTGCTCGATACCGTAAAACAGGCAATCGAGGGGGGCAAAGAAGCGCCCACCTCCGGAAGGAACAACCTGGCCACCCTGCGCCTGCTGTTCGAAGTGATTGCGGCGGGGGAGCGGAGTTCGGATCAAGAGTAGTTTTTTCTATTCACCGATGTTCCGCACGAGATAGACCCCATGCTTTCCCCCGCACACCGACAGTATCCGCGTGGTAGCGCCTGAAGCGCCTGCGGATCAGGAAGGTTCTCGTTTCTGCGGTCCGGGCTGCAGAGCCGCTGCATCGATCCTGGAGAGAATGGCCAGGCTTGCCACGGACAGTACCGCCATCGCCAGGAACACGATCCTGTACGATCCGCCCCCCAGATAGGAAAGACGGTCCAGAGTGGCTCCGTTGATCAGGGGGATTCCGACGCTCAGCGGCAGAGTGATCAACGGTGCCACGGAGAAATAGTGTGTGGCATCGGCCATTCCGGACAGTCGTTTGACCGCCGGGGCGTACACCAGCGACCGGGTCGAGCGGGACACGCCGAAGAGATAGCTGGCCAGGAAAAACGCCCAGGGCCGGCAGATGAAGCAGATCAGGGGTACGGCCAGTGCGGCCGGGATCTTCGTAATCCAGTACTTGCCCTTCAGGGTGAACAGCCGAAACCAGCCCAAAAGGATACTGGCGGTGATACCGCCGAGGTAGTTGAAGGCCACGAACAGGCCTGAAGCCATGGCCGGGCTGATACCGCAGTGCTCCGTTGCATAGTTCGCGTAGAAGGAGATAATCCCGATCAGGGCGAAGTACTCGAGGTCGGTGCCGAGAAAGAGCAGGAAGTTCCGGTTCCGCAGCACCGATCTGAAGCCCTGGACAATGCCGAGGCGGTGATAAGAGCCGTCCGTTGGGACGGAGTCCGACACCTCACGGGTGATGAGGAAGAGGAAGCTTCCCCCCAGAAACACGACGCCGACGGAGATGAAAATGATACTGGAACCGAACGCCGAAAAGGAATATCGCTCCACGGTTCTCAGGATGAGGTAGCTGCTCAATAGCTTCGCGACGCTCTGGGTTGTCCACATCACCGCCAGTGCCG
Source organism: uncultured Spirochaetaceae bacterium (assembly GCA_964604845.1). Lineage (GTDB taxonomy): Bacteria > Spirochaetota > Spirochaetia > SZUA-6 > DRHE01 > JAFGQJ01. Next base: position 11,057 of record CAZSBH010000040.1, read on the forward strand.
AGATGGACCGCTGCTCGGTGAAGATCTTGACCAGGTAGTTTTGCCACACCGGGAAAATGAATCCGACGCCGACGGAGAACAAAGCGTAGCAGCAGAAGAACACGGAGAGGATAGACGGAGAAAATCCCGTAACGGCCAGAAAAATCCCGAAAGTGAGCAGCGGCAGCGCGGCGCCGACATGCATTATAATCACAGCCGGTCGCTTCCGTTCGATGTGGCCCGTAAGCCTGCCTGAGAAGAGGGCAAACAAAGCCACCGCTCCGGAAAACAAAGTGGGAATCAAGCCGATGAGAAAGCTGCTCGCCCCCAGGTTGCGAAGGAAGAGCTGGAGAAAGGTGGATTCCATCACGACAGGCATGCCCAACCCCCAAAAGAATTCGACGGAGGATATGCCTATGGTGTTTCGGCGGAAGTATCGATTCATAGCTTGTGGAACTACCGGTTAAGGGAGGAGATGACGGAATCCCAAAAATCCACCTCGCTGAGCTGCCCACTCAGATGAGCACGGATCCGGGCACGAATATGCTCGGGGAAGGATTCCCAAAATCGGGTTTGCCAGTTCTCGGGCAGCTCGCCTTGCTCCTTTGGGGAAAGGGTGCCCCGCCTTGCCGATACGTACTGGCTGACCATGGTGATCAACAAATCCGGGGGGATTTTCTCCTGTTCCGCCGCTTGTTCGGGTTCGGAGCCGGCGGTGTCGGGCAGGAAGTTCTTGAGCAGAACCTCCAGCTCGTCGTCGCTGATATTCGGTTCCTTCTGCCTGATCAGATCGGAGACGATCTGCCTGGATATGGTGTGTACATCGAGCATACCCCCCAGCTGCTGGTTTACCTTCTCGGCCATATTTTCCGCCATACCGCGGGGGCTGAAGCCGCCGAGTCCCTTCCCCGGTTTCTGGCGGCGTTTCACGGCCTCGGCAATGACTTCCAGCTGGGCCGACGTGGCCCGGTTGAGGATGAATTCGATTACGCTGTAGAGGGGTTCGTCGGAGCTCATGAGATCGTCCTCAGTATGCCCTGAATCGGACAAAAGAATCCAGAGCTGTTGCCATTTCAGAGCACCCGTGGAATCCTGCAGCTTGTCGGTCTACCGTGACCGGCTATGCTCCAACAGTTTAGAGGTCAGGTCTTGGAGGTTGAAACAGGTGACGTAGCGGTCGATCGATTTATCGATCCTGTCATCTACGTAGCCCTCCGCGTCAATCCCAAGGGCGGATAGGTTCCGGGCCAACCCCTCGAGAGCCCCACGAACCTCGGGATCGTCGAAGACGTAGTGACCGCAGATTCGGGTGATCCGCATCCGCAGCTCCTCGTTTTCTTCCGCCTCTTTGACGGATGCATCTTTGCCCTTTCCCACCATCCACTTTCTCCACCTCTGGCTGGAGACCGCTTTTTCCGAAAGGATTTCGACAATACGAGATCCTGAGCCTATCCTGTGCCCCTCCGCCGCCTCGACCAAGCCCAGCTCGAGATAAGCCGCGGTCTCCACCACTCCAAACTCCGGCGCCACATTGGCCGCGGTGATGCCGAGCGGCGGATGCTGCAGCAGGATGGAATCATCGAGGTAATCGGCATTGTGCTCCTTCAACCCGGCACCGTGCTTCGCGGCAACTCGGGAGAGTGCTTCCGCCGCACCGGCGTCGAAACTGCCTACATTTTCGGTCATCCGCACCAAGGTGCCGGTTTGTCCGACGATGAAAGCCGGCAGAGGCAACCCCTTCCGGGTGAGGATAGCATTCAGCCGCTTGATAAACGATTCATACACCTCCGGGGAGGTCAACCCGCCGCTGGTTTCCTCGGTGCCGACTTCGTAGGAGATCTCCGGGAGCCCCCGTTTCCTACGCTCTTTCTCGACGTACTCGATCAGGTCCACGGTTCTCTCAATCACGGTCTGCAAACTATTGGCAGCTTCTGCGTGGGGGTCTTTGGTCGGGTCGATATGCAGAAGGTCAAAACCCCGCAGCAGGTCCTCCAGGTAGGAGCGTTTTGCGATCTCCATGGCCGCCTCCGGAGAAAGCTTCTCACTGCGTTCCGAGTCTCTCTGCCAGGGGCCGCCGTGGTCCCGACAGACATAACAGAGCCCTGAGAATCGAATTTGTTCGGCCAATTCCCCGATCGTCTCTAAAAAAGACCGTTGATCCCAGGAGCAGACATAGCCTCCGCCCAGATCCCTCAGATCCACCTGGTTTCTGCTGGCGATAAACATGATCGGGAAGCTCCTGCGGTCGGCAACCTGCAATGCAACTCGAACGATGCGTTCCGACATCGGTCCGATGCCGAGAAGGGTGGATTTAAGATCCTGTTCTTCCTGGAGTGCTGTAAAAGAGGCAAAAAAATCCGGCATGGAGAGGGATGTTGTCATGAATGGACCACCGATATTACACGTCGGGAGATACGTGCTCGATTCCGTAGTAGGCGCAAAGCTCTTTGAGCTCCCGGGCGATATCCCCTATGGCCAGGGCCAGGTGGTGGGAGAATCCGTGCTCCCTCTTCAGCTGGAAGAGCTTCTCGTAGTTTCTGACGTGAAGGTCGGATCCGGAGTAAAGGATCTTCCTGGCAGTGTCCGGAGAGCTCTCGCCGGTGAACACAAGCATCTTCAGTTTGCCCTCCGGGGTCTGTACTATATCGATTCCGGTCTTCACACCGTATTGGAACTGACCGATCACACTGGGACCGAGGTTCACTCCGGCTTCCCGGCTCACCCCGTGTTCGATGACCGCGTCGGTCACGGCGACCTCGCCGGCCAAGACCTGCGCTTTGAGTTTTTTCGGGGGTTGCCCCTCTTTTTTGGCTCGATCGAGCAGGGCGGGATCCTCCGGTTCCATGATTCCGGGAATCCCGATGCCGCAGTGACCGAGTTGAAGAACGTCGCCGTCACGGCTGAAGTTGACAAAGTCGAGGAAGGCGGCGGGCTTTCCGGACAGGAGGGTTCCCATGCTCTGGATCACCGCCCCGGGCCAGTCGGATTCGCAGGCAAAGGCGGTGACGTCCCGCTTGGAGAGGGCCCAGGCGATGGAAAGACACGGGGACATGTTAAAGCTGCCCCCCATGATCTCCGGCCAGCACTTGAAGGCCGCGGAGGTGAACCCTTCAGCCTTGATGATTGCTCTGAGGGCATGATAAAGGCGTGCTCCCTCGTACAGCATCTTCTGATCGCTGAGCAGGTTCAGTCGACCCAGGCTCATCTCTTCCTGAGTTTTTTTGATGTCTTCTTCGCTGAAATGTTGCTTGGTCTTGACGCCCTCGGTTTCCATACTGTCGTAGACCTCTCGTACCCGCAGCAGGTCCACCGTGTTGACCGTGGTCCCGAAGGTCTTGAAAAACAACAGCTGATCCCCCGTTGCCGAATGAAATCCAGCCGGGGCGTCTCCGAAACGGCCCAGGTAGTCGTGACGGAGACACTTGACCGTGTGGTAGGCGTTGAGAAGGATCCTGAGCTCTTTCTGAAGTTCCGCCGATCGGGGCGATCCGTCCAGGAAGCGGGCATACCTGCCGATGTACTTGGCCACGTAGTTGTTCATGTCATTGCCGCAGACGCTGTTGGTGGCCCATTCGGAGCTCCCGATCGAGAGGTTCGGCTCCTCATCCGCGGCGATGATGATGGGGATCTTCTGCAAATACGGATTCATGGCGATCAGGGGAAATACGTAGCCATTGGGGAAAGCGGAGTTGAAGATCAGGATCACGTCGACCGTTGCCTTGGCAAACTCCTCCGCGACAACCCCGGCCTCGTGATAGCCGAAGATGCGTTTGCCATAGTAGATGGAGTCTTGGCTGATGCTTCCCTCTTTCTTGAGAGCCTCGAAGAGGGCACGGAAGTTCTTCTCGCTGTGTTCCTTGCCAGCGTCGTTGAACTCCTTGATCGAGTTGGTCACCAGCCCTATCTTCGGCGCCGACTCGCGGCTGTACGGGGATTTATTGTTCATCTCTCTTGATACCTTTCAGTGCTTTCTCGATCATCCTGGACATCGTGTGTTGGGGTTTGTAGCCTAAAAGCTTTCGGGCCTTGTCGCTGCTGATCGAGTAGGGCTGGTAGCCGCCGAGCTTGGCGCTTTCGTACTCCATCCCCAAACCGGAGGCAACCCGCTCGATGAAGTCCTGGTAGCGAAACTGGTCGGGTGCGGCGATGTTGAATATGTTGTTCCTTGCCTTCTCAAAGTGATCTATGGCCAGGGCAAACCCCTCTGAGGTGTCATCGGGATCGGCTATCTGATCCACGGCGGGTGAACCGTCGGCGAAGATCGGACAGAGCAAGCCCTTGCCGCCGCCCAGTTTCGGATCCAGCCTCTTTCTGTCTTCGGGGCTCAGGTCGTCCCGCCAAAACTCGTATCTGAAGATCCGGAGCAGTTCGCTTTCCTCGAGGGCCCAGTTGATCCGGATCACCGTCCAGGGCAGGCCGTATGTCTTCCCGTAGTTCTTGCAGAGGCTCTCGCCCACGGCTTTGGCCAGGGCGTAGAATCTGCCGGGCATGGGATGTAATTCCGTTTCTTCGGTAATAGGGGTGTCGTAGCGAATCGGGCCGGTGGCGTACACCGCGTCCGTGCTGGCAAAGACGAAGAGCTTGATCTCCTTCAAGCTCCTCGCCGCTTCCAGCAGGTTGAAGGTGCCCCGGATGATATTTTCGAACAGGGAGATGTTGTCCTTCTCGAACACAACAGGAGGAAACATATCGAAGGTGGCGGCAAGGTGGCAGATGATCTGCGCTCCTTCGGCCGCGGCGATCATCTGTCTCTGGTCCAGGATGTCCCCATGGACGAACTCGACATCTCCCTCGGCTATGCCCTCAGGCTTGTTTTTGTGCACGAGAGCTTTGACCCGGTATCCCCTGGCCAGAAGTTTGTTCAGCACACGCTTGCCGACGCGCCCGGTTGTGCCCGTTAGAAAGACGATTGGTTTCATGCTTGTCTCCAGTGATACTTCCTCGCATAGTACTGAATGTATCCACGTCGCTGCAAGTGGCCGCACTGTCAGAGATTCAGACTGAGCGGCGGATGGCGGAATGAACGGGGAGGGTTTGCCCGTCTGTAGAGCTAACCCTCCCTACCGATCGATTCTACTTCCCGTAGATCCACTTCTGCATGGCTGGATCGTCTACATTGTCCCGCGTAAAGAACTCGAACCCGGGAATGACCTGTTTGGGAACCTCAGCTCCTTGCTTGAAGTACTTGTAGCCCCATTCGATACAGAGGGATCCCATCTCCCTGGGTTTCTGGGCCAGCAGAAGATCGAGCTTTCCTTCCTTGAGAGCGTTTATCAGCTCTTCCGAGGCATCCCAACCGGCGAGCTTCACACTTCCCGTCAGCCCGGCATTGACAACGGCTTGGTAGGCGCCCTGGGAGCTCCAGTTATTGGTCCCGAAGATCCCTTTGATGTCCGGGTTCGCCTGGAGCTTGGCGAAGGTCTGCTGCTGCGCCCGCTGCACCTGCTCCAGATTGTAGTCCACGCCGACGAGCTGAATATTGGGAAACTTCTTGATGCCTTCTGCGAAGCCCTCGTAGCGCGCTTGGGTAGAGGAAACATCGGGACTGGTGGTGTTGCAGTACACCTTTCCCTTCTCCCCGATTAGAGCGGCTAGTTTTTCGGCGATCTGGATTCCCCCGAGCTTGTTGTCCGTTCCGATATAGGCCAATGGGAACGACCAGTCGCTGGATTTCGAGTAATTACCGTCTCCTATCCAGGTGTCGACGGTGATGATCTCGATCCCCTCGTCGTACAGCTTCTTCAATGGAGCGATCATGGCGTCGTTTGAACTTGGTCCAATCATCACCAGATCGACGTCCCCTCGGGCAACCGCCGCTTCGAGAACCGGAACCTGAACTTCAGGACCCCAGGCTTTGGGGTACTCGCTTACTATGAAGTTGACCCCGAGCTCCTTTGCCTTATCCCTTGCTCCCATCTCGATGGACAGGTAGAAGGGATCCGTCTCCCCCGGTACGTAGAGGAAGGTCAGCTCTTCCTTTGTCTCCGCCTTGGGACTGGCGAAAACCGGCAGACACGCCGCCAACAATACCAGTGCGGCGAGGATTGAGATACACCTTTTCATCGTGAACCTCCTTAGTATTTTTTATCTGGATCGACGATCCAGTCTGTTCCGAAGCTACACATGCACTCTTATCGAATCCGTTCCTTACCCTTGTTGGACTGTGTCGAACAGGAGACCGCCGTTGTATATTGCCTGAAGCACGTTCCCGGCTGCTCCCATTACGGGTGTATTGAACGTGGCACAGACCTTGATTTCCTTGTTCGAGATGTGCCAGGCTCTTTCCGCGATGGTCTTCTCCACGGAGGGTAGGAAAAACCGATGTGCCTGGGACACCCGGCCGCAGAGGATGATGCGTTCGGGATTGAACAAGTTGATCAGATTACTGATCCCGATGCCGAGATAGGATCCCATGTCCTCGAATACCTTTATCGCCTCCGGGTCACCCTCGTCGGCAGCCTGAAAAACCGTTTCCGCCGAGATGTTTTCCGGCTTTCCACCGGCCAGGGCGAGTATTCTTGAAGCCGGATCTTCCTTGGCGATTTCTCTACCCCGCTTAGCCAACGCCGGTCCGGTTGCGTAGACTTCCAGACAACCCTTGCTGCCGCAGGCACAATCCGGTCCGCTTGGATCGATGCACATGTGTCCGAACTCACCGGCGGCGCAGTTCACACCCCGATACACCTGGCCGTCGATCATGATCCCGGCGCTGATCCCCGTGCCGAGGAGCACGCAGAGGAAATTGTCGATTCCTTTTCCCAGGCCAAACAGCATCTGCCCAAGGGCACTACAGTTGTTTACATGGTCTACGAAACAAGGCTTGCCGAACCTCTGCTCGAAGGATTGTTTCAGATGCACGTTTTTCCAGTTCGGGTGGTGGGGGGCATACAGGCATACCCCCGAATTGACGTCGATCGCTCCGGGGGCGGCAACGCCGATGCCCGCGACTTTTTCCAGTTTGATCCGGGCTTTGCCGAGGATTGTATCAACGCTTTCGAGCATTTGTTTGAGCATCGTTTCTTTGCTGCTCTGAGGGTCCACAAAATCTTTGTGCTCCGCTGTGACAGTGCCCTTGATATCCAGGAGGATTGCCCGAATATAGGAACTGCCAAGGCGTGTTCCCACCACGAAGTGCTCCGAGGTGTTCATGTCCAGCTCCACGGGACGCCTGCCCACGCCGGTGTTCACGGATCCGATCTCTTTCACGATTCCTTTCTCCAGCAGCTCCTTCATGGACGAGGTGATGGTACCCCAGCTCAGCGTTGTTGCTTTCTGCAGCCGCACCCGCGAGACCGGTCCCAGGGCCCGGATCGCCCTGAGGATCGTCAGCTGGTTGTTGCGCTTCATGGCCCCGTGGTCGCTGATAGGCTTGTTTTGAATTCTCCTGCTCCCGGTAGGACTCATCTATTATCTCAAATTTTGATGAAATAAATCACGGGTCTCGAAATAAATTAGCTCAAATCCTGAAGTATGTCAAGATGTGCTTCAGATGTGCTTCTGCCATGCGGCCTTCGGCCAGGCCCGCCAACCTGTAGAGAGTTGTCTGGACAGCGAACAGCTGTTCACAGAGTGACCCGGATCTCGTCTAACCCGATATCCTTCAGTTCAACGGTGTCGCAGGGATCGGATTTCGTGCCTTTTCTGATGAGCAGCAGCTTCACTCGGTCCCCGAGAGGTATGGGAGGCCAGTGCCAATTCCCGGCAGGCAGGGCTACCCCCAGGGTACCGTTCAGGTAGAATGCTTTTATTTTGCCGACATCCGGCTTCGCCTCCTGGTTGTCTGGGGGGGCCATGATCAAAACGCATTCCCCTTCGATAGGAATGAAGTTTTCCGATGTCTCCGGATGCCTCTCGAAGTACTTTATATCCCTGCCTTTTTTGTTGCATACCAGAAGCCCGGCATCCACCATCTCAACGGCCGGTCCCAAATCAGCGTTGTTCGAGTAATACTTCAAATTCTCCAATACCTCCAGCGGTTCTCCCTCCTCTTTTCCCCAAATCTGACCATACGGCGCGAATTCTTCGCTTGAAACCTCTTCAAGATCGATCATTTTTACCTGTTTTATGTTCATCCTTTCCCCCTTCCGCCGACTGTGCGTTGCGGCCTACTGCCGTGTACAGTAGTATTATAGAGTATTTACGGCAGGATAGTAGGGTTTCATGGCCGACTCGCAGAACATTCGTGCTATCCTCGATTGACAGGGTAGGTAGTTTCGTATATTATCTCGGTATTTGAGAGAAGTTTCTTCTAATCTTGAGATAAATTAGCAAAAGGGGAACGAAATGGCTGCGTACAGTGTGGAAAAATCGAAGAAGTTGTTTGACAGAGCGTTGGGTCTGGTCGCCGGCGGGGTCTCGAGCAAGTCTCGATCGACCTTCGAAGGCTACCATCCGTATCCGCTGTTCATCCAGCGGGCCGAAGGATCGCGACTCTACGATGTGGACGGCAACGAGTATATCGACTACCTGGCGGCTCTCGGGGCGACGATCCTCGGAAACGCCAATCCTGCAATTCTCGACTTTGTTAGCAGGGAGATGAGAAACGGATCGTTCTACGCGCTGCCCTTTGAGCTTCAACTGAAGGTGGCGGAGAAGCTGGTACAACACGTTCCCTGTTTCGAGCGCCTCTCCTTCGTCAACTCGGGGACAGAGGCGAATCAGATGAACATCCGATTGGCCAGGGCGTTCACGGGAAAAAACCTCTTGCTGAAATTCGAGGGATGTTATCACGGCTGGCTGGACAACACCTGCTTCAGTCTCAGCGGAGTGACGGCGGAGCGCCTGGGGCCGCCATCGAAACCCAACAAGATTCCCGCCACCGGCGGGATGGCTGCCCATGCCGGGGACGATCTGCTAACCATCCCCTGGAATGACGTCGAGATATTGGAGCGGACGATCCATGACCGGAAGGATGAAATCGCCGCTGTAATCACCGAACCCTACATGTGCAACAGCGGCTGTATCCCTCCGAAAGAGGGCTATCTGGAAGCGATGCGGGAGCTCACCGGAAAGAACAATATCGTCCTCATCTTCGATGAGGTTATCACCGGATTCAGGGTGGGTTTGAACTGCGCTCAGGGCAAATTCGGCGTGACCCCTGATCTGACTACGGTGGGAAAGGCCATTGGGGGCGGATTCCCCATTGCCGCCTACGGCGGGCGAAAGGAGATCATGGATCTCATCGCAGAAGACAAGGTCCTGCGAGCCGGAACTCTGAACGCAAACCGCGTGGTAATCGCCGCGGCTTATGCGACCCTGAGTGCTCTGGAGAAAGACAACGGGCGGGTATACGATCATCTCTACAGGCTGGGGCGGAAGCTGATGTCGGGGATCCAGGGCATCATCGACACCCTGGATGTAGAAGCGGTCCTGCAGGGCCTCGGACCCATGTTCCAGGTCTACTTCACAAAGCTCAAGAAGATCGAGAATTCGAGGGACAGCGCCCAGTCCCGGTTCAACGTGCATCACGACTTCATATGGAGGTTGATAGCTAAAGGAGTGTTCCCCCGGCCAAGTCAGATGGGAGAATTCTATGTAACGGCTGCCCATACCGATGAGGATGTTGATATTACCTTAGGTGTGATCGAAGAGGTGCTCAAAGAGATGAAAGGGGAGAATGCCCTGGGATAGTGGGGAGTACATACTCCTCACCCGACAAATCCGGAAGGAACGAGGGATTTGAACACAAACACGGCCATGGAGGAGAGCATCGGCAAAACAAGGCCTCGACTGGTCGAGGTCGTGGCGAAGAACTGGGCATCGTTTTTCTTGCTGATTATGCTGGTGGTTTTCAGCATCACCGGCAAGGGATTCTTCAGCCTGGCCAATCTTCAAACCATCGTCCATCTTTCTACGGTGCTCCTCCTGCTCGCGGTAGCCGAGACCTTCGTGATCATCTCAGGAGGAATCGACCTATCCGTCGGGATGGTTATGGGATTTACCGCTATCATTTCCTCGAAGATCATGCAAATTATGTTCAAGGCGGAGATTGCCCAAGCGGCCTGCATCTTGGTAGGAGCTGTGGCCGGACTGCTCATCTGTGTTGTCCCCGGCTTGATCAGCGGCCTCCTCGTAGCCCGGTACCGGGTACCCCCCTTCATCGCTACTCTTGGAATGTGGGGGGTCACCCTCGGGGTCCAGTTGAAAGTATCGGGGGGGTATACGATCCCCTTCCTGCCTCCCAAACTGGTCGACATCGGCAATGGATTTCTCATCTATGTTCATCCCGGAAAAGCCCTCAGCTTCTTCAAAAGACCCCCTGGAGTCGATGCGACACAGATCAGGGAGCTGATCCGCATCGTTCCCAACTCATTCATCTTTCTGTTCGTGGTTCTGGTAGTTGCCTGGCATTTGCTGAAGAATACGAAATTCGGGCAGTACACTTACGCCGTCGGTGGGAGCATGGATGCCGCCATTCGGGCGGGGATAGACGTGAGGAGACACCTCGTCAAGATCTACGTCCTGTCTTCCTTTCTGGCGGGCCTTGCCGGAGTATTCAATGTGTTTCAGGCCGGTTTGGGTAACTTCACCCGTTTCAGTGCCATGTACGAGTTGTTTGCCATCGCCGGAGTAATCATCGGGGGGGCGAGCTTGATGGGCGGGAAGGGGAGGGTATTCGGGTCCATTATCGGCGTTCTCATTATCGGGGTATTGGAGATCGGTTTGCTGACTTCCGGGGTAGAACCGTTCTATCGGTTCATCGCAGTCGGAGTTATCCTGATCGTTGCAGTTGTTATCGATCATCTCTTCCCCGATCTATTCTAGTCCGAGGACAGGCGTATGGCCTTGCGTGCAGATCCGACGATCACAAAAGGACGAAGCCTCTATACATTTATCGGGCGGTACTGGGCCTACTTCTTTCTTCTGCTGGAATTCGTTTTTTTCAGTTCCATGGCCAGAGGGTTCTTCAGCATCAGGGTCATCCAGAACATTCTCTTTTTCGGTACTCCGATATTCCTGTTAGGCACGGCGGAGACCTACGTGATCATTACGGGAGGTATCGATCTGTCCGTCGGTTTCGTTATGGGCTTTGCCACCGTTCTGGCTGCCAAATTGGTGGCCGCGTTCGTGGGTTTGGGCCTGGGACCGGCCGCCGGTATCTCCTTGGGTTTGGGTTTCACCCTGGTCATTGGTTTGATACCCGGATTCATCAACGGCACTCTGGTAGCCCGCCTCGACGTCCCTCCCTTTATCGCCACCTTTGCCATGTTCGGTATCAGCCACGGGGTGTCCGAATTGCTGCTTGGGGGAGTCTGGGCAAAAAACCTTCCCCATTTGGCTAACGCGATCGGTAACGGGTACTTCCTCTATGTGGCTCCCGGGAAGATCGTATCTTTTTTCCAGCGACCGATTGTTCAGCGCGGTCAAAAAATGTTGGAGATCGTACCCAACGTAGTGGTCATCACGTTTTTGTTCATCTTAATCGTATCTTTTGTCCTGAAGCGTACCAGGTTCGGCCATCATACCTACGCGATCGGCGGCAATATGGATGCTGCGGTCAAAGCGGGGATCGATGTCAAAGGGCATCTGGTCCGCATCTATATGCTATCCTCGTTTCTCGCAACCCTGGCCGGTACAATCTATGTCCTGAAGTATGTTACCGGCAAGGGCGATGCGGGCGCTCCCTTTCTCTTGGACGCGATCGTAGCCGTCGTGATCGGAGGCGCCAGCCTGTACGGCGGAAAGGGAACCGTAGGCAGAACAATTTTGGGCTGCTTCATTCTGGCGACTCTTGAGACGGGCCTGCGCGTGCTCGGGGTGTCGACCTTCGACAAATATATCGCCGTGGGGGTGATTCTCATTGTCGCCGTACTAATCGATCAATTCTCTCCGGAGCTGGTGCATAAGGAGGACTAGAATGGGGTACCTGTTGGAAGCACGGAACATAACCAAGAGATTCGGCGGACTGGTGGCGGTGAACAATATGAGCGTCGGATTGAATGCGGGAGAGGTGATCGGAATCGTCGGCGACAACGGTGCGGGCAAATCAACCCTGATAAAAGTGATTTCCGGAGTCCATCGTCCCGATGAGGGGCAATTGTTTTTCATGGGCCAAGACGCCAAGATCGACACACCCATGGACGCCCTCAAGCTGGGAATAGAAACGATCTACCAGGATTTGGCTCTCGCCGAAAATATGAACGTGTATTCGAACATATTTCTCGGTAGAGAGAAATTAAAAAAATTTCTCGGCGTTCTCAACGTTCTGGACCATGAGTCCATGCACGGCGAATCGAGGAAGGTTCTGCAAAGTCTTGAAATCGAAATTCCCTCGCTGCGCAACATTATTCGAGTACTTTCCGGAGGTCAGAGACAAGCTGTCGCCATATCCCGGTCGATCTACTGGGATGCCCGAGTCCTGATCATGGATGAACCGACGGCGGGACTGGCTGTTGCCGAGCAGAGCAAGGTACTTAAGCTGGTAAATCGGCTCAAAGAGCAGGGGATCGGCGTCATCATCATCACCCATCAACTCCACGATGTCTTTTCGGTTTCGGATCGTCTGATTGTGATGCGGCGGGGTGAAAAAGTCGGGGAGCGGATCACGAAACAGACAGCCCCCGATGAAATCGTAAGCCTCATTATCGGGGCGGAAACAGTAGAGCCATAGCAGCCCGTCCGGCCGGTGTGGGAGGATCGGAATCCGGAAACGAAAAATCTCGGGCTACAGGATGGAGGAAGAGCTGTGCCGAAACGAACCGGTGCTTACCAGGACCTGGAGGACATCTTTCGTGCGGGAGTCAAACGGGTCAACCCTAAAGACTTGATCGTCGCCGGTCTCCAGGTCAACGAGAACCGACTGACCGTTGATTCAGAAACCCCTTCCCTGACTCTCGACCTACACAATTTCGATCGAATCGTGGTGCTCGGAACCGGTAAAGCCACCGCCTCCATGGCGGCTGGTCTGGAGGAAGTTCTGGGAGAGAGGATCAGCGAAGGACTGATCGTGGTCAAGTACGGGCATACAGAAAACTTAAGTCGGATCCGATCGATCGAGGCCGGACACCCCATTCCCGACGAGCAGGGGGTGCGCGGGGCGGATGCGGTTGAGGAAATGGCCCGCCGAGCCGACGAGCGAACCCTGGTGCTGAACCTGATATCAGGGGGCGGTTCGGCCCTGCTGCCCGCTCCGTTCCGTGCTGGGGAGGGCTCGGGGCAGATCGCCATCACCTTGGAGGAGAAGCAGAGGACCACCCAAGCACTTCTGGCCTGCGGGGCTACGATTCAGGAGGTCAACTGTATCCGTAAGCACATCTCCCGCCTGAAGGGGGGGCGATTGGCGGCACTGCTTCACCCGGCCAGGTCTGTGAATCTGATCCTGTCGGATGTGGTGGGGGATCGTTTGGACACGATCGCTTCAGGTCTATGCGTACCGGATGAGACAACCTACGCTCAGGCGCTCGGGATTGTGGGCAAGTACGGGATAGAAGATCAATTGCCTCCGCGGATACTCGAGCTGCTTCGGCGGGGAGCCAACGGAGAGATCGCCGAGACGCCAAAGCCCGGCAACCCCGTGTTCTCAAGCGTAGACAATGTACTTCTGGGCACGAACTACACGGCTTTGAACGCCGCTGCGGGGAAGGCGGCTGATCTGGGCTATACCCCTGTGATGCTCTCCTCCCGCATCGTGGGAGAGGCGCGGGAAGTGGCCAAAGTACTGGCTGCGGTGGCGTTGGACAGGCGGTCCCTCGACCTGCTCGCCCGGAGACCCGCCTGCCTTCTAGGTGGAGGCGAGACCACGGTCACTATCAGAGGACGGGGACTCGGCGGCCGAAACCAGGAACTGGCCCTGTCGTTCCTCCAGGAGATCGCCGATGCGGGTGCTGGGGCTCAGGACATATTCTTTCTATCCGCAGCGACCGACGGCAATGACGGGCCCACGGATGCGGCGGGAGCCTTTGCCTCCTTGGAAATTGTCGAGAAGATCCGGGGGCAGGATCTGTCCATCGGGGGATCCCTCGAGGACAACGATTCGTATCATTTTTTCGAGAGTATCGGCTACCTGTTCAAAACCGGTCCAACCAACACAAATGTCTGCGATCTGCAGATCTGTCTGATCTTTTAACCTCCGTTGTGCGGTCGAGCTGCGGTCCGAACCCTCAGGATTGGAAATACGATCAGCAGAAGCAATCCCATGGATCCCAGGGCAACTCCGATACCCACCGTGTCAGCCAGAAAACCCACCAGAGGCGCCAGCAGCGCCACCAGAAACGTCTTGACCTGGGACTCTCCGGAAAGTCCCGAAGCCATGACCCGTTCGGAGATCTGCTCGCTGACATAGCCGACTGTCAGAGGCCTCCGCAGATTCATCACTGTGTACAACAGGACATACAGGGCCACGGCCGGGATCCGCAGAGAACCGAGCAGGGCCCCTCCCGTGGCCAGGATGACCAAGCTGCCGATCAGGTAGGTGGCATTCACCGATCCGGCCAGGGAATGAATGCGCTTCTCCAGAGTTCCCGATCGAGCCGAGGCAAAAGCGCCAAGAAGGTACAGCAAAAAATAGACGATCCCCGTCAGGACAGCCACCCGGCGGTCTCCCGACAGGGAGACCAGAATCGGCAGTGCAAGGGCGAGTGCTTGAAGGACCGGTTGAATGTAGTCCTTCACGGATTTGAACACCGCGTCGAAAGACGCCGAGTTGAACAACGTGCGCAGGAATCCCGGGTTTTTGAAAATATCGATGAAATCTCTGAGGGTGGCGAGAATCTGTTCCAGGGAGTCCTTCAGTACCTTCCCTGATTTTTTTCTGCGGGCCAGGCCGTCAAGTTCCGGAGGGTAGGAGATCATGAGCAGCAAACCGGCGATGTACGGAATCACGGAGGCCAGGAAAATGATGCGGTAGCTGCCGCTGTACAGTACAAGCGCCGCGGCGATCAGGGAAGATAGGGCCGCTCCCCGTTCGGAGCAGGCTCGGGTACGGCCGTAATAGGCCACTTTGTGTTTGATTTGATCTGTCGCTTGAAGATACCCCAGGATCATGGCCTTGTGGGTTCCGGTACGGAAGGCCTCCCCCATGGCAAAGAAAATCATTGCAACTGCGTACAAGGAGTAGCTGGGAAGAAGATAGAAGACGAGAAAGGAGAGAATATAAGCGCCGAAGGAGAAGATCATGGCCCGGCGCCGGCCGTAGGCATCGGCTACAATACCCGTCGGTATCTCGAGCAGGTTCGTTCCGATCTCACGAATCGAGAACAACGTCCCGATCTGGAGAAAGGAAAAACCCATCTCCCGGAAGAATAAAAGTATAAAGGGATCGAAGAATCGCAGGTTCTTGAGGAATCCGTAGGAACAGAATTTGAAGTACTGTCTATCCTTAAGGATCGTCCCGTTCATTTGCGGTGGAGAAAAAAAATAGCGGCGAAGGGACTTGAACCCCTGACCCAGCGGATATGAGCCGCTTGCTCTACCATCTGAGCTACGCCGCCATTCTTCACGCGTTTCTCGAACTCCAGAAATATACCAACGCGACTTTTCCGTGTCAACAGAAAGCACCGTCAAAGCTTGACCATGAGGGAGCATAGATTTTACACTTCCAGGCGAATGATACACCAAAGCCGGCTGACGACCCGATCCTACGAGTGTGACAGCTATGGGCATGTCAACAACGCCGTATATCTCAACTATCTCGAATACGCCCGTATTCAGTTTCTCAACGATCTCCCGGTGTCCTATTCGGAGTTGCGTCGAAAGGGAGTCGGGTTTGTTGTGGCCCGCATTTGCATAGAATACAAGAGCCAGGTCGGAAGCGGGGAGCACTTGCGAATCCAAACCCGACCGATCAAAAAACAGAAGGTCCGTATGGTGTTCCAGCAAAGCATCTACCGGGATTCCGAGCTGGTAGCCGAAGCTGAGGTAACCTGGGCCTGCATCAACGATCAGGGGAAACTGATACGCATTCCCCCCGAGCTGGACATCCCGGAGCTGGAACCGTGAAGATCAGCCCGCGCCTTCAAAGCTATATCTCTCAGGCTCTTTCCCAATCAATGGATGTCGTGCTGATGGAGCGCCTGACCGCTCGGGTGATCTCCGGGTACGATCTGTACGAGCACACCGGGTTTCCCCCCAATATTCCGATCCCCAAGGTCGACGCCGCCCAGCAAATCGCCGCCGATCTGGCCCGCGCCGGACATATCCGCCGCTTTGCCGAAGTCCTCGTGGAGGTGGATCGTCAAGGTGTGATGGGCAGGCCCGTATCCATCCGCCTGCTGCCGCAGATCGTGAAAGAGCTGGAGACTCTGGGATACAAGTTCAAGGAGGCACAGGGCACTTTCATCGAGGCCGGGGGTAGAGGCAAGACCAAAGGATGGGGCGCACTGATCGAAGGCCAGATCTACGAGTTGAGTTTCCTGCGTATCGATACGGTGGGCAATAGCGAGCTTGTGCGAAAATATTCCAAACAGATGGTGGTGCAGGTCTACAACGACGTCAGGCAGCTGCTCGCGAACATCGTGGGGAAAAGAGAAGGCCGTCTGTGGCATTGGGAAGGGGACGGCGGCATCGCCGCTTTTTACTACGGAAACAAGAATATCCAAGCGGCCCTATCGGGGATGGAGATGCTGCTCGAGCTCTTCATGTACAACCTGTTTCAATGCCCTTTCTCCAAACCTCTCCGTGTCCGATTGGCCGTACACACCGGTCCCTGCCAGTTCTACCAGAACTACCAGAGGATCCGCAGCGACACCCTGAGGCGACTGGAGGTGATCGAGTCCCAGTTCGCCGAGAATGACAGCCTGGTCATTACTCCCGGCGTGTATTCCGATATGGGAAACAAGCTGGATAAGTTTTTCAAGCCGCTGCGGGTGTCCCGACACAATCTTCTGTATCAGTACAAGCTCGGCTGGGAGTGAGCCGGTGAATGTTCTCGTGTTCTCCCGCAACAGAAAGCTCCCGGAAAAACTCAAGTTGCGAAGACGAAAGGGTCTGGTCGATGATGTCAGTTTCGTCGCACTGGAGCAGTTCTCAGGCCGGCTGAAAGCAATAGATACTCCCACGCTCTGCTACCTGGATCTCTCCGGAATCGAGGAAAAGCGGATCCGGACCTATCTCAGAGCCTTGAAGAAAAAAGACAATATCGTCTTCGGGATCATTGATCAAACGGGCAAGATCAAAGATTTGGCCGGGCTCTTTCACGACGGCGCTGTGGACTATCTGAATCGCCACACCCTGGAAGGAGCGGTTGGTGTGCGCAGGTTGACACGGATTCGGGAGTTCGTCCAGGGTATTCACCCGACCCTGCTGGAAGCGGCAGCCGCATCGACCAGGGAACAGAGGCAAGCGCCCTACGTTTTGTCGGGGAACGACTGGGCCACAGTGATCCCGGGCCGGGAGTACACCTTCTCGATGATGTTCATCGAGCTGGATGGAAAGGAGCAGATGGAGAGGAGCTATGGAACGAAAAATCTTTCGATCGCCCTGTCTTCTTTTCGCGCTTATATCGACGGATTCGTCCGGAAGTTCGGTGGTCGTCGCTGGATCTGGTTCAGCTTTGGAGGGATCGTCCTGTTTCCCTTCGACGGGAAATCCTGTCCGGCCTTGACCTGCGGGTTCCGGCTGAAGCTGTTCAAGCACCTATACGATATCGAAGGCTCCCACTTTCCCCATTTCCTGTCTTTCAGGACGGCGCTTCAGATCGGCAACACCCCATATACGGAAGAAAATACCGGACATATCGTTTCCGACAGTTTGAACTCCATCTTTCATTTGGGCCAGCATTTCGTTCAACCGGGTAATTTCTGCGTAACCGAAGAGGTTATGAAGTTCGGGCATCCGGTTCTGCGGGATTACTTCTTAAACGCCGGCACCTTCGAGGGCAGAAATATACTGCGGATGCGTGTTCCTGTTCATCGATATAAAAGAAAATAGCCGCAAGGTAGGACAAAATGTCCGTCAAAAATCTATTCCAATTCAAACGGCGATTTCTGCTCTTGCTCTCCGTAGCGATCCTGTTCACCTCTGTGTCCAGCGTGTACTTTGTCCGCTATCTGGTGAAACCGAGCACGGGTCTGGTCGTCAACTACCCGGAAGTCGTCAATCGGGACGGTAGGGTGATCTTCTCTCCTAAAACCCCGTTTTCACCGGCGGTGTCTTCCGGATTGAGACCGAACGCCGACCAGATCGTATCGGTCGATGGTTATCCTATCCGGAGCGTTCGGGACGTTGTAGAGGCGGATAGCCGGATCTGGCGGTTTCATCCGCTTCCTGTTGAAGTGATACGGGACGGCGACAAACGACTGACGATCGAGATAATTCCGGTTCTTGCCCTTACCAGGCCCGATTGGGTGTTCACTCTGATCTTTTGTATAACTCTGGCCTTCATGTCTTTCTACCTGATCGTCTGTCTTCCCGAAGATACCGCATCTAATCTGATCACTTTGGCTGCTCTGTTCTACCTGGTGTTCACCGCTGTAAAGCCTTTTTACTACGAGAGTTTATTCTCGAATATCATGATTCATTTCGGGAAATTAACATCTTGGTTCATGGTTTTTTTTGCCCTCTATTTCCCCACTCCCAAAGGTAAAAGAGGCATTCGTACCGGGACGATCGCCCTCATTTTGGGAGTGTATCTCGCCTTTATTGTGTTTCGGATGATCTACTTCTCTGCCTGGATTTCGAGCAGTCGGGATATCTGGCTTGACCGGTATCGGATGTTGGGGAAGCTGAACAATATCTCCGACGGCATCGCCTTTTTAGCCTATCTGATACTGCTGATCCGCTCCTATGTAAAGACCCCTCACGCTCACGAGAAGCGTCAGCTGGAATGGATTCTGGCTGGTTTTCTAATAGCCATCCCACCGTATTTTTTTCTCGATCAGCTTCCCCTGATTCTTGGTGGACCGGAGGGCGTGCGGATCAGCATGGGCAATTTTGCCAACCTGTTTCTCTCCTTCGTTCCCCTGTTTTTTATCATCGGTCTTCTAAAGCATAGGGTGTTCAACATCAAGTTTTTCGTCAGCCGCTACGTGGTGTATGTCCTCCTGGCCCTGATTATTTTCTCATTCTTCACCGTTGCCTACGAACCTACGAAACGATTGTTCATCCTCAGCTACGGTGTTCCTGACCGTATAGCCGGGTTCTTGGTTACCACAATCCTCTTTATCTTGCTCATACCGATCCGCTCGCTTTCCTGCACGGTCGTGGATCGGCTTTTCTACAGGAAGCATTACCACCGGTCCCTGCACTATTCCGCAAGTCTGGAAAAGCGCAACATGGAATTGAAGCTGGTGATCGACGAGCTGAACCGGCTCAATATGCGTTCTTTTCAAAGAGACAGAATGAGGGAGTTGAGGGGAATCGTCACCGGTATAGCTCATCGGGTGAACGATCCGGTGAACTTCATCTCCGGAAGTCTGACGGCCCTGGAGAGAAAAATCGACAGCTTGTTCAAAGCTCTGGAAAGCTCCGAAGCGTCCTCGTCGGAGGAGGTGCGGAGAGTGCGCCGAGAGGTACAAAACCTGATCGACGTTGCCCAAGAGGGGGATCTCGGTATTCGGGATTTTTTACGTAAATTAGCCACGCTGGTAGGATCGCGGGCAAGTATCCCCGTAAGTGTAAGTATGCATCATCTTTTACGGAACGTAAAAGCGGAATTCAACAAAACAAATCCGGAAGCGGTCCTGAGGATCGAGGAGCATGCCAGCGGAAAAGCGCTCTGCAACCCCGACGAAGTCATCCAGGTGCTGCAGTATGTCCTTGAGAACGCCCTGGAGTCTGGAATCGGACCGAGAGATGCGCTGCTCATCCGCAGTGATCTGCGCAACCGCTATTATTGTATCCAGGTGGAGGACGAGGGCATGGGTATCGATGGGGCAAACATGAAGAAGGTC
This sequence comes from uncultured Spirochaetaceae bacterium, assembly GCA_964604845.1. Classification (GTDB taxonomy): domain Bacteria; phylum Spirochaetota; class Spirochaetia; order SZUA-6; family DRHE01; genus JAFGQJ01. The sequence goes on from CAZSBH010000040.1 coordinate 30,862, forward strand.
TACGATCCCTTCTTTTCCACGAAAGCCGATCATGACGGACTGGGTTTGTACTTCGGCCGCATGCTCGTGGAACGCAACGCCGGTTCCATGGAGCTGGAAAGCAGGCCCGGACGGGGTACCAGGGTTACCATCCTGCTGCCCCGGGAACAGGAAGAATACCCGGAATGAGGAACATCAAGATCTATACCGATGGCGGCTGTTCGGGGAATCCCGGGCCCGGAGCGTGGGCCTACATCATTCTGGAAGGGCAGGGCAGTTCCCTGGGCTCAGGATTTGTGCAGCAGACGACGAACAACAGAATGGAACTGCAGGCGGTTATCGAGAGCTTGAGGGAAGTGCAAAATAACCCAATCGGGCACGCGCTCCAGATCGAGGTATTTACCGATTCGCAGTACGTAAAAAAAGGCATCAGTGACTGGATCCACTCCTGGGTCCAAAACGGATGGAGAACCCGTTCTAAAAAGCCCGTGAAGAATCAGGACCTCTGGCAGGAGTTGATGCGTCTGACCACACCGCTGAAGATACGCTGGCACTGGCTGCAGGGACACGCCGGAGACCCGCACAACGAGGCCTGTGATCGCCTCGTTCGAAAGGCGATCGAGCAGGGCGGGAAGTAAAGCAACATAGCCTTTTCCTCCGTTACTTAAGGGTAGGGGGAAGGTATGCTCGCAGTAATCGCCAGCCAGGCGCCGGTGGGAATCGAGGGAGTCCCGATTCAAGTGGAGGTCGATATCCGCCGGGGTCTTCCCGGTATCGACATCGTGGGGCTGCCCGACGGTGCGGTCCGGGAAGCCCGGGACCGGGTGCGGGTAGCGATCCGAAACAGCGGTTTCCGTTTCCCGAAGGACAGAATCCTGGTGAATCTGTCTCCTGCCGGCATCAGGAAGGAGGGGGCCAGTTATGACCTGGCCATCGCCCTTGCCATCCTGAATGCCTCGGGGCAGATCCCCTTTCCCAGAGATCGTAGAATGATGGTCGTCGGGGAGCTCAACCTGAGAGGATTGGTGCTGCCTGTGCACGGTGTGCTCTCGGCGGTCGCCTCGGGGCTGCAGGACCGGGTCTCCTGTTTTCTCGTGCCCCAGGAAAACCTCGAAGAAGCCCAGGTCCTTTGCAGGGAGCGAATCTACGGTATCTCTTCGCTCAGGGCGGCCGCTACGATACTTCGTGGGCTTGCCCGGGGCGGCAAGCCTGCTCATGCCCCTGCCGGTGGTTCGTCGGCTAGCCCGCCTGCCGCCGCGCATCCCTCCAAAGAGCAGTTGGGGGATTTCTCCGATATCAAGGGGCACGGGCGGTTGAAACGAGCCATGGAAGTGGCTGCCGCCGGCAGGCACCACGTCCTGCTGTTCGGCCCTCCCGGAAGCGGGAAGACCATGTCCGCCCGCAGATTGCCGACGATTCTCCCACCCCTGTCCTGGGAGGAGTCTCTTCAGGTCACCCGTATTCATTCCACCGCCGGCGTTCTGCCTCCCGGCGTCGGTCTGGTCAAGAATCCCCCCTTCCGCATGCCCCACCATTCCGCCTCAAGCGAGGGGATCATCGGCGGCGGCAAGATCCCCCGGCCGGGGGAGGTTTCCCTGGCCCACCATGGAGTGCTGTTTCTCGATGAAGCGGCGGAGTTCAGCTCAAGCCTGCTCCAGACGCTGCGTGAACCGATGGAGGAGGGCAGTATCACCATCGCCCGGGCCGGTACCTCGATGCGTTTCCCCGCCCGCTTTCAGCTGGTGCTGGCATTGAATCCCTGTCCCTGCGGCAATCTGGGAAGGCGACAGGCAACCTGTTTCTGTTCTGCCACGGAGATCTCCAGATACTGGAGAAAGCTCGGCGGTGCTCTGCTGGACCGGGTGGATATCCGCATTCCCCTGGAGCCGGTACGGTTTCTCGATATGGAGGGAGGCGGGAGCGGGGACGGTGAAAGCAGCGACGCGATCGCGGCCCGGGTGGCCGTGGCCATCGATGTGCAGCGAGCCCGCTACCAGGCTCATCAGTTCTCCCGCAACGCCCACATCCCGGTGGGATTGATCGAATCTTTCTGTGCTCTCGATACAACCTCCCGCGGTGAACTGAGGAAAGCTGCTGAGAGCTTGAGTTTTTCTTCGCGGGCTTTCCACTCGGTCCTCAAAGTAGCCCGCACCATCGCCGATCTCGCCCAGGAGGAGAGTATCCGAGAGGAACATGTCCTCGAAGCGATCCAGCACCGCCGCTATTGCGAGGGCGACGTGTACTGGAACTACAAGTGACTTCAGCCGGTCTATTGGATTTTTATTTTCATTCTATATATATTCATCGATAGGAGAGATGCTGTGAAACTGTATACACGATGGCAGGTTATCCTATTCACCGCTGCGGGGATCGCGCTGACACTTCTCGTGACTTGGGCGGCAGGGGTTCTCGACCTTTCAGCGGTGGAGGACCGGCAAGATCTGTCCGCCCGAGACGCGGAGATCGAGGATAGGCCGGAACCGCCTGCCAAATCCGCGCCGATCGCCGGACAGCCTGTTCAGTTCAGCGGGTCGATTTCCAGCGACGAGGCCAACAACATCCAGATCTATGAAAAGCTCAACGATGCCGTGGTAAACATAACCTCGGTCACCTTCGAGTACAACTGGTTTCTCGAGCCGATTCCCAAAGAGGGTACGGGCTCCGGTTCGATCATAGACCAGAAGGGGTACGTGCTCACCAACTATCATGTGATCAAGGACGCCAATGAACTGAGCGTCACCCTTGCGGATGGTACGAACCACCGGGGAGATATCATCGGTGTGGATCCGGAAAACGATCTGGCGGTGATCAAGTTCGATCCGGAGGGACAACGGCTTACCACCATCCCCTTTGGGAGTTCTGTAGATCTACGGGTGGGCCAAAAGGTTCTGGCCATCGGCAACCCTTTTGCCCTGGACCGAACCTTGACCACGGGAATCGTCTCCGGACTCGGCCGGCCGGTGCGGACCAACTCCGGACTGGTAATCAAGGAAATGATTCAGACCGACGCTTCGATCAACCCCGGAAACTCCGGGGGACCTCTACTTAATTCAAGGGGAGAGATGATCGGAATCAACACGATGATCTTCTCTCCCTCCGGCGGTTCGGTGGGTATCGGATTCGCCGTTCCGGTAGAAACGGCGAAACGGGTCGTTCCGGACATACTGCGCTACGGTGAAGTGCAGCGCGGCTGGATCGATATTGTTCCCGTACAGCTGTTCCCGGCCCTGGTTCGCTACGCCGGCCTTTCCGTTTCCGAGGGCGTACTGGTTTCAGAGGTAGAGCCTGGTTCGAACGCCGAAAAGGCCGGGCTCAAGGGGGGTGAACAGGCGGTTCGCTACGGACGTTCGATCATCCGCCTGGGGGGTGATATCATCGTCGGGGCTGACGGTCTGCCCGTGGCCACCCTTATGGATCTTCTCAGCGCCCTGGAGGACAACAAACCGGGAGAGACGGTGGAGGTGAAGGTGCTCCGAGGCAGACGGGAGCAGACGCTCTTTGTGAAGCTCTCCAAGCGGACCCAGAATATTCGCTTCTAAGTACGACGCGGATGAACAGGTTCAAGGTCGTCTCCGCATTCTCCCCGGCAGGTGATCAAGGCCAGGCGATCGCGGAGCTTTCCAGAGGGGTTTCCGGGGGGTATCGGACCCAAACTCTGAAAGGGGTCACCGGATCGGGAAAGACCTACACCATGGCCAAGATCATCGAGCAGGCCCAACTTCCCACTCTGGTGCTTTCCCACAATAAGACTCTGGCGGCTCAGCTGTACCGAGAGTTCACGGATTTCTTTCCAGAGAACGCGGTGCAATATTTTGTTTCCTACTACGACTACTATCAACCCGAAGCCTACGTGCCCGGGAAAGACCTGTACATCGAAAAGGATGCCTCGATCAATGAGGAGATCGACAGGCTGCGCCTGGCCACGACCGCGGCTCTTTTGGAGCGTCGGGATGTGATCGTGGTGGCCACGGTTTCCTGCATCTACGGCATCGGCAACCCCCGGGACTACAGGGACATGAGGCTCGAACTGAACCTTGGTCAGGAGATCAGCCGGGATGAGATTCGGCTTCGCCTGGTCAAGCTTCTGTACGAGCGCAACGATGCGGTGCTGGAACGCGGACGATTTCGTGTCCGGGGTGACGTGTTGGAGATCTTTCCCTCCTACACCACCGATGCACTGCGGGTGGAGTTCTTCGGTGATGAGATCGAAAGGATCCGTAAGATCAATCCCCTGACGGGGGCTAGTCTGGGAGACGTGGAGTTCTTCATCGTGTACCCAGCCAAGCACTTCGTCACGCCGGAGGAACGGCTGCCCGAAGCTCTGGAGCGTATCCGCCTGGAGCTCAAGGTACGGCATAGCGAGCTCTCCGAAGCGGGGAAGATTGTCGAGGCGGAGCGTCTCAAATCCCGCACCGAGTACGATCTGGAGATGCTGGAGGAGATGGGCTACTGCCCGGGAATCGAAAATTACTCCAGACACCTCTCAGGCCGCGAAGAGGGGGAACGCCCCGCGGTGCTCCTCGACTTCTTTCCGGAGAAGTTCCTCGCCTTCGTCGATGAGTCCCACGTCACCATTCCCCAGGTGCGGGGAATGTACGAGGGTGACCGCTCCCGAAAGCTCTCCCTGGTGCGGTTCGGGTTCAGGCTCCCATCGGCTCTGGACAACCGGCCCCTGTACTTCGCCGAGTTCGAACAGCTCCTCGACCGGGCGATATTCGTATCGGCGACCCCCGGTCGGGAAGAGCTCGACAAATCCGAACAGCTCGTGGAGCAGATCATCCGGCCCACCGGCCTGCTGGATCCGGAGTTGGAGGTACGCCCGACAGAGGGACAGATCGAGGATCTTTACGCGGAAATCCAGAAGCGCATCGGCGCCAACCAGCGAACCCTGGTGACCACTCTGACCAAGCGGATGGCCGAAGACCTCGCGGAGTACCTCTCCGAACTGGGGCTCAATGTGCGCTACCTGCATTCCGAAATCGAAACCATCGAGCGGGTGGAGATCCTCAAGAGCCTGCGGACCGGGGAGTTCGACGTCCTGGTCGGCATCAATCTGCTGAGGGAGGGTCTCGATCTGCCCGAGGTGTCCCTGATCGCCATTCTCGATGCGGATAAGATCGGTTTCCTGCGCTCCGCCACCTCTCTGATCCAGACGATCGGCAGGGCTGCCCGCCATGTGAACGGCCGGGTGATAATGTACGCCGATCGCGTCTCCACCGCCATGAGCGAGGCGATCGAGGAAACCGAACGACGCCGGCGTATCCAGGCCGAGTTCAACAAGACCCACGGAATCACCCCGACCTCTATCTCCAAGTCGATTCAGGATCTGCTGGTCCGCAAGAAAGAGGAAAAACGCAGCTTGGAGAAGTTCGATTTAGAGTTGATGGAACGGCAGTACAACATCCTGGTCCCCAAGCAGCGGCAGGCCCTGATCAAGCGGCTGGAGCAGGAGATGCTCGAGCTGGCCAAGAATCTCGAATTCGAGCGGGCCGCGGTACTGCGGGACGAGCTGAAACGGATCAAGGAGATGTGAGGCTTTCAGATCGGCCGTTATTTGGTAAATAGGATGTAGTCTATCGGCCCCCCGGACACGCGGGGGAAAAACACATCGTAGAGCTGCCCGCTCCAAGTATTGTTCCAGTTTGCATTGATGTTTTTGTAAATGTAGTAGTAGGACTCGGATACAGTGATGTAGCCGTCCCTGTTCAGATCTCCCTTCGTTGCCGATTTGAGCAGGAAATAGGTCATGACCCCGTGGTCGTATAGTCCTTCGAAGGATTCCTCCCGCTCCCCCGACGCTGCTATAACCAGGGCATCCGCGGGAGAAATATCGCTCTCGTACCCATCGTAGTTGGTATACAAATAGATGGCGTTGCTCAAATTGGTGACTATCCCGTCGGACCCGAAAGAAAAATCCGACAGGATTCCGTCTTTTTCAAGTACGTTGCCGATAAATCCTCCCGAATTGCAGGCATCGAGGATAACGATCTTTCGTACGCAAGGGATGGTTCGTAGCAGCGCCGCCAGCTC